>NZ_CP041767.1:1127500-1727500 GCF_022026395.1 Brevibacillus brevis | reverse complement strand
CCTCTTGCCCTTCGTCCAAGGATTTGTACCCTTCGCCCTGAATTGCGGAGAAATGGACGAATACGTCATCTCCACCATCACGCTCGATAAAACCGAAACCTTTTTCACTGTTGAACCACTTTACTCTTCCACGTTCCATTTTTGCCTCCTAGCATGTAACCCTTACATGACATTTGAAATATTGTCTTACCTCGGTTACTATTGCCATTTACGAGGCTTATTATACGTGACCGAATTTTTTTCTCCTACTTCGCAGCCTCTGTTGCTTCTTTGGCTTTGCTCTGGTCCACAATAAACTGTCCCTTCCAGTTGCCCTTTGTTTTGCCGATCCGGTTCACATCGATATTTAAGGTGAGTGGTTGTGGTAGCTTGGATTCACGCGAGGTGAAGGCAAGAACGCCCTCTGGCTTGTTATGATCGGCTATTCCCACCTCTAGTTCCTTACCGGATTCATCTGTTAAGTAGAAAGGCATAGTATCCTCTTTGGTTCCGAAAAAGTTTAGGACACTTGGACCTTCCAAGCCTTTATCCTGGTACATGGGATTGCCATTTGCTTCGCCTACCACATCTAAACCTGTCGTATCGAATTCGAAAGGCACCAGTTCTCCATTTTGTTGTTCAATGCGATAGTGCAGCAGAACCTTGCTATCTTCCGCATACACTTCCGTAAAATGAATCGTAATCCCCTGATCGGTAATTTTTTGATCGATCGGAATGGACAACCCTTCTGCCGCTGCTCGCTTAACCTCTTCACCCACCAAACCGTTCAAGTCTTTTGGATTGTCTGCAAAATAAGAGGTTCCATTTAAAGCCGCATATACTCCAGTCGGCAGTATAATAGCAGCAATTAATCCCATCATAACTAATTTTTTCTTCATCGTTACAGTCTCCTTTTTTTCGTGATAGCGATGAAAGGACTGCCTTACGCGCTGATCGAGTTCATCAGGGATCGTGGTCTCGTCTATTTGTTTGGTGAGAGACTGTTTTATGATTTTTTCGATAGACATGTTTGGAGTTCCTCCTCATTCCATTCAACGTCAATCCACTCGCGGATTCGCTTTAATGCCAGATGATTTCTCGATTTTGCTGTCCCCACAGGTATTTGCAGCAGTTCGGCAATCTGGTCGTACGTATAATCGTAGTAATACCGATAAATGACGACGATCCGCAGCTTGAACGGCAGCATTTGGATTGCTTGCTGCATCTCTGTGGCAGATTCCATCGCAAGCATTGGCTCATCCGGCGTTTCGACATGTTTCTCTTCTTCCAAGCTCTGTTTTCGTTCTAACAGACGGAATCTTCTCCAAATCTGTCTTCGCCAGTTTTTCACCTGTCTAATGACAATCCCATTCACCCAGAACAGAAACGGACGCTTGCGATCATAAGCAGGCAGTGATCTCCATAGCTGATAGTAAATTTCGCTTACAATATCATGAACATCTTCTTTATTCGTGACCATGGCTGCTACGGTACCGTAAATTTTTGTCCGCGTCATGCTGTAGATCACCTCAAAAGCTTCTTGATCTCCATCACGCAAACGGTCCAGCCACAGTTCTAACATTTGATCATTCATCGGAGGGCCCCCTGAAATTGTATACACCTTGTATTGGCTCTCTCGTTCAATATGGTTCACTACTTTATGAAAAAAACCTCTCCAAACGCTTTTACGTGCGTTTAGAGAGGTTTTGGCATTCAAATCAGTGGAACTTGTTCAAGAATTAAATGCGCACCACAGTCGCCTTGCTAACAAGGTCACGCGGGATGCGGTTCTTCGTGTCGAAGAGGATCGGCGCGTCAGCCATCTTTTCGGCAACATGAGCCCAATCCGCCTCAGCAAATTCCTTTTGTACAGCAGTCAGGAACAACGCATCTGCTCCATTCACTGCTTTGTCCAAACTGTCAACCTTGTGATCATACACAGTCGGAACAGCCGGATCGTACGAACGAACGTCTACTCCTTTTGCCATGAGCAGCTTAATCAGGTCATGGACAGGGCTTACGCGGTCGTCATTGGAAAAGTCTTTCATCGCCATTCCCAATACAGCTACGCGGCTTCCTGCCAATGTCTTGCCATTATTTTTCAAGGCTTGCTCGAGCATTCCGATCAACACATCAGGGACTGCATCATTCGTGTTGCGAGCCAATTGCAGAATCGGCAGGTTTACTTCCAATTCACGTGCCTTAGGCTGCAAGTAGTACAGTGCATTCGGCAAGCAGAAGCCGCCTACACCCGGTCCTGGCGATAACAGGTTTACACGCGTGTGCGTATTGGCAACCTTGATCAACTCGAACGTATCGATGCCAAATGCCTCGGAGAAACGAGCAAATTCCTGTACCATCGCAATGTTCACATCACGCTGGATGTTCTCGATGACTTTTGCTGTCTCGACTACACGGATATCCGTGATCGTGATGTCCGTCTCGCTGATGAAGGACAGCAACTCTTTTCCTTTTTCGGCGCTTTGCTCGTTGATGCCTCCCAAAACGAGCGGCATGTGGATGAACTCTTCAAAAGCACGGCCTTCTGCAATTCGCTCCGAGCAATATGTCAGGTAGAAATCGACACCCGCAACAAGACCGCTTGTTTCCTCCAAAATCGGCAGAATCACGTCTTCTGTCGTTCCTGGTACGACGGTACTGCGGATCATGATGGTATCGCCTTTTTTCAGTACACGACCAAGCGATTGCGCACAGCTTTTCAGCGGTCCGAGATCAGGATCGCCGTTATGAACAGGCAATCCGACTGTTACAATATAGTTATGGACTTCCGCTGCCGCTTCCTCGTAGGAGGACGTTGCACGGAAGCGTTTTGCTTCAATCTGCTCTTTGAGGATCTCTGGCAACGTTTTCCCCTGATAGGACTCCAGGTGATGGGAATGTGCCGCATTGATCTCATCGACGACATGCGGTAAGACGTCAATACCGATGACGTTTGCTCCTTTCATGGCATAGGTAAGCGCCAACGGCAAGCCTACAAACCCCAATCCCACAACAGCTACGCGTACAGGTTGAGTCATTGCGTATCTCCTCTTTCACATACTCCAAGTAAGGTCCGTATGACTGTAGAAGTCACGCGACCAACTTGCGTTATATTTTTAGGACAGGTAGTAAACACCTGCAGCGATAAAAAGCACACACAATCCGATGAGGACCTTGTACAACGTTTCCAAGGCTGTTCCTCCCCCATACAATCTTGGCTTGTCCTCTTTTTCGTAAAAAGGACGTTGATTGGGCAGAATAGTTTGGTACTCTTTCGCCAAATCAAATTATACTCTCGTTTGAAATATCGTTCAACCCGTCTAACGAGGCAAGGATGCCCCTATGATATACGAAAAACCGATGGACAGGACCATCGCAATAAAACCAATGGCCCTGTTATCTTTTGCAATTTCCTGATCAACATTAAACGTAGGGGTCATGAATTCAAAAATGAAGTAAGCAGACAACAACAAGAAAAATCCGAAGGTCGCCCAAATCAACGCTTCGCCCAAAGACAAATGCGCCTGAATGGAATAACGGAAAACGTTCGCGATCCCAAAAATTTTCCCGCCCGTTGCCATTGCTACTGCCATGTTCCCACGCTTCAATTCTTCCCAAACACGATAACGCGTCACCAGTTCAAAAATGGCTAAGAATAAAACCATCGCCAGTCCAGACACAGTAAAATAAGCTGCAGTTGCAAAATATGGATTGTGTAGAAGGCTTTCCATATGTCCCTCCCGACCTCTTATTTTAATTCGGCAATGGTAGCACCTACGCCGCCTTCTCCTTGACCACCTAAGCGGAAGGATTTTACATTACGATGGTTTCTCAAATACTCGTGCACGCCTTTGCGCAGTACCCCTGTCCCGTGTCCGTGAATAATGGAAACCGAGTGCAAGCCTGCCAACAGCGCATCATCTAAAAACTGATCGATTTCCCGAATGCTGTCCTCAACGTTGTAGCCGCGCAAGTCGAGATCCATCTTGATATTGTCACTGCGACGCTTCACAGAGGTATACGGAGCTGCTTGTGGTTTTTGCTGGATCGAGTTTTGTACATGCATATCATCGCGCTTCACTTTCATTTTCATGATTCCGATCTGCACGAGGAATTCTTCATTGTTTACCTTTTCCAGCACGGTTCCTTTTTGTCCGAAGCTCGTCACCATTACTTCGTCGCCCACCTTGATCTGTGTGGCACGAACTGCTTTTGCCGGCTTCTTCACCTTTTCCTTCTCCAGCTCAAGAACGGCATTGCCCAAGCGCTTCTTCGCATCGATGAGACGATGCTCCTTGATTTCCATGCCTTCTGCCATCATTTCGCGCAGCTCGCGAATGATCGTTTCCGCTTCTTCTTTTGCGAGTTGGACGGCAATTCGCGCTTCGTCCTCTGCCCGCTCCATTCGTTTGTTCTTCTCTTCCGCAAATTGCGCGCGCTCTTCTTCCAGCTGTCTACGCAGCACTTCTGCTTCCTCGCGTGCCGCTTTTGCCGCCAACCTGTCTGCTTCCGCCGACTTGCGGTTACGCTCCAGCGAAGCGATCATGCTCTCGACCTGATTGTCTTCTTCACTGATCGAGCCGCGCGCTACATCAATGATGTGTTCCGGCAATCCCAGACGTCTTGCGATAGCAAACGCATTGGATCGGCCCGGCACCCCGATGAGCAAGCGATAAGTAGGACGCAGCGTCTGTACGTCAAATTCTACGCTGGCGTTGATGACCTCGGGTCTATCGTAGGCATACGCCTTCAATTCACTGTAGTGAGTCGTTGCAACCAATCTCGCGCCGGAATCAATCACATGGTCAATGATGGACATGGCCAAAGCAGCACCCTCTGTCGGGTCTGTTCCTGCGCCTAGCTCGTCAAACAACACCAAGCTCTTGTCGTCCATTTTCGCCAAGATTTGAATAATATTGGTCATATGGCTCGAGAATGTAGACAGGCTCTGCTCGATGGATTGCTCATCCCCGATATCGGCAAAAACGGAAGAGAAAACAGTCATCTCGCTCTCTTCCTCTGCCGGAATATGCAAGCCCGCCATCGTCATCAAGGACAGCAGTCCGATTGTTTTGAGGGAAACGGTTTTCCCCCCTGTATTCGGACCTGTCACAACAATCGCCTGATACTCTCCGCCTAGCTCCACATCTACAGGAACGACAACTTCTCGTGGAATAAGTGGATGACGCGCTTTTCGCATGTTTACGTAGCCGCGATCATTGATGCGTGGACAAATCGCCTTCATGCTCCAGGCAAGCTGAGCCTTGGCAAACATAAAATCGAGCTCTGTCAGTGCTTCTGTATTCTCGACCAAAGCCTCTACCGCAAAGGATACTTGCTCCGTCAACACGTACAGAATGCGCTCTACTTCACGTTCCTCTCGCAAGCGAAGCTCGCGAAGCTTGTTGTTCATCTCGACGATCACTTCCGGCTCGATAAAGAGCGTCGCCCCAGATGCCGACTGATCATGAACAATTCCACCAAATACAGAACGATACTCTTGCTTTACCGGAATGACGAAACGATCCCCACGAATTGTAACGATGTTTTCCATCAGCATTTTTTGGTAAGTAGACGAGCGTGTCATTTGATCGAGTTTTTCGCGAATGCGCGACTCGAGTTGTCTAATTTCCTGACGTACCTGTCGCAGTTCAAGACTCGCGCTGTCCAAAATATCGCCGTTTTCATCAATACAGCGGCGAATTTCGGTTTCCAACTCGCGCAGGCCCTCAATACGCTCTGCCTGCTGTTGTAATAATGGCAGCTCGTGATCTTCACACATATCGAGCAAAAACGTTTTGAGTCTGCGTCCGGCCATAACGGTGCTGGCGATATCTAGCAATTCCATCGGGGCCAGCATAGCATTCAATCTGGCGCGCTGTACGGGGCCGCGGATATCGCGAATGCCACCGAGAGGCACGCTGCCCTTTAGGCGTAACACAGTTGCAGCTTGTTCAGTCCCTTGCTGAGCGGTTATGACTTCATCCAAGCGTAAAAAAGGAACCAGCTCTGATGCTTTTTCTTTTCCATATGTGCAAGATGCCTTGTCAATCAACAGGGCGACTATTTTATCGTATTCTAACGTCTTTAAAACCCGTTGTTCCACTGTGCTCCTCCTTCTTTATCCAGCGGCGACCGTTGTACCGTGCGGGCGGGAGCGACGGTCTATACCGGCAATCATTACGATCTCCCCATTATAGCATGGCAGCGAAGCTTAGAAAACTTGGGCCCGGATTGCACCGGAAAGGAACCACGGGCGAAGGATAAATTTACACGTCTTCGCTTGGCATAGTTCCACTCTTTGCGTGAGAGAATGAAAGGTGAAACAACCCTAAAGGAGGAGTACACATGACGATCATGCGCCATATCGTCCGCTTTATCGTCGCTGCCGTAGTCCTGATGTTTGTCGGCTTTCTGGTCCCCGGCTTTTCGGTTAGCAGTTTTTGGACAGCTCTGCTCGCGGCCGTTGTCATTGCACTAATTGGCTGGGCCGTAGAAGCCATTTTCGGAGATCGAATTTCGCCGTACAATCGTGGTATTATCGGCTTCTTGGTCAGTGCCGTCGTGATTTATCTCACTCAGTTCATCGTCTCTGGCTTCCGCGTAACGATTCTTGGCGCGCTTCTTGCTTCCTTGGTGATCGGGATCATCGACTTGTTTATCCCGATCAAAACCCATATGGATTTGCGCAATGGAGATGCCAGGAACAAGCAGGAGACATAGGCAGAATACGCCAAAGAGCCATCCCTTTAAAAACGGGGTGGCTCTTCTCATTTTACCCAAAACGTAAAAAGAGAGGCACTTAAGCCCCTCTTTTCCTTAATCTATCGGTTTAGCCTTTGCCTCTTCCTGAATGATTTTCAGCAGTTCTTCGTACTCCTGACGCAAGCGGAAGTATTCATCCGCAATATTGACTGCAGAAAGTACGGCAATTTTGGCAGTATCCAGTCGATGGTTGCCGTTTGCGATTTCGTTCATCTTGTCATCAACGAAACCGGCCACCATGCGTATGTGATTGACACTTGCCTTGCCACTGAGCCGGTATTGTTGGCCAAAGATGTCCACCGTCAAACGATTTTTCCCATCACCTTGCACGAGAGGTACCTCCCTACTGCGACCTTTGCTCTACATTATCCTTTTTTAGGTTACTGAAAATGTCAGAGTTCGTCAAGCTGTGTTACATGCGCAGTTCAGCACCAGTTTTGTTTTTCAAGGCGTCAATGACAGCAGTAGTCACTTGTTGAATCTCTTCGTCCTGCAAGGTACGCTCGGCGTGACGGAATACCAGGGCAAATGCCATGCTCTTCTTATCTTGAGCAATACGTTCACCCATGTATACATCGAATAGGGTTACGGACTCAAGCAGTTCGCCTGCCGCTTCACGAATCGTTGCTTCCAATACACCAGCAGCTACACTGCGATCGACAACGAGAGCCAAGTCACGCGTTACCGCCGGGGATTTTGGCAGCTGATTGTAATGGCCTACCTCGGCAGCTACATCAATCAAAGCAGCTACATCAAACTGGAATACGTACGTTTCGGACAGATCATAAGCTTTTTCTGTGCCCGGATGAACTTGCCCCAGATAGCCCAGACGTTTTTCCCCTACCCATACTTCTGCGGTACGTCCTGGGTGCATACCTGCGATGTCCTGGACAGCTTTGTACTCGGCAGCTTGGATACCCAAACGAGCGAAAAGTGATTCCGCAATCCCTTTTGTTTGGAAGAAATCAACAGGCTGTTTGGCGCCCATCCAGTTTTGTGCGAGCAGTTGTCCAGTCAACGCACCCGCTACATACAGACGCTCTTCTGGAAGCTGTGTGAGCGTTTCTTCTTTTGTCAAGAACACACGGCCCAATTCGAAAATCGCAACATCGTGGTTTTGACGGTTTTTATTGTATGCCACTGTTTCCAAGAGGCTTGGAATCAAGCTCGTGCGCAGAACGCTATGATCTTCACTCATTGGCATCATGAGCGCAACAGGGTTTACTTTTTCCTGATGCAGACCCGCTACTGCCTCGACACGATCTGGATGAACCAGTGCATAGGAAATCGCTTCATTCATACCGGTACCAATCAAATGATGACGGATCGTACGGCGCAATTGCTGTTCTTTTGTCAACTGTCCTTGTGTGGTCGAACCAGAAGGCAAGCTGGTCGGAATGTTGTCGTAGCCGTACAGACGTGCAACCTCTTCCACCAAATCCTCTGGCAGCGTAATGTCGCCACGTCTCGTTGGAACGGTTACCGTCCATTTGTCGCCCGCTACTTCATACGGGAATTGCAGACGCTCGAAAATCGGCGATACATCAGAAGCCGACATGTCGGTTCCGAGATGCTGATTAATTTTTGCAAGTGTAACCGAAACAACAGCAGGCGCAGCTTTGCTTACAACAGCGGAACTGATTCCTTTGGATACCGTTGCGTCGGACAATTGCTGAATCAGCGCAGCAGCGCGCTCTCCCGCTTCCTGCACACGCGCTTGGTCAACGCCTTTTTCCCAACGTACGCAGCCTTCTGTACGCATGCCGAGCATACGAGCTGTGCGGCGCACTGTTTTTGGTGTGAACCAAGCTGCTTCGAGAATGATTTCACTCGTCTCATCAGTGATTTCGGAGTTAGCTCCGCCCATGACCCCTGCGATCGCCAAGCCTTTGGTCTGGTCGGCAATCAGCAAGGTTTGCTCATCCAGCGTGCGCTCTTGATCATCCAATGTCACGAGCTTTTCGCCCTCGTTTGCCAGTCGAACGACAATAGAGCGATCAGCTACCTGTGTCGCATCGAAAGCATGCAGTGGCTGACCGTACTCGAGCAGGACATAGTTGGTCACGTCTACCACGTTGTTGATCGGACGAACTCCCGCTGCCATCAGGCGATTTTTCATCCATTGCGGAGATGTCGCGATTTTGGCGTTGGTGAAGTGACGACCGTGGTATTGATGACTTTCATTCGTCGCTTCGATCTTAACCTGGACCGGGTTGTCGCCACCGTTTTCGGTCAGCTCGATTTGTGGGAATACCACTTCTTTACCCAAAATAGCGGCTACCTCGTAAGCAACCCCCAGCATGCTCAAGCAATCCGAACGGTTCGGCGTCAATCCCAATTCCAGCACATAGTCATCCAAGCCGAGGTACGAAACGGCATCCATACCGATTTCCGCATCCGCTGGCAGAACCATAATGCCCTCTTGCTGATCTTTTGCCAGAAGCTTGTCGTTTAAACCCAATTCTTTTGCAGAGCAGATCATCCCTTGGGATTCTACACCGCGCAGCTTGGAACGCTTGATGTTTAGACCTCCAGGGAGCTTCGCACCGATCAGGGCGACGAGAACTTTTTGTCCCTTGTCTACGTTCGCTGCTCCACAAACGATTTGCAGGTCTTCTCCTTGTCCCGCATCAACGACGCATACGTTGAGACGGTCTGCGTCCGGATGCTTGCTGCGTTCTTTTACATAACCGATCACAACACCAGATACACCTGCGTTGCGCGATTCAACTGCGTCTACTTCAATCCCGCTGCGAGTCAGCTTTTCAGCCAGCTCCTGGGGCGTCGTTCCACTCAGATCGACGTATTCAGATAACCATTGGTATGATACCTTCATCTTTGCCTCTCCTCTCTAGCCTCGATTGAACTGACGCAGGAAACGAACGTCGTTGGTATAAAAATGGCGGATGTCCTCTACCGCGTATTTGAGCATCGCAATTCGTTCTACACCCATACCGAATGCAAAGCCGCTGACTTCCTCAGGGTTGTAACCGGCCATTTCCAGTACGCGCGGATGTACCATACCAGCACCCAAAATCTCGATCCAGCCTGTTTGCTTACATACACGGCAACCGTGACCACCGCAGTTGAAGCATTGCAGGTCTACTTCTACGGAAGGCTCCGTGAACGGGAAGAAGCTTGGGCGCAGACGAATTTGCTGGTTTTCTCCAAACATTTGACGGGCAAAAGTCAAGAGGGTACCTTTCAAGTCACTCATCCCGATTTTTTTATCAATCACGAGACCCTCGATCTGCGTGAATTGGTGGGAGTGTGTCGCATCGTCATCATCGCGGCGATACACTTTACCCGGACAGATCATTTTGAGTGGAGTCTTGCCTTCTTTTTTCAACATCGTACGTGCTTGCACAGGAGATGTCTGCGTACGGAGCAGTAGCTCTTCCGTGACGTAGAACGTATCTTGCATATCGCGTGCCGGGTGATCTTTTGGCAGGTTCAGCATTTCGAAGTTGAAGTGGTCCATTTCTACCTCAGGACCTTCTGCCACCTCAAAGCCCAGACCGATGAAGATGTCTTCGATCTCTTCAATGATCCGAGAAAGCGGGTGCATGGTGCCTGCTGGTACTGGACGTCCTGGCAGTGTTACATCGATCGTTTGAGAAGAAAGCTTGGCATTCAGAGCTGCCTCTTCAAATGCTTTTTGTTTGCCAGAGAACGCTGCCTCGAGCGCTTCCCTTACTTCGTTTACCAGCTGACCGACAACTGGACGCTCTTCTGGGGACAAGCCGCCCATGCCGCGCAGCAGTTCTGTCAACCCACCCTTTTTCCCCAGGTATTTGACGCGCAAATCCTGAAGTTGTGCGGCTTCTGTCACTTGGCTGATTTGGCCCAGTGCGGACTCTTTCATTTCTTGCAACCGAGTTTGCACTTCGAATCGCTCCTTTATTTCTGTTTTGGAAAAAGAAAAACCCGCCCCTCAAAAAGGGACGAGTTACTTTTTTCTCGCGGTACCACCCTTGTTAGACAATTCGCTTCCGCCCTGTGACAAATCCATGACAATATCACTAGTGGAAAGAGACATTTGTCTCACTTCAGATCATTGGTAACGGGTATGACCCGGCTGCTCCTACTGCGCGAAAAGCGGTTCAGAGTGCGGCTTTGGAGTGAATTCGGCAGCTATCATGTTTAAGATGCTCGCAGTCTGTGACATCTTCTCCCTGAAAAACAGATAGGTCCTGCGTACTAGTCTCCGTCATCGCTTTACGGTATAATTATGACGTAAGGAAAATTATAGCGCAACAAGAGAGAACTTTCAATTCCACAAATGTTACATATCCAGAGAGTGTTTTCATGTGTATGTTACCCATTCGAAAGGGGATTTTGACATGATTGATAATGTTTCCGCCCTTTACGATAAGACAAGTATCTGCCGCCATTGCCAAGCGACCTTTTCGACCAAAAGAATCAGAAGCGGCACGTTGACGATGCTCCATCGCGACAGCGATTTTTATACCACTTTTAAAGAGCAATCTTTAAATCCCATTATATATACCGTCAATGTCTGCCCTGAATGCGGCTTTGCTTTTACGGATCAATTCCGGGACAAGCTCGCCCCCTGGCAAAAGCAGATTGTGGATGAACAAATCTCCTCGAAATGGAAGCCAAAAGATTTTGGCAAGGTTCGCCATGTACCAGAAGCCATTGTCAGCTACAAGCTTGCCATTTACGCAGCTGAAATAACGGATCAGCCCCATTCTGTAAAAGCCGGTCTGTATTTGCGCCTTGCATGGCTTTATCGATTCGAGAAAAATGTCGCGGAAGAAATGCGCTTTATCGATATGGCCGTGGAAGAATATGAACAATCGTATATTCATTCTGACTATACACGCGGTGACAAGGAAATGACCGAAGTCCGCTTGCTGTACTTGATTGGTGAGCTCTATCGCAGGCTCGAAAAGTATGATTTAGCCATCAAGTATTTCGGCAAAGCACTCGCGTTTCGCAACCACACCATCGAGAGCGGCATTATCCGGATGGCGCAAGATCAATGGCAACTCGCGCGTGAAGAGTATAAAGAGAAAAAGAACGAGCAAAAGATCGGCTAGTCATGCCGATCTTTTCTTTTGCGCTGTGCCTCATAGACAAATATTCCTGCCGCGACTGCCGCATTCAGTGACTCTGCTCCGCCGTAAAGCGGAATGTGGACGAATTGATCGGCTTTGGCAAACATCTCTTTGGAGACGCCTCTTCCTTCATTGCCGATGACCATTGCCGTCAGACCAGCATAATCAGCCTCGTCATAGGCAACACTGTTTTGCTCCAAAGAAGAAATGAGAACTCTCCCTCCCTTTGCCTTCCATTCATCAGCCGTCTCAACTAACGATTGCGTAAAGACTGGGATGCGGAACAGTGCCCCCATTGTGGCCCGTACCACTTTTCCATTGTAAATATCGACACTGCCACTTCCAAGTACGACACCATCTACTGCTGCCGCTTCTGCTGTGCGCAAAATCGTACCGAGGTTGCCAGGGTCTTGTATTTCGTCCAAAAAGAGGAGTAGCAAGCTTCCTTGTTCCTCTCTCTTCTTATCTACCCATTTTGCCCAATCTGCTGCTGTTTTTTTCACTTCGGCCACAATTCCTTGCGGTGACTTCGTTTCGGACAACTTCGCCAACACTGCCTCTGATGCAGCAATGACCTGGACAGCTTCCGGATGATTAGCCAGAGCACGTTGGCAGGCTGGGTCCATGTCACGCTGCTGATCGTAAATAACCGTGACTACCTCCGCCCCGCTTTTTAACGCCTCTTCTACCAGGTGTGCCCCTTCCACGAGAAAACGTTGCTGCTCTTCCCGTCCTTTCCGTGACAGCAACTGGTGCAATCGCTTTACCAGTGGGTTTTGTACCGAAGTAATGATTTCATTTGTCATAAACCTATGCCCGCTCCTCAAATTCGCGTAAGTCTTTGTTGTTCCCGATCACCACAAGCACGTCGCCGTATTGGATGACTTCATCCGGGCTAGGAGCGATGTTGAATTTATCTCCGCTTTTGATGGCAATAACGTTGACCTCGTATTTTTTCCGAATATCCAGTTGCCGCAAGTTTTGACCGACCAGCTTGGACGACACGACTACCTCGGCCACGCTGTAATCCTCTGCCAGCTCAATAAAGTCAAGTACATTCGAAGAGATCAGATTGTGGGCGACCCGAACTCCCATGTCACGCTCAGGGAATACGACACGGTCAGCTCCCACTTTGTACAATACTTGTCCATGACGCTCATTCTGTGCTTTTGCCACGATCTTTTTGACACCCAAGTCTTTCAGCGTCAAAACTGTCAGGATGCTCGCCTGAATATCGACCCCAATGGCCACGACGACTACATCGAAATTACGGATGCCGATTTCCTTCAAGGCACGTTCATCCGTAGAATCCGCTGCTACCGCGTGCGTTACGTATTGAATATTTTCGTTAATACGCTCCTCGTTCTCATCTATACCCATCACTTCATAATCCATCTCGTACAGCGTTCTCGCCACGCTAGAACCAAAACGTCCCATCCCGATAATGGCAAATTGCTTGGACATGTTAATCTTCCCCTTTACGGAACTTACCAATAACAAGCATTATAGCACAACCAAAACATCCCCCACAAAACGGTCATGAACGTTTTGTACGAAAAGCATGGTATGCACAAATCAGCGTTTACAAATACTATTTCTTGAATTCATTCTCAAAAGAGAGGTGCAAGCACGGTCATGAACATTGCCTCACTCAATTTACGTCAAGCGATCATGTACAAAATGCAAGGCTCAGATCCAAACGCAGTGGAAGAGACCATCAGTGATGCCATCGCCAGCGGTCAGGAGAAGACACTGCCGGGGTTAGGTGTTTTGTTTGAAGTTCTGTGGCAAAACAGCGATGCTTCCTCACGCCAATCCATGATTACGACTATCGCGGAACACTTGCCTGAACAAGCCGAAAAGCCGATCTAACCATTTCTTCTTTTCGAACAAACATGCTTCAAAGGGAGGGGCTATTACGTCCCTCCCTTTTCATTGTTCACTTCTCGACCTTTGTTGAACTGATTGCGCATGAATTGGGTGATTGCCAGCAAGATAGGGATGATGATGGTGATCAAATATCCTATGTTGGTAAAATACTGTGTAAAAGAAAACAGCTCCACTATATTTTGCGGCACTAATGTCAGGAAAAAAAGGGGCACCATGATCACAATCGCGGTGATTTGCTGAAAACGAATGCCTTTGTGAAACAAGCGCCGCAATGAAAAAATCGTCGCGTACAGCATATTCCCGATCGTTGTAAATACAGAAGCAACCCAAATCGCGAGAAAGGCGGACTCAAAACGCTCCAAAAACCAGCCGGTTTTCTGCGTTACCTTGACCAGTTCAAGCGTAGGCCACACCAGCCTCTGCAATTCTTCATAGCCAAATACAGTAATGCCTGCGACAACTGTGATCACATAAATGACAAGAGCAAAACTCATACCTGTCATGCTGGCTACCCCTAGCCTTGCCCCGGGAATAGCGAAGGCAAAATAAACCATTAACAACTCATATCCGGTATAAAGCGTATACGTATTCAGACCCGTTTTCATGACATTTGTCCATGACTCGAATCGGAATGGCAATAAATTGTACCAATCTGCGTTCATGAAGGAGACGAGCGGAATCAAGAGAGACGGCAACAGGAGGAAAGGAATCAACAGCTCATTTACCCTTGCCACCACTTCAATCTCATGACAACAAAGAAACATGACCAACAACAGCAGCGTGATGATTATTACTTCCAGTGGCGTTTGCGGTAATACGGAGGTCACGACGACTTCCCCGAACAATCTGGCTGTGATTCCCGCATTGAGGAACTGATAGAGAATGAAGAGAAATATACACAGGGTACCGATGGCAACCCCAAATATCTTCGGCATAAATTCGACAAAGGTAAGACCGGGAAACTGGTTGCCTAAATAAACGATAGCCGCTACAGCCATGGACGCTATGAAACCACCTACAATGGGTCCCACCCACCCCATTTGATGAAGAAGTTCGGTTGCTGTTCTCGGGATGACGAGGATACCCACCCCGATCATCGAACTGACCATAATGCTTGTCAGTTGCCAGGTACCAAAATTACGTTTCTGATTCTCCACAGTGATCGCTCTCCTATTGCATTTCCATACCAAGACGGCGCAGCTTGATTGTGTATGTAACGCGAATCGGAAAATCCCTGAAATCTTTCTTCCAGTTGTGAGTTTTCCAGTAGTCTTGGTAATGCTTCGCACGCAGTGTAAGGCCCAGTTTCAAAATGTCGCTATTGTACTGCTTTTGTAATTGCTGCAATAGTTTTTTTGCGCGATTTTCCATTTCTTTTTGAATAAGCGTTTGCATTTGTAAGATGAATTGCTCCGCAGGAATGTTCAGGTCTTCTGTGAGTTCGACAATATCTCCTTGAAGCTCGCAATGATAGGTAGCGGAAGAGGATTTGTGAATGATCACCTTTTTTTTTGCGAAATGCGGACGAAAACTCACATATCCATTCTTGGTTTTCGGCAACGGAATGACAATGTCTCCACCTGGTTTTTCATTACGTAGCTGAAGCAATATCCATGACTGTATGTGATCCAATATCCCCACCATCTTGTGTCCGCGAAAAACAGCAACCCCTTTCCAGCTCACCTCGTTCTTTCTGGCCTCTACATAATTCAAAAACGGCTCCATGGTTAGATTAGAGGTCTGATTGAAATAGTCGCCCAGCGTTTGGTCTGGAATTCTTCCTAATTTCATCCCATTTTCGATCAGCCCCATCATATAGACGACTGGAATCGGCTCGATTCTCGGTTTTATCTCCAGCAAGGTAGATGCTTTGCCCTTCACGACGATCGGCCACAGAAGTCGCCGTATTTGCGGTTCGCGACGAAAACTGTCCATGATGTCTTGGATTCCCTTTCTGGCGACCTCCTCACTTACGGCAAGAATACGGGTATGTCCAAGAAACAATCGCTGGTTCATCCGCATTTGCAAGTTATTGGAAGCATCTGTCACCGTTCTTCCTGTCACGCTCATGATTTTCACGGCATCCGCATTATTTCCTCCACCCTTCCCGCCACTCCCAGCGATTTTCATAGGAATTGGAATTTGGACGGTCATTTTGTACAGATTTTCATTTTTTTCATCCTGATCTATCGCAATGGCCAACACCGATGCACGTTCTTCCAATTCACGTCTATCCCAGCACCCTGTCAGCAGGATGGTAGAAATGATCAACAAAGCGAAGTATCTAAGAGATTTACCCATCGATATTCCGCCCCTCTCGTCGGGTCACCATGTCACGAATGAGGATTGCTCCCCAGTAAACAGCAGGGATCAGCAAATTAATGACCAGGCTAGACAATCCCAGCAACGACGCCACCCTAAATACTTCCATGATGTTTTGTGGAATGAGGGCAAAGAAGAATAAAGGGATGAGAAGGACTGTAGCCACGATTCTTTGAAATCTGATTCCCTTACGAAACAACTGTCTCAATGAATAAACAACAACGTAATACGCATTGGCTACCGTAGTAAAAACAGCCGATACCCACACTGCCAAAAAAGCGGATTCCAATCGTTCCAAGATCAATCCTGGCACCTGCGTCGTCTTGACCAATTCTAGTGTCGGCCACGTCACCCTCTGTAGCTCTTCGTAACCAAACACTGAAATACCAGCAACCACAATTAACATATAGAGTGATGCTGCAATTAATAAACTGTAAAGTCCCGCCAATTCCCTGTTCGTGTTTTGTTGCGCATAGGCGAAAAAGACGAACATAATTTCAAAACCAGAATAGGAATAAATTCCTTCGTACACTCCTGCTACCATTGAACGGATTGACACATGATTAATCGGCAGGAGATTCCCAATTTCCGCCTTTTGGAACGACGCAATCGCGATAAAAAGAAGTGGAAAGATAATAAAAGGAAACAGCAGCTCGTTCACTCGTGCTACTACTTCCACCTCATGCATGCACAAAAATAGTATCAATAAAAACATTGACATGAGTATAACTTCCAACGGAGTCTGTAAAAGAACGGAAGTCACAACCACTTCACCAAATACACGCGAAACGACGGCCGTGGAGAAATACAGGTATACCAGATAGATACAAATCCAGGGGAGGCTGAAAACTTTGCCCACCCAAGGCCGTTTGGCAGATCCCCACACCTTATGACTATATTCAATAAAGGTTTCACCTGGATAGCGCTTGCTCAATTTGACAATTAACCATAAGGAGACATAAGCACCTGCTGAGCCAATCAGAGGAGCGATCCAGCCTGCCTCAAATAATTTCGAACTGGTTGTGCGAGGAAGGGTCAAAACGCCGACACCGATTAAGGTACTTGTCATGAGACAAATTTGCTGCCACATCGATAGATTATGATGCCAGCTGTGCCCCTCCCTCCTGTTCATTTCTGGTTCTCCTCCTCTCTGATCCGGATTTTATCTTGAACATGAAACATCATCGGTCTTGTCTTCATCATGTGATGGGGTGCCCGTAAGAACAAGTCCTTCATTCCATTCAGGTTGAGCGGACTAAGCGGGCTCATATAGGGTACTCCAAACGATTTCAGTGAAGACAAATGAATGAGGATGACAATCAAAAACAGCATAATACCGTATAGACCAAACATTCCTGCCAGAATCATAACCGGAAAGCGTAGCATCCGAATGGCAATCGCCGCACTGTAACTCGGAGATGCGAACGAGCCGATGGTCGTCACAGCCACGATAATCACCATGACAGGACTGACAAGCCCGGCCGTTACCGCTGCTTCTCCGACCACGAGTGCTCCAACAATCCCGATCGTAGGACCGATTGGCCCCGGCAGCCTCACACTCGCTTCCCTCAATATCTCAATGGCCAACTCCATAAACAGAGCTTCGACTAAAGAAGGGAATGGAACGGTAGATCGCCCTGCCGCCATCGCAATGACCAGTCGAGAAGGGATCATCTCTGGATGAAATGAACTAAAAGCGATATATAGAGAAGGTAGCAACAAAGCGATGCTGATACTGATAATCCGAATGAAACGAATTAAGGTCGCGATATAAAATCGCTCGTAATAATCCTCTGGACTCTGATAAAACTGTGAAAACACAGCCGGAGCAATCAATCCGAACGGAGTACCATCTACCAGAATGCCTACTTTCCCTTCCAAAAGATTGGCCACTACTTTGTCAGGGCGCTCCGTATTTTGAATTTGCGGGAAGGGGGACCATCTCCGATCCTGGATCATTTGTTCGATGTACCCGCTCTCCAGCACAGAATCCACACGAACATTACTCTCTATTCGCGCAATCACTTCCTCCACCATCGGGGGATACGCAAGACCCTCGATGTACATGATGTAAACGTCAGTCTGTGTTCGTTCACCGACCACCATATGACGCACTCTGAGATTGGGGTCCTTCAAACGAAAACGGATCAGGGCTGAATTCACGCACAATGTCTCACAAAAACCATCGCGTGGCCCTCGTACGACTGATTCCGTCTGAGGCTCTTCTACCGAACGCCTGTCCCAACCTCTCGTATTATTCAAGTAAGCATTTTGACACCCATCAATGATCAGTACCGCGCATCCAGACAAAATATTTCGGACGATCTGCCTCAGTTTGTCTGTCAAATCCAGCTCATTTGTCGCCGGATCATTATAGGTGATATCAGGAGTCGTCATATAGCGAATAATAAAATCACTGATGACATTGCGATCCACCATGCCATCTATAAAAACGATAGCGGCTTGAGCCTTCGTCTTCGTTTGAAATCGACGAACGACAAGATCATCACACTTTCCAAACTGCGCTTGAATCAATTGGATGTTTTCTTCCAAATTTGTTGTGAGCGCAACATCGGACACGCTTTCCATGCTCTTGTCGGAGTGCTGCTCCAACGCTTTTGACTGGAGGGCTTCTTTTCTTTTTTTCCATGCTTGAAAAAACTGGCTCAAGCTGCTCACCCTTATCCATGGAATGTAGACTGTCTACAGGTACGGATAGTGTGCCCAATAATGGAAAGAAAATCCCGTAAAAGGCGTATTACAAAAGAAAAACAGGTCCAACCTAAGTCGGACCTGTTACGCAACCACCTCGCGCTTGTTTTCAAATTTTTCGTAGCTCTTCTCTAACATGATCGTTTTTAAGATCTGGACACTTTCCCAAACCTCTGTATAAGTCGTATAGAAAGCAACGGGGGCTAACCGGATGATGTTTGGGGCACGGAAGTCAGGAATTATGCCCGCTTCCTTCAATGCCTTGCATATACGTATGGCCTCGTCGTGCTCAAGGCTGACATGCCCACCCCGACGATCATCCTGCTGTGGGTTCGCAATCGTAAAACCCATGTCGGCTAGCTCCACCTCGATCAAATCCATCATGAACCGCGTTAAGCTGAGCGACTTGGCACGAAGCTTTTCCACGGACACCTCCTGGAACATTTCCAAAGAACCAAGCAGTGGGGCGAGACTCAGCATATGTGGGGTACCGATCTGGTACGCGCCCGCACTTTCACATGCATCCAGCTTATGGTCCATGTCAAATTGCTTATCCTTTTTCGAGCTGAACCATCCCGCCAATCCAGGAGTTCTGCCAAAATGCTTGCGGTTGACATATAGGCTACCCACGCTTCCAGGCCCTGCATTTACATATTTGTAGTTGCACCAGTAGGCAAAGTCCACTTCCCATTTGCTGAAGGAATGCGGGATCGCTCCTACAGAATGACATCCGTCAAACCCAATCAGAATGCCTCTCTCATGCGCGGCTGCTGTCAAGCGTTCAATATCGAGCAACTGGCCGCTGCGATACAGGACAGTAGGGAGGACAACCAGTGCGACTTCATCCGACATCGCATCGATAATATCCTCTTCTTCAATCAGACGACCATCTCTTGACTCTACCCGAACCAAATGCTCTTCCGGGTCCAGTCCATGGAGCTTCATTTGACTCTGTAGTGCGTATATATCGGTAGGAAAATCCAGTTCAGTGGCAACGACCTTCGTCCTCTTCCCAACCGGATGATAAAAGGTAGCTGCGAGCTGATGCAGGTTGATCGTCGTAGAGCCCGTGACAATCACTTCCTCGGGGCTTGCCCCTACAAGTGCTGCGCTCATCTCTGCCAATTTCTCCGAAAAGAAAAACCACGGATGAGTACCCGTTGTCCAGCCTTCCACACCCAGTTCCTTCCAAGACTGCATCATATCCATGACGCTCTTTTCCGCTCTTTTTGACATGAGGCCAAGCGAGTTACCATCCAAATACAGACTCGAAAGCAGATAAAACTCTTCGCGATAGCTCGCGAGTTCGTCCTGTGCATCCAGTTGCTGTGCGTACGTTTTCGTCAAGGGGCTTGATTGAGACATAGCTACCTCCTCAGCTTGTTCTATCGTTACCCTTATTATAGGCTGAATTTTCAAACAAGAGAATCACATTTTCAAAAAGAAAATCCCGTGCCCCTACGACACGAGATTCTTATCCAAATATAGTTGTATTACCCAAATGACTAGGAAGATTTGCGCGATGCAAAAGAGCGGGAGCAGGATGCGAAAAGAGGTATGCTTCGTCTTATGCCGTTGAATGAGCATACCCTCCAGCGCACCAATCCCTCCTCCTAAAAATGCGACCAACAAAAGGCTCAGTTCCGGAACCCGAAAACCTTTTTCTTTAGCCAGACGCTTGTCTGCCTGCATCAGGTAATAAGCATAGCCATTCAGCAGTAAAGCTCCTCCAGCCAGCACCCAGACATTTGAATTGAAGTATCCTGCCATGAGGAGGGCCCAGCTAATCACGAGCACCAACACGAAATTGCGGCGGTGGGCAGCTAATTGTTCATGGTACATTTGTTATTCTCCTTTTGCCCGATATGCCCGATTTCCCATAAACTGCTTGCGTACAAAGAATACCACAGCCAATACAACCACGATCACCAGCAAAGCGTAGAAACCGTATTTACGGATGACTTCGATAATAGCTTCCACGTTATTACCGAATACATGGCCGAGAAAGTAAAAGGCGATGGTCCAAACCAACCCGATCGGATATGACAGCATCGCATATCGCCGGAACGTCATACCGCCCAGGCCGACCAAATAAGGTACGACATGGCGGACAACCGGAAATAGGTAGCTGATGCAGAGGGCAGTAGTTCCATACTTCTCCAGCAAGCCCGTTGATCGATTCACCGCGTTCCTCATTTTCTCGGTTTTGCACAGCCATTGCAATATCGGTTTCCCAAAGTACTTTCCAAGTAAAAAGCCAATCGTCAATCCGGAGGCAACCCCTAAATATCCCGCCAAAAAAGAATACCAAGGGTTTAACACGCCAATGGAGGCAAGAAATCCTCCTGTAGCGACAACCAGCTCATCGGGAATCGGCAAACCTACAATCCCAAGCCAAAGCATGAAAAAAATCGCTACGTAGCCGTATTGCTCTATGATGGACATTAGCAGGTCGACTTCCATGAGGCAAAATCCCCTATCCTTGCCACAGTGCGGTCATTTCTTGACATACTAGCAGCTATGGCATCGCACGATATCTGACTCTATGTATTACGTTATGAACCTCAAAAATGGTACTTGTTTATTTTGCAATAGATGTACGTATTTTATCAAGCACAGATACAACAAGCGACTCTATCCTGATAGATGCTTGAGCGCTTCACGCCTGGACAAACTCGCAAGTGGAGTCGCTTCTACAAATTCACGTACGGCTTTGGGATTTGTTTTCGCATACTCTCTCAACGCCCAGCCAATTGCCTTCTGAATAAAAAAGTCTTTGGAATCCGAGCTTCTTTCCACCAAGGAAAAGAGCAGCCGCTGATCTGTCTTATCCTTGTACGACAGTTGAAATAAAATCGCTGTACGTTGCAGCCACATGTTGGTTCCATTCATCCAAGCTGTCGTATTCGATACAATCAGTTCGGGATGCAAGGCGAACAATTTGCCTGTTGTATGGGAAGCCAAATAATCTACGGTATCCCACCACGATTTTGTCGTAATGAGTTCGACAACGAACGGGAGATGGTCAGGGGTGAGACGCTTTTTGGACTTCTCGAGTACGTCAAGCGCTACATACTGGTACTCTCGCGCTGGCAAATCCCACAAGGAACGAACGACCTGCTCCCAATTTTCGGGTACGCCATAATCACGAAAGATTTGTTTGGTCAGTTCTTTGCGCTGTGGTGATTTGATCCCCAGAAAAGAAAAATGATTTTTCATGTACTGCGCCATGGGGCCAGCCACAGTCGAATCACCATGTGCACGCAACCGTTCCTCGACAGCCTCCGTATACGTGCTTGCATTCATCTGCGTCTCCTCCTCCCATCCCATCTGCTCATCCGGTCATTTAGCCTGCTACTTGGACATCCTGCTTGACGACAGCAAAAGCATTTTGCTCTTCATCTTTGTACGGATAATACACGACGAGTATAAAATCTCCCTCGACAAGCTCACCGGTCTCCAGCCATTTTTCAATGTCAAAGGTCACCTTGGCAGTCAGCGTGTGTTTGAAATAATCTTTTTCCAATGCTGCATGTGCCGCAAAATCATCGCGGAGTCGCTCACGCTGCTCAGTTAGCACAGCAAACGTCTGTTGCATCTCTTCCTTGTCCATGACATCCTCCCACCACAGCTTGCGGGGACGATGCTTCTGGTTGCGCAGGAAATCGAATTTCATCATGCTAAGTACATGGTCCATTCCTTCCACTTGCTGGAATTGCAAAAACTTCTGCAAACGCACGAACAAATCCTCTAATTGATGACCAATACGGCTCCAGCCTTGACTTTCCCAATAATCGCCAAATGCCTGAAAAAAATCGAAAGCCGTTTCGAATTGATTTGCCAACAACCATTCCACTGTATAATCCATCCGGTGTGCATTCCAGTACTTTTCCAGAATGTCTTCTACACGCTTGATTTTTTGCATGTCATCAAAGGAAAGGACGTTGTTTCCCAAAATTTCGTAAGGAGCCTCATCCATAAAAATATAGCCATGATTAGCCGCACGCGCACGAACACCTGTCCCGCGCAGCATTTTCAAAAAGCCAAGCTGAAGCTCCTCCGGACGCAGACCAAACACGTCGTTGAAGGTTTTGCGGAAGGACGCATAATCTTCCTCAGGCAAACCAGCGATCAAATCCAAATGCTGATCGATTTTTTTCGAATCCTTGATCTGTGTCACTGTACGCGCAAGGCGATCGAAGCGCTGAATCCGCTGAACAAGGCGGTTGGTCTCATCATTCGTGGACTGAACCCCAATCTCGAAGCGAAAAATGCCTGGAGGTGCGTTCTCTGTCAAGAAGTCGAGTACGTCCGCGCGCAAAATGTCTGCCGTGATCTCGAATTGAAAGATCGTTCCATTGTGGTTATCGATCAAAAACTGAAAGATTTCCAAGGCATATTTCTTATTGATGTTAAACGTTCGATCCACGAACTTGATCGTTTTGACGCCGTGATTGATCAAACGCATGAGATCTTCTTTTACTCGTTCGAGACTGAAATAGCGTACGCCGTCTTCAATCGAAGACAGACAGTATTGACATTTAAACGGACAGCCACGAGATGCCTCAAAATAGACGACGCGGTTGTTCAACTCGTCCAGATGATCCGCGTAAGGGGAAGGAATGCTGTCCATCTCTTCAACTTGCGCACGCGGCATGGAAAAACGTACGTACTCCTCTTCGCGATAAGCGATTCCGGCAACATCTCGCAGGCGTGGAGGCTGCTTGGTTTGCAATGATTCCTGATACACCTGCAAAAGCTCCAAGAAGGTCTGCTCTCCTTCACCAATGCAGATGACATCGATTTCAGGATGCTTCTTCATCCATTCGTCCGCGTCATAGGTCACTTCTGGTCCGCCAAGGATAATCGGAACATCCGGGCAAATCTTTTTCAGCGTGCGCATGACACTGAGCGTCTCGCGAATGTTCCAGATATAACAGGAAAATGCAACGACATCGGGCTTGCGCTTGTGTATATCTGCTACTATATTTAACGTCACATCGTTGATGGTATACTCCACCAGCTCAATCGAAGGAAATGCTTCCTGAGCATAGCTTCGCAAATAACGCAAAGCGAGTGAGGAGTGAATAAACTTGGCGTTTAAGGTCGATAGTAAAATCTTCATGGATGGGTCTACTCTCCTTGCAAAATTCGGCACCAAAAAACCATCTGCAATCGATGGTTCAGGTCTGACCGATCTTTTTCCTTTCGTAACAGTACCATACGAGGCTAGTAACGGCAAATCGTTAACGGTTTAATTCGCGCACCACATGCCCCAGCTCCGGCACGATCAACCGATTCATCGCCAGTCGCACCGCACCTGTCGAGCCTGGCGTGGAAAAAATCATTTTCCCTTTCCGCGTCCCTGCAATCGCACGACTGAGCATCGCAGCCGAACCGATGTCTTCGGTAAAGCTCAACATCCGAAACAGCTCGCCAAATCCCGGCATTTCCTTATCGAGTAAGCCAGAGACAGCCTCAAAGGTGTTATCTCGGGGCGAAATGCCAGTACCGCCATTGAGAAGAATGACTTGAACGTCGTCATGTGCAATTCCCGCTTCGATCGCAGCAATGACCTGTACAGGCTCGTCCTTTACTATTTGATAGAGCGCTACGCTGTGACCGGCTTCAGTCAGAAGCTGCTTCATCAATTGTCCGCTTTTATCTGTATCCTCTGTCCGGGTATCGGAAACGGTAATGACCATGCATATGACTTGCTTGGGCGATAGCGCCTTGTGTTCCTGCGTACTCATCCGTATTTTCCTCATTTCTTCAATATATATCTTTTCTCATGATACCATGTTCGGGTTTCCAGTACCCTCGTCGTTCCTGAAACAATTTCTTCACTCCCTATACCCGAGATGCTTCGCTTTCCTATATAATGCTGATGACTGCTATTTTTTCGACAGACAAGGAGGCGTGCGCGAATGCCAGAGCGACCGTATTTTTCTTTTCATTTCCACAAACAATCGCACACACCGATCTATGTACAACTCGCTGAACAATTGAAAACAGCGATTTTGCGTGGTGCCTTTCTTGTAGATGGACAACAATTGATATCGCTGCGAGATATGAAAACAATTAGTGGTTGCTCGTTGGAGACAGTCAAAAAAGCATACGATCATCTTGCGTTGGAAGGCTGGCTGGAAGCTGTGCACGGCAAAGGTTATTACTTGACGCAGCTTGCTAAAGAAGCGCGTTTGGAAAATCGCCTCCCGCTCACAGATATTCCGATCGCTTCCCTGGCTGATTCCTCTCCTCGTCCAAGCGAAGAGCTGGTGAAGCGATTGCGTGGTGCTTTTTATGAGAGTCTGACTGTATTGGATGAACCGTCCGCCCAAAAGAAAATCAGACGTACACAAGCTGCCAAGGTTTTTGCTGATCACCTCGGCCGCCGGGGGCTTCCTCACTCACCTGAGCGCCTCCTGCTTTTTAATAGAAGCACGAGCGGCTTCGCCTTTCTTGCGCAGCGTGTCATGAGTGCACGTGATGTCGTCTATGTGGAGGAGTACAGCTATCCTGTATTTCTTCGACTGTTGAGCCAGTGCGGAATTACCGTTCGCCCGATTCGCATGGATGAAGAAGGCGTTTGTATTCAAGCTCTCACGGAAGAGCAGGAGCATTACCCTGCGAATTGGCTTTTGATTAACCCGCATTATCAATTTCCTACCGGTATCAGCTATTCGTTGAAACGAAAGGAAGATTTGCTCGAATGGGCGCAGAGCCACAACGTACGTCTTGTGGAAAACGACCATTATGGCGACCTCTGGTTTGAAGAACCGAGTGTTCCTTTGTACCAGATGGCTGCGCAGGCAAAAAGCCCAGTGGAGGTCTACTATCTGCATTCGTTGTCCAAAACGTTGGCTCGCGATCTACAATTGGGCGTACTGATGCTTCCTTCTGATTTATCGGATGACGAGTTGGAGCGCTATAGTCAGCTTGTTTCCATGACAGGAGCAGAGCCATCCTTGCTCGTCGTGGAATCCGCTGTTCGACTCCTCGATGATCCGTGGTTTTATGAAGAGTTTCTAACGGATCGTCGTGCTCTGTTCCAGACCCGCTTCCTGCGACTGTGGCAGGAAAAACGCCAGGCACTCCCCGATCATGCACGAATGTACCCTATTTCAGGGGGCTTAAATACGTGGATAAAATGGGGCACGCCAACCGCAAGAGCAACTGAACAAGAAGAGAGAGTCGTCGCTATTCTGCGTGAGGAAGGTCTCGAGCTGACTGGCGGTCATGCTTTTCGCGTAGCCGATGAGCCTGCCGATATTCTGCGCTGCCCGGCTGTCCGTTTCCCACTCGCTCCACTGGAAGAACGAGAGTTGAAACATTGGCTTCACCGATTGGGTGCTGCTCTTCTTCGGTAAGTTTTCCAAGGGAAATGCCATACTAAGAGATAGATTTCCCCTCTTTTCCTTTTCACTAGACTCGAAAAAAGCCGAGGTATAACCTGCTATGATTAAAAAAATCGTAGAAAAGCTTCACCTTGATCCACCAAAAACGCTGGTTCTTGGGTTTGCCTTGATTATCTTCTTGGGAGCGCTGCTTTTGACACTCCCGGTCGCTACAGTTGATGGAGTTGGTCTGCATTGGCTTGACGCTCTGTTTACAGCCACCTCTGCTACATGTGTAACAGGCTTGGTTGTCGTCGATACTGGAACGACTTTCACTACCTTTGGTCAACTCGTCATTTTGTCGCTCATCCAAATTGGCGGCCTCGGATTTATGACGTTCGCTACCTTTTTCGCACTGATTATGCGTAAAAGAATCTCATTGCGTGAACGGCTCATCCTGCAAGAATCGCTGAATCAGATGTCGATAGAAGGTGTCGTACGATTAGCCAAAATGATTCTGGTTTTTACTGCCCTTACTGAGTTTATAGGTGGAGTGCTTCTCTCTATTCGTTTTGCCTTTGACTTTCCTTTGAAAAAAGCGATCTACTTCGGCTTTTTCCATGCGATTTCTAACTTTAACAATGCTGGTTTTGACCTGATGGGCGAGTTCGCCAGCTTGACAGCCTATGTGGAGGACCCGCTCGTCAATCTCGTCGTCTGTCTGATGATCATACTTGGCGGTATTGGTTTCATCGTTGTCAGCGAGATATACGATTATCGTCATAACCGCCGCTTGTCACTACATACGAAAGTCGTACTGACAACAACCGGTCTTTTGATTACGGCAGGGACAGTGCTTATTTTTATTTTGGAGTACAACAATCCCAAAACGTTGCAGCCCCTATCCATGATGGGCAAAGTGCTCGGCTCCTTCTATCAATCGGTTACACCCCGTACGGCAGGTTCCAACACATTGAATATCGGGGATATGTATCAGTCGTCGCTTTTCCTCCTTATTATCCTAATGTTCATCGGTGCTTCTCCTGGCTCGACGGGAGGCGGTATCAAGACGACGACCTTTGCCACACTGATTGGCGCTGTTATTGCCCAAATTAAAGGAAAAGAAGATGTCATCTTCTTCCGGCAACGCATCCTGCCACACATGGTCTACAAATCGCTGACACTGACCATGATTGCCCTGTTCATTGTGCTTGTCATGACGATGGTCCTCTCGATTACTGAGACAGGAGCACGCTTTGAGATGATCCTATTCGAGGTTACTTCCGCTTTTGCTACGACCGGACTCTCTATGGGACTGACCCCTCATCTGACTCCGATCGGGAAAACGCTAATCATATTAACGATGTTTGCTGGTCGGCTCGGCCCCCTCACGATTGCCTTTGCCCTCGCACAACGCAAACAGAAGGAGTACTTCCGCTATCCAAAAGGGAGGATCACCATCGGATAAGCCGTATAAAAATGGAGAAAACCCTGCCAAAGCACCGAAAGGATTTTGGCAGGGTTTCGTTTTGTGTATGATTTATTGTTTTTGCCACTGTTTGGACAGCTCGTCGCGTACCAGTTGGCCCATCTCGATTGTACCAATCGCTTTGCTTCTATCTGCCGCGATATCGCCAGTGCGATGCCCTGCTTCCAGCACGGACCAAACTGCGTTTTCCACAGCTGCTGCCGCTTCATCCATTCCGAGAGAAAGGCGAAGCATCATCGCTACGGACAGAATGGTGGCCAGCGGATTGGCAATGCCTTTTCCAGCAATGTCAGGGGCAGAGCCATGAACCGGTTCATACAAGCCAAAGCTGCCTGCTGCCAGACTCGCCGAGGACAGCATCCCAATCGAACCAGTCAGCATCGCTGCCTGATCACTCAAGATGTCGCCAAACATGTTTTCCGTCACGATGACGTCAAACTGTTTTGGATCACGCACGAGCTGCATCGCGCAAGAGTCTACCAACTGGTGGGACAGCTCTACATCTGGATAGTCAGCCCCTACTCTCTCGGCTACCTTGCGCCAGAGGCGGGAGCTTTCGAGGACGTTTGCCTTATCTACAGATACGAGACGCTTTTGGCGTTTGCGCGCAATGTCGAAGCCTACTCGAATGATTCGCTCGACTTCCGCTTCATGATAGATGCACTGATCTTCTGCGACTTCACCGTTCGGACCATCATAACGTTTTTTCTCACCGAAATAAATCCCACCGGTCAGTTCACGTACAACGATCAAGTCAACGCCAGAAACAACTTCTGGCTTGAGGGTGGACGCTTCCACCAGAGAGCTGTGCATGGTAGCTGGGCGAATATTTGCAAACAAACCGAGTGCTTTGCGAATGCCCAGCAGCCCTGTTTCCGGACGAAGATGCCCAGGATTCTGGTCCCACTTCGGTCCGCCAACGGCTCCCAAGAGCACAGCATCCGCTTGCTTTGCCAGCGTTACCGTTTCTTCTGGCAACGGTGTTCCATCTGTATCGATTGCGATACCACCGATCCGGCCTTCTTCACATGTAAAAGTGACACCTTCAATTTCCCCTACGAGTGTAAGGACTTTGACCGCTTCCTGCATGATTTCTGGTCCAATACCGTCTCCAGGAAGAACGGCGATGCGATAATTTTTCTTCATCGTTTATCCCGCTTTTCTATACGTAATGGTTTCCGAACGCTGCTGGTTCCTATGATCCTATCCACATTTGACCCTATCTTTATATCGTTGCACTGACAGGCGTAGGCTCGCCTCGGCGCTCCATGATCTTGTTGACTGCCCGTATATAGGCAATGGCGCTTGCTTCCAGCACATCCGTACTCACACCGCGTCCTGTTACGATCAGATCGTCCTGTTGAAGTCGTACGAACACTTCACCCAACGCATCTTGCCCGTGGGTAACAGAAAGGATTTTGTAATCGACAAGGGTGACTTCCTCTCCGGTAGCGCGGTCAATCGCTTTGTAGATAGAATCAACCGATCCATTTCCACATGCGGCTTCTTCGCATACCGATCCGTCGGCACGAACCAGCCGCACACTCGCTGTCGGAACGGAAATGTTGCCGTAAGCGAGCTGCACGGATTCCAGCTGGAACGCTTCAGGTCCGCGAACCATCTTGGAGTCGACCAATGCGAGGATGTCGTCATCCGTGATTTCTTTCTTCTTGTCGCACAATACTTTGAATGCTGCAAACGCTGCGTTTACCTCTTCTTGCTCCAAGTGATAACCCAGATCAACCAACTTTTCTTTGAAAGCATGGCGGCCAGAATGCTTGCCGAGAACCAGTTTGTTTGACTTGAAGCCGACCGATTCCGGACGGATAATTTCGTACGTAGTGACCTCTTTTAACACACCATCCTGGTGAATACCGGACTCGTGCGCAAAAGCATTTGCACCCACGACCGCTTTATTTCCTGGCACGATCATCCCCGTCAAACGGCTCACCAGCTGGCTGGTCCGTGCGATTTCCTTCAAATTCAGCTTGGTCGTTGCCTGGTAGTAATCCTTGCGCGTCTCCAACGCAAGCGCCACTTCTTCCAGAGCAGCATTTCCAGCGCGCTCTCCGATTCCATTGATGGTGCCCTCCACTTGCGTAGCTCCACCCTCGACAGCAGCGAGACTGTTGGCGACTGCCATCCCGAGATCATCGTGGCAATGGCAGCTCAGGCGAATCAGATCAGTAGAAGGGACGCGTTTTTTCAGCTCGCGGAAAATGTTTCCGTATTGATACGGCGTCATGTAGCCAACCGTATCTGGAATATTTACCGTGGTAGCCCCTGCCTTGATGACTGCCTCTACAACCTCTGCCAAAAAGTCAATCTCGGTACGCGCCGCATCCTCTGCGGAAAACTGAACTTCCGTAAAATACTTTTTCGCATAGGTGACCGCTTCCACCGCCCGAGCAAGGACTTCTTCCTTGCTCATGTTCAGCTTGAACTGACGGTGAATCGGAGATGTTGCGAGAAAGACGTGGAGGGAAGCGTTTTGTGCGTTGCGAAGCGCTTCGTATGCCTTATCCATGTCGTCTTTTACGGCACGAGCCAGACTGACGACGGTTGCATTCTTCACCCGTTTTGCAACTTCGGCCACAGACTTTTGGTCACCTGGGGAGGCAGCAGCGAAGCCCGCCTCAATTTTGTTTACGCCCAGCTTCTCGAGTTGAAGGGCGATCTCCACCTTTTCGTTCGTGCTAATATTGACGCCCGGAGACTGCTCCCCATCGCGCAGTGTCGTATCAAAAATCTCAATGGTCCGCATGAACTTTTCACCTCCACATTTTTCCCTACATTATATATGCGTTTTTTACACACCTATTTATTGACCGATTTTCACTTCTTCTTTTTTCGTATCTTTGTTGATCCAAGACATCATGCTGCGCAGTTGCTCCCCTACTACCTCGATGCCATGCTCGGACTCCAGACGGCGACGGGAAGTGAAGCCAGGACGGTTTGCTTGGTTTTCCAAGATCCAATTGCGAGCGAATGTACCGTCTTGGATTTCAGCCAGTACTTTTTTCATTTCTTTGCGCGTTTCGTCTGTGATGATGCGACGACCTGTGCTGTAGTCACCGTACTCAGCAGTGTCACTGATGGAGTAGCGCATACGAGCCAAGCCACCCTCGTACATCAGATCAACGATCAGCTTCAGTTCATGCAAGCACTCGAAGTAGGCAATCTCAGGAGCATAACCTGCTTCCACCAATGTATCGAAGCCTGCTTTTACCAGCTCGCTTGCGCCACCGCACAATACTGCTTGCTCACCGAACAGGTCTGTTTCTGTCTCTTCACGGAAAGAGGTTTCGATTACGCCAGCTTTTGTGCAACCGATACCGCTGGAGTAGGCGAGTGCGAGATCTTTCGCGTTGCCAGTTGCATCTTGGTACACGGCGATCAAACCAGGTACACCGAAGCCTTCTTGGTATACGCGACGAACCAGGTGGCCCGGGCTTTTTGGAGCTGCCATGATTACGTCTACATCAGCTGGTGGCACGATTTGCGCGTAGTGGATGTTGAATCCGTGAGAGAAGCACAGTGCAGCGCCGGATTTCAGGTTTGGAGCGATCTCGTCGCGATATACTTGTGCTTGGCGCTCATCTGGCATCAGGATTTGAACCACGTCAGCGCGTTTGGTTGCTTCTGCTACAGTCAAAACTTCAAAACCGTCTTTCGCTGCCACATCCCAAGACTTCCCTGGACGAAGACCCACCACTACTTTATAACCGCTGTCGCGCAGGTTTTGTGCTTGTGCATGACCTTGGCTACCGTAACCGATGATTGCGATTGTTTTCCCACGCAGTACCTCTTGTTTTACGTCCGCTTCATAATACATTTTTACCATTTGTGTAGCCTCCCTAAAAAAGTTTAGTTTGAGTTTTTATTCTGAAATTTGGCAATTTAAACCGTTGCTGCGGCTGTTGCTGGAACAATACTGCGCGCCATCGCTACTGAACCTGTTCTTGTCAGTTCAATAACGCCGTAGCTTTGTAATAGTACGAGCAGCGCATCAATCTTTTCGGTGTCACCCGTTACTTGCACGATCAGTGAGCTGGGGCCAACATCGACGATCGCGGCACGGAACGGCTCGACAATTCCATTTAACTCTGCCAACTGGCTGGGCGATGCCGTCACCTTAATCAGCGCCAGTTCCCGTGATACAAAAGGGTTCTCACTGAGATTCGTCACCGAGATGACATCGATCAGCTTGTGCAATTGCTTCATGAGCTGATTGATTTGGCGGTCATCTCCCCCGGTTGTAATGATCATCCGGGAAAGCCCCTGTTCTTCCGTGCCCCCCACCGTAATGCTGTCGATGTTGAAGCCGCGTTGGCCGAACAGTGTCGCCACTCTGGTCAAAACGCCTGGTTGGTCGTTGACGAGTACGGAAATGGTATGTTGCTGCATCCTAATCGTCCCCCAATTCCATCTGATCTAGTGTGTTGCCTGATGCAACCATCGGATATACGTTTTCTTCCTGCGCAACTCGGAAGTCCACCACGACTGGTCCATCATGCGCAAGCGCCTCTGCCCAAACTGCTTCTGCTTCCTCTGGCGTGCTTGCTCGCAAGCCTTTTACGCCATATGCTTCCGCCAGTTTGACAAAATCCGGGCTGCATGTCAGATCGATTTGGCTGTAGCGATTATCGTAGAAGAGCTCCTGCCATTGACGTACCATACCCAAGCACTGGTTGTTCACAATCGCTACTTTAACCGGAATGTTGTACTGGGAGACGATTGCCAGCTCCTGGTTGGTCATCTGGAATCCACCATCCCCTACGACGGAGATTACCGTGCGATCCGGGTGAGCGATCTGTGCGCCAATTGCTGCCGGGAAGCCAAAGCCCATCGTGCCGAGACCACCGGAAGAGATAAAGGAGCGCGGGTGCTTGAACTTATAGTATTGAGCTGTCCACATCTGGTGTTGTCCAACGTCTGTTGTGACAATCGCTTCCCCATCTGTGGAGTTGTACAAGAGTTCAATGACTGCTTGTGGCTTCAATACGTCGCCGTCTTTTTTGTACTTGTACGGATATTGTTCTTTCCACTCTTTTAACTGGCTGATCCACGCTTCCGAATCACAAGCTTTTGCGAGTGGAATTGCTTTTGCCAGCGTGCTCTTCACGTCGCCCGCTACTGTGACGGCTGTGTCTACGTTTTTCCCCAGCTCTGCTGGATCGATGTCGACGTGTACGATACGGGCTTTTGGTGCGAACTCCTTCGTGCGTCCCATCGTGATCCGGTCATCAAAGCGTGCTCCCAGACCAATGACACAATCCGCATTCAAGAGCGCTTGGTTGGCTGTGTAATTTCCGTGCATCCCTGGCATTGCCAGCGACAGCTCGTGTGTTCCAGGGAAACCGCCCAATCCCATGAAGGTGTTGATCACCGGAATGCGTGTTTTTTCAGCAAAGTCGCGCAATTCTTTCTCTGCTTGAGCTGCAATGATTCCCCCGCCCGCCAAAATGACTGGACGCTTCGCTTCGCCAACGGCTTTGACAAACTCTTGTACTTCTTCGTCACTCGGTACGAGTGATGCTCGGTAGCCGCGAATCTCCACTTTATCCGGGTAGGTAAATGGTGCCTTCGCATTGGCGACGTCTTTTGGAATGTCGATCAATACGGGGCCCGGACGACCGGTTGTCGCGATGTGAAAAGCTTCCTTCACTATCCGCGGGAGATCGCGAATGTCGCGGACAAAGTAGCTGTGCTTTGTAATCGGGATAGTAATTCCTGTAATGTTCGCCTCTTGGAACGCGTCGGTACCAATCAGAGACTGTGCCACGTTACCCGTGATGCAGACCAGCGGAACCGAGTCCATCTGAGCGGTTGCAATTCCCGTTACGAGGTTCGTTGCTCCTGGACCAGAAGTGGCGATACATACGCCCGGTTTGCCAGTCGCTCGGGCATATCCGTCAGCAGCGTGGATAGCACCTTGCTCGTGGCGGGTCAAAATGTGCTTGAAGTAGCTCCCGTACAGGGAGTCATAAATAGGGAGCACCGCACCACCCGGATAGCCGAAAATGTATTCGACTTCCTCCAGGATCAGACAGCGCAGCAGTGTTTCTGCTCCTGTCACTTCTTCCCCGAACTGAATCGGTGGAATGCCGTTCTTTTTCTGCAACTCGGCCATTTCAACACTCATTGATCTCTCCTCCTCCCAATTCCAACAGGTATTGAAAATAACTATAGACACATAGAAAAACCCTTTCGCCCCGACACGGTTTTATTTCCATGTCTTTTGGGGCGAAAGGGTTCGCGGTACCACCCAACTTTATCGGCGCCTCACGGTCAGCCGATCTCAGCCAGTCACAGCAAATGTGGACTGTAACACGTTAACGGGTGTTAAGCGGTTTGGCCTACTACTTGTAAAACAAGTTTCAGCTAAACGGCTCGGAGGTGAGCAATGCGACGTACCCAATACCCATTTCTCAGCATCAGGGCTCTCTGTAAAAGGGGAAACGTGCACCATCCTCGTCATAGCCTGCTATTTAAACAATATTTTCAATATTGTTGTTGTCAGAATAAAGTGTTACGTCTGATTATAGCTAGGCACCTAGGGGGTGTCAACGAAAACAAAAAGATTTTACTGGACTTTCGTCCGAACGAATGCTCAGTTGGAAATGGCTTTACAGCGCGGTTTTTACTTGAAAGCGGATACATTTTTTCGCCAGAAACTAGAAAACTTGTCCAGTTTTTCACAACGGAAAAAGGACAGCATTGCCGTCCCTCTCCTGTTTTTTGGGTTCCACTTTATTGCAGGGATTTCAATCCTTCTATCAAAATCGTTGCGACTTCCGGACGTGTAAATTCCGGAGGTGGCGTGATCCCGTTTCTCAACATTTCCCTCACTTTTGTTCCCGATAAGGTCATATGCGAGTCTCTGTCATGCGGGCACGTCTTGGTCGTCCCCATCCCTTGGCATGCCTTGCAGTAAAAGCTGTGTTCAAAAAAGAGCAGTTGGATACCGAGCTCGCCTGGCGCAAACTCGGAAAAGATGTGCTGCGCATCATACGTGCCGTAATAATCGCCTACCCCTGCGTGATCGCGGCCGACGATAAAATGCGTACAACCGTAATTTTTTCGCACCAAGGCGTGGAAGACCGCCTCACGCGGACCCGCATATCGCATAGCAGCCGGAAAAGCACCTAGCAATACACGGTTGTGTGGATAGTAATTTTCCAAAAGGGCGAGATAGCTTTTCATTCGCACTTGTGCAGGAACATCGTCTGATTTCGTTTCCCCCATCAATGGGTTGAGAAAAAGGCCATCGACAATCTCCAATGCTGCCTTTTGAATATATTCATGTGCCCGGTGAACAGGATTGCGCGTTTGAAAACCAACCACCGTCTTCCAGCCATTTTCTCGAAACCTTTTTCTGGTTTCTGCCGGGGTCAAATAAAAATCAGAGAAGCGCTCAGGCTGTGGCTTTTGCATGATTTCTACAGGCCCACCCACGTATAGATTTGGCTTTTCAAACAGCTTTTTCACACCGGGGTGAGCGAGATCTACCGTGCGAAAAACGAGTTCTGCCTCCCGCATTTTATCTGGCACAAAGCAGCTTTTCACCCGCAAAATCGCATAATCCACTCCATCTTCCCCACGTAACAGAATACTGTCGCCAGGCACAAGATCGTCGTGCTCATCTGCATCGACAGCCAATGTCACCGGCAACGGCCAAACCGCTCCATTGGTCAGACGCATCGTTTCCACGACAGTGTGGTAATCCGCCTCTTCCATGAATCCAGTCAACGGTGAAAATGCTCCGATGGCAAGACATTCGATGTCCGACAGGGTCCATTTGTCCACGATAACGGCTTTTTTGATCCCGTGCGGCAAGATCGTTTGCTTCACATCTTTCCCTCCTGCGCTGTTCATTTGTGCAGACCGCATTCGGTCTTTTCAAAGCCAGCCCACCGTCCCGACCGAGAATCTTGGCCAGGCAGGACAGCGCGCGTGCATACTCGGCAGCCAATGCTTGGATAGTTTCGGTCGTGCAATGGATTGTAAGGGACATCATTTGCATGGATATATTCCCACACCTGGGCCTCCGTCCAATCTGCTAGCGGATTGAATTTAACCAGGTTGAATTTTTCGTCCCACTCCACTTTTTTGGTATTCGCTCGGGTAGGTGATTGCTCACGGCGAATGCCTGTAATCCACGCCTGATAGTTGGACAGGACGCGCTTTAACGGCTCCACCTTCCGAATCTCGCAACAAAGATTCGGTTCTCTTTCCCACAGTTTTTCTCCGTGTTTTTCTGCCTGCTCGGCTAACGACAACTGTGGCTGTACTTGAATAAATGTTGTGCCGTATCTGGCTTGCAGTGTGTCACGCGTATCATACGTTTCAGCAAAATGAATGTTCGTATCGAGGTAAAATACAGGAATCGTGGGGGCCAATTTGTGCAGCATGTCGATTAAAACGACATCTTCAGCCCCAAAGCTGGCAGCTAGGATCAGACCGGCTGCATAGTTTTCCACGGCGTTCACTAGCACATCCTGCGGTGCTTGAACTTCCAGTCGGCTTGCCCATTCCTGTAATTCCTCATCCGCCATTTTCTGGCGATTGTTCATCAGCGAAGCTCCTCTCTTGCTAGGATTCACCCACCATCATATGCCTAGTGACTGGAAGTGGCGCATCGTCCACCTATATCCAACTCGCCCAAACCAAACATCATGACCGTTTGGTTGAGACGCTTTTCACAGAAAAAAAGCCGCCAGACAGGGTCTGACAGCTTTCTGCTGCTTTATTTTTCCTCTTTTTCGTTTACCGTGGGAGCGAAAGTAAAAGAGGCACCGATTTGTTGCGTGTTTTTTGCCTCCATTTTTTGAACCGTTGGTACGGCGTATGAACCTGGGGTTATCAGAGAAGGAGTTACGGTGTAAGAATCATCCTTTTCTTTTGCAAACGCTCCTGGCACGAGCAATGCTGAACAAACAACTGCTGTTACACCCATCATCATCCATTTTGGTTTTCTCATCTATGTCTCTCTCCCTATCCAATGTTTTCCTGTAACGCTTTTTATTGTATGGCAATGGGGAGTCTGCTCGACACGGACGAAAGATTGTTTTTTTTTCAGACTTGAGACGGAATCGTTTTTTGCAAAAGAAAAAAGCATCCTGTACGGATGCTTGAATCCCGTTAGTTTTCTTCTTTTTCGTTTACATTTGGAGCGAAAATGAATGCACTTCCTGTTTTTTGCGTGCCGGTCACGTCATCTGTTTTCTGAACTACTGGAGCCGTCGTGTACGGAGCAGGGGCGAAGAAAGAATTCGTCACGGAATGTGCGTCATCTTTCTCTTTGGCAAACGCCCCTGGCACGACCATCGCCGAACAAACAACTGCTGTAATTCCCATCATCATCCACTTTTGTTTTCTCATTTTGATCTCTCTCCCTATCCAATGTTTTCCTCTTATGGCTTTATTGTAAGGGATCAGCCAGGCTGTCTAACACAGACGGGAGGTTGTTTTCTTCTCAGACCTTGGGCGGATTCCGCTTTAGGACCATAGCCCAGTTCTGTAAGCAACGACTCGAATACGTTCGATCGTTTTTCTTACACATCGATCGTTGTTCTTGTATGCTTATACAGTTCTTCAATCGTCTGCCCTTTTGCTCGGGCAAGTACCTCCATACGCACACTCAATTGCTTTTTCGCAAACTGCTGCAAATCAGCGACCTTCACTCCGAATGCACTCACCCCTTGTGGGTCATCCATCCAGTCGTACAGATGACTTGCCATCGGAGCCAGCTCATCCATCTTTTTGGCAATGACATCATAAATATGGGGATGCTCACAGATTAACCGCTGCAACAGGAATGTTCCGTAGCTGATGTGCCGCGATTCGTCTGTCTTCAAATAGCCAATTCCTTGCATTAAACCAGGCATGAGCCCCGTTTTACTGAGTGCTTCATAAAACGCATAGTAGCCTGTCTCTGCGAGCACGCCTTCCACAAACATGTTGTAGACAGTAGATGCTTCTGCGATAGCTTCGGGGGATTTATCCGTCAATAGACGATTGAGTGCATTTGGCAAGATCTCATGGAAAATTCGCTTGTACACATCATCGTGAAAATGATGCAGGTCTCCTGACTCGCCGATGTTGTCGAGAACCAACCGGAAAAACTCCGTATGCTTGGCCTCTTCAAAGAGGAAGGTCGTCAAATACATTTCTTCCTCCAAGCGCCCTTCCTCGGCAATGACCATGATCAAAGGCAAAAGATCGAGGGTGACTGCCTCTTCCCCACCCAGAAAACCAGCAATCCTTCCCAAGGTTTCTTCCTTCTGCTCCGGATTCATCTTCGCGTAATCTTCGCGGTCTTGCGTAAAATCAATGTCCTGCGGGTTCCAAATGCCGTATCTCTTCGCTTTTTGATACAACTGGTACGGCAGTAGCTCCTGATTCAATCCTTTTTGGCTGGTCGAAACAAAACCATTCCTCATCCCCATCCAACCTTTCTTTTTTCTCATACGCCTTCTATTTCGAACGAATGAAAGAAGTCATAAAAATGTCAATTTATACCATTCCCATCCTTTACGTTCCGATCGGCGGTTTGATAAAATGAAGGCGCTGTAGGTTGATTATAGGTCAGGCTGAACGGTCGTTCATATCCCCAAAAATCAGGGGGTGTCCATCACTCAAATGGAGGTGGCAATCACTCCATGGTCAGTCCAGAGCTGAACATGTACATCAATCGGATCGAAGAAACGGCATATTACGAGGAGAAACTGGTGCTTGCTGTACGCGGCTTCGTGGAGCTCTTTCCTTTCATGGGAGCCATTCTGTGCAATTACTCGACGCTCAGTCAAATGGGTGAGGGACTATGGTCGATCCTTGACCAAGAGTTATGCTCCATTCGAAATATACGGGTGGACATGCGCAATATGCCCCTTATCCAGCAGGCGATCCGTGAACAGAGAGCTATCCTGCTAGATTCTGAGGCGATTCGTCAGTTCCCGCCCCATTTAGTGTACGGTGCCCCTTATGCGCTCATTCTCCCTATTAGCTATGGGCCTAACGTACTCGGATATGCTGGTATTTCCTGGCATCAGGATGGCTGTTCTGGCATCAATCATCAGTTGCTACAATCTTTGGACGCATACTGTTCAATGCTGGGCAAAGTATTGACAACCGACTCCCTTCGCCCTAAAACCGTCAAGCTCTCACGCCGAGAAGTCGAAGTCATGCAGCGGATGTCATGGGGCGAAAGCGTTAAGGAGATGGCGAACTGGATGGGAATTAGTGAATTTACCGTGCAGGATTACATCAAGTCCGCCTTAAAAAAGCTCGGTGTGCAAAATCGCGCACAAGGCGTGGCAGACGCTATTCGTCAGCGAATCATTTGTTGAATAGAAATAGAAAAAAACAACCGAATGTGAGCTCGGTTGTTTTTTCTTTTGACTCATACTTCCTTTTCCTACGTTCTGATTTCTACCACGTTTCTCGGTGCCGTTCTCGTCCGTTGAATCTCTCTGATTTGAGAAGTAGTCAGATTGCGTCCCACAAAAATAAACGACGAGGTACGATTGTTGAAGTCGAAATTACCAAGGTTGGCAATATCGCGATTCCCCCGGAAAACACGAAAATCCCCCTGATAAGCGGTTCCTGAAAACAGAACGAGTGTCACTCGGCCATTATTTCCTGCTCGCAATCGAAAACTCGACAGTACGTCATTGAATTCAAGCGCTTGACACTGTCTGACTGCTACCCCACGTCTGCGAAAACGAATACGACGAGCTTCAAAGTTTCTGCCTGCCCATAGGCTTACTCGTAATTCTGCCATGCCACTCACCTCCTTCTATCTTTGCTATAAGATATGAGGAGAAGATTGATAGCGTGTGGACAGGTGTAGGATGCTATTCGTTTGATTTTGCGCTCTGACCACAACAAAAAAAGCCGACCTTGCCCTTAATCGGGCAGATCGACTCTTCTTTTCAAAAATTAAGCGTTCAGTTTGCCTTTTGCAACTGTTGCCAGTTCGTTGAACGCAGCTTTGTCGTTAACAGCCAAGTCAGCCAGCATTTTGCGGTTAACTTCGATGCCAGCAACTTTCAGGCCGTGCATCAAACGGCTGTAGGACAGACCGTTCATGCGAGCTTGCGCGTTGATACGAGTGATCCACAGTTTGCGGAAATCACGTTTCTTTTGACGACGGTCGCGGTATGCATACAGCAGGGATTTCATTACCTGCGCATTAGCGGATTTAAACAGGCGATGTTTGGAACCGAAGTATCCTTTCGCCAGCTTCAGGATTTTCTTATGACGACGGCGTGTAACAATGCCACCTTTTACTCTTGGCATACTAAACTCCTCCTGGTCTTTCCAGCATGGCGGCCTACTGCTAGGCGCTTAGGGAGCTCATGCTGCGTAATGGTGTGTAATAAAGAAAAACTTACAGGTAAGTGAGCATTTGCTCCATACGTTTTTGATCGCCTTTGGAAACGAGTGCAGCTTTGCGCAGGTGGCGCTTTTGCTTAGTCGATTTGTTAGCGAACAAGTGGCTACCAAACGCACGGTCGCGTTTCAATTGGCCGCTTCCAGTCTTTTTGAAACGTTTCGCAGCGGCCTTGTTGGTTTTCATTTTAGGCATCTGAAAAATCCTCCTGTCTAAACTACTATCTTACTGCTTTTCCGCTTTCGGAGCCAGAATCATGATCATGCTGCGGCCTTCGATCTTCGGCTTGCGCTCAGGCGTAGCGAGATCTTCACACTGGGCAGCTACACGTTCCATAACGCCTAGTCCAATTTCGGAGTGGGTGATTTCACGTCCACGGAAACGGATCGTACACTTCACCTTGTGTTGATCCTCCAAGAACTTGCGGACGTTGCGAAGCTTTGTTTGAAAATCGTGTTCCTCGATGTTAGAAGAAAAACGCACTTCTTTCAGCTCGATGATCTTCTGGTTTTTACGCGCTTCTTTTTCCTTTTTCGCCTGCTCGTATTTGAACTTTCCATAGTCCATGATACGGCATACAGGCGGCTTGGCTGTAGGAGCAACGTTTACCAGATCCAATTCAGCTTCCTGGGCAATGCGCAATGCTTCCCTAAAAGGTACGACTCCCAATTGGCTCCCGTCAGCACCGATTAAACGGACTTCACGGGCACGGATCGCTTCGTTAATTAACATTTGATCCTTGCTAATACTTGCCACCCCCGTCAATTTCGAGAAGGAACAAAAATGTGCGAACGCATTCTGCGCCCGCACATATCTCACCTAAGCAATTTCATCAGATCCGAGGATCTTTGCGTAAGAGTTACCTGTCAACAGTCGTATACGACGTCGACCCAGGTGAGAAGCTGGGCGCCTCTGCTTGTTCTCGAAGTATGAAGTGTTTATACACGCAATTTATATTACAGGGTAGCTTGGGTTTTGTCAAGGCTAATACCTAATTATCCCCCGATATGGGACATTTCGACCTTTTCACGCTTGGCGAGACCAGGCGTTTCACTTAGTCGTTCCTCCGAGTAGCGCACGTCACGCCGTTCCCAGATCGCACGTATCAGCTCGCGAATCTCTTCATCCGTGCGTCCATCGCGGACTGGTTCGCGCAAATCATCTCCGGATGAAGCGAAGAGACAATTGTACAATTTCCCTTCTGCCGACAGGCGAGCCCGCGTACAAGTGGAGCAAAAAGCTTGGGTCACCGATGAAATCAACCCGATTTCCTGGTCCGATCCCTCATAGCGATAGCGGGAAGCCACCTCTCCGTAGTAGTTCGCTTCTGTCGCTACCAACGGCATCTCTTCATGGATCATACGCACAATTTCACGGGAAGGTACGACTTGATCCAGCCGCCAGCCGTTACTGTTTCCCACATCCATGAATTCAATAAATCGAAGGGTATGCCCTTGCTCACGGAAGTACCGTGCCATCGGCAAAATATCTTGATCATTGACTCCGCGCTGTACCACCATGTTGATCTTGACCGAAAGCCCGGCATCTGCTGCAACACGAATCCCATCCAGCACGGCATCGACCTGATAGCCTCTTCCATTCAACATCCCAAAGCGCTCATTATCCAAGCTGTCCAGGCTGACCGTGACCCGATCCAGACCTGCTTCTTTTAGCGCTTGCGCATGACGGGACAAGAGAGAACCATTGGTCGTCATCGCAATATCTTGAACGCCTTCAACCTCACGGATCATTCGAATCAATTCAGGCAAATTTCTGCGCATTAATGGCTCTCCGCCGGTAATACGGATTTTCCCGACTCCAAGCGAAGTAAAGATCTGGGTCAAACGGGTAATTTCCTCAAAGGTCAGCAACTTGCTTTGCGGCAAAAATTCAAAATTCGGTCCAAAAATTTCGGCAGGCATGCAATAACGGCAACGAAAATTACATTTATCGGTGACAGATATTCGTAAATCTCGGAGAGGACGGTTCCGTAAATCAAGCACTTTATCTGGCATTGCTGTTCACTCTCCTTTAATCTATAAGACGACTTTTTTCCTTCATCTTCATCATATCGCATTTCGACTTAGTACCAGTCTATTATCTTAAATCGAAATCGCCAAATTTTCAAACGCAAACCGCACATTCTGTCATAAATGGGTCCACTTTGCAAAAAAAAGAGTACGAATTCCTCCCGACATTCGTACTCTTCCCGTTATGCATTCTTATATCTTAAATTTGGTAATCATTCTTTCCAGTTCGCGAGCCATCTGATTCAAGGATTCAAAGGAAACCGCAAACTCTTCCATAGTGGCCAACTGACCTTTGGAGGAAGCCGCCAGATTTTCAGCATTGTGGGCTGAAATCCTTGCAATTTGGGCAGTCTCGTCCACAGATGCTGCTACTTGTTCCGATCCGGCGGACATCTGTTCAGAGACAGCAGAAACCTCCTGAATTTGATCGGTTATCTGTTGAATTTCTTGTAAGATCCGTTGGAAGGCTTCTCCTGACTCCAGTACGGTTGACAATCCAACCTGCACATCTTGATTGACGGAGTCCATCGAGTTGACTGCCATGTTCGTATCTGCTTGGATCTCCTGAATGAGGTTGGCGATTTGACGAGCAGATTCATCAGACTGTTCAGCGAGTTTTCTCACTTCATCTGCTACGACAGCAAAACCTCGTCCATGCTCTCCCGCGCGAGCAGCCTCGATGGCTGCGTTGAGAGCAAGCAGATTCGTTTGGGAAGCAATTCCCGTAATCACATCAATGATTTGCACAATTTCTTTGGAACGCTCCCCCAATTGCTTGACGACGGATACGGAATGTTCCACAGAGCCACGGATGGAGTCCATTTGCTGGATAGCCTTTTGGATGGACTGGTTTCCTAGCTGCGCTTCATCCGCGGTACTCGTAGATGATTCCGAGATGATGGAGGTGGTCTCCGCCACACGTTGGATGCCGATCGACATTTCTTCCATCGCTCTTGCGGATTCTTCCGTACCCCTGAGCTGATTTTGCGCCCCGCTCGCTACTTCCTGTATCGTAGTAGAAATCTTGTTCGTCGTATCTACATTGTCCGCCAAGCGAACCGATATGTTGTCTGACGAAGTAGAGAGTGTATTAACCGCTTTTTGGACTTCTCGAATGAGTCCCTGGATGGATACTTGCATCACCTGAATGCTCTGACCAAGCATGCCGATTTCGTCTTTTCTTTCCAAAAGGTTTTTGGACAATTCCCCGGTAAAGTCACCACGACCGATCTGCGCAATCTGGTTACCGATAACAAGCAATGGCTTGGTAAATTTGTGCGAGAAAAGAACGGAAGCGACAACCGCTAGTAAAGCAAACAAAATGCTTAACGCCCCGATGATCAAACCGATTTGATGGGCTTCAGCAGAAAGCTCAGCTCTTTCAATAAACGAAATATATTTCCAACCGTTTTTTTCGGAAGTAAAGACGTTCGCCAAATACTCGGTATCGTTCATCGTGACTGCAAAGCTGCTGGAGGTATTCTCAGCGATAGCAGCCAATTCAGGAATTTGCGTATCTTTCAGGTTTTTCGAATTGAGCTCAGGGTTCTTCGGATTAGCCAAAATCGTTCCGTCTTTGCCAACCAGCATGAGGTAACCCGTTTTCCCAATCTTAATTTCTTTCAAAATATCGGTAAGCCCTTTTAAATTTACATCCAGTCCAACAACGCCCAGTGGCTCACCCTTGTCATCCTTTAATGTCGTCACGTTACTGATCACGATGCTGTTATCCCCCAAATAGAGATACGGATCTGTCGTAATCACTTTTCCGGGATTCTCCATTGGTTTTTTGTACCAATCCCTTGTACGCGGATCGTAATTCGGAATGACATCATCTGTCGGCCATTGTATATATCCTCCGTATTTGGTCGCTAAATAAATAAATGCAGTATTCGGATGAGAATCGACAAATCGAAGGAAATCTTGAAAAATAGCCGCCTCTACCCCGCCATTTTGCAATGGGGTATGTTTGGTTTTGGTCGGTTTATCCATATACGTCGTAATGGTGTTATCTGCACTCTTTAGCAAGGGACTGCCTGCTATCAGGTTTACGTTTTCACGAATCGAGTCGAAATACAAGTTAATCGCGTTGTCTACCTGAGCCACTTCTTTTGTCGAGGATTCAATAAAATAAGTTTGGATTCGCTCCTCCATACTGACATATACAAATGAGCTAATCACTCCAATCGGGATTAAAATAATGGCAAGAAATGCTGCTATCAGTCTTTGCTTGATGCTTACCCGCATACGTATCCCCCGCAGTTCTTCTTGATGTCCATATAAACTTTTTACCCTACATCCTTTTCCCGTTCTTTTTTCCAAGTAAACGTATAATAAAAAAAGCCGCCCGAAAATTCAGGGCGGCTCTACTTCTATGTGCTATTACTTCATTTCATTGATTTCAGCGCGGATTTTTTCAACAAATGCATCCACTGTCATCGCGCCTTCATCGCCCACTCCGCGTTTGCGGACGGACAGTGTACCGTCAGCCACCTCTTTTTCACCGATGACCAGCATGTACGGGATTTTTTCAACTTGTGCTTCACGGATTTTGTAGCCGATTTTCTCATTGCGGCCATCCAGCTCTACACGAATGCCAGCTTGTTGCAGTTTTTCTCTTACTTGTTCTGCATATGGCATGTGCACTTCACTGATGTTCATGATGCGTGCTTGGATTGGTGTCAGCCAAATCGGGAATGCACCTGCGTAGTGCTCGATCAGGATACCAATGAAACGCTCCATGGAGCCGTACATCGCACGGTGCAAGACAACCGGACGGTGCTTCTCGTTGTCTTGACCAACATAAGTCAGGTCAAATTTCTCAGGCATTTGGAAGTCCAGTTGGATCGTTCCACATTGGTGACGGCGTTTCAGCGCGTCGGTAATTTGGAAGTCGATCTTCGGTCCGTAGAACGCACCGTCTCCGTCTTTGATTTCATAGGCCATACCGAGCTCTTCCAACACTGTTTTCAGAGAGCTTTCCGCTGCTTCCCACAGCTCATCAGAGCCCATGGAATCTTCCGGACGAGTGGATAGAGCCACACTGTATTCGAAGCCAAATACCTTGTAGATGCTGTCAATCAAAGTGATCATGCCTTTGATTTCGCTCGCGATCTGATCTGGACGGACAAATACGTGCGCGTCATCCTGGCAGAAGGTCCGCACCCGCAGCATTCCATTCAGGGCTCCGGAGTATTCATGGCGGTGAACTTGCCCGAACTCGGAGTAACGGATCGGCAGGTCGCGGTAAGAGTGCATCTCGTTTTTATAGATCAGCATGTGACCTGGGCAGTTCATTGGCTTCAAGGCGTAAGTCGCGTTGTCTACTTCAGAGAAGTACATGTTCTCTTTGTAGTGATCCCAGTGACCGGATTCTTTCCAGAGACGCTCGTTCATGAGGAAAGGAGAGCGCACTTCTGTGTATTGTGCCAATTGTTGCAGACGGCGGGAGAATTGCTCCAGCTCGTTGCGAACAGTGAAGCCTTTTGGCAGATAGAACGGCATACCCGGTGCTTCCTCGGAGAACATGAACAAGCCCAGTTCTTTCCCCAATTTGCGGTGATCGCGCTTTTTCGCTTCTTCGATGAAGTGCAGATATTCATCCATGTCTGCTTTTTTCGGCCAAGCTGTACCGTATACGCGTTGCAGAACTTGGTTTTCTGCTTTTCCGCGCCAGTATGCACCTGCCACGCTCATCAGCTTGAATGCTTTGATGTAGCCAGTAGACGGCAAGTGCGGTCCACGACAGAGGTCGAAAAATTCGCCTTGCTCATACAGCGTAATAGTCGCATCCTCTGGCAGGTCGCGAATCAGTTCCAGCTTCAGGTGATCGTTCAGTTCTTGGAAAATCGCAGTTGCTTCTTCGCGGCTTACGACTTTGCGGCGAATCGGCAGGTCTTCCTTCACGATTTTTTCCATTTCCGCCTCGATTTTGCCCAAATCCTCTGGGGAAAGGGAAACCGGAATATCCATGTCGTAGTAGAAGCCATCTTCGATCACAGGACCGATTCCAAACTTCACTTCAGCGCCGTAAATGCGTTTTACCGCTTGAGCAAGCAAGTGAGCTGTACTGTGGCGGTATACTTCCAATCCGTCAGCAGAATCGAGGGTAACGATTTCAATCGCTGCGTCATCTGTGAGTTCTGTGTACAGATCGACAACCTTGCCATCTTTTTTACCAGCTACTGCCTTTTTCTTCAGGCTAGAGCTAATGGAGCCTGCGATGTCCTCGATCGTAATCCCAGCGTCGTATTGACGAACGGCTCCATCTGGGAAAGTAACATGAATTTGTGCCACTGTGGATTCTTCCTTCCTGTATCTTGTTTGGTTGAGAAAATAAAAAAACACTCATCCCCAAAAAGGGACGAGTGTGTTCTCGCGGTACCACCCTACTTCAAGTCTGTTCACAAAAACAGACTCCTCATTCCATGTAACGGTATTTAACCGGCATACCGATAGTAAAAGCCTACGCTTCGTTCCCGGCAGCTACTCGAAGGTGGTAGATCAATAACAGTACGCAGCGAGCTTCCAGCCTGTGACCCGCCTCTCTAAAGCGTCCTTACTATTGTCCGTGTCCTTCTCATCGTATTTATAAGCAATGTAAAGTTGTTGTTGCTATTATAGTTTAGAGGGATTATTCCCGTCAAGTACACGTCTCTCGGATAGGCAAAGCGAACAAGAGTGGCAAGTAATAAGCCGACCGTCAAAAATACTGCGGATCGTCTGTACAAGCCCAGGCTTTTCCGAAGCCAAATGGAGCACGATACTCTCAGGAGCCAGTGTAACCAAAGCACTGACCAAATAATCTTCGTCCCTGCATTTTTGTTCGTCCATGTTCAGAACGGTATCCAACTGTTCAAGCCAAAGACGATCCCCTTTTTTATCATAAAGATGGAAAGGTTTGTCCACACTAGGAACGACATGAACGATTTCCTGCTTGGTTTCCTGTACAGCAATGAAATAACGCAACAGCTCGACAAACTCTTGATATTGCTTGTCTTCCAGATATTCATCAATACCAGTTTCCACGAGTTCGAATAACTCGTTCCAGTGCTCCTGCAATCGAAACCGGATGAAACCCAAAACGTTTATCGTTCGCTCCGACTCCAGATAGGTGAAAACTTTGCGATATACGTTTGCCTTGCGTGTTGTCGCCGTTAACAGTTCCCTGCCATCTAGCTCTATTTCTTGGCACATGCGTTGAATATAAGGGAAAATCTCCGCCCACTCGGTTTCCATCTGTTCGGCTGCGAGTAAGTCAGTGGCCATTTCTTCCATAATTTTCGGTTCCTTCACCTGAATGACCCATTCGGCTAATGTAAGAGCAACGAAGGCTCTCGCCCATTCGATGGTCTGCGCGTCATACTCACTCTCACACCAGCTTTGAAAGTAGAACAAGAGGTATCCATTCTCTTCTTGCTCCCTGTATGTAATGCGCACCGGTGCAGTGTTGACCCGCTCCGTCATCTCATTTACGATAGTCCGATACGTGTCACAATGCTCAGGGACATTCTCCAGCAATACGCGAAACGTCTGCATAACCATCCCCCCAACCGCCATTGTAGTTACAGTATATGTCCCGTCAGGAGCGATATACTTTTAAACGGTTGGAAACTCAGGGAAGGTTGCAGGTAAAAAGTTCCTGATTAAAAACCCAAAAACGCTTCCCTGCCAAATTCCCTTTGTAAGGAGGGGCAGAGAAGCGTTTTTTCGTTTATTAGTTTTGCATGACAAAATCACGTTCTGCCATCTCACCGTCTTTGAAAACACGGAGAATGTCATACTGTGTGTTGCGCTGTGCAGGAATTTTGCCTGCGCCGCGAATGAGTTCCAAAATTTGGTTCGTGTTGACCTTGTACGTACATGCCGCTGCGGAAACAACGTTTTCTTCCATCATCGTTTGGCCGAAATCGTTCGCTCCGTAAGAGAGAGAAAGCTGACCGTAATGCGGGCCCATCGTCACCCAGGAAGATTGGAAGTTTTCGATATTATCCAGCATGAGACGGCTGATTGCCAGTGTTTTCAAGTATTCCTCTGGCGTGTTGTTGACAGCCTTCATGTTGGTGTTGTCCGGTTGGAAGGTCCAGACGATAAAGGCTTTGAAGCCGCCTGTTTCATCTTGTGCTTCGCGGATGCGCAACAGAGAAAGTACGCGCTCCTCCATCTCTTCTCCAAAACCAATAACCATGGTAGCAGTACCAGGCAAGCCTGCACGGTGTGCTGCTTTTTGGGTATCAATCCAGTCAATCCAAGAGCCTTTCAATCGGGAAATCTTCCGACGTGTACGATCATCGAGGATTTCGCCACCCGCTCCCGGCAAGGAATCGAGACCTGCTGCCTTTAGATCTTTCAGCACTTCCTCGACAGACATGTTGGAAACTTCCGCGATTTTCATCACTTCCGCCACAGACAAAGAGTGCATCGTAATCTGCGGGAAGCGCTCTTTGATTGCACGCAAGAGGTCGGTGTAATAATCCAGCTTCAGATCGGGATTGGTGCCGCCTTGCATCAAGATTTCCGTACCGCCTACATCAACGGTCTCCTGAATTTTTTGGAAAATAGTCTCTCTGGGAAGAACATATCCTTCAGAAGAGCCAGGGGGACGGTAAAAGGCACAAAAACGGCAATAGGTATCACATACATTCGTGTAATTGACGTTGCGACTGATGACAAAGGTCGCAATCGGTTCTGGATGATGCTTCTGCATGACCAGATTGGCGTAATGTCCGATCTTTTCGATTTCATTGCTCGCAAACAAAGCCAGACCGTCTTCGAGACCCAGTCGTTCACCTGCGAGTGCTCGTTCCAATATAGAATCGATCATAAGGATCACTCCTTGTACCATACGTAAATTCCATCCCACATCATAACACAATACCAGGACATCGGCTATAGCTCGAGGTGCTGGCAGATACACTGCGATACGCGAAAAAACCCTGCAAGAGACAGGGTCTGGAATCGCAATGATTCTTATTCTTCTTCATATCCGATCTGTTCGTACACTTCTGGCTCCCAGTAAATCACTGATTGCGCGAGTGGCAAATTCGTTTCGCGCGCTCCGTTTGGTTTACCATTAAAATAGATGATTTCAGTTATAGATATCCGATCCCCACGTACATCAATTTCCCCTGATAATTGCAGAGTAGTACCGTTTGGCGCATAGAAAACGACTTTTCCCGAACCCAATGTTTTCATTGGTTCCTCCCATGATGTTTGTCCTGTTTCCCTACATTTTAGTGGATAATCTTTCCTAGCGTCAATGAAAAAGCAAGGACTTCATTACCAATATTCGACCTAGGATCAGCTCACTGGATCACTCATTTTTTATTTTGAAACCGTCTGCGCAACTTCATGATGATTCCGCTTAAAATATCTCTTCGATTGTTTGTTGTGGGTCACAACCAAAAGAAGGGTTATATACAAGATGGCGATCAAAAAAGTTCCATTGCTTATATCAAGTAAAATCGCCAAACTTATGCAGACAATCGACGATTTTAGTAACCTCATCTGTATGAAGATGAACAATAAAGTAGTGATGATCAGTGGAAACATTAATCTTCCTTGCATTCTTCCCAACGCGTAGCTTTGATCTAACATATCTTCCGGCATCGTCACCACGCTGAAAACCATTTTACTGGCCCAGTGGCTCAAGTTCATCGGATCTGCCTGTGAAACCACAAAATAGAGGCCCCCCAATACGATGACTTGCAACAGTATAAACCCTTGAATGACTTTGATAGATAATGGCATCTTCATTTAAAAATTTCCCTTTCGTAATGACATTCCGTACCCACTTATAATCGGGATTTTTTGGAAATTGAATGATGGGTCATTCGTCCTAAATCCTTATTTTCCCTCCCGACGTTTAACTTCCGTTGTGGTCTTTCTTTGGACAAAGTGGCATAAGATGGCTACAATAGAAAAAACCTCACAAGGAGATGCTCATGCTCGAACATATCACACAGCTATTCATGCAATATGGGATGTGGGGACTCGCTGCCATGGCATTTTTGGACTCTTTTATCAGTCCGATTCCTCCGTTTTTTATGCAAATTGCGATGAGTCTGCTCAATCCAGGCTCAGCGATTCAGTTTGCGACAGTAGCCTTTACTGCTTCCGTCCTCGGCGCTCCCATCGGGTTTTTGTTGGGGAGATGGCTGGGAAAACCACTTTTGCACAAGATTCTCCCTGAAAAATGGGTTATCGTAGCGACGGAAAAATTCGCAAAAAACGGGGATGCTGCCGTACTGATCGGAGCTTTTACCCCCATTCCTTTCAAGGTTTTCACTGTGCTCTCTGGCGTATTCAATTACTCGCTGACCAAGCTCATGTTTTATGCGATCATCGGGCGAGGATTGAAGTTTTATCTGATTGGCACCTTGTTTTATTTATACGGGAAACACGCAAAGGTCCTGATCGATGAATACTTTGAGATCACTCTGCTGGCGGTTGCAACACTGGTAGCTTCGATCTGGTTTATTTGGAGCATACGCCGCAAGCGGTATGCGTAAAATTAAAAAGCGCCTTAGCCACCTCAACAAGTGGTCTAAAGGCGCTTTTTGATTATCGGGTCGGAACAATCACGGATTGTTGGGCCCACTCTTCTACGCTGACAAACTGATACTCCACCAGTTGGGTAAAGAACTGTACGTCCAGCAAAGAATCGGATTGAACCCCCCGCTTTTCTGATGATTGGAAATGCTTTTTGGCATACAGTCTTGCCAAAATGTATTTGCGCGCATTTCCCATACGTGTTACCTGATCCTCTGCTTCACTGACGATGCATGATAAGGTGTACAAGTCTACCATATGGTCTGCGAGCGTTTTTAATTTGTACGTTACATAATCATGGGTCTGTTGCATGAGATAGGCGATATTTTCCTCGAGAATGACCAGTTCTGTCCGAATCAGCTCGGCGTACGGCTGTGAAAAGGCATGCTTCCACCCAGCTATGCGCTCCCGAAGCAATTGACTAAACACTTCGTGGCTGTTTTCTTTTTGCATCACACGCAAAATATCGAGTGCGAGTATATTCGAGGTCCCTTCCCATACGGTCAAAACTTGGGCATCCCGCAACAGACGCGGCGTCACGTATTCCTCGATATATCCGTTACCGCCATGAATTTCAATCGCGGTATGGGTCGATTCGACGGCCTCTTCCCCTGTACGGTATTTCAGCAAAGGAATCAGTAGACGAGCAAGCGCGTTATCCTCTTTGCTCGCGGAATGAGACTGTAAGCGATCATAGACAGCAATCATATCAAACACCGCACCTGTGCTGACCTCCGTATCCAATAAGAGGCTCACCAGCATTTCTTTTACCATCGGATACTGATCGATTGGCTTCCCGAATGCACGACGTTGTTCGGCGTAATACCTCGCTTCGTAAAAGGCCCGACGCATGATCCCAATCGAAGCAATCGCGTTGCAAATGCGCGAGAGGTTCAGTGCTTCTGCCATGTACTTGAAGCCGTTCTGTGGCTCCCCGATCAAATAACCCTCTGCCCCGTTCAACAGAATCTCTGCAGATGGTACGGCGTTGACTCCCAGCTTCTCTTTCAAGCGGCGAACCTGGATGTGATTGCGTTCGTTGTCAGGCTTCACCCATGGCACCAAAAACAGTCCGAGCCCTTTTGTCCCCGGTTTCTCCTCATCGATTCTCGCCAAAACAGTCGCAACAAATGCTCCAGCATTGCTCGCAAAAAACTTTTCTCCTGTCAATCGGTACACACCCGGCCGACCTGCTACTGGCTCTGCTATAGTCAAATTCGCACCGATATCCGAGCCTCCCTGTCTCTCGGTCAGCCACGTAGCTCCTTCATACAAGCGAGTGCGATCACGAGAGGTCAGTCCTGTCAGATACTGCTCCTTTTGTGCTTCGCTGCCATAGCGATCAAGTAAATAAGCGGCTGACATCGACAAAGTAACAGGGCAATAGAACCCCGGCTCTGACTGGCTCACAAGATAGCCCATGAAAAAAGAATAGCTGTACGGCGCTTTTCTCCCCAACTCGGGAATGTCTTGATACAAATAGCTGACGATGCCTGCTCCGTAAACCTCTGCTACTGTTTCCTTATAGCCTTCATTGGTAATAATCTCGGAAATATCCTCGCCCAACCGATTGTACTTGCGCAATCTTGGCTTGCCTTCTCTGTCCGTATGGGCGGCACGCTCGTCGATGGGTCCTGCCACTTGCGCACCTAGCCAGCTCAGCTGCTGTCTGGCCCATTCATGCATAGAACCAGGGAGATAACGTTCCAGCAAGTAATCGAGGTTGGGATCTGCTTTGAAAAAGTTTTCCCCCTGTGACGTACGCGGGTGCGGGATGTTGTCGCTGTAAGTTCGCTGATCGATGCTCGTTTGCAAATCACTCATCTCAGCTCCACTTCCTTTTGGGAACGGACATCACGCAATACATGCTTCAGGACTTTTCCGCTCGTATTCCGCGGCAGTGCAGGAACGATATTTACTTGTCGAGGGAGCTTGTAATCGGCGAGATGACCGCGCAAAAAGCTTTGGATTTCCTCTAGCCAATCTCGATTGGTATCGACTCCTGATTTCAGGACCACATACGCTGTAACCGTCTCGCCCCACTCCAGATGCGGCAAACCCACAACAGCTACCTCGCCAATCGACGGATGACGCTCCAACAACTGCTCGATTTCTTTGGGATAGACGTTTACCCCACCCGTGATCATCACGTCTTTTTTGCGATCAATCATCCACAAAAATCCATCCTCATCCACGCGTGCAATATCACCAGTGTACACCCAGCCATCGCGTATGGTTTCTGCTGTAGCCTCTGGATTGTTGTAGTAACTTTTCATTGTCCCTTCTCCGCGCAAGCGAATTTCGCCCACTTCGCCACTGGCGCATCGCTCTCCTCGCTCGTCTACGACCTCCATTTCGACGAACAATACACCACGATTGCCTATACTACCGATTTTGTCCGGATGCTCTCTGTGCAAAAGACACATTCCGGTCGGCCCCGCCTCTGTCAAGCCGTAGACGCACGCCAGTTTATCGCGTCCATAAGCTTTTTCCATGAGCGAAGCCATCTCTTTGGACAGCGGAGCACCGCCATACATCCAATATTCGATGGAAGACAGATCGTACGCCGCAAACTCGGGATGCTTCATCGTCAGCAAATACGCTACTGGCGCACCGAAGAAATGCGTAATCCGATGCTGCTGCACCAAATCCAAAAGAAGCTGCGGCGAGAAGGTCAGGGCCATTACCTGGGTGGCGCCAAGCATGAGCCCTGCAATGAAAAAGAGATGGAGGGGAGCCGAATGACTCAGCGGCATCAAATGTAAAATTCGGGAACGATGTGTCATCGTCAGTTCAATCGACATCATTTTCGCGACAGTCAACAAGCTTCTATGTGTATAAAGCACCCCTTTAGGTCGTCCAGTCGTGCCAGATGTATAGAGGATGCTGACTTCGCTATCTTCATTCATGTTCACCAAATAAGGCTGCGAAGAAAGCGTATTCATTTTATCTAAAGACAGATCATTGCCATCCCAGTCAGCAATGCCATGCCAATTCCCTTGGCTCCTGCCTGTTTTGATTGCTACAAGTTGGGGCGTTTGGAGGACCCACTCATTGACGATAGGCACGAGGGCATCGTGAACAAGAAGTGCCTTTGCTCCGGCATGATCACATATATGTCGTACTTCTTCTTGGGTTGAGCGTGCATTGATCGGCACGACGAGGGCACCACTGCGAATGACGGCGACGTAAAAAATGGCAAACTCCGGACAATTGGGCATCAGCATGACGACCCGATCCCCTTGCTCGATGCCAAGCTCTCGCAAATAGCAAGCCCACTGCGTAGAGCGTGTATCCCACTGAGAATAGCTGACCTCCACATCCCCTGCAACCAGAGCGGGCTTGTCAGAGTATTTCCTTCCGTTTGCTGCGAGCAGAGCTGATACGTTCATCGTTTCTCCTCCTCATTTTCTTCAAGCAATTTTTGTTCAAAGTTTTGCTTGTAGACGAGAATGTCTTCTCTCAGTTGTCGGAGTTCCATGATTTTCTCGTCGATCTCAGCCAGCTTTTGGTTGCCGTACTCAATCGTTCGCAAAAGCTGCGCCCGACCTGTACGGTCCTCGTCGAACAGCTCAATCATCTCGCGAATCTGATCCAACGAAAATCCGAAGCGCTTCCCTCGCAGAATGAGTCGCAGCCTGGCACGATCCTTGCGGTTGTAGTACCTGCTTCCCTTCTCTGTCCGACTGGGGAAAATCAAGCCGAGCTCTTCGTAGTACCGAATCGTTCTGGTGCTGACATCTAATTGTTGAGCAAGATCAGAGATGGTCCACGATTCTTCCTTCTGTATTCCTTCTCTGCTCATGTCCAGCGCCCCTTACTTACATTTGTAAAATTCAAAATTTACCGAACAACATGATTGTAACTGCCGTTTACGTAAACGTCAACTTGATGAAAAATTTATCGGGCCAATCACCAATCTATTATTCGCCCATATATTGTTATTGTGATTTTTGGGGAAGGAGGTGAAGCAATGGCCGTCATCAAAGCGAACTCCAAAGATGTCGATATGCTTGCCAGACTGATTCGAGCTGAGGCTGAGGGTGAAGGTGAGTTGGGCATGTTGATGGTTGGCAACGTTGGGGTAAATCGGATTTTAGGTAACTGCCTTGACTTCAAAAACATTCGCAGCATGCGTGACATGGTCTATCAATCTCCGGGAGGATTCGAAGCGGTCCAAAAGCCGTATTTCTATCAACGGACCAGAGATAAAGAAAGACGATTGGCACAGCGCGCAGTCAATGGCGAAAAGACCCGTCCGGCTAGCAACGCATTATGGTTTTACCGGCCTGCCGGAAACTGTCCAGCTACCTGGTGGGATCAACAAAACTCCGGTCGCTATAAGGCACACTGCTTCTTCGTTCCAACACCAGCAGATTGTCCACGCGTCTATTAAAAGGATTAGATAGATAAAGGAGAGAGTTCATCATGAGTCAACAAATGCCTTACACTGGTTTCCCTCAACAACAATACGGCTACGACATGTACCCATCCGCACAGTATCCATACGGAATACCTCAGCAACAACAGCAGATGATCCAGCAGCAGCAACCTCAACTGGTTCCGATGCAACCAAGCGGATCCTTGATTCCCGGAATGCCCATTACCCCTGGGCAAGTACAGGAAGAGTCGTACATCGAAAACATCCTTCGCCTGAACCGAGGCAAAGTCATTACAGTGTACCAAACATTTGAAAACAACAGCCAATGGAACGCTAAAATTTTCCGTGGTGTCCTCGAAACAGCTGGCCGGGACCACATCATTATCAGCGATCCGCAAACTGGCAAACGCTATTTGCTCCTCATGGTCAACACCGATTACATCACGGCGGATGAAGAGTTGAATTACATCCCGCCTCAGCTTCCAACAGGAGTTCGGTAAGCGACCAATTACAAAAAGACAGTTTTCGTCGGCTATCCCCGAGGAGAACTGTCTTTTTGACGTTTATACCATTCCATGCTATTAATGAGTGAGAAACGCGATCGCTTTGCAAAGGATGAGGAAAAGTGGCATTTGGGATTACACGAGAGGAACTAAACCGTTGGAAGCAAGCCGTTAGTCGAGGCGAGTTGGCATTTCTCACGCATTATTGGCTAGACCCACGGTTTCCTGGCATCAAAACCGTTACAAAAGTAGGCTGTGCCAATTATTCGTTACTGACAGATTGGTGCCTTGCCAACGGACTCGATCCCGTCTACATTCATAACCGTGCACCCTTCCCGCATTTTGATTTACTTGGCGAAAAGCAAATCCAGATCTTGCAAAAGGAAGGTCTGTGGGATCACTTGGAGCGCTTCCGCATGCTGGGTGATGGACGAGACTAGGACGGATCCTTTTGCACGTGATAGCCTCGATCACCATATGGCGCCAGCTTTTTCATCCACTTATCTTCGAGTTTTTCCAGGGCATCCTTCAGATCAAAATACGGATGGTCTTTCTTTTCAACCTTCTCTAGCACTTCGATTTCGAAAGCGTCCGAACCGTATTTATCCCAGTCTTTTTGCAGTTCACGATTCGGATGCGAGCCATGCTGAAGCATGAACTTTCTACCGTTGATCGTTTTTAGGTTATTCGTTCTGGCGATGAAGACTTTGTCATTTTGCTTGTTTTTTATTTGATAAACGCCTGCATCGGTTTCTACTTCCTTGTACATCTGCTTGAGCTCTTGCTTGCGATTCATCTGCTGAGCCCCCCGCTCCTCTCCTTCATTTTCCACAGCGATCCGCCAATATTGACTGCCGTCCGCCTGTCTATCCATCAAACCCACATCGACTAAATATCTCCGCAAGGTCACATAATCGTCATAGAGACCTTCCAAAATCTCATTCACTTCCCGCTCGGTGTAGAAACGATCAAGCTCAAATTTTTTAGAAATCTCTTCGAGTAGGATGAGTTTATGCTTTTGCTTGCGCGGGAAGCGCTCTAATCGACCTGATAATCCATTTGGCAGGAATTTCTTTACGATCGCGACATACTCAGCGGCATCGCCATCTTTCGAGGTGTTCTTTTGCTTGCTTGATTTGGCATCATTGGACGATTGATTTTTATCCGCTTCATGCAATAATTCCATCATGACCAGAAATACCTTGGCCTGACGTTCTTTTTCCTTGAGTGCAAAGCGGTGATTACGGATCGTTGATGCACTGCCGATCCCCATTTCAGATTGAACCTCGGCGTCTGTCTTTCCTTGGTAAAAAAGGCGAAGCAAATTAACTTGATGATCAGACAAGCCAGTCAATCGTTTATCCAACTGGCTCAGGTGGGTAAAGACAGAACCGTGCGCAACCTCGATATGATGGCGCATAAAGCGGGACGCTTCGTACAGGACACCCTCCACCGGATAAATGATTCCTTTCTCCACCTGTTCCCCACAGAGCAAACACATGAAATGTTCATCTTGTTCGATGTAACCTTGCTTCCATTCTTGAAGAGAAGCGCTCCAAAATGCTTCATGAAGACTCATCTATAAACACAACCTTTATTCGTTTGACTTATTATAGATAACTTATCACCGCGTTTATATTATGTCAAACAAAAAAGCTCTCCGTCGTGTATTCGCACAACAGAAAGCCTTATTGTCTATGCTTCACTGGCTCGCATCGAAAGACTTGCTTGGGCCAACTCTTTTAAAAATGCCTGGCGATCACCTTTAAAGAAACGTCCTTCTGTTGCTGTGCGTTTCTGCCGATAGCGGATCGCCAGTCGGTTTACCAAGCGATTAATCTCCAGATGTTGTTCCTCTTCCATCGTAAACCGTACAGCGTATTCGTAATAGTCCGTTTCCCACGGAATCGTGCGAACTACGTGGCCGTACATTTTCAGAGCCTGTCCGCACAATTCCGTCGCAAACTGCAGAACGAGCTGGTCATTTGCTGGCATTTTGAGATGAGAGAGAAAACGAAGTCCACCTGCCCCAATATCCTCGATCAAAACCTGCGTGCTCCCAATCTCCATGGTCTTCCCTTTGACCAGCACAATAGTCATGTCTGCACAGAGGGCGTATTCTAGTCGTAAGCGAAAAAATTCACGTTGATGCCCCTCTGATCTACCCGGCATTGTTTTCTCCTTCTTTCTCTTCTCATAGTGGGGTAACACGCAAAAGAAAGAGCGCCTGTCACTTTGGCGCCTTTCTTTTTATTTTTTGGGCTTTCGGTATTTGATCTCCTGCTCTTTTACCTGAAAGCGATTCCATAATTCCCTCTCATCATGTGTGATGGAATCATGCTTTTCCAGCCGGAAGAGGAGCCTAACGACCACCCAAACAATCAAAAGAAACGCAAAAAAGATAACGAGTGTTAAAAAGATCATAAAACCTGCCTCCTCCCATTTACTAACAACATATGGGAGGAAGCAAAATAAGATAACCAAATGTGTCAAAAACGTGACGAATCTTCTTTTTAGAAGGTTGTCACACTTCTCGGCTTCTCGGAAACTGCAAACAGCCTATCCAAAATGGGAAGCTTCTCTGGAGTATCCAGCTCTAACTGGCCGTATTGATACAGCTTGCGGACAGTTACTACCCCCATCACGAGTGAAGAAAAATCGGCAATATCTAGCTGCACCGAAACGTCTGACTCCGCTGCCTCTCCTACTTCCGGACGTCCATCGACAAACTTGATGAGCCATGTTCCTTCATTCTCGGGCAGGAACGAATCGCGGATCGTCAGCTTTACATTCACTGTTTCCGAACCAAAACGGTGGTGGGACAGCTGACGGAAAAATCCTGGCACATCAATGATCCGATACATCAGACCGACTCCTGATACATGGCTCTCATGATAAATGCTCCACAACAGCGAATCCGTTCCATTGCCCGGATCAGAGAGCAACAAGTGAAAATCTTCGTCCGGTGTCGTGAACTCGATCCGTTGAATCTGATCGGCCTGACTCCGCAGGAAAGAGAGCAGTTGGGCAAATGCTTCGCGGCTCTCATATTGAAGCTCTCTTACTTCTATGTTGTTGACGAGTTTATTTTTTTCATGAGCGCTCTGGAACTGGAAAGCGAGATAGCCGCCTAATCTCCCTTCCTTTTTGTAGCCGACAACAATCATTTCAGGGACATCGAGGAGTCTGTCCCACTCTCGGTCTGTTCGCTTGATCATACCATGGGTTTGACGGGCGATGCGATGATAGCAAGCAGACAGTTCTTCTTTGTCCTCTTTTCCTATATAAACGATTTTGTCCTTTCCTACAAACGGCAGGCTAGACGGTTTGAATTTGTATTGGTGAACCTTGGTTCCTATTCCAAACCCCATTTGCTTGTAAAAATCAACACGAAACGGATAGAGAGAGACCAGCGAAATTCCCCGTTCCCGGTAGCTGGAAAGAAAACCTTGTAGCATCGACATGGCGACCTTTTCCTTTTTATGCAAAAGGTCTACGGCGACCAGCCCAATCCCGCCAGTCAAGAGCGGTGTACCGTGAACATTCATAGGGAAATCGTACCATTTCATAATTCCCACTAGTCGTCCATCCCGATAGCAGCCGTGGTAGCTGACGTGTGGGTCGTTTTCGATCGTTTCTTTTACACGGTCCGCAAAACGCTGTCTGCTCTCTGTACCCAGAAGATTGCTTCCAGGGTAGCTCATCGCTGCAATCCTAACGACCTCATCGATATCGTCAATTGAAACCGGGCGAATCTCCTCCATCGTCTCATGCACTCCTGTCTGCAAGAAATTGGGCATCTAGGAAAATAGTATCGATGAATGTAACCGCTGGCAATACGAAGTTTGTATTTTTTGGAAAACTGTAACCAAATATTAAAAAAACGCCCGCACTTGGCGGACGTCTTCGAATTAGTGTGTCTGCTTGACTCGATTCCCTTTTGCGATCAAAAGCGTCAGAATAAAGCTGCCTATCGCAAGCACTAAGGTGCCTGTGAAGACCACATGAACACCACTAGCCAATAAGTCCCGGATTTGTGCCAGTTGTGCCACAGGGACCGATCCGTGTTCAAACGAGGCCCCTAAATTCGTATGACCACTTGCTACAGTTACCATGTTGAACAACATTCCGAATACAGCAGCCCCGAAGGTTTGGCTAAATGTACCCGTGAATGTATTGAGGGCAATGGCAGTTCCCCTCTTGTCGACTGCAACAGACGATTGAATTTTTACCATAACGATCGGGGAAATGAGTCCCATTCCCAAACCAATTGAGCCCACAGCCACATAAATGAGGTATCCCGCTGAGTGAGCGGAAAGGAAGCTCAACAACGTTGTCGCTACCGTCAGAACGGCTGTCCCCGCGATAAACAACTGTTCCGCTCGCAGCTTTCCTAACAAGTTCCCGGCAAGGATAGAGCCGATCGTCCAGCAAACCGGCATCGGTGTCAGGACAAAGCCAGCCATCGTCGCACTTTCTCCCAAGACTCCCTGGCTCCAGATCGGCAAGTACACCACCATGCTGATTACAATTCCATTGGTCAAGAGCGTCAGCAGATTGATCATGGTTACATTTCGATTAGTAAAAAGCGAAAGCGGAATCAGCGGCTCAGGCGATTTCTTCTCCACCGATACAAACACCAAATAGGTCACCAAAGCAAATACGATCAAGGAAATCGTCACTGGACTGGTCCAGGATTGATTCTGGCTGCCTGTTAACAAGGCATACAACAAGGCGATGGTTCCGACCGAAAAAATAAGCGCGCCCGGATAATCGATATGGCGCTTTTCTTTGACGGCAAGCTTTTCCTTGTACAAAAAGATGAGCATGAAAAACGATACAAGTCCAAAAGGCAAGTTAAGAAAAAAGATATAACGCCACGTCAGTGTATCGACCAAAAACCCTCCGACCAACGGACCTGCCACACCGGAAAGTCCCCATACAGCACTAATCCAGCCCTGGGCTTTTGCTCTGGCAGTCTGCTCCGTGTACAAGTCACCGATAATGGTCATCGTAATGGGCATGACTGAACCTGCACCCAAGCCTTGAATGGCACGAAAAACAATGAGCTGCCACATCGAAGTCGCTACTCCACAGAGCGTAGAACCTAGCAAAAAGATGCCGATTCCGATTAACAATACGTTTTTTCGGCCAAATAAATCAGCCAGCTTGCCGTAAATGGGGGCAGATACGGCAGTGGCAAGCATGTAGATGGCGTATACCCAGCTCACCTGTTCAAAGCCTGCCAAATCGCTCGTAATGCGCGGTACTGCTGTACTCACAATGGTTCCTTCCATCGCAGCAAGGAATGTCGAGAGCATTAGGGCAATCATAATCTGAAGTCTCATCTCGATCTCCTCTCTCTATGTATGCGTGATCGCGAGCAGTGAAAAAGCATTGTTTAGTATATCACATGAGAGAACCATCTTTCTCCACTAACGAAAAACCTCGTCTTGTCAAATAACAAGCGAGGCATTGTTTTTCCGATCAGGGCATTCGATTGGCTGAGCGTAGTTTCACTGCTGCAAACACCTTCTGGTAATAATGCACTTCATGTGGTACAAAGTCAGCTTTGGCCGCAATCATCGTTGTATCTTTAGGTTCACCATTTTCCGTTAGCAAAAATCCATTCACCGTCATCTGCCCGATCTCGCCCGCAAACAACCGCTCTAGCTCATGCAGACTGACCCAAAACAGCCCTGTGACTTCTTCTTCTTGTACACGATACTCGCGTAAGGGTTGATCGCATTCATACAAAAATGTATGGCACATTTCCTTATCAATAATGGAGGGGGCAACCATTACATCACGAATCACGCCTAGCTTGTCCAATTCCTCAAAGCTCACGGACAAGCCCAACTCCTCCTCCAATTCCCGCACGCCGTCACATGGCTGTTCTGAAGCGAGAAGATGACCGGCAGAGGTAATGTCGAGCAGATCCGGACAAGTATCCTTTTGTGGATGTCTTTTTTGGAACAACATTTCGATCTGGTCATTTACTACGCGATAAATCCAGCAGTGAAAGGTTTGGTGCCACAGCCCCAACCGATGTACTTCGCTACGCGCTTCTACCCCGATGTGCCGCCCTGCTTCATCAAATATGTCTAGCTGCTCTTCCTGCATGTTTTCCACCCCATGACTTGTCTCTTGAGCATTTCTCTTCCCCAAGTTACATTCCCGGTCCAGAGCTTGAATTCCTTTCTATTGACGAAAGAAGGGACAGCGACAAACGCCATCCCTTCTATCATCGTTAGTTGATCGATACTTCATCCAGCATCAAGTAGCCAACTGGGCTCAGCCAGAAGCCATTTACATTCTTGGATGTAACCGCCACATGGTCAATCGTGCGGATTGGAAGGATCGGTACTTCCTTCAGCTCGATTTCTTGCAGCTTTGCATAAATTTCATTGCGTTTTTGCGGATCTTTTTCGCGACGTCCTTCTTCAATCAGCTTGTCTACCTCTGGATTGTTGTAGAACGCCATGTTACCTGCGCTGCCTTTCGATGTGCTGTGGAAAACATTGTACTGGTTGTAGTCACCATCCCCTGTTGCATTGCCCCAACCCCCGATGAACATCGCATGCTCACCATTGTCTGTGTGCTCCAGGTAGGCACCGTATTCCATTACTTTGATCTCCAAATCAATGCCGATGCCTTTCAACTGTGACTGGATGACTTCAGCTACGTTCATGCGCTCTTTACGATCATCTGTCACAATGGACGTCTTGAAGCCGTTCGGGTAACCTGCTTCTGCGAGCAGTGCTTTTGCTGCATTGACATCATACGAGTAATCCTGGAGATTCGGGTTGAAGCCGATTACTTTTGGCGACATAGAGGAAACAGCTTGTGTTCCTACATTGTTGTATACTCCTTGTACAATGGCTTGCTTTTCGATAGCATGCGCGACAGCTTGACGTACACGTACATCATCAAATGGCTTCTTCTGTACGTTAAAGCCGATATAATCCACACCCAAGCCTTCTGCACGCACCATGTTCATCCCAGGAGATGCCTGTGCACGCTCTACTTCCGTTACAGGAAGCTGGTCGCCAATGTGCGCTTCGCCTGCTTCAATCATGGCTACACGGGTCGTATCTTCTGGAACGACCTTATACAATACTTCATCTACCTTTGGTTTTTCACCCCAGTAGGTATCATTTTTCGTGAGCTTCATATCTTGACCCGGTGCCCACGATGTAAATTTGAAAGGACCGGTTCCCACAGGCTGCTTCGCCAATGTATCGGAATGCTCGGCGATCGCTTTCGGGCTGATGATGCTTCCTTCTGAGCTAGCCAAGATGGAGAGCAGCGGTGCAAACGGATACTCCAGCACGAAATGTACAGTCTTGTCATCCACGATCTTGATTTCTTTGATCATGGAAAAGTTGGATGCACGCGGTGATGCAACCTTTGGATCGAGTACACGTTCGAACGTCTTTTTCACAGCGTCTGCTGTAAAAGGTGTACCATCGTGGAACGTAACGCCCTCACGGAGCTTAAACTCCCATGTCAAGTCATCGAGCTGTTTCCATTCAGTAGCGAGTGTAGGCTTGTACTCGCCGTTTTTATCGCGAGAAACCAAGCTCTCATAGACTTTTCCGTACACATAGTTTGCCGAAGGAATATTGGAGATGAAATGCGGGTCCAAATTGTTGGCGTCTGCTTTGCGGGCTACAATCAGGGTTCCCCCTTCTTTCGGAGCCTCTGCAGTAGTATTATTCGTCGAACCGGATTGCTCGGAGCTCGCACCACCACATCCAGTCAACGCAACACTAACCGTCAATGTCAGAGCCAACAAGGAACCGACCATGCGTGTTTTCTTCATTTGTGTCTACCCCCTGTAGAATACTGTCGAAAATTCTGAATGTATTTCTTATTTGCATTATACGGTAGATTTTCAAACGAACCTTTCAGCATCTTTACATCAATTTATAATATTTTTACTTTTATTTAATTTCACGCAGATGAAAAAGTACGAAAATACACTTGATACCGTAGCTTCGGTGGAGAAGCGTGTTTCCAGTCTTCGCTTCGGCCTACGCCACGCAAGGCGTGAAGACTGTCCGCTCCGGAATGAATGACAGGAGCCGCTTCAAAAGGGGTAGCCTCGATGACGTATTCGCACGTTGAAGCTAAAAACGCTCCCGTCATTCATACCTCCGCTCGGTCGGGCTCCAAAGGCGCTATGATTGGAAACACGCTTCTTTGACGTTGCTTTTGTCTATTTTTCGATCTGTTTGAAAGATGATAATGGAAAATTTTAGAAGGTATTTCATCGTTGTACTTGGCTGATATGTTCCAATGAATAGATTTGAAATGAAAGTCAGTATGGTCACGAAGCAATCTTTTCTCATCTTGAGACGGCTTTCGAAATACTTACAAAAGCTACGCCGGAAGAAGTGCATTTCCAGTCCAAGCGCCTCTGGAGCCCATCTCAGCGTAGGAATAAATGGCGGGGAATTTCAGCTTCATTCATGAGATACTTCTTCGAAACTGTCTACGTTTGAAGCGCTCCCGCCATTTATTCCGAAGCGGACAGTCAATCCCCCTTGCGGGGCGGAGGCCGAAGCGTAGACTGGAAATGCACTTCTTCCCCACTACAGACACTTTTAAACAAACAAAAAAATCCGACCTTCTTAAGAAGATCGGATCGTATTTCCTACTCTTTATTGTTTCTGCCAAACCATCTTGCCCGAGAAAACCACCGCTTCCTTCGGAGATTGTCTAGCCACAGCCTCGGCGGAGCATTTGGCACAGACGAAAACCGCATTTGCCTCATCTCCGACTTTCGGCCAAACCTGATTGCCAGCTTGATCCAGTGGAGTCACGCCACCTGTAACGAATCCCAGCGCACGCGATAGAGATCGCTCATCGATCCAACGAAACCGTTCAGCCAGACGGTTTGCTTTTTGCAGCATATCTCCGGTTCCAAATGGGTCCCAATGATCAGTAATGTTGTCATTGCCCAAACCAACATGGACGCCTTTGGCATGAAGCAACGGAATCGGGATGGTCGGCATATCAATAGGAACAGCCGACATGATAACGATTTGCTGCTCGGCGAAAAGCTCCGCGACCTCTTCTGCCACAGCAGTCGGTACCTCTCCTAGCCCGTAAGCATGGCTGACAGTGACTCGACCTTGCCAACCCGCATCCTTTGTCATCACAGCCAATTTTTTCATAATATAAACGCCCAAATGACCAGGCTCGTGCAAGTGAATGTCCACATCCGCATTCGCTTCCACCGCTATGTCCATCATCGTATCAAGTGATTTCTCGATATCATCGTCAAATGTGGCAGGATCGACACCACCTACGAGGCCAGCTCCATGCTTCATTGCCTCACGAACGAGGGAAACAGAATCACTGCGCAACAAGCCATGTTGGGGAAACGCGACAATTTCCCAGGAAAGTTTTTCACGGTAAGTTGCCAATGCTTCCAATGTGGCTTCCAGATTTTTCAACCCAATGACCGGGTCAATGTTGCAATGCGTCCGCACGTGAGTAGCGCCGTGCGATTGCACTAACTCCAACAGCTTTTCTGCACGCTCACGGGCGACGGGAAGTTGGTGAGGCAACAGTTCCTGCTCTTGCTCGATTCGAAAAAAACGATTGGGAGCAGGAAGAACAGCTTGCCACGGACCTCCATAAAATGTTTTGTCCAAATGAATGTGCATTTCCCGGAAAGAAGGCAGCATCAGTAGGCCTTGTGCATCCCACACAGAAACCCCATCAGGTATATCTGACAAAGCAGGTACGATTTTCTCAACGCGACCGTCCGTGAGCAAGACGTGGAAAAGATCCGTCTTTGTGCCCGTCACGATGCCATTCGTCTCTGAATAACCACATTCCAGACTCGCATTTTTGATCCATAGGCTTTCTTTCATGCTCCGTCTCCCATCCTTTTCTCTCTAAATGTTTGCGCTATTCAATCGTAATGCCGTTGATCATCATATACCCTGAAGGGCTGATCCAGAAGCCTTTGATGTTTTTGCTGATTGCAGCGACATGTTCAAGATTGCGGATCGGGACGATTGGTGCTTCTTGCTTTTCAATCTCCAACGCCTTTGCATAGATTTGCTTTCGTTTTTCCGTATCCTGCTCGCGACGCCCCTCTTCGATGAACTTGTCCACTTCTTTATTCACGTAGAACGTTGTGTTACCGCCTTTGCCCAAAGAACTGGAGTGGAACAGATTGTACTGGTTATAGTCAGCGTCTCCAGTGGCATTGCCCCATCCGCTGATGAACAGCTCTGTTTCACCGTTGTCTTCTGCATCCAAATAGGCTCCATACTCAAGTACTTTCACCTCTACTTCAATGCCGATTCCCTTTAACTGGGACTGAATTACTTCCGCAGCATTAATCCGTTCCTTGCGATCGCCTGTCCACAGGGTTGTCTTGAAGCCGTCCGGATAGCCCGCTTCTTTCAACAGGGCCTTGGCCTTGTTCGGATCAAACTCGTATCCTTTTAACGCCCCATCGTATCCAAGAACCTTCGGACTCATTGCGGAATTCGCTTTCGTTCCTACATCGTTGTACACACCTTTGATGATCGCATCAGTCTCAATCGCATAGTTGATCGCCTGGCGAACACGGATGTCGTCAAACGGTTTTTTCTTGGTATTGAACCCGATAAAATCTGTCCCCAAGCCCTCTGTCCGGTACAAACTCATTTGAGGGGAATTACTGACGCGGTCAATTTCTGTCACCGGCAATGGTTCAGCGATGTGCGCCTCTCCCGTCTCTACCATGGCTACGCGCGTCGTGTCCTCTGGTACGACTTTGAAGACAGCCTTCTTGAATTTCACCCTCTCTCCCCAGTAGTTGTCATTTTTCACGAGTACGATCTCTTGGCCAGGTGTCCACGATTCAAATACGAACGGCCCTGTGCCGACGGGATGTTTGCTCAGGTCCTTGCCGTATTGCTCTATTGCTTTTGGACTGATGATGCTTCCTTCGTGGTTGGCGAGGATCGACAGCAATGGGGAATACGGGTAGGCTAGCTTGAATTGCACGGTGTAATCATCCACTACTTTTATTTCCGAAAGCATCTTAAACTGAGACGCACGTGGAGAGGCGACCTTTTCATCGAGGACGCGTGCGAATGTTGCTTTCACCGCTTCGGCGTTAAACGGCGTACCATCGTGGAAGTTGACCCCCTGACGCAGCTTGAACTCCCAGGTGACATCGTCCAACTGCTTCCATTCCGTGGCTAGCATCGGCTTGAACGCCATGTTATCATCTCGCTGGACAAGACCCTCGTACACTTTGTGATGGACCACACTCGCTGCATTGATCGCTGAAATAAAGTGCGGATCTAGATTGTTTGCGTCAGACTGCCGTGCAATCACCAGCGTCTGATCTGTTGCCGGAGCTTCCTTCGCAGTCGGAGCCCCTGCCGCACTTTGCTCTGTACCCGATGAACAGCCTGTAAGCACGAGACCAACGCTCAGGATACCTGCCAGTATTGAACCTAGCCTCTTCTGTTTTTTCATTAGACACGCCCCCATTTTAATCTTTCTTTGTATAATCAATCAGCATAGCTCGTTCCCAATGGGCGAAGCTATGCTGATCATAAAGCACTTTTTGCTGAAATTATGGCAAAGTTACAGCATCGATCTCAATGTGTCCTGCTGGGCTGATCCAAACTCCTTCTACGCCTTTTTGAATCGCTGCGAGGTTTTCAGAGAAGCGGTACGGTACCATTGCTGCTTCGTCCATTTCGATTTGCTGTGCTTTTTCGTAGATTTGCTTCCGTTTTTCTTCGTCTTTCTCTTTGCGGCCCTCATCGATCAGCTTGTCCACTTCCGGATTGCTGTAGAAAGCATGGTTGCCAGCTGCCCCTTGCGACTTCGTGTGGAACAGATTGTATTGGTTGTAGTCTGCATCGCCTGTGGCATTGCCCCAACCACTGAGGAACAATTCCGTTTCGCCTTTGTTGGCTGCTTCAATATAAGCACCGAACTCTAGCACTTTCACTTCCAAATCGATATTGATTTGTTTCAGCTGTTGCTGCAACACCTCTGCCAAGCTTACTCGTGCCTTGTTATCATTTAAGTAAATCGTTGCTTTGAAGCCGTTCGCGTATCCAGCTTCCGCCAACAACTTTTTGGATTTTTCCAGATCGTAAGGCAAGTCTTTTACATTCGGGCTGTAACCAACCATAGACGGGGTAATGGAGGAATGAGCGACCGTCCCTACATCGTTGTACACCCCTTGAATGATGGTTTTCTTATCAATCGCATGTGCAATTGCTTGACGAACGCGTACATCATCGAATGGCTTCTTCGAGTTGTTAATCCCGATATGATCGCTAGCGAAAGCAGGGTAACGACCAAGTGTCATACTCGGAGAATTTTTCACCCGATCGACTTCTGTCACTGGCAACTGCTCAGCTACATTCGCTTCTCCTGTCTCGACCATCGCAAGTCTGGTCGTATCCTCTGGAACGGTCTTGAAGACGACTTTGTCCAGCTTCGGTTTATCGCCCCAATAGCTATCATTTTTCACCAGGACGACTTCTTGACCAGGTGTCCATGATTCGAATTTATAAGGCCCTGTTCCCGTTGGATGCTTGGTCAATTCTTTTCCATACTGTTCAATCGCTTTTGGTGACAAAATTCCTCCCTCTGCACTGGCGAGCACGGACAGGAGCGGTGCGTATGGATAGTGCAGGATGAATTGAACCGTTGTATCGTCCACGACCTTTACTTCTTTGATGGCTTCAAACAAATTAGCGCGGTTAGAGCCTACAGCCGGGTCTTGAACACGTGCAATCGTCTTTTTCACAGCTTCCGCATTGAATGGCGTGCCATCGTGGAATGTCACACCAGAGCGAAGCTTGAATTCCCATGTCACATCATCGAGCTGCTTCCATTCAGAAGCGAGTGAACCTACATATTTGCTTTCTTTGTCCATCCGAACAAGACCCTCGTATACCTTGTGATGAATGATGGCGGCGGAATTGATTTGCGTTAGAAAATGTGGGTCGAGGTTGTTCGCATCAGACAAGCGGGCGATGACGAGTGTCCCGCCTTCTTTGCCAGCTGGTGATGAAGCATTGGTTTGCCCCGAAGAATTGGTACTCCCTCCTGCTTCAGGTGCTTGTGAGCAGCCTGCCAACGCAGTAGAAACCGCAACGGTCATGGCAAGCAGCGTCTGGAAAAAGCGCGTCTTTTTCATGTAGTGATCCCCCTCTTTTTGCGCCAGATGTACTTGAATATTTTGACCATTCGCGCATATTTCATTTTACCCACTATTCTGGCATTGTATTTTCACTCTCTTTACTTGTATTTTCACTTTCTTTACTCTTTTTTTCACTTTTTCTACTTTTATGCGAATCATGCAATAAAAATAGACTTGGAGTATATGTTGCTGTAGTGGTGGGGAGGAAACAGGAAAAAACGCTCAGATTCTAGGGCCACCCCTTGGGGGATTGACTGCACGACTCCATGCAAAAAGCGAAACCGCGTCCAAAGTAGTCAATTCAGGAGGTTTTTCAGAGGTGGACGCTTAAGAGCGTGTTTCGCTTTTTGCATTCCGTCTCGGTCGGTGTCCCTAAGATCTTCGCTTATTTCTCCTGTTTCCTCTACGAGCTTTCCGTGCTTAAACGGGTTTTTAAACAATTAAAGATTGAAGAAGATCATCAGTTACGCCAGAGAAGAATATTTCCAGACGTAGCGACTTGTGGAGTCCTACCAAGCGGAGAAGGGATTTGCGGGCAAAAGAAACGCAACCGTGCCCGCGCGACGAAGCGGCTACCACTTTTGCGTTTCCCCGCAAATCCCTTCGGAGCGGACAGTCTTAGCCCCCAGCAGGACGGAGCCTGGAGCCTAGACTGGAAATGTTCTTCTTCCCACCGCAGCCACAATACTGGCTTCGTCAAGATTTTTGGTGAAGCCTTCGTACCCAAAGAGCAAAAGTCTTCCATGTCGATATGAATTTTTATAAATTCTTATCTACTAAAAAAAGACCCTCTCCATTTGGTAGAGAAGGTCTCTAGCTACTGCTATTGAATTGTGACTTGGCTCACGTCAATGTACCCAGATGGACTGATGTACACACCCTGTACATTTTTGGCAATGGCTGCGAGGTTTTCACTGCTGCGGAATGGCAGCAACGGCACCTCCTCCATCTCGATTTGCTGCGCCTCTGCGTAGATTTCCTTGCGCTTTTCTGGATCTTTTTCCTTACGACCCGCTTCAATCAGCGCATCGACTTTCGGATTATTGTAGAAGGAATGGTTGCCTGGCACACCTGCTGACGTGCTGTGGAAGAGGTTGTACTGGTTGTAATCTGCATCTCCAGTGGCATTGCCCCAGCCACTAATGAACATTTGCGCTTCCCCTTTTGCCGCCAATTCCAGATACGCGCCGAACTCCATCACTTGAATCTGCAAGTCGATGCCGATTCCCTTCAGCTGGGATTGCAGCACTTCTGCCACATTGATCCGTGCCTTGTTGTCATTGAGATAGATGGTTGCCTTGAATCCGTTGGCGTAGCCTGCCTCAGTGAGCAATTGCTTCGCTTTGTTCAAATCGTATTCCGGCGTTTTAATATTCGGGCTGTAGCCGATGACTTTTGGCCCTAATGACGAAATGGCTACCTTTCCGACATTGTTATAAACCCCTTTAATAATCGCTTCCTTATCGATCGCATGGGCAATGGCCTGACGGACGCGAACATCGTCAAAAGGCTTCTGCTTGACGTTCATCCCGATATGGTCAACCGCGAATGATTCAAACCGGCCTAAAGACATGCTCTGCGAGTTCTGTACCCTTTCCAGTTCAGTGACCGGTAGCTGTTCTGCGACATGAGCTTCACCTGTCTCCACCATGGCTACACGTGTCGCATCCTCAGGAATGGTCTTGAAAACGACTTTTTCCAGTTTCGGTTGGTTGCCCCAATACTTCTCGTTTTTCACCAAGACGATTTCTTGTCCAGGCGTCCATGATTCAAAGGTGAATGGTCCCGTCCCAACTGGTTTCTTGGACAACTCTTTGCCGAATTCCTTAATCGCCTTTGGACTAATGATGCCACCCTCGGCACTCGCCAGTACGGACAAGAGCCCTGCGAACGGATAATGTAAAATAATCTCTACCTTCAGCGGGTCAATGACCTTCACCTCTTTAATCATGCCAAACATGTTTGCTTTGGGAGTCGGATTGTCTTTGTCCAAAATGCGGTCGATCGTCTTTTTCACCGCTTCTGCATGAAAAGGCTCCCCATCGTGGAAGGTAACACCGTCACGCAGTGTGAACTCCCAGGTGACATCATCCTTTTGTTTCCATTCCTTTGCCAAAAGAGGTTTGTACTCGCTATTCCGATCCAACATGACCAGACCTTCATAGATCTTGTGCTGCGTCACTGCCATGGAATTAATCTGGGTACTGAAATGCGGGTCCAAATTATTCGCATCGGACAAGCGCGCAATAATCAAGGTACCGCCTCCACCTGCTGCGGCCGATGAAGAAGCGGGGCTAGACGAAGCTTGATTGGAGTTGGACGCGGAATTCGTCCCACTGGATGTCTGACTGCCCCCACAGCCTGCCAAGACTGTGGAAACCAAGACAGACAGGGCGAGAATGGATCCTAGCATGTGCTTCTTCTTCACTGTGAATGCCCCCTTGTTCTGGATGATAGAATGAAAAGAAAATGGCATGACTAAATATTACTAATTTTCTTACTATTAATCTTTTCATTATCTTTACCTTTCTTTTCATTTTCTTTACTATGTCGTTTTTGAATGTTCAAAATAACTCTATTGGAGCTACCTACCATAGTGGAGGAAAAGAAAAAGCACAGTTCTCTTCGACACTGACACGCTAGCAAGGGGGAATCACTGGACGTCTCCACTTCAAAAAGGGACCGTCGAGCCAAAGCCACCCTACGGGGGGAAGTTTCTCGAGGAAGAAGTGTTCGACAAGCGTTGTCTCCTTTTTGAAGTTCCGACTGGGTAGGCGTTGTCAAGGTCTGCGAGCCCTGTGCTTTTTCTTCTCACCAGCTTTGGCGTTTATCGGTAGCTTTTAAATCTAAAGAAAAAACCATCCCTCAAAAAGAGATGGCCGTGCATGAAAGACCAATTACACTTCAACATCTTTGTCCCACCGTCTTTCCAGATCTCTCACGGTTGAACTTTTCTCGACATCCTGTTCATTCTTGTAAGTCCCCAGCATGACGTCAAAAACCGGGCTGGTAACACCATACCAATAATGTTCATTTTTGAAGTGATGCCATAGATGGAGCTTTTTCATCCAACGCCCCCATGGAGATATGGGTTGAACCGGGCGGTGGGCGATATAATGCGTCCATTCATAAAATAGCAGAAATCCGATCACGCCTGTAACAAAGGCATTGGTCGCAATCATGTCGGAAGTAAGCAGATAACAAATGGCTCCGGTACCTGCAATGAGCGGCAAGCTGTACCAAACGGGCAAGAATAGCAGGTGCAAGTTGTTCGGATCGGCGTGATGATCATAATGTAAACGCTTTAACATTTGGAGAAAAAATGGATTTCGAGGCGGTTTGAGGTGAAAGAGAAATCGATGAATCAAGTATTCACTTGCCGCATATCCAATCATCCCAGCCACGAGTGCCACCCATGTTTTCAACACGTACCATTCAGAAAGAGTGAAAGTCAAACTAATCAGGAATAGAATGCTCATGATGAGGATATCCGGAAACGTAAAGAATTCCTTCAGAAACTTTGCCTTCATCAGAACGCCCTCCTCTTGTGTTCCTTCACTTGTCTTGTTCCAACACGGTTCGGTTTCTCCACAGCTCCAAACTTTTTTCCATTGCCTTTCTGGCTACACGCTCTGCTTCGATGTAATCTCCTTGCAAAGAGACTTTCAAAAGCTGATGGTAATAGTGCCAAGATGCCTCGCGGTGTTCCGGGATGGAAAAATACTTTCGCGCCATTTTTAGATAAAAAGAATCAAAACTGTTTACAATCAGTAAATAGATAGGATTTGGGGAAAGCCTCGTCAGATTTTTCTGCAGCTCCCAGTCAAACGCTGCATAAAAATCGGCATCAGGTTTCAGTTGATCGAGATTCGCAAGCAATGCGACCACCTTCGGCTGATGAGCAGCAACCGCGTTACGAATGTAAACAGGAGCCAACGATATCCGCAGTTCCAGCAAGTACGAAATAAACTCATCCGTAACATCGTCGTGGTTTTGTATGATATGGACAAGGGTCATGATATTGCCTTGATGCCAATAATCGTTGACAATTGCCGGATGTCCTTTCCGCACAGTGATCCAGCCATCTCTTTCCAAGCGTTGCAGTGCTTCTCTTACGGTTGGCCTGCCTACCCCGTAGTACTCTGCCAACTCCCGTTCGGGCCGCAGCGTACTTCCTGCAGGATACTCGCGGGTCAAAATTGCTTTGATTAATTTTTTCTCAATTTGATCCGACGACCGTTCTTTCTTTCCCCCTTTTTTCTCCATTGTCATGATCGCCTCCCTGCGTTGCTGGTCCTATAACAAATATTTGTGGTATTACCACAAAAGGTAATATTTTACACAACTCCTGTCAAGAGGTGAAATACTTGGACTTACCAGTACCCACGCGAAATTGAGTGATCCTTCTCCAGCTCAAAAAAGGCATAGCCCTCTCCCGAAAAAGAGAAGGCTATGCCTCTTATGCTGCTGGCGTGACTATTCTGTCACTTTTACCGACCAGCCAAACTTGTCTTCACGCTCACCGTACTGGATTCCTGTCATCTCGTCGTACAGTTTCATCGTCAATTCCCCTGTTTTTTCACCGTTAATGATCATCTGATGCCCGTTCCAGTTCAGATCACCGACCGGGGAAATAACAGCCGCTGTTCCGGTGCCGAATGCTTCTTCCAGCTCACCATTGACGTAAGCAGTATGCAGGTCTTCCATGGAAATCCGCTTCTCTACGACTGGAATTCCCCAGTCCTTGAGCAATTGGATGGTCGAATCTCTCGTGATCCCCTCCAGAATGCTTCCGTTCAATGCTGGGGTCCACACTTCCCCTTTTACCTTGAAGAACACGTTCATACTGCCTACTTCTTCAATATATTTGTTCTCTACGCCATCGAGCCACAGCACTTGCTCATAGCCTTTTTCTTTCGCTTCCACTTGTGCTTTCAGACCGCCTGCGTAGTTACCTGCCACTTTTGCGTTTCCTGTTCCGCCTCTTACCGCACGAACGTAGTTGTTTTCTACATAAATTTTCACGGGCTGCATGCCACCCGCATAGTACGCTCCAACCGGAGAGAGCACGATTACCAATTTGTACGTATGCGAAGCGCGCACACCAAAGCATGGCTCTGTCGCAATTACGAAGGGACGAATGTAGAGAGACTGTCCGCTTTCGGTTGGAATCCATTCTTTATCTACTGCCACCAGCTGTTTCAATGCCTCGACCATGAATTCCTCGTCGATCAACGGCATACTCATACGCTCAAGCGAACGGTTCATACGCTTGAAGTTTTGATCAGGACGGAACAAGCTAACCTTGCCCTCTTGGTTGCGATAAGCTTTCAAACCCTCAAAGACAGCTTGCCCATAATGGAACACCATTGCTGCCGGATCCAATGTCAGCGAAGAGTAAGGGACGATTTGTGGATCATGCCATCCTTTACCTTCTGTATAATCCATGGTGAACATATGATCGGTAAAATGAACACCGAACCCCAGCTTGTCAGAAGCTGGTTTCTCTTTTTTCTGTTCTGTCCGGGTAATTGTTAACTGACACTCCATCTTCTACATCTCCCTTAGTATGAAAACCACGATTTGAAACTTCCTATATATACAAAATAGCAACAATTTTGCATGATTTCCAGCGTAAGTTTCTCCTGCCTCTACATTTTATGGTTATTTAGCGAAAACTTCGCAATCATTTCGTGATCAATTTTTTTCTTCATAGGCAGGATGACGGGAATAGGTATCCCGAAAAGAATGGATAGAGACAGAATGAGGAGGGATATGTATGACCACGCACCATGGCCTGCACGGAAAAATTGCCATAGTAACAGGAGCCAGCCGCCTTCAAGGGATTGGGGCTGCAATCTGTAAAATGCTTGCCTCACACGGAGCCGATATATTCCATACGTACTGGACCGCCTATGACCATTCCATGGCGCATGGGTTTCATAAGGATGAACCCGCCATCTTGCAGGAAGAGATCAGACGCTACGGGGTCAGATGTGCGGGAATCGAGGTCGACCTGTCTCAGTCTGATGCCTATAAGGAGGTGCTCGACGCAGCTACAGCACAACTTGGTGAGCCAAGCATCCTCGTCAACAACGCTTGCTACTCGACAAATGACGGTTACGAGGCGCTGAATATAGGCAGTTTGGACGCACATTATGCCATCAATGTCCGGGCAACGACGATGCTCAGTGTGGAATTTGCACGTCGCTTCTCCCAACAACGCGGAGGCCGAATCATCAACATGACATCTGGTCAGTCCAAAGGCCCGATGGTTGGTGAGATCGCGTATGCGGCAACAAAAGGAGCCGTGGATGCCCTGACGACGACACTTGCTGCCGAAGTAGCTACGCGAGGGATTACGGTCAACGCTGTAAATCCTGGGCCCACCGATTCAGGCTGGATGAACGACGAAATCAAGCATTACCTTTTGCAGCAATTTCCATTCGGACGGATTGGACAGCCCGAGGATGCAGCACGTCTTGTCGCCTTTTTGGCAAGTGACGAAGCGGAGTGGATTACCGGACAGATTATGCATTCCGAAGGCGGGTTCATCCGGTAAGTGAAAAAAGCACAATCCGCCGTTTCTAGCAGATTGTGCTTCTTCTTTTTGTACAGGCTATGGTTTGCTCACGATTGGAAAAGAAGGCTTGAACAGCTCTTTTTCGCCCAGCTGTTGATAGTCGCGCTCGACGTAACCCAGACGCATTTTGTCAAAGTAACGCTGTCCCTTCGCTTTGATCTCTTCCAGATCAACTCCTGGCAGGAGACGGTCTTTCATTACGGTGCGTCCAGCAATAATGGAGAGCTTTACATCACGCCCCGAGCCACACGCGATGATCGTGCGGATTGGATCATCAACCGCCCCCATGTGGAAACCGTCCAGATCGATGGCAATGATATCTGCTTTTGCCCCCGGCGCCAATCGTCCCAGATCATCTCTTCCAAGGAAACGTGCTCCGCCCAATGTCGCTGCGCGGTAAATATCCGCGTAGCTGGAATCCGCGACATCGCCTTCCACCAAACGGGACAGCATGCTGGCTGTGCGAATGTTTTGGATGAAGTCAGGCGGGAACGTATCAGTTCCAATCGCGATGTTGACACCACGACGCTTGTAACGGGCAAACGATTCGAGTGCCTCGCCGTGGCGACCGACTACTAGCGGACAGTGAATCACAGTCGTACCTGTCTCTTGGAGGATCGCCAAATCGTCTCCCTCTCCGAATTTCGCCTTACTAAAGCCTGGAATGAAATGTGCGTGCGGAATTGCCGTTTTCTTTCCGAGGAAGCCGATCTCATTCAGGAACTGAATCGGTGATTTGTTGTGACGACGATGGATTTCCGTATATTCGTAGAGACCTTGCGCAGCATGCAGACGAATCGGACATCCGAGCTCCTCACTGTAACGCTTTGTGTTGATCAGGTTCTCTACAGACTGAGTCTCGATTCGCTCTGGTGCCAGCATTCCACGGATGAGTCCGTTATGAGCCCCATCGAAATCTTTGACAAATTGTACAGCCCGCTCCAGACCTGCTTGTCCTTCCGATTCGTTCCACAGTACTTCAATCTCTCCATTAGCCTTCACGACACGCATACCAGACTGGTAGCTCGGCCCCATGTACATACGTAATCCCAAGCGCCCTGCATGATCGGCTGCCGCTGCCAGCTCCTCATACGTTTCCGCCCAGCGCTTGTAGAAGACAGATGTAATCGGCATCGCTGTCGTTACCCCATTAAGAATCAATTGACTGTAGGCGTAAAGGGATTTGAATGCCTCTTCCTCAGGGGTCATTACCTCATGGTAGCCTTTGCGGTAGTAGTCTTCTGACCAAAGCATATTTTTGTTTCGAGCAGAAGCTTGCTCCAAATGTACGATATCGTGATCAATATCACCCAACGCATTCAGGTCAATGAAGCCCGGGCTGACTACAGCATTGCCCGCATCGATCACTTCATCTACCTCGCCATCAAAATCGTGCCCCACATAAACAATGGTGTCATTCTCGTAAACGACTTCCCCATCTTTGATAATCACATGATCTTCGCCGTCAAAACCGATGACATATTTTGCGGTTATTTTCTTTTTCATGACGATCCTCCCTATCTTTCTCGTTCCGTCTTCTTCACTCCATTGCATCCTTCGTTATTATAGGAAATATTCTGTAAAATTTGTTTCAAAACCTTTACATGTATTTGCACAATCTTTACTCCTTTTCGAAAACAGGCAAGATTCCACACAATACGTAAAGATCATGCAAAAACTAGTAAAGAAGATGAACAACCTTGTTCGAAATATTCACTACAATTAATGAAGACAACTAGACTGGACTCTCATCCACTACTTGCAAGATAGAGAAAGGGCTGATTTCTAGTGATGCAAGCTTTTTGGTTAACCAACGTTCGTCTCGATAAAGGTTTTGAAACAGGAGAAGACGGCGTCTTTCACACACTCTCGGAAATCTGTCATTTGAAGATCGAAGACGGCAAAATCGCAGAGATCGTATCGGCGAACGAACCACTCGACACCACTTTACCGCAAGAAGATGCAAAAGGTTTATTGGCCCTCCCCTCTTTTGTTGAAAAGCATAATCATCTGGATAAAACGTATGCGGGCGCAACCTGGAAATCTTGCCTTCCTCCGAAAAAACTGATTGATCGCTTGGAGTTCGAAGCAAAAGAAATGCCGCTGATGACAGGGACGACCAAAGAGCGCGCACAAGCGATGCTCCAGCTCCATATCAAAGGCGGTGCCACACATGTACGCACACACGTCAACATCGATCCATACATTGGCCTGAAAAACCTGGAGGGTGTGCGTGCAGCCTTGGAAGAGTACAGTGATCGCCTGACGTATGAAATCGTCGCTTTCCCGCAGCAGGGACTCCTGCGCACACAAGCAAGCTCCTTGATGAGACAAGCAATGAAGGAAGGCGCTACACTGGTTGGGGGCTTGGACCCGGCTGGGATCGATAATGAGTTGGAAGGCTCCTTGCGCGAAATGATGGACATTGCAGTGGAAGCAGACGCGGATGTCGATATTCATCTGCATGATCCGGGGACACTCGGCTTTTATACGATCAAAAGATTGCTCGATCTGACCGAGGAAGCAGGCTGGCAGAACCGTATGGCCATCAGTCATGCCTTTGCGCTCGGAGATGTGTCGTTGGAAGAAAGCTCGGACATGGCCGATCGATTGTCCAAGCTGGGAACGATGATCCTGACGACCGTTCCGATTAATCGGGCAATGCCACCTGTTCCGATGCTTCATGCCAAAGGCGTACATGTCGCACTTGGCTATGATGGGTTCTACGATTCATGGTCGCCTTATGGAACAGGCGATATGCTCGATAAGCTAAACCGTCTGGTCGAGCGCTACCGTTGGGTCGATGAGAAATCATTGGTGCAATCCTTGTACTTCATCACCGGAGGAAAAACAACGCTCGATAAAGATGGCAACCGTGCATGGCCGAAGGTTGGCAACGTGGCAAGCATCGTGTTTGCAGAAAGCTCCTGCTCAGCGGAAGCGATTGCGAGAAAATCTCGTCGGGCTGCTGTTATGTTTAAAGGGAAAATTGTGCATGGTGCTTTGGAGAGAATGGGAGAAACAAAGTAGCCAGATAGACCACGGAGGCTTCGCTGATTTTTCAGTGAAGTCTTTATTTTTTTGTCAAAATCGAGCCTTTGGTGGTGGGGAGAAAAAAGAAGAATTCGGTTGGTATCCCAAAGACTTTCGCTTATTTCTTCTTTTTTCTCCTACCAGCTTGGGTGTTTGTTCGGGCTTAAAAGCTTGAGCTATCGAACCCGTCATGTTGTAACCAAGCCTTTGTTAAGAGCTTTACACCAAGCTGAATTTCATCAGTTGATAAATTGCTGAAACCAAGTTTAATAATCGGTTCTTCCGTTTTGTTTTTTATGAAGAAGAGTGAAGTCGGATAAACTTTAACTCCCTGAAGAGAAGCTTGTTGAATGAGCCATTCTTCTGAGCGTTCCAGGTGTACTTTGACCAGTACGTACAAACCAGACTGCTCGCCAATGATTGAAATATGGTGCGTGAAATGCTTCCTTAATTCACAAACGAAGTGCTGCATTTTTCGTTTATAAACAAGACGCATGCGTTTAATATGCCGATTCCATTCCCCTTCTTCCATAAATTTCGCCATGGCGAATTGGCTAAGGAGTGAAGTGGTGCTCTCGAAATGTGCGAATTGATTTTTATAACAGCTGATCAGTGGCTGTGGCAACACCATATAGCTTAAACGAATCCCTGGCAGAAAGCATTTCGAGAAATTCCCGAGATAAATCACTCTCGTTGAATCGATGGAAGCGAGAGCCGGAAATGGTTGTTGGGTATAGCGATATTCACTATCATAATCGTCTTCGATAATATACCCTTGCCTATTTTTTGCCCAATGGATGAGTGCATGCCTTTGTTGAATGGGCATACTGACCCCATATGGACTGTGATGCGACGGCGCTACATAAATCAATCGTGATTTCCTATGTTCCAGGTGTGAAAAATCAGCACCTGTCTCATAAACAGGTAACGTTTCCAGTGTAAAACGATTTAATTGAAAAGCTTTTCTAGCGCCATCATAACCAGGGTCTTCCACAATCACGCTGGAAAAATCATGTTTCAGGACCAGACCGAGATACACAAGCATTTGTTGGGTACTACTGCCGATAATGATGGCATCTGGTTCTGTTCTCACCCCACGAGATTGGAGTAAATACGCTGCGATTTGCTCACGTAGACTCCATTCACCAAAAGGTTCCCCGTACCGAAAGCTGTCCTTTTCCGTTAATACTTGATTCGAGATCCTCCGCCATGTTTTTAAAGGGAAATGCAATTGATCGACGACGTCTGCGCGAAAATCAATGCGAACAGATGGTACCGGCTCTGTTTGCTTGTGAGTAGAAGAACCGCGGGCCTCTTGAAATAAAACGGGCTCTAACTCATTTACAAAATACCCTTTTCGTCCCTCTCCACGAATGTACCCTTCCGCAACAAGTTGTTCATACGCCATTAATGTTGTATTACGGCTTACATGTAAGGAATCTGCAAGCTGACGAATGGAGGGCAATGGCTCATCGGCCTTAATATCGCCTTGTTCAATAAATGATTTAAATTTCTCGTAGATTTGTTTGTATTTAGGAGAGTTATCCTTGAATGTAAAAATGGTATTTTTCATTAACACCTCTCCTGACATGTACATTTGTTTGTTATTGTATCTTTTTTTATGTCAGTTTGTATCATACTCTTGGTTCAAATACAAGTTGAAAGGGTGGTTCCTATGTACGTTCCTAAGCAATATCGTATGGAACATGATGAGGCCGTTCAGATGATGAAGTCTAATCCGTTTGCCCTATTGATTACAGTTGATGAACACCGCCCGTTGGCTACGCATATCCCGTTGGAAATTCGTGAAGAGGAAGGGAAAATCTATGCAACTGGGCACATTGCATACGGAAACATGCAGAAGAAAACGTTGGATAACAATAGAGATGTTTTGCTGATTTTTCAAGGACCGCACGCTTACATTTCGTCAAGCTGGTATGAGAGTGAACAGGTTCCCACATGGGACTATCTCGCTGTACATGCGTATGGGACAGCACGTATTCTCACGAAGGATGAACTGAAGTCGGCTTTGGATAAAATGCTGACACACTATGAATCTCACCGGGAAAATGGTCGACTCTGGGAGACCTTTCATCCTGAATTGCTTGAGAGAGAAATGAAAGGAATCGTTGGTTTTGAGATTGAAATCACCTCGATTCAAGCGGCAGCCAAAATGAGTCAAAATCGCAACAACACCGATTATCAATCGATTGTGGCAGAGCTTGAAAAATCAAATGATCAAGAGGAAATTCAGGTTGCTCAGTGGATGCGTGAGCAACGAAAAGAGTTATTTAAATGATCAGCCTATAGATACAACAAGGAGTTGCTTCTTATGGAGTTTTCAACTATTTGGCTATTTGTCATTGCCGCTTCTACATTGTTAATCATACCTGGACCAGCTGTGTTTTATATTATGGCAAGAAGTATCGATCAAGGGAAGAAAGCTGGTCTGGTATCAGTTCTAGGAGTGTCTCTTGGTGGTTCTGTTCACGTTTTAGCTGGGGCAATTGGCGTTTCTGCGATCCTTATGACATCAGCAACAGCCTTTCATATCGTGAAGTACCTGGGTGCTGCTTATCTAATCTATCTGGGGTGTAAGACATTATTTTCTAAAGCTGATAGCACGGTTTCTGAAATTCCAAAAGCCCCTCGCAAAAAATTACGAAAGATTTTTTACGAATCAGCGCTTGTAGAGGTAATGAATCCCAAGACAGCACTCTTCTTTTTAGCCTTCTTTCCGCAATTCATATCACCTACTGCCGGGTCAGTCACCGCTCAATTTTTGCTTTTAGGAACGATATTTATTATCCTTGCTTTTGTTAGCGATGGTCTGTATGCCTTTCTCGCAGCAAGTATGAGAAAGCGGATTGTGGGTAGTAGGGCGAGTTCAAAGGTAATGAATCGGATCACTGGTTATTTATATATTGCTCTCGGGATTTTCTCTGCCTTTGCGAGCCCCTCCAAAACATAATTAGTGAAAGGAAACGGAGAGATAGGTTATGTCGAAATTTCTCATTGAAGATGATTTCTGGTCGTTATTTCCCCATGCAAAAATAGGCATCGTGATTTGCCAGGGGATTGATAATTCACGTAGAGACGTTGAAAAATACGAGAAGCTGCTGCAGGAGGCGGAGAAAGAAGCACATAAATTTTTTACTCTGGAGGAATTCAGCAGTAACCCTGTCATTTCCGTTTGGCGAGAAGCTTTTCAGAAATTCAAGACGAAGAAAGGGGCAAGGTGCTCCATTGAAGCTTTATTAAAAAGAGTGAAAAATGGCAATCCGATCGGAACCATAAACCCGCTTGTTGACATCTATAATTCCATTTCACTGCGATATGGACTTCCGTGTGGCGGAGAAGATATCGACACTTTTGTAGGCGATATTCGGCTAACGCAAGCAAATGGCAACGAACCCTTTATCCCATTGGGACAGGATGAAAATGCTTCGCCTTATGAAGGGGAAATTGTTTATAAAGACGATGTCGGTGCCATATGCAGATGCTGGAATTGGCGTGAAGCTCAGAGGACGATGCTAACAGAACATACGAAAAATGCATTCCTCTGTATTGAATTAGTAGATGAAACAAGAATCGATGAATTCCATATGGCACTAAAAGAATTGTCTGATTTCGTGCCACATCATCTAGGTGGTATGGTGAAGATGGAAGTGCTGGATATCTATAATAAGGAAATGACAATCTTTGATTAAGCTCAAACGGCAGCCATATGCACTGGCTGCCGTACTTACTGTCTTAGAACATTCCATTCTCATTGGGAGAATCAGCAGGTATGGGCTGGCCTACATCCCACAATTCGACGATTTGGTCGTTATGAAAACGGAAGATATGGACCACAGCTCCCCCAAGATCCTCTTGGTTTTGCTTTACATGGGAATGGACAGCAACGATATCCCCCTCTTCGATGGCACGTTTCACTTCGAGAATCTTATGCGGATTCTTTGCGGCGTTCTCTTCCATTGCGAGCATGAGAGAATGAGCATCGCCACGGAAAAAGGGATTATGGTGGCGGAAATTCGGACTAGTGTATCTTTGGTATGCTTCCCGCACCTTCCCCGACGCTACCAGTTGCAAAAACGACACCGCATTCTCTTTAAGAGAAGTCATCATAACAAATCATCCTTTCTTTATTAAGATACCCGTTCGTACAACACGTCTATCTATGCCCAACTTTTTTCATGTTGTAACGTTATCGCAATAAACTCCGTCATGGCTGGAGAAACCCATTTGTTTTTGTGATAAACGACTTGCGCAAAAATAGTAGGAAAGCTGCTGTCACAGGGAATGATCTTTACCTTTCTCTGCTCAATTTCCTCTTTTACAGTCATTAACGGCAAACAAGTGATACCTAGCCCACTCCTTACACATCGTTTGATTGCCTCAATGCTCCACAGTTCCATCATTTGAGAAAAGGCAAGCCCTCGTTCTTCTAGGTATTTTTCAAACATAGCACGATAAACTTTCATACTGCCGTACCATGATTCACAAACGGCCATGCTTTTTTCCATGTGTGCAACGATACTGATCGGGTGCGCGGCTTTATTATTGTGGGTCATATTTGGGGCGGCATTTCAAAAAGTTTTTGCCAAATACGATAAGCAAATCAATATGGGCAAGTGTTTGTTCCTCCTCTATTCTGTCATTACCATTTTCTAAAGGAAACCGCTCATCTTGCCTACTTCCGAGGTATAATAGTTCAAAGCAAAGGGGGCGGGAAACTGTGGAGTGGTTAATCGGTCTGGCCTGCAGCGCTGGGATTGCAGGGGCGGCTTATGTAAAACGGTCGCTGTCTGGTTCCGGCTTTTTGGCGGCGGTGATACTGGGCACCGTGATGTACGCACTCGGAAGCCTTATCTGGTTCGGCTCCCTCATCGCATTTTTTGTCTCGTCCACTTTATTATCCAAGTGGAAAAAGCATAAAAAGGAAGAGGCCGAGAGCGGTTATGAGAAAACGGGGAGACGCGATGCTGGCCAGGTGCTCGCAAACGGAGGGCTCGGATTACTGTTATGTGTAGCAAATTGGGTGTGGTCGCATCCGCTTTGGTGGTACGCGTTCCTCGGCGTGATGGCAGCGGTCACAGCCGATACATGGGCAACAGAAATCGGCGGCCTGAGCCGGAAGCCTCCGCGATCAATCAAAACGGGGCAGTGTGTTCCGCCTGGCACTTCCGGCGGCGTTTCTAGCCTGGGAATGGGTGCATCGCTTGCCGGTGGACTATTTATCGGCGGTGCAGCGTGGTTGCTGCTTGCGGTAACCGATCAACCCGCGCCGGATGTGATCACACCTGCCCTTAGACTGGCAGCTTGGATCGGCATAGCAGGACTGGCTGGCGTAATAGGGTCACTGGTTGATTCGTGGATCGGTGCGACTTGGCAGCAAATGTACCGTTGCACAGCTTGCGGTCGTGAAATCGAGCAAGCTCGTCACTGTGGCACGCCAGCCGTACGAATCCGCGGTCGCACTGGTTGGAACAACGATGCGGTCAATCTCGCTGGTTCGCTTGCAGGTGGTGCTTTCGCCGTCTTAATGGCGTTGGCATTCGGCTTATCGTTTGACCTATAAAAAAACGGAAAGACTTCGTATCACCAAACGATACTGAGTTTTTCCGTTTTCTTTATTTTGAGGCACAAGTCTCGGCGATTTTGGTCACTTTCTTCGCGTTCTGCACCATTTTTGAGACGCACGCCCAAAGGATGAAGCCGACTAGGAGAAAGCCGACATTCATACTGATGACGCCTCCCCATCCGTATGCGGACCAAAACAATCCCCCAAGTGTTCCTCCTACACTTGAACCCGTGTAGTAGAAAAATAAATACAAAGAAGAGGCCTGTGCTTTGTTCTGTAAAGCAAGCTGTCCTACCCAACTGCTTGCAACCGCATGCGCTCCAAAAAATCCAAAAGTAAAAAATCCAAGTCCTGCTATCTTCATCATGAGATTCGCTTCCCACGTCAAACAGACGCCGATCAATGCGAGAAACAAGCTTGTGAATAACAGATTTTGCTTACCGTGACGATCTATTAATTTTCCTGTCCAGACGGAGCTGAACATTCCGATGATCATAATTAAAAACGTCCAACTGATAAATGTTTGGCTGAGTGAATAGGGCTTTTCGAGCAATACATAAGCGATGTAATTGAACAACGCTACATTACTCCCTAATAGTATAAAGCCGATGACAAATAAACAAATGAGACTTGGAGCCTTTAGATGGTCTACTAAAGACAGACCTAACTTTCTCATTACGAATGGGCGTGCCTTAAAATTTTGTGACGGTGGTAAGGTGTTCCAAAAAATCAGTGTGGCAGCCAAACTGATGAGACCAATCCCCCCTATTGCGATCTGCCAGCCGAAGTAGTCACTCACCATACCTGAGAAAACCCTGCCAAACACAGCCCCAATGGAATTCCCGCATATATAGAGACCCATAGCCGCTCCCAGACTTTTGGATTCGATTTCTTCTCCAAGATAGGCCATTGCGATGGAGGGCAAACCCGCCAATGAAATCCCTTCAATCGTTCGCAATACCAGGAGAACATGAAAATTCGAACTGAATGCTGTGAGAATACAAAACACAGACGAAGCGAGCATGGAAACGATCATAATTGGCTTGCGTCCCCATACTTCAGACAGCGAACCAAGAACGAGCATACTGACGGCAAGAACCATTGTTGTAATGGAGAGGGAAAGGCTTGCTGTCGTTGGGCTAACTGAAAATTCTTTTGAAAATTCCGGCATTAAGGGCTGTACGCAATAAAGAATCGCAAACGTATTGAAACCAGCGGCAAAAAAAGCAAAGCTGGTTTTGCGGAAGAGTGCTGTACCTTGTTGTATCATGCGATCACCATATCATTTCAGGATGATTATGGTTTCATGGTACCACCATTTATCTATGATGTATAATTCATTATAATCATGTTTTTCATGCATTTATGTAATGAAAACTCCAAACGGAAAGTGGTGCTTTCGAATGGAATGGCAACAGTTCGAATATTTTCAAACCCTGGCAAGAATCCAACACGTGACACAAGCGGCCGAAGCTCTCTCGATTTCCCAGTCTGCCCTCAGTCGTTCGATTGCCCGATTTGAGGATGAAATAGGCGTTCCTCTGTTTGACCGTCAAGGACGTTCGATTCGGCTCAATAAATATGGTCATCTCTTTTTAAAGCGAGTCGAAAATATGATGAAGGAATATCATGAGGGAAAACAAGAAATCATGGATTTACTTGATCCAGATAAGGGAGAGGTATCTCTTGGGTTTCTGCACACATTAAGTACCAGTCGTATCCCTGATTTACTGGCTTCTTTTCGCTCCCTCTACCCCAACATTCATTTTCGACTCGGACAAGGTCCCTCCCATACGCTTATGAATCAGTTGCAAGGAGGAGAGTTTGATCTTTGTCTACTTGCTCCTATGGATATGAAATCTCCCTTTGTATGGAAGCCGCTTTGGAATGAAGAACTTTTTGTGATTGTCCCGAAAGACCACAAATATGCAAATCGTACCTCGATTACGTTGGAAGAGATTGCGGATGAATCCTTTATCCATTTAAAAGAAGGATACTCCCTTCGGATCACTGTCGAGCAATTGTTTCAGGAAGCGGGAATTACACCTCCCATTACCTTTGAAGGAGAGGAAGCAGATACCGTTGCAGGACTGGTCGCTGCTGGACTGGGAATCTCCCTGTTGCCCAATTTAAAAGGAACGGACCAGAGTAAGATCACACAAATCCCTGTCAAAAGCCCGAAGTGCCAACGGACAATTGGAATTGCCTGGGTAGAAGGGAGATATTTATCACCTGCCACTGAAAAATTCAAACAATTTGTGATGGATCATGCCTGCGATTTTGAATAGGGATGAGCGAACCTACGACTCTCCCCGCTGCCCTGATTCCCGTCGCCAACTCATGAGTACCAAAGACAGCGCGATTGTCGTGAGGATAATGCCCAGCACTTGCAAACCCTCGGCGCTGAACTTATCTCCCATTACAATGCCGATCAATAATGAGGAGAGAATGGTTCCCAGGTATCTGGATGTTTGAAATAATCCGGATGCTACGCCTATGATTTCTTTTGGAGAGCTTTTGAACAAGGCTGCTTGCATGCCGACATTGTTTAACCCGTTGCTAATGCCGAATGCCGCTAACGCCACACACACACTGATCACATGTGAATCTTGCTTTAACGTCACGATCCACAATGACCCAAATGTCATCAGCATGGCGGATGTGAGCAATGCCGGCCGAGGTCCTGAGTGATCAATCCATCGTCCTGCTAGTGGAGATACCATGAGGGAGCATAAACCTAAGCTGAGCATGAGCATTCCTGTATGGAACTCGCTGACATGACGAACCATTTGCAGGTAGGATGGAAGGCCGAAAAAAAGCGAATAAAAAAGGACGTTAACGAGCATGAATTCGATATTGACCCACGTCATCGCAGGATACTTCGCGAATGTCCGCAGCGGAATAAACGGAGAAGTCGTTTTTAACTCATGTCGTACGAAAGCTACCAGTGTAACGAGGCCGATCCCTCCAACCAGGATATGCCACCATGAGACATGCCCCGATGATTTTGCGAAAAGCAATCCAACGAGCAGTGCAACCAGACCGACCGCGAAGAGCATGATCCCTGTTGCATCAATCAATTCCAACCATTTTCGAAAGGACATCTTATGTGCAACAGATGCTGCCGATCCATCCTTTGGAATCATCCTCCAGGCTAACAGGAAGCTCGCCACCACGAACGGAATATTAACGAGAAAGATCGCTGACCAATCCCAATAATGAAGCAATACCCCGCCAATAAAAGGTCCAATCGCAGCTGCTCCAGACAGGAATATGGACAGTACGGAAAGCGCAGTCGCTTGTTTCTCCGTAATATGGATTCGTACAATGGCGATTCCAACGGCAACCATCATGCTTGTTCCAATCGATTGCACAATTCGGAACACAATGAGCCACCCAAAGTTTGGAGATAATGGAGCCAATAAGGAAGCAACGAAAGATACGACAAGCCCGGTAAGGAATATCTTCTTGCGTCCGAACAAATCACTTGCCTTTCCCATGACAGGTTGAGCGATTGCACTCGCAATGTAGAACGAGAAAATCATCCACGAAACAACCGTGAAATCAAGACTGTACACATTTTGCAGCCTTGCAATCGCAACAGAAATCATCGAAGAATTTAACGGGTTCAACAATATCCCTAGTCCAACGGAAATCATCAACCACCTGTTGTGAGCCCCCATTTTCAGCCCTCCTTAAAGCGTTTTGATGATATCGTACTGGAAATCAAACATTTACTCCAACGTATTTCATGTTATGATTCCATTGATTCAAAGGAATGAATGGAGGAGCTAAATGGAACTTCTTCAACTGCAATACTTTCTTACCGTTGCTCGTATGGAGCATGTGACCGAAGCTGCACGAAGCCTGCATGTGACCCAATCGTCCCTTAGTAAAACGATTCAACGATTAGAGGAGGATCTGGGAGTCCCGCTATTTGATCGTACAGGGAGAAAGCTGCGTCTGAATGAGTTCGGAAGCAAATTCCTCTGTCGGGTGGAAAGAGCTCTGTTTGAATTGGAACAAGGGAAACTGGAGCTTCGCGACCTATCCAACCCGGAGCATGGTACTCTTGAATTAGCCGTAACTACTGCGAGCACGCTGCCGAATATCCTTCGCGAGTTTCGGAAAAAGCGGCCCGATATCCAATTTCATGTACAAATGCTGACCACCCAGGAAATGGTTACGCTTCTTCATAGAGGAGAGGTCGATTTTTGCTTGTCCTCCCCTCCTGTACAAGACGATGACATCGAATGTCAAATCGTGTTCATTGACCCTATCCTCGTAGCTGTTCCAAGGGGACATCGACTGGCAGACCGAAGCATCGTATCTTTGACAGAGCTGAAAGATGAATCGTTTGTCGGTGTAAAGAAAGGGTACGGTACACGCGATCTCGTGGACACTATATGCAAGTCGGTTGGATTCGCACCCACCTATGTGTATGAGGGAGATGAACCTGCAAGGCTGATCCAACTGGTGGAAGCAGAAATCGGCATAGCCTTCATACCAAGCACGGCAAGAGATTCTCGTGAACAAATCTCGTATCTAAGAGTCGAGAATCACGAATTGGTACGGGAAATCGCATTATTATGGCACAAGAGTCGGTACATTTCGCGCGCTGCCCAAGAATTCCGTGAGGTTGTTGTCGATTATTTTGAGGATGTATGCAAACTTGAGAGGTGATGAATCATGAAACTTCACGATTGTCCTACCTGTAATACCAACAGTCAAGAATGTATGATCGTCATCGAGAATGCGTTGCACCCTACAGCTGAGAGATTAACGTGCCGTATATGTTCCTGGAGCGGAAAGTGGTCGGACATGAAAGTGCGCGAGACCCCGGACGAACCAATCCCGGGCGTCGAACCGATTACCGACTATGGTGTGCTGCATTCAGATCAAATTCGACTTCGCTATACAGGGGGTTGTTGCCCACATTGTGGGGGAGATGATCCTTTGTGCTGGTGCCATGCATTTTAGGTGCAGGCAAATGAACACAAAAACAGACACGTCACAATTGCGTGTCTGTTTTTGTTATAGATTTTCTTTTCGATCTTACAAAGCCCCAGAAACGACATTCCCGCGGAACATTACAGCTTGGCGCTTCGCGCGGCGTGCAACTGCTTCTGCTGCCGAGGATGCATGAACGAATACAATATCCGCTTCGTCGCCAACATTCGGCCATTGGCGGTTGCCCTCTTTATCCAGCGGCGTTTTCCCACCTGTAATGAAGCCCAGTGCTTGGGACAGGGAACGTTCGTCCTGCATGCGGAAGCGCTCAGCCAATCGGCCCGCTTTTTCCAAGCTGTCTCCTTGTCCAAATGGCGACCAGTGATCGGTAATACTGTCGTCTCCGAGAGAAACAGACACGCCTTTTTCATGCAGCAATGGAATCGGAATCGTCCCTCTGTTCACGGGTACAGTGGAAGTGATCGAAATGCCCAAGCCAGCGAGCATTTCTGCTACTTCCCCTGCTTCTTCCAGACTGATGTCAGCAAGGGAATTGGCATGGCTGATGGTAACGCGACCTTGCCACCCTGCTTCTTCGGTCATTTTAGCAAGACGCTTGAATGTAAACACCCCGAGATGATCCGGATCATGCAAATGAACGTCGATGGGTGCATTCGCTTCCACTGCCAGCTCAAAAATGGTAGCGAGCGATTTCTCGATGTTTTGATCCACGGTCGCCGGGTCTACACCGCCAACGTAGGTCGCCCCCATCTTCAAGGCTTGGCGGATGTTCTCCACCTGGTTACTTCGCAGAAGACCTTGCTGCGGGAAGGCAACGACCTCGCACTGCAATCTGCCGCTGAAGGTTTCCAGTGCTGCCATCGTCGCTTCCAGGTTTTTGAGTCCGATGTACGGATCGATATTACAATGGGAGCGAATATGGGTGGAGCCTGCGGACAGCAGCAATTCCAGCATTTTTTCTGCGCGCTCTTGTGCTGTTGGCAGCAGCTTCGGCATGAGCTGGCTCTCTTCTTCCAGTCGACCCAAGATGTTTTTTACTGGCGTCACGGCTTTCCAAGGGCCGCCATAATACGTTTTATCGATGTGGATGTGCATATCCCTAAATGACGGCAGTGCCAACAGACCGCTGGCATTCTTCGTTGGCAGCTCGGTTTGTGGAGCGGCTCCACTCACGATCTGCGCAATTCGTCCGTCTTCGATTAATAGATGCGCCACTTCAGTATCTGTAGCAACCACCTTGTCATTTTCTTTGCGGTATCCGCTCTCCAAGCGGACGTTGGTTATCCAATAGGCTGTAGACATCTATCCATGACATCCTTTCTATTTAAAAGTAGTACTACCACTCACCCGCTACCCGGTTGCCTTGGAAAAGCACGACCTTGCGCTTCGCACGTCTCGCAACTGCTTCTGCTGAACATGTCGCTTCGACCGCCATCAGGCTCGCCTCATCTCCAGCCAATGGCCACAGGCGATTCCCGGTGTCATCGAGAGTGATCCGCCCTTCTGTCACAAAGCCGAGTGCTACGCCTAACGATCTTTCATCCGTCAAGCGGAAGCGTTCAGCCAGTCGTCCTGCTTTTTCCAACAAGTCTCCGCTGCCAAAGGGTGTCCAATTGTCTGTCAGGCTATCGTTGCCGAGCATGACGGCAACCCCTTCTTGATGCAGCAACGGAATCGGAATGGTCGGGCGATTGATTGGCACGGTCGATGCAATAGAAATGCCAAGCGAGGCGAGTCGTTGTGCCATCTCTTTAGCTTCCTCCTGTGAAACATCGCCCAATCCCATCGCGTGACTAATCGTGACACGTCCCTGCCAGCCTGCCTCTTCCGTCAGAGCAGCGAGGCGCTTCATCGTAAACACGCCGAGATGCCCCGGATCATGCAAATGCATGTCAATATCGGCATCCGCTTCGACTGCCAGCTCTAGCATCGTTTGCAGGGAACGCTCGATGTCGCCGTCGACTCCACCCGGATCGACGCCGCCTACATGAGTGGCGCCTTGACGCAGTGCCTCACGTACCATGTCGCGTGCTTGTGTACGCAGCATCCCATAATGCGGGAAAGCAACAATTTCGTGGGAGACACGGTCTGCATACGTCTCAAACGCACTTTTCATTCCTTCCAAAAACCCAAGACCAACCTGTGGGTCCACATGACAATGCGTTCTTACATGTGTCACTCCTGTTTCCACCAGCAGCGAGAGAATATTTTCTGCTCCTGTCTGTGCCTGCTTGAGATACATCGGCAACAGCCCTCTGTCCTCAGCGTGGCGTTCGAACAAGTTTTTTACGGGAGTTGTTGCCTTCCATGGGCCGCCGTAATACGTTTTTTCCAGATGAATGTGCTTCTCGGCCATAGACGGCAAGATCAGTAAGCCTTTCGCGTCCTTTTTAGGCAGCCCATCCTCCAAAATTTCACTGGAAGGGACAATGCGTGTGATTTTTCCATGCTCAATAAGCAAATCGCACAGCTCTGTCCGCGTTCCACTGATCACGCCTTCTTCCCACTCATACCCGATTTCCAGTCGAGCGTTGACGATCCAATAAGGAGAAGATTTCACCGGCTTTTCCCCCCTCTTAAACGTTCACTTCTTCCACTTGCCCAGAAGCAAGCTTGCCCTTGAAGAATACAGCGTGTCGATCTGCACGGCGCGCAATCGCTTCTGCCGAGCAGGTCGCATCCACGAGGATCAGGCTAGCGTCTTCCCCTTGTGCAGGCCATAACTGTGTTCCGTTGGCAGCCAGTGTCGTTTTGCCACCTGTGATAAAACGCAGAGATTGAGACAGAGACAGCTCGTCCAGCCAACGATTGCGTTCTGCCAGTCGCCAGAGGCGTTCCAGCACATCACCATTTCCGTATGGCTGCCACGTGTCAAAAATGTTGTCGCAGCCGACCGCAACGTCTACGCCATTTTGGTGCAGTAGCTGTACAGGTGGGATCACGCGGCTAAATGGCACGCTGGTGATAATCGTAATGCCTGCTTCCCGCAGGATCGTCGCCATCTCTTCTGCTTCTTGCACTGGGATGTCTCCGAGCGCAAACGCATGGCTGACTGCTACGCGGCCTTGCCAGCCAGCATCCACGGTCATTGCTGCCAGTCGCTTCATTGTGTAGGTTCCCAAATGTCCCGGGTCATGCAAATGCAAGTCCACACCTGCGTTTGCTTCTACCGCCAGCTCCATCATTTGGTGCAAGGATTCTTCTATATCGCCATCCACATTAGCTGGGTCCACGCCCCCGACATGAGTCGCACCTTGGCGCAATGCCTCACGCAAGAGTGCTTTTGCGTCTGTACGCAACAAGCCATGCTGCGGGAATGCCACGATCTCGTGGGTGATTCGATCCGTGTAGGTTGCTAATGCTGCTTTTACTGATTCCAAATTGGAGATTCCCACTTCCGGGTAAATGTCCACATGTGTACGCACATGTGTCGAGCCATAGGACAAGAGGATCTCCAGCAGATTCTCCGCACGCTCTTGTGTAGTTGTCGGCGATCCCGGCAGTGTGCGCTTTTCTATTTCACAGCGTTCAATGATATTGGACACAGGAATAACAGCCCGCCATGGTTCTCCCTGAAGCGTCTTGTCCAAATGAACATGCTTCTCTACGAAAGATGGGAGTGCCAATAAGCCTTTTGCATCCTTTTGCAAAATATCGTCTGTAAGCTTCTCTGTCGCTGGTGCAATGCGCGCGAATTTTCCGTCTTTAACCAAAATGTGAAACAAGGATGCCTCTGTCCCCGTGACGACACCGTTTTCCCGACGGTAGCCCGTCTCCAAACGAACATTGGTCAACCAATAGGTAACGCCCATCCATTATCCACCCTCTCTTTGTCTCTCTCCATTCCTTTCTCCCCCATTATCTAGGAAGCGGAAAGACTTGATTTGCACAATCTTTACGTCTATTTTCACTATTTTTACGACTTGTTCAAATTGCCTTTACTTCGTACATTTTTCTGATAACTTTGACGTAAGCAAAGGAGGGGTTACACCATGAAGGTTGAGATCGCACCAACCAATCAAGCTCTTCCGCCGAAAGCAGCGGCTGCACGCCCTAGCAGATGGCGGACTTTTTACAGGAAACTACGAAAAAACAAACTCGCCATGGTAGGCGGCTGTATCGTGATTTTTTACATCGCGATTGCCCTGTTGGCACCATTTATCGCTCCCCATGATCCATATGAGATTGACTTGGTTAATAAGTTGAAGCCACCATCTTCTGAACACTGGATGGGTACCGATGACAAAGGTCGGGATGTACTGAGCCGTCTTTTATACGGAACACAGCTCTCGATGTCCGTCGGATTTGTTGCTGTCTTTATTGGTGCATTTTTCGGAATTATTCTCGGCTTATTATCCGGTTACTACGGAGGCTGGGTAGATACAGTCATCTCCCGTATCATCGATGTCCTGCTCGCCTTCCCGGGAATCCTGCTATCTCTAGCCATTGTCAGTGCCTTAGGGCCAAGTCTCTTTAACGTGATGATCGCCGTTGGTATCTTCTCGATTCCTGTATTTGCACGGATCGTCCGCGGCTCAACCTTGACCGTGAAAAAACTGGAGTACATCGATGCGATCCGCTCACTCGGTGCCAATGACTTCACGATTATCTTTAGACACATTTTTCCAAACATTTTGTCTCCTATTATCGTACAAGCAACGATGCGCCTCGCTACTGCGATTCTTTCCGCGGCTGGCCTTTCGTTCCTCGGACTGGGAGCACAGCCTCCTCTGCCGGAGTGGGGCGCCATGCTCAGTAACGGACGCGACTTCTTGTTTACCGCTCCGCATCTGGCCATGTTCCCTGGTTTCGCTATTGCAACTCTTGTTCTCGGCTTCAACATCTTTGGGGACGGCCTCAGGGACGCTCTCGATCCACGAATGAAACAATAGGAGGGAATGCTACATGTTTGTTTACATTACCCGTCGCCTGCTGCAGATGATTCCCGTCCTGCTCGGTGTTATTCTTGTCGTCTTTTTGATCATGCAAATGGTTCCTGGCGACCCGGCTGTATTGCTTGCTGGTGAAGGCGCTTCTGCAGAAACGATTGCGAAAATGCGCACTCAGCTCGGCTTGGATCAGCCGATTATGGTTCAGTACGCGCAGTATGTTGTCAATGTGTTCCAAGGCGATCTAGGGACATCACTTCGCTCCAATCTCCCCGTGTGGGATGAGATTATGGCACGCTTGCCTGCTACCATCGAGCTCGCCGTTGCCAGTATTTTTGTAACGGTTGTCCTCGGGATGATCGCAGGGATTATTTCTGCTACCAAGCAATACTCTGCTGCAGATATTACGATCATGGTCATTGCCTTGCTCGGTGTATCCTTGCCAAGCTTTTGGCTCGGCTTGAGCTTGATCTACACGTTCTCCGTCAAGTTGCAACTCTTCCCGGTCGCAGGCTGGGGCACCTGGAAGCACATGGTTTTGCCAGCGATCACACTCGGTACTGCCGGGGCTGCCATCGTTGCTCGTATGACTCGCTCCAGTATGCTCGACGTCGTACGTCAAGACTACATCCGCACAGCGAAAGCAAAGGGCTTGCGTGAAACAGTCATCATTTACAAGCATGCTTTGAAAAACGCGCTGATCCCGATTATTACTGTCGTGGGCTTGCAGTTCGGTTTCCTTTTGGGTGGTACAGTTCTAGTAGAATCTGTATTTGCCATCAACGGCTTGGGCCGTCTGATCGTCGATGCGATCCGCATGCGTGATTTGCCTGTCGTACAAGGCGGCGTACTGATCGCTTCCATTATCTTCGTGTTCGTGAACCTGCTCGTCGATGTATTGTATCGCTACTTTAATAAACGAATTGATCTGAACTAAGGAGGGATCACCATGCCGGAACAACAAGATATCATCCTGGACGTTCGCAATCTGCAAACGCATTTTTTCACAGAAGATGGCGTCAGTAAAGCGGTGGACGGCGTTGATTTCTCTCTAAATAGAGGAGAGACACTAGGTCTGGTAGGAGAATCGGGCTGTGGAAAAAGTATCACTTCCCTCTCGATCCTGCGTTTGATTGCCAGTCCTCCGGGAAAAATTGTAGGAGGAGAAATCCTTTTCAAAGGGCAAGATCTGACGAAAAAATCGGAAGCAGACATGCGCGCAATCCGCGGCAACGAGATTTCGATGATTTTCCAAGAGCCAATGACCTCGCTGAATCCGGTTTATTCGGTTGGGGAGCAAATTGCAGAGGTATTGCGCCTGCACCAAAACATGGGACGGAAGGAAGCATGGGACAAGGCAGTAGACATGCTGCGTCTGGTCGGTATTCCTTCCCCGGAAAAACGCGCGACTCAAGAGCCGCATGAATTGTCTGGGGGTATGCGTCAACGGGTCATGATCGCGATGGCTCTCGCCTGCCGCCCGGAAATTTTGATCGCGGATGAACCGACGACCGCTTTGGACGTTACCATTCAGGCTCAGATTCTCGAGCTGATGAAAAAGCTGCAAGTCGAAATGGGCATGAGTATTATCATGATTACCCACGATCTAGGCGTTGTTGCTGAAACATGCGATCGCGTTGCGGTCATGTACGCAGGAAAAGTGGTGGAGTACACGACTGCACAAAACCTGTTTGCGAATCCACGTCATCCCTATACAGTAGGGCTGATGAACTCCCTCCCCCGTCTGGATGAGGATGTAGAAGAGCTGCAAGCGATTAAAGGAAATGTACCAAGTCCGTTCAACATGCCAGTTGGATGCCGCTTCGCTCCACGCTGCCCGCATGCAACAGAGCTGTGCCATACGAAGCTTCCAGAGCTCTTGGAGTATGCAGACGGAAGCAAAGTACGCTGCTGGATGTATACGTCTGAGTGGGACGGCGACACCAAGACTGCTACGGAAGTGGAGGTATGATCATGATGACGACACAAGCGAATCCAACGAAAAAACCACTGCTGGAAGTAAAAAATCTCAAGCAGCACTTCCCGATCAAAGGCGGCATTTTAGGCCGTACCGTCAACCATGTAAAAGCCGTGGATGACATCAGCTTCACGATCCATGAAGGAGAAACACTGAGTATTGTAGGCGAATCCGGTTGTGGCAAATCTACTACCGGTCGTGCCATCCTCCGCCTGGATGAACCGACGAGCGGAACGGTACTATTCGAGGGACAAGATTTACTGGCGATGTCCAAGAAGCAAATGCGCGACATGCGCAAGCATTTGCAGGTCATTTTCCAGGACCCATTTGCTTCGCTCAACCCGCGCCAATCTGTATCCGCTATTCTCGGAGAAGCGTTGGCGATTCAAAATATCGTACCTGCCCATCAACGCCGTGATCGCATTATCGAGCTGCTCGGCTATGTAGGCTTGCGTCCGGACCAAATTGACCGCTTCCCGCATGAGTTCAGCGGTGGACAACGCCAACGAATCGGGATTGCGCGTGCGCTCGCGATGCAGCCGAAGCTGATCATTTGTGACGAAGCCGTATCGGCACTCGACGTATCTATTCAGGCTCAAGTGTTGAATCTCCTGAAATCGTTGCAAAAGCAATTCAAGCTGACGTATTTGTTCATCTCCCATGACCTCGGCGTCGTTCGTCACATCTCGGATCGCGTCATGGTGATGTACCTCGGTAAAGTGGTAGAGATCGCGGATAAAAAGTCGCTGTTCGACAACCCGCAGCATCCTTACACGCAGGCACTTTTGTCTGCGATTCCGGTTCCGGATATTAACAAAAAGCAGGAGCGGATCATTTTGCGCGGAGATGTCCCTTCTCCCATCAATCCTCCTCAGGGCTGCCGCTTCCATACGCGTTGCCCGTATGCGATTGATCGTTGCAAAACAGAAGTACCTGGGCTGACGAGTTTGCACGACACGCACCAAGTCGCCTGCCACCTTGCCCAAGTCTAATCATAGAGAGATTAAAATTTTCTAAAAACGCAAGAGATCACGAAGCAGCATGATATGATGGTAACTGCAAAATCTATCTATACAGAAGGGATCTCATGATAAGCTTCGAAGGTTTCACATTACTCATTCTGCTGTTTATTTTGGCTCCTATCGTAGGAGCTATTGCTTTATTGTTTCTGTTTATTTTCGAGAAGCGGATTGATCTATTAGAAAACAAAAATCTAAAGATCGAGCTGGAAAAAGAGCTTCAGCAAGCGCTCTACAATCAGTTGAATCAACAAATCCAGCCTCACTTCTTGTTTAATACGCTAAATGTCATTCTGAGTCTGGCGCGATTAAACCGAACGAAGGAACTGGTGAGAGCGCTCGAAGTCCTCTCCCAGTTTCTCAAATTCAAATACAAATCCACAGAGCCGTTGATTTCATTGGCGCGGGAGATTACGTACACGGAGCAATATTTGGAGATTCAAAAGCTGCGTTTCGGCGATCGTCTCCGGATTCAGCTAGATTGTGCAGATGATCTCTTGCAGGCATCCATACCGCCATTCGTCTTGCAAACGCTCGTGGAAAACGCATTTAAGCATGGATTAGAACGAAAAATGGGCGAAGCTATCATAGACATCCGCATAAGCCGACAAGATGACGATGTCCTGCTTACGGTCATCGACAACGGTTCTTCCGGACTTACAGCATTCCAGAATGAAAGTGAGATCGAAACCGAACAGCCACATGAGAAGAGCGGTCACGGGTTGGATAACATCCGTAGACGGCTCCACCTTTGTTTTGGTGATCATGCACATCTGGAGCTTGCTCCGATATCTGAGGGAGGAACTCTTGTGTCTGTCAGGTGGCCCTGTACGTATGAACAAATCGATCTGAGGTGAGAAGATGAACGTATTACTCGTGGATGACGAACCGTTGGAGCTGGACCAACTCGAGTATTTGATTCAGCCCATGTTCCCCTTGTGGAAATTCTACAAGGCCGCAGATGGCAGCAAGGCCATGGCGATCAGCCAGAAGGTTCCTCTTCATCTCGCCTTTCTGGATATTAATCTTCCGGGGAAATCCGGTCTGGTGCTTGGCGAAGAGCTGAGAGCCCAGCACAAAGACATCGAGCTCATCATTGTAACGGCTTATCAAGATTTTCATTATGCAAAGCAATCGATCCGCCTCGGTGTCGTGGATTACATCACGAAGCCCGTCATTGAGAGCGAGCTGGTCGACATTCTAAAAAAATATCAGAAGAGCCCTGCCCTCTCTGCTTACACCCGAATTATTTCTGATGCGATGAACATCATTCATCAAAAATTCGCGGAGAAGCTGAATTTGGCTGATCTGGCCGCAGAGGTCCATATCAATCCGACGTATTTGAGCCGCCGTTTTCATGAAGAAGTAGGCGTCTCATTCTCTGAGTATTTAATGCAGTACCGCATTCAAATGTCGAAGAAGTTCCTGATTGCTCATCCTGATTGGAGCATATCGACGGTTGCCGAGCGGACTGGCTTCAACAGCCAACACTATTTCAGCACCATTTTTCGCAAGGTAGTGGGGAAAACCCCGAAAGAATACCGGGACAAGGGGAATGTATCTTGACCTACTTATCGTTTCGCGAATACGTGGTAGGTGCAGCAAAGATCGGCATCGGGCTTGGGGTCGTCTCGATCCTCGCCCGCTGGGTGACCGGAAACACGATCTTCGGTTCACCGGAAGCACTCGTCAAATACGGAATATTTGGCGGGATCGGCTTCGCTTTGATGGGAGCATTTGCCCTCAGTATGTTTGGACTGCTTGGGCGAAAGGTCCGGCGTGAGTTGTCAGAAGGGATGACCATCGGGGATTACATGCGGGACAAGCTGCATCCGTTTGGTTACTGGTTGATGATCATCATCCTTTTGATTACGACGATCGAAGCGATGTTCGTTCAGGGGATGGCTGGGGGCGTATTGCTCAACATCTTGTTTGGCTTACCGATCCCGCTCGGCTTGCTCTGCTTTTTCGGATTTTGTGTGCTGTTTGCAGGCATCGGGGGAATCCGCTCGATCCATCGGTTTGCCATCGTGCAAATTGTCATTACGTTTGCAGCCATTATCCTGATTCCCGTCTACTTTTTCGTCGGAAAAGGTGTCGAGCACGTCTATAACGGGCTGCGCCTGTACCATCCTTACCTTCTGGTGCTCAACAACAACGAGGGTCTTTTTTTTATCATTACCGGACTGTTGATCGGGTTTGGTCAAGTGTTTGTCGATCAGGCATCGTGGCAGCGGCTCTATATGATGGAAGAGAAAAAGATCGTCCCTACCTTTCTGGTGTCCGGGCTCATTTTTGCCACCGTACCCCTGGCGTTTTCCTCGCTGATCATCATCGTCCTTTTTACGGGCGGATTTGATGATATCTACTCGCTGTTGTTTGATCTCGTACGCAAGATTGACACGATGATCTTGCTTGTATTATTTGTCCTCTGTGCCTTTGGAGCAATCATGTCCGCTTTCGGTGCAGGTCTTCATTCCATGATCAGTCTGATGGTCAACAATGTGTATCAGCTGTTCCGCCCAGACGCTTCGGAACGGCAAAAAATCCGTTTGGGCTACATCCTTGCCATTGCCATCGGTGCGCTTTCGTATGGTTTAACGATCTACTTCAAGCCGACCTTGCTGGATTTACTGTTCTTCTTTGGCATTATGTATGCCTCGCTGTTTTTGCCTGTCGTCGTCATTGTTTTGACAAAGGGAAAAGCACCTACTTTCATTTTGATCAGCGCAGTAATGGGATTCGTCGCAGGCTATAGCAGCCGGATGTACGTCGATCCGATGATGGCAATCTGGATTGCCTCCTTATGTACAGCTCTGGTTTTAACGGCCTACTTGTCCATGACCTGGCTATGGAAACGGTACATCCGAACGCCGGATCACACTCGCTGACCCACAGGAAGGAACGAATCCTATGCTACGCTCCTACTTGCTGCTCATTTTTTGCGTAACTGCTTGGGGCAGCAATTTCGTCTTCGGGAAAATGCTCGTCGCCGAGTTTTCTCCGCTCTTTTTGTCAGCTATGCGTCTCTTGTTTATTGTGTTGTTTCTGCTCATCTGGTCCAGAGGACGTCTGAAAATGCCAAAGCTTTCTCGTACGGACTGGCTTTTGCTCGCGGTATTGGGAGTTGTCGGCGTATTCATTAACCAGTGGTCCTTCTACAAAGGGCTCGTTACAGCTGATCCGACCACCTCTGCCCTGATCCTGGCATTGACGCCGATTACTACCGCTCTCTTGGCTGCCTTATTCTTGAAAGAATCACTGACTGGTCGTATGGCAATCGGTTCGGTGATCGGTACATCAGGCGTTTTATTCGTCATTTATACAGGGGCAGAGCTGCATTTTGATGTCGGTATCCTCTGGATTGTGTTGACGATGCTGACATTCGCTACCTCGATCATCCTCGTCAGGTTGTTGGGACATCGACTCCCTCCACTCGTGACGACGCTCGTATCCAATTTGATCGGCTTCGGATCGATGCTGCCTTTTGTCCTGATCAGCATCCCTACGGCTACGGTAAGCACCAGCCTTTCATCCTGGCTTCTCTTGTTTGTCACCGCTGTCGTTATGCACGGCATAGTGACCTTAATCTGGAACAGCCAACTACAGAAGGTAGGGGCTGCCAAAGCCGCGATGTTTGCCAATCTCGAACCATTTATCGCCATGCTTTTCGGCTTATTATTGCTGGCAAAGCCTGTAACAGCCGTACAGTTTTTCGGTGCGATTCTCATCATTGCAGGCGTGACCTTGACTACAACCTCCAAGGAGCCGCGTGAAAAGAAGAACCTCTCCTCACTCTCATCCTGAGCAAAGCAGTTCGCCGCACTTTTCATAGTAAAACAGTCGGAATTGTAGTTGAGAAGTACAATTTCATTGCTTTATACTGGGAGAAAGCGGGCGAGTCTGTACCGTTACATCGTGCTAAGAGGAGGGACAGTCCATGTCTACCGTAAAACTATCCCAGTGGGAAACGATGCTGTTAGAGGCAGCCCGTGCCCATGGATTCGTCGATGAAGAAATCATCCACAAGCTGAGAAAAGGTGACCCTGCGCCTTTTTCGGACGTGGAGGGCGGCAAGTACGATTACACCCATCTCTTTGAACTGTCCAAAAATGATCCCTCTACGCTGGAAGCTGCGATTCGCGAAGGCTACCAGATCAAGTTCACCACTTTTAACGGGATCAAATTTTTGCTGAACAAACGCTACAACATCCAAGCGGAGCGTGACTATCACGTTGAGGAAACAGCACTGCACCGCGTTCGCTTACGAGACGATGCATTGGCGTGGATGCGCAGGACAATCTCCCCTAACTGGCGAATTGTTGAACTAGAAAAGCTCGCAAACACCAAAGAAACGCTTGTCAGATTTGAACTGGCAGCATCGTAAATACAAAAGAGCACTTTCCTACGGGGAGAGTGCTCTTTTTTCGAAATGCGGGGTATTGGAAGGAGAATCATGATGACAACGACAACGCAAGCGTATATTCAACACATTCAAGCAATGTATCCAGAATTGACCATCACTTCCGCTTACTTTAATAAGATGGGCCAAAACAATGATGTGCTTATCGTCAATGACGCGTACGTGTTTCGCTTTCCGAAATACACCGCCGGAATCGAGCAACTGAAGATCGAAACGAGCATTTTACGCACAGTAAAACCATATCTCTCCCTGCCGATTCCGGCTCCGATCTTTTTGTCCTTTGCTGAGGAAATACCTGGGCGGGTGTTTGCCGGATATCCGCAACTCGAAGGTGAGCCTTTTACCCGAGAAGCTTTTCAAGCAGCCTCGCGTCAAAATTCCGTACCGACTGTCGCTGCCCAGCTGGCACAATTTCTTCATGAACTGCACCAGCTTCCCGTCACCGCCCTGCTCCCGGAGCTTATCCCTGGTGATTTTGACATGGCCAAGCAATTGACTGACCTGTATGAACAGATTGCTTCGAAGTTGTTCCCAGCCATGCGTGAGCAAGCCAAAAAAGATGTGGCAGAGCGCTTTGAAGCATACCTGGCAGACCCTGCTCACTTTGATTTTCAGCCTTGCCTGACTCACGGAGATTTTGGCACAGGGAATATCTTGTACTCCCCAGCAAAACAACGCATCACAGGCATTATCGACTTTGGCGGCTCTTGTGTAGGCGATCCTGCTTACGATCTCGCAGGACTCTGCGCGAGCTACGGGGAATCGTTCTTGCAGCATTTCACTCCGGTGTACCCCCAGCTTGAGCAGGTGATGACTAGGATGAGATTTTACCGCAGTACATTTGCCTTGGAGGAAGCGTTGTTCGGTTTGGAAAACGACGATGAGACAGCGTACCAAGCTGGCATGCGGGACTACCTCTAGCCTTTTACAGCACCCTGTGTGAGCCCTTCCACCAAGTACTTTTGGCAAAACGCAAACAACAGCATCGTCGGGATGACTGACAGCACCGTAGCCGCCGACATCGCTCCCCATTCGATATCGTATTTTTTGATGAAGGCATTCATCGCGACGGGAATCGTTTTGACTGGCTCTTCATCAATGAACAGAACCGCCATAATCAGCTCGTTCCAGCATTGAACGAAGGCGAAAATAAATGTGGCGGCAATTCCGGGGAGCATGATCGGGACGATGACGCGAAACAGGGCGCTCAATCGGGAACAGCCGTCCATCATCGCCGCTTCCTCCAGGGCATTGGGTATCCGTTGGAAAAAGCCGGACATGATGATCGTACAAAACGGAATGAGCATGACCGTGTAAATGAGCATCAACGAAAACAGGCTGTTTAAGATGTGCATCTTGGACATCATCATGTACAACGGCGCCATGCCTATGAACATCGGAATCATTTGGGTGACGAGAAATCCGAACATCACCTGACGCTTGCCTGTAAACGAAAAGCGGGCCAACACGTAACCGCCGAGCATCGAGATGAACACGACCATAGCCGAAGCGACCAAGGAAACGAGAAAGCTGTTCCAGATGTACACCTGAAAGTGGGAAATCTGAAAGATCTCCAAGTAGTTGATCAACGTCACCTGCTCCGGCCAATATTGAATCGGGAGCGAAAAGATTTCCTTTTGACCTTTGAGCGACGTAATGATAATCCAATACAGCGGGAAAATCGCAAACGCAAGAAACAAGGTCAAGACAATTGCTCTGCCAGTCCTCCACCCTAGATGTTCACGGTGCATTAGAAGTCCCCTCCCTTCTCTACTTTGGTCGCTTTCACGTAGAAGATGGTGAACAACATCAAAATCACTACGATGATGACACCCACAGCCGACGCTTGCCCGTAGTCTTGTCCAAAGATGACTTTATCGATCATGTAGGTAGCGAATATATGCGTGGAGCCTGCAGGAGCTCCATTCGTCATCGCGTAAATAATGTCCGGGAAATTGAGAATCCAAATGACCCGCAACAGGATCGTCACCAGCATCGTAGGCATGATATACGGCAGTGTCACCCGCCAAAATTGCTGAATCCGCCCCGCTCCATCCATCGCCGCCGCTTCGTATAGCTCCTCCGGGATCGATTGCAGGGCAGCCAGAATCATGATGGCAAAAAAGGCGACGCCATACCAAATGTTCGCGATAATGACCGCAGCCATCGCCCAAGTGCCATCCGCCAAAAAGGAGATCGGCGCATCGATCAGACCCGTTTTCAAGAGCAAATCGTTAATAACGCCAAACTGGGCATTGAACATCCATCGCCAAATCAGCCCAATCAGAAAGCCGGACATCGCCCACGGGAAAAAGACAAACGCCTGGTATATCCCTCTCCCGCGAAATTTTTTACGCATCAAGAGGGCCAGCATGAAGCCAAACAGCAATTGAAAGACAAGGGAGAAAAACACCCAGTAAAAGCTGTTCATGGCAACACGCGGAAAGTCCGGGCTTGTCAGTACGTTCACAAAGTTGTCCAGCCCGATGAACTGAATATTCATCAAATCAAAAAGCGTGTAGTTCTGAAAAGACATGATGATTCCACGCACGAGTGGATAATACGTAAAGACGGAAACAAACAAAATGGCGGGCAAGAGGCACAAAAATATAAAGCGACCTTCTTTGGAGATTCGGAACGATTTCTTCCCTTCCGGCACAACCTGCTTCGTCATCATGACGATGGGTTTTTGTGTGTCCAAGCTACCATCCCCCCACGTCTACTTTCGCTCGGCTTTTTCTTTTGTCCAGTATTGATCCCATTTTTTCAATAAGTCCTCTGCGGTGAGCTGATCGAGCAAAAAACTCTGAATATCTTTATCCGCCGTGCTTTGCCAAGCTCCCCAGCCTTTGTAGTCCACAGGACGTGAAACATCGAGGAACTTCGTCGGCTGTTGGCTCATCTCAATAAACGGCTGGAAGTAACCTGTCTTGTAAAATTCATCTTCTGCCGCACTTTTCACAACAGGAATGGTGGAAGTCTTTTTCGCAAAATGAGTGCTCTGTTCGGGATCAGAGAGGAATTCAATCAGCTTCCACGCCTCTTCCTTGTGCTTCGAGTACGAAGTCATTCCCCAGCCCGGTCCACCGACTACTTGTTGGGCAACACCCGAAGGACCAAGCGGAATCGGAGCAGTCGCCCACGTCCCTTCCTGCATCTTCTCCTTGGCTCCATCAATGACGTCAGGGTCTTGAATCAACATGGCAGTCGAACCCGCTACAAAGCCCTGTACCATCTCCTGAAAGCCCCAGCTCACAGAATCTTTTGGAGAGGCTTCCTTGTAAAGCTGTTTGTAATACTGCATGGCTTGCAATGATTGTGGCGTGGAGAAGAGCGTGCGTCCATCCTTCATGAAAAAGGCAGAGTCAGGGTCGACCTCTGTCCCGTTGTAGGCCCACATTGTGATCAGCGCGTAATCCCACCCGGTCCCTCCTCCCCGGAAGCTGTACCCGTAGCGGTTTTTGGCAGGGTCCGTCAGCTTTTTGGCTGCGACCAACAGCTCATCCCACGTCTTCGGCACTTCGACCCCTGCTTCCTTAAACCAATCTGTCCGATAATACAAAACGCGCTGGTACAGTCCATTCGGAATGTAATAAGGAGTTTTGTCCACCCAAGTGGCTCGACGTTTGGCGACGTCAGTCAGCTGATCGTAATTTTGCCATTTGTCTGTGTAGGGCTTCAAATTTTCAATAAAGCCGTTCATCGAAAACTGCTTGGCATTGAATTCGCGTACCTCTAGTACGTCCAGCTCTTCTTTTGCCATCAGCATCTGTGTGATCTTCTGATCTGCACCTTCAAATGGAGGTGAAATCAGATCGACTTTGATCCCCGGATTCTTCGCTTCAAACTGGGCTAGCATTTCTTTTAACAGCGCAGTTCGTTGTGGGCTAGTAATGCTCTCGACCATTTTTAGCGTGACGCCATTCGCATCTGACGGCGAAGCTGAGTCAGAAGTGGCCGCCGGCTGACTACAGCCTACTAGCAATGCTGTCGCCATCGTTAATTGGAGCGCCACAGAAATCCAGGAACGAAATCCCATACACGAACCCCCTCATAATCTTTTTATTAGACAGTTCGTATTATATTAAATATTCTGAATTATAAGTTTTAATATCTTTACCCATTTTTTCGTTTTCTTTACTCTTTTTTCAATGAGGCTTCCCTGACACTCTTTATTTGACTAACGGGAACAAATACGTTAGTATCTTATATGCTATAGCATATAAACAAAGGGGTTTGGATTCTCTATGGAATTATTCAAGCTGACCGGATTTCTTCTTCACCGTACAGATATGAAAATGACGAACTATTTTAAGAAGAGGTTAAAGCAATTGGAGATCACGCCAGAGCAATGGGGCATTCTCAGTGTCATGGATGGAGAAAGAGCGATCACACAAAAGGAACTTTCGGACGCGATTGACCGCGATCAAACCACCGTCGTCAGAATGATTTACTCGCTTGAAAAAAAGGGAATCGTCATTCGCACTTTAAATGACGCGGATCGACGCTCACATAACTTGTTACTGAGTGACAAAGGGATGGAGCTAAAATCAAAGCTTCTACCCGTTGTTACCGACGCGCATAACCATGTAACACAAAACCTTACCGATGTAGAGATTGCGGAATTGCATGCTTTGCTCGACAAACTCTATCAAGTCGTAAAAGATGAATAAATAGAGGTCAGATACTTTCTCCATCAAATACATGCTATAGCATACACTTAGTTTGATAATGAATAACGAAAGTGAGGAATCCATCATGATCCTAATCGTTTTGCAAGTCATTGTAGCGATCTTCTTTATGTTTACAGGTACAAAAATTATTTCCGGTAAAATGGCGAATGAATTCAACCGCTTTGGACTCCCGCCCATCTTTAACTTCTTAACTGGCTTTATCGAGATCATCAGTTCCATTGGCTTGATTATTGGAATATGGTTTTCGATCGCGGCATTATTATCTGGTTTGCTTTTAGGCGTGACCATGTTGGTAGCTGCCTTCATCCTACTTGTGATTGCTAGAGATCCTTTTCCGAAAGCAATACCGGCACTCGTTCTTTGCATTCTCTCCTTTTTAATCTCGACGTATCATTATTTAGCCTAGACAGGGGAATCCCAATTCAGTCATAACAGCGGCGAGTCGAAGACTTTATGATCATGTCTTCGGTCGCCGCTGCTTCATTTATGGAGTCAGCCTAGAACTTGTCTTCGCTCCTACAGAGCATTCTCAGCCCCATGAGAACCGCCCATGCTTGTTGCTGTTTTTTGAAAAAGAAGCGCAGGGGTTGTCCATTTTGTACATCGATCAGCGTATCGTGGCTACTGGCTCGTAACGCATACTCCATACCAGCTACCTCTGCTACAGGAGCATTATCTCGAAGGAAGAGTCGCAATCTTCCGCCTTCCCCTGACGTGTACGTCCCGACGAGTTTCTGTAGCTCTTCTCTCGTTGGCGTATAGAGCAGGGCTTCGTCTTCTTTGTGTGCAAGCGATAAACCAAGGGCAGCATTCACGGCAGCCAGCCAGACGTTTCGGATTGGCACGTTTTCCAGGTTGGAAAGAACAGTGACGACTAGCCCTTTTTCCGGAACGAAGCCAAAGTTCGACGACACTCCGGGCTGACCTCCCCCATGCTCCACTAGCGTTATTCCTGCATAACCGGGGGTTGTTTTGAGCGCATAGCCATACCAGGCATCTTTTGTCAGTCGATGAACCGGCTGCCACATGGCTCTAAGCAAGGCTCCATCTACTACCTGCTGCTCTTTATAACGCCCGGCATTGATATAGAGCTGACCGTATTTCAGCAAATCGACGACATTCGAGCGAATGCCTCCCCCCACTTCATAATTGCCGAGTGTGGGCCATAGTACCTTTTTCAGTTGCTGCTCCTCCCCTTTGACATAAGGGACGGAGACATCGGCAAAGCGAGCGACTTCTTCTAGGTTATAGGTCGAGCGATTCATTTCCAGCGGCGCTAGCAGGCGTTCTGTTACATAGGTACGGTAGCGCTGCCCAGTGACACGCTCGATAATGGCTCCCAGCAGAAGAAACATGTCGTTACTGTAACTGATATACTCACCCGGCATACCAAGGGGGTCAAATTGGACTTCGTTCAAATAGGCAATATGCTCGGGGAGTTTCGTCAGTTCTTCATGGCGCTGCAGTGGCGGAACCCCTGAAGTATGAGAGAGCAAATGGTGGATCGTGATTTTGTCAGTATGTATGTACCCCTTTACTTGTAGATCAGGCAAGTAGCTGCGAATCGGGTCGTCAACAGACAGCTTGCCTTCTGCCACGAGCTGCATGATGGCGGCAGCGGTAAACGACTTGGTAACCGAAGCGATGCCGAAAATGGTCCCGGGTGTTACTGGCTGGTTCGTTCCCAGATCGATGACACCAAAGCCTTTTTGATAGATGGTCTCACCATTCCGGGAGATGCCAAGGGAGAGCCCCGGCACCTTTTCCTTCTCCATGAACTGTTGCACAAATTCTTCCAGAGCTGAAACGCTTGTGTGGTTCATTCCATTCAACATGCCCTTGGAACACTCCTTTTCACGCTTACTTCCCGCTCTACTTTCATTTGACTCATTGATTTACCCCCACTTTAAAGAACACCCTTTCATCAAATGTCATCCCAAGATAGCTGTACTTTATATTCACTCTGTTTATTGCTTCATGATGAATGAGACTAAGTCCATACATTTCATCGCTTTTTGTAGCTGTGCCAGCTTTTATCGCTATATCCTCTATATTCTGAAATCCATACGGTTTGGAGTCCGGATTATCATAATCATCCGTTATGATGAAGCCTTGTAAAGCATTACTAACCTGTACTTTTGTCTCTGATGGTTTTTCATCGTTATTCACGGAAACATCTATGATTTTCACTTCACCAAAGCCCTTATTACCCATTCCCACAACAACAGATTTATGATCATTGCTTGAAGCAAGGGTACCAATATCCAATGGAGGATTCCCTTTCACAAGGGAATAAAAACCTCCTACAACTATTGCTGTAAGTAGTATAGAAATCCACAGTTTCTTCTTCAATTTCCCCATCCTTACTCGTTGTTTTTCCATGTGCTATTGAAAAATATATTTTGGTAAATTCGAAAAGAAATAGCCGATATCCTGCACTTTGGCAGAAATATCGGCTGTCCGTTCCCTTAGGAATTAGGATTGAACAAACTCGATCAGCTTTTTATTAAAATCATCCGCCTGACAAATCGGCAAGCCGTGTCCACTGTTATCAAACGGAAACAGCTTTGACCCTTTGATTTGCTGCTGGGTGAGCTCGGCGCTTTTGAATGGAATCAGTTGATCGTGAATCCCATGAAAAATTCCGGTTGGCACCCGGATTTGGCTCAAGTCATTGAATACATTCTCTCTCGCTGCTGCTTGCATGATTTTGATGAGCGCATAGGAAGCGGAGTCCAGCCCCATTTTGACAAACCACTGGAGCGTAGCAGTCCCTAAATTTCGATTGAAAAACTGTAATGAAACCGTGTTTAATAACTCAGGCATATTGGCGTACATCTGACTGATCAACCCCTCCGCTTGCTCCTTCGAGACGCCGTATGGAGAACCCGGCATTTTCACAAAGGACGGAGAAACCGCATCCACCAACGCTAATTTGGAAATATGACGCCCTTCATACCGAGACATATACCGAATCGAAATGGCTCCGCCCACCGAAAAGCCTAGCAAGACAGCATCCCTTATCTGTAATGCTTCCAAAACAACATAGATGTCATCTGCCAAGCGATCATACGTATAGCCGCTCCATGGTTTGTCCGATTGGCCGTTGCCGCGTATGTCCATGGCAACACAACGGAACCCACGCTGGGGAAGTACATTGAATTGGTAGGAAAACATATTATGGTTGAGCGGCCACCCGTGAACGAAAAAAATCGTTTTGCTATTCGGACCAGGATTGAGGTCTTCGACGAAAATTGTGACACCCTTTTCGACTTCAATGTACATACCCTACCTCCTGTTTCACACCATGCGCCTCTTTACACTCAAGGTATGTCACCAGTTGTAGGGTTATGTTATTACTCTCCTAAGCCTTGACTTGAATACGCATGAACGATGCGTCCTTTTCTTCCCGTAGTTGTGACTGCTTGCGCAAGAGAATGGTAGATGGCTTCCTCTGTCGCTTCCGCCGCAGCAGCAAACAGCTCGTTCATGATCGGGTGATCCTCGCGTAGTTGTACGCGTGTTTCCGCAATGGCTGTTGTCTGATGTGGAATCTTTTGCGCTGTGGAAAAAGCGATGACGATGTCGCCGCTCCCGTGCCCAAAATGGCTCCCTGTGCGTCCCAAGCCGATTCCTGCGCGCTTGGCTACCCGAAGCAGTTGTCGATCACTGAGCGGCGCATCTGTCGCCAGTACGATGATGATGGAGCCATCCTCGGACTTCTCTACTGCGTTTTCATTGCTTTTGCAGCTTGTGAACAGATTTGCTCCCAAGAAATCATTCTTGTTGCCAAAGTTACTGAGTACCAAAGCCCCCAATGTAAACGTCTGCTCTTCAGCCGCCACGATACGAGAAGACGAGCCGATACCACCTTTATAGCCAAAGGCAACCATCCCCGTCCCTGCCCCGACAGCTCCCTCTTCTACAGCCCGGTCCGTTGCGTTCTGAATCGCTTCCCTAGCATCCTCTGGACGCACGACACAGCGGCGAATGGAATTGAGATGACCATCGTTGCATTCGCCCACGACAATGTTGATCGTCCCCGTCGTTTCCCCGATTTCTTCGTTTGTATCCAGCATGTATTGCAGAGTCCCTTGCGCAACCGCGGGAACGGAAAACGTATTGGTGAGCATGATCGGCGATTCCAACACCCCCAGCTCATTTACCTGCACGAGTCCCGTCGTTTTGCCGAAGCCATTGATCACATAGCTGGCTGCGGTTACCTTTTCGCGAAACAAGCTGCCGCCATGTGGCAAAATGGCTGTCACACCGGTGCATGCATAGTCCCCGTTGTCTAGCTCACGCTGGATCGTCACATGTCCGACTCGGACTCCGGCTACATCCGTAATGTCATTTTTCTCACCGACCGACAGCCTCCCGATTGTCGCACCGAGTCGCCGAATTTTTTTCGTCATGCATTCCATTCCTTTCCTTTCGTAAGGCTGTGCCGATCGCTTACACGGGACGATTGCGCAGAAAGTTCTCATAGGCAAACCCGCGCACTTCTTCTTCCTTATAATGCTTGAGCAGCTCGTTGATCAGGTTTTGACTCTGTCCCGCATGCTCCAAGTCCACAACCTTTGCGGTAATGCCGTCGAAGTCAGAGCCGAGTCCGATATGACGCACGCCACCGAGTGAACAAAAATGATCGATGTGTTTGATCAGATCATCAATCGCGGTTGGTGTCGTTTCCTTGATAAACTGGGTGCAGTAGACGACATGTACATTCGCGCCTTTGGCAAATAACGCTTTTGCCTGTTCATCCGTCAGATTGCGTGGATGGTCGCAGATCGCTCGTGCATTTGAATGACTCGCGATCGGGTATGTAGCGAGCTCAATCGTATCCCAGAAGCTGCTCTCCCCCAGATGCGAGACGTCCGTGAGCATTTTATGCTCATTGTGGAACTGAATGATTTCCTTGCCAAAGGTCGTCAGTCCGGCATTCCTCGGTTCCAGCGCACCATCCGCAGCGAGATTCGCGAAGTTCCAGGTGAGACCCACAGAGCGAACCCCCAGCTGATAAAAAATATGCAGCTTCTTCAAATCGTTGCCGATTGGCTCTACCCCTTCCAACGTTAGCAACGCTCCGATATCTCCCTCTTGCAAACGGTCGATATCGCTCCAATCACGGATTTGTTTCATTTCCGGATGTTTTCCGAGAACCTCTGTATAAAAGTAATGAATTTGATCCAAAGCTTTTTGAAAACGTTGCTCCGTGGACAATTCAGGTGATGTCCAGATCGCATAACACTGCAGTTTTACCCCGCCATCGTGTAGCCGATTCCTGTTGACGTCCAGCTCGTCCGCATCCGCAAAGGACAAATTCCCATTTTTCTCCCAAATTTTCAGAAGCGCATCACAGTGCAAATCGATAATCGGCATCTTGGCCATCTGTATCCATCCCTTGTCCTAATTTCCTTTGAGAACACTACCTATTCTGTTAATTTTAAGGTAATGTATTTTGAAGAGCGAATCCAATAAATTATTGCAATAAGTCCCTTAAGAAAACATTATCGAGGCATGTTCGAGGAGGAACAGCCGCGTTTTTGCGGAAAGTTTAAACATGGTCGCTTTCACACTGTGAAGCACGTAAACTTTCTCGTACGATTTAAAAATTCACATAATGGAGCCACTACTCATGAATATGGAGCAAATGGAAGCATTCATCTTTGTCGCCCTGACCGGGAGCTTCAGCAAAACGGCTGATTTGCTCTATCTGTCACAGCCCACAGTCAGCATGCGGATCAAGGCACTCGAAACAACTATGGGCTGTAAGCTGTTTCAACGTACGGGTCATACGATTTCTCTTACAAAAGAAGGCGATCTGTTTCTTCCCTATGCGAAAAACATCATGCACATGCTGCAGGAGGGACAGCAAGCGATTCAGCGATCGCAAGGCGATGTAGAGGGAGAATTGACCATCTCCACCGTTTTTGTCTCCGCCTTTTACATTTTGCCTGACCTCGTTCAGCAATTCCAGCAGCTGTACCCCAAGATCAAGCTGACGATCCTCACCGGGCATTCCCATCAGGTGCTCGATATGGTTCTGAACCACGAGGTGTCATTCGGAATTGCTCGTGCCGTTACCCATCCACAGATTAATCGGATTCAGCTGATGCCAGATGACATGGTCTTAGCGATTTATCCCGACCATCCGTTTGGATTTCGCCATCAGGTTTCCATTGAAGAAGTCGCACGTGAACGACTGATCTTGTTCAATCGGGGCTCGCTCGACTGGAAGCTGATCAATAACGCGTTTAGCCATTTTCAGCTACAAAACAATGTCGTCATGGAGGCTGACAACATCGAGGTCGTGAAACGGATGGTCAAACAACGGCTGGGCATCGCCTTTTTGCCTCGGTTTGCCATCTCCAAAGACTTGGACGAAGGAGAGCTACAGGAAGTAGACGTCTTGAATTTGCCGCAAATCAACAGGAACTTCGAGCTGATTTACCTCAAGGATACTCCTGTTCACGGGATTATGCGTACGTTTATCGACTTTTTGATGCAGAGCAAAGCCTTGCAGCAGTAGCGGGAGATCTGCGCAGAAACCCGAAATGCTGGACGCCCCTTGATCACTGCATTCTATTCATTCAAATCCCCTGGAGGTGATTTCCCATGTCGTCTCATCTATTCCAGCACTCAGCCCAAGCATCTACTATGCAGCAGCCCGTCCAAAAAAACATGCCCCCACCTTCTGCATCCCTCAAGCACGATAGCCCGTCACACCTTATCCAGCTGCAGAAGTCGATTGGAAATCGTGCACTGATTCAGTTAATGAAATCACAGAGACAAGGAATCGCGCATAACAAACAGCCTATCCAACGCTTTAAGGACGAGGATGAGTATAATACGAAGCGTCGAGTAAACGCAGAAACAGCTAGAAGCGAAGCTTTTCAAAATGATGAGATGCAAATGGATCATACCATCTCACAGCATTCCCTTATCACCTTTAGCGAGTTATTAGGAGAAATCCAGCAATTGCCGAATAAGACATTTAAGGCAGCCAAGCAATCCTACGCTACTCTTATCAACGAAATAAAAATGGTGTCCGATAACGAGGAAAAATGCACGAGGATTCAATTGGTGAATTTCTATAAAAACTTGGTGCCTGGTTTTAATGTAACGACTGGGAATCCCGGTTCAAAATTCGATCCACAAATTGAGATGGCAGACATGGATGACGAGTCGACAATCATCGCCCGTGAAAAGGCAGTCTCAGCGAAACTAAGAGAAATCGATTCATATATACGTAAGCTCTACCATTTGACCCCGCTGTTTCCCAATACGAAAAAAGATGAAGATCTGGCCAAACAAATGGATGAAGTGCTTTCCAAAGTAATGAATGACATTACGACATGCTTGAAGAAAGTACGCGAGGATTTTTCAGAGGAGCCAAGCTATGATGAAACCATCTGGTACAAATCTGAAACGAAAAATGTGAAGCGTGTACCTGCAGAATGGCTAAAAACGGGAGCAGGCAAGTTAGAGAATTTGGGCTCAAAGCAACATTTATTAGGGTATGAAAAAGACAAAACAGCGAAATCAAACACGCAAGACGCACAAGATTCTTTCAAGGAAGTGACCTTTACCTGGGATTACCAGCTAACCGAATTTGATAAAAAAATCAAAGTGAATGTGGTCATTTCGGAAAAATGCTGGAAGCACATTTACGCTCGACATAAGCTGGAATACTTTGCGGGCGATGTGCAGGCGATCAATACATTTTGGAAGGACGATCCACACGAAAAAATTACCCAAGAGCTCCTAGAGCCCGAGATCAACCTTCTCATCGAAAGATCGAAACTTCAATTACGTGTTTTGCAAGAAGGGGATAAAGATCCAATAAACGAAACAGCACACCATTTGTTTTTCCAAGGAAAAATGGAAGTGGTGGAGGAAGTGCAAAACATCGCCGAACCTGTAGCGAACTCTCAACCAGTAAACAAAAGTAGAAACAAAAAGAGGAATCAACAGAAAAAGGTCCCCAAGCCCCCCATTAAAAGTATCCACATCACATTGGAATCCGTTGCTCCGGAAAGCCCCGAGCTAGCCTACGCAGTTGAACCCACTCTTCTGCAGAATGAATATCACCACAAACGAGGGTTACAGAGACTATTTCCCCCGAAACAAGGAAGCGAGAGTGTCGAAGAAAAGTAGCAATTGAAAAAGCTTCGCGTCAGTCTAACCTCGTCGGTTCTGATGCGAAGCTTTTTTAAGAAGCCCTTCGTCTCTCTCATGCTTTTTTCGGTACTCGCCATTTCGTACGAATGATCATCTCCGCCGTCACGACAAGTCCAATCATGGCGACATAAACACTGATTGTGTAGCTGAGCTCATACGGCAATCCTACTCCCTTCTCTAGGATCAGCTTCACGAGATGAATCAGCATGTTCGTGAACAAGAAGACGAAACTCCGGACCATCCATTCCTTATGCTTTATGACTTGACGCTTTTTAATTTTGACGAGCGCCGTAATGGTGATGGCTGGCCAAATGATGTTCAACAGGTGGAAGGGCCAACTCGCCACTTTACCGCCCGTTACATAAGGAGCCATATAACCGGATGTAACTACTACAACCAACACACTAAACAGATAAACATAGCCTGTTACTTTATGTAGCTTGCGGTTCTGGGCGAGCAGCTTGTCCGAAAAGTTAGCCACCCCACAGACCAGGGCAATCAGGGCAAAAAACAAATGGACATACATGACCGTAAGCCAGATCGATGTGTTCATTCGCTCTTTGTTGTAATCAGATTTGTGACTGAGAAAGCCTTTCGCTTCTGGGTCGATGATAAAGTTTTGCACGAGTGCATACGTGATGGCTATACAAGCGACGAAAATGACAATCGAATATGGTTTGATACGGTTCACCTGTCACACAACCCTTTGTTCGATTTTAGAGACCGAACGGTTCGGTCTCTTTTTGATTTTACATGATTGCCTTCTTTCGTACACAAGAGAAATGTTACAATAACTTGGACGAATATAGACCGTGTTGGCCGGAATGAAAGGACTATCGCGATGCGAAAAGGCGAAAAAACAAAACTGCATATTATCCAGAAGTCAGCAGAGCTGTTTAATCAAAACGGATATACAGGAACCTCCATGCAAGACATCATGGATGCCACGGGACTTACCAAAGGTGCCCTCTACAGAGGTTTTGCCAGTAAAGATGAAATAGCAATAGAGGCCTTCAAATATGCGGGGGAAGTGTTACAGGAACATTTTGCGGCTGCGCTGGAAAAACAGGACACGGCCACTGCAAAAATCGTAGCCATGGCAACGGTGTATTCTGATGCGGTAAACAATCCCCCGCTCCAAGGTGGCTGCCCGCTTCTCAACACAGCCGTCGAAAGTGACCATTCGTTCCCTGTTCTTCGCGATTATGCTGTCACCGCTTACCAAGAGGTCGTTTCGTTCATGCAGGGATTGCTGGAAGAAGGAATTGCCCAGGGAGAATTTCGTTCTGACATGGACGCAGAAGCCGTCGCTTCGTTTATCTTTTCTTCCATTGAAGGAGCCATCATGGCAAGCAGACTCACCCGGGATAACAAGCATGTCCATTTTGCCATCAAGCATATAGAGCAACTTTTACAGACATACAAGCCCTAGCAAAAAGAAAAGAGCAGTCGGAGGGGATGTGCTCCCCCTGCCTACCTGCTCTTTTTTTCGTGGACTAATTTCTATTTGATGTAGTGTACTTTTTCATGTCCGAGCAATGCTTCCAACACCTGCTGTACTTTCACACCTGTCTCAAACGTAACCAGTCTGGCATCCCCACCGTTCATCGCAACAGACAGCTCATCCAACAACAGGGAGAGACGGTCTTGCTGTGGAATTTCAGCCGGAACGAGCGCTTCGCCGTGTCCACCCACAAACAGATTACTCCAGTTCACGACGCTCAACGTCCCTTTTGACCCGTACACGCGATAATCCAAATGCTCCTCATGCGCGATACCCGCCAAGCCATTGATCGTAACCGGGGTACCATCTGTCAGACGCAGGAAGGCCGATACACCAGTCTCGCATAGCGCAGGATCTGCTGGATAGTCTACCTCTGAGCGAACTACATGCAGGTCTCCGAAGAGCGCGTAAGTCAGTTGAGTGAAATGAGGGAGCACTTCACGTATGAAACCGCCTTGCTCACGACCAGCCAGCCAGGGTGTTTGCTGCCATGGACGCGGCCACTGGTGGAAATGCGTCAGGATATCGATACGGCGGACATCTCCGATTTCTCTGAGTCTGCGGGAGAGCTCAGGAAAAACACCTTGATAGTAGAGCGGGAAGTTCATCGCATGGACAACCCCTGCGTCATTTGCTGCTTCCAACATTTCTACCGCTTCTGTCAATGAATTAGCCAATGGCTTTTCGCAGAGCAAATGCTTTTTGTGCGCCAGTACATCCAAGGCAATCGCATGATGGAACTTGGGAGGAACCGCCAAATAGATGACGTCCAGCTCTACCTTTTTCAATAATTCCTTATAATCTGTGTACCAAGGCACATCGCCGGACTTTTGCGCGGCTTCCTGTGCTCTTTCCGGAGATACATCACTGACTGCGGCTACTCGAAATTTTTCGTGGGTACGGATCGCGTTCATCATGCGCTCGCCCATAACGCCTGCGCCAATAACTCCAACGTTCCATTTCACTTGGTCCATCTGCCTTTCCTCACTTCCTGGTGAATGTTCGTCTTCGTGCCTCTACCCCTTTCTCCATTGATCTGAACATTCCTTCTGAAAAGCTCAGATTGTCAGCTGCTTCTGCGCTTCCTTTTTTACCCGCTTTTTCTCCTTCTGGATAGCTATGACTGTATAGAGAGAGGGAACGACAATCAGCGTAAGTAGCATCGAGAACAGTAAGCCAGAAATGATCGTAATGGCGAGCGGCTGAAACAGCACGCTTCCCGTAATCGCCATCGGTGACAGACCTGCTACTGCGGCAAAGGTCGTCAGTAAAATCGGGCGCAACCTTGCTTTCCCCGCCCTGATGACTGCATCGTTCAGAGAGACGCCTTGATGCCTCGCTTCCTCAATAAACTCGATTAGTACGATCCCGTTGCGAACGACGATACCCGCCAATGCGATAAAGCCTGCTACTGTCATGAATCCAATCGGTGTGGAAGTGATAAATAGCCCGATCAAGCTGCCCGCGATGGCGAGGTAGACTGTACTCATGACCAAGACAGGAATAGACAACGAGTTAAACTGCAGCACGATCAGCAAAAAGATGAGAAAGACAGCCACAATCGCAAGCACACCCAAATCGAGCAAAACTTCCGATTCCTCCTCTGTTTCACCTGTTACATTCCAGCCATACCCGTCTGGCAATTCCAATTGCTCCATTTTCGCTGTTATTTCGCTCATCACGTCTGCAGCCGTCCGATCTCGGACATCACTCGTGATCGTGACACTACGGGACATATTGTAACGAGGAATACTCTGCATCGATAAATCCGGCTTCATTTCTGCAATTTGCGAAACCGGAATAAGCTGCCCACGTGCATTCGGAACCGTGAGTTGCGCGAAGACTTGCTCTGTCGTCATTCCCGGCTGATCGGCTACCAGCGTAATATCGATCAAGTTTCTCCCATTATCAAATTGTCCCATTGGAATGCCTTGGCTGATCAAACGCAACGTTCTGGTCAAATCCGCTTCGTTGATCAGCTCCTTGTCCATCTTTTCTTGATTCACATGGAATTGAAGGGAGTACTGTTCATTTCCGAGCGTGTCGTTGATGTTGTACGTTCCTTTTGACTCCATGATGAGCTGCTTGATTTGCTCAGAGAGCGCGTACAGCTGTTGCAGATCATCCCCATACACCCGAATTCCAACCGGGTTACCAGAATACATCCCCGCCTTTACGCTGTACGGAATGATGTTCGCTTCTGGATACATCCTCTTAAACTGCTCCGACCACGGCGCTAGCACCTTTCGCGCATCCATTTTGTGATTGTCAAAGGTAACGATCAATTGCGCTACATGTTCACCTGTACCAACCGGCGGTGCTGAGGGCATCATCTGTGGCGCATTGCCACCTACGAAAGATGAAACCTTTTGAATGTGTGCCTGTTTCGCGATCCATTGGGAAACACCCAGGGCAATTCGATCCGTTTCCTGTAAATTGCCGCCAATCGGCGTCGTTATATTCACAACCATCTGTGGCCTGTCATCATCAGGGAAAAGCTGAACAGGAACAACCGCAGCGAGTCCGTAGATAGCAGTAGCAATCAGTACTCCGCTCACTCCTGTTTTCAGCGGATGTTTCAACATGGCTTTCAGAACACGATCGCCATACCAATTCGTCAATGCATCGATTTGTTTGCCTAATAAGCCCGCTGGCTTACGGTAGTCCGTCTCTGCTTTGCTCCGTTTCTTGTTCCTTCGCTCGTTCCATTCCCGGTAAATCGGAATGATCGTAAGTGACATGAACATCGAGGCCGCCATCGTAAAAATGATAATGAGCGGTACCGGAAAAATAAACTGACCAGCATCACCAGGCAGAAACATGATCGGCCCAAACGCAGAGATGGTAGCAAGGGTAGCAGTGACAATGGAGATGGCCACTTCCTTCGTCCCGGCTACAGCAGCCGTGTACGGATCCTCGCCCAAAGCAGATAATCTGCGCTCGATGTTGTCATTTACCACCACTGCGTCGTCTACCAAAATACCGAGAACAATGATGAGCCCGAATACGGTCATTTGATTGAGCGTAATGCCAAAGAAGGGCAGAACCACCATCCCAGCTGCCAAAGAGATGGGGATCGCCAATGCAACCATCAAGGATGTCGTTACATTCAAACCAAGGATGCAAATAAAAAGTACAGCTATGATCGCAATGATCATTTCCAGATACAATTCGGAAAAAATACTGTCGATTCGATCCACTTGCAAAAACACAGGCTCTTTTTTCGCCCACGCCGGGAGACTCTTTTCCAACGTGGCAAGCTTCGTATCCACCGCTTTTTGCACAGCTGGAACATCGCTTCCCAGCTCAGCGTTGATGCTAATGGTCGCAGCGGGCTTCCCGTTGTAATAGGTTCGATACTCCACCCGTTTGGTACTGTCGGAAATGGTGGCAATATCCTTCAAATAGACGGGCATTCCTTCCTGCGTACGTGTCACGACTACCTTTTCAAAAGTCGCTACTTCATAGCTGACTGGTAATGTGAGCTGATATTTTCGCGTATCAATATTGACATCACCTAGGGGTGTTGTTTCGTTTTTCGTTTGGACAGCATGGATGACTTGCGCCCAGGAAATGCCGTATTGTTGCAGCTTCTGTGCATCGACCGCGACCTTTACTTCCTGCTCCGGCAATCCTTGGATCGAAACATCGGATACGCCTGGCACGGTTCGAAGCTGATCCTTCCATAGATCAAGCATATCGCGTAATTGGAGGATTTCTTCAAAAGAGTTGGCTGTGATTTGAAAGGTCTGGATGAAAGTCCGGCTCATGTCATCATTGATGATGGGCTGCTCTGCTTCATCGGGTAAATCGGCCTCGGCATCCTTTACCTTTTTCCGTACATCTTCAAACACCGTTTTCGGTTCAACGTCATTCTCTGTTTGCACGTTGATAATGGATACACCTGATCGGGACTCCGAACTAATGGATTTGATTCCTTGCACCTCGTTGATTTTTTCTTCCAGCTTCTTCGTGACTGTCTGCTCCACCTTTTCAGGAGTCGCTCCCGGATAAACGGTGGTGATGGTAGCCATGCTGACGATAATGTCTGGCTGCTCTTGCTTCGGAAGCGTAACCGAGATGAACATACCAATCAGCACGAGCATCGAAAAGAAAACGAGGGTGATTTTTCGCTTGTTGATGAAAAACTCGATCATGGCTGATTGCCTCCTTTCACGGTGACAGAGTCCCCGCCAAGCAAACGATCAGCACCTTTCGTAATCAACATGTCGCCTGCTTGCAAGCCAGCAGTAATTTCCAAATGATTGTCAACATACTGACCAATCGTGACAGTGGTCTTGATCGCTTTTTCATCCGCTAGCAAAAAAACGTAAGGCTCAGAACCACGGCTAAAAACGGTTTTGGCAGGGACAAAAATGCCTTTCTTTTGAGACAAGGTTCGCTTTGCGCTGATGACTTGCCCTGCAAACCAATCTTTTTTGGTGTTATCAATGACGACTTCCACGCTAATCGTGCCCGTCTGCTCGTTCGTCGCAGGATAAATCGTCGTAACCTTTCCGATTCGTTTGTCTTCATACAAACGAATCTCGACCTCATCTCCCACCTTCCACGCTGAGATGTCCTTGTCCGGTACAGGCAAGACTGTTTTCAACTGTTGGATGTTGCCGATTCGATAGACAGGAGCCCCTGAACTTGCGAGTTGCCCAACATCAGCCATTTTCGCTAGCACTGTTCCTTGAATAGGTGCTTTCACTTCCGTTTTTGCCAAAGTAGCTGCAGCCTGATCGCGAGTGACCATCGCCCCTTGGTAGCTGGCATTTGTCGCGCTGATATCCTCAGTCCGAGCGCCTTCTATCACTAGCGAATACGACTCTTGTGCTTCTGCATAATCTTTATCTGCTAGTTCAAAGGCATTCTTGGCACTTTCAAATTCGGTTTCGGAGATCGCCCCATTTTTATAGAGCTGTTCCATGCGCTGATAGTCTTTCTGTGCTTGATCCCGTGAGATTTTTTTCGCCTCGACTGCTACCTTTGCTTGCTGAACTTCTTGTTCCCGCGCTCCGTTTTTTACTTTGGAAAGCTCGGCGCTCGCACCATGCATCTCAGCGTTTGCCAATGCCAACTGGAGAGAGTAGTCTGTAGCATTGAGGCGGGCAAGCACTTCTCCCTTTTTGACAACATCTCCTTCTTTGTACGGCAACGACTTGATTTCCCCGGCTACTTCAAAAGAAACAGTCGTCTCTTCGATAGGGGCAAGTGTCCCTGACAGTTCACTGCTCGATTGGAAGCTTTTCAGCTCGACCGGCTCCGCTTCCACAATTTTGGCCTCGGCTTGGACTTCGCTTTCCGTTGACGGCTTCATCTGATTGCAAGCCGTCCCAATCACTGCAAGGGAGATGATCAGGAACATCCCCACCACTTTTCTTCCCGTCTTATTCATGTAGGCCTCACTCCTATTGCTTTATAGAAAAGTATTCCGGAATGAACATTCATTCCGTTTTGTTCAAAAGAAGGATCAGAATTAATGAATTCTGATCGCATCCCAGCAAGCTTCCTCTACACCGGCAAGCAATTCCGGGGTTTCTTCGATTTCGCCAGCCTTGATGCACTTGTTCAATGCGATGAATGCCCCGTCCATAATCGCAATCAATGCATCCGCTGGCAATGGACGGATAACCTTATTTTTTTGTCCCCGTTCAATGAATTCGCATAAAAATGTTCGCAGCTTCATGTATGCTTCGCGGCTGGCTTCGTCTAGGTAGTGACCGTTTGTATGGGAATCCAGAAACAGCAAGGCGTTCAAATTCTTTTTGGCGTAGCGAATCACCTGATTCGCAATATGCCGAAATTGCTCGCGTAAGTCATCAGATGTGCGAGGATAACCATCATTGATTGTCTCAAGCAGCTCCCCCACACATTCTTGAAACAGCGTATTGACGAGCGCTTCTTTGTTTTCGAAATAACGATAGATGGTACCTGCACCGACCCCTGCCTTTTCGGAGATCATCGGAACGGTCGTCCCATCAAAACCGCGATCTACAAACAAATCGAGCGCTGCATCCAAGATTAATTCGCGCTTGGTTTCAGACAAGTTCATGACTCCTCTCTTGCGGAATGAATTTTCATTCTGGAGGAAATTATAGTATACATATTGCTGGGGTGTCAAATAGCACTTGCTTGGATTACCTGTTGGCTGGAATTTTTTGGTTGCGGGCGATTATGAGGATGTTTGGTTTGACCCAGAATTATTACAAAACAGCTAGAGAACCGGTGTAGTAACCATGTTCCCTAGCTGTTTCTTTATCCAACTGCTTCGTTATCCAATGTGCAAGCCAAATGTTTTGTCACCGAACGAAACTTTCTCCCTATCTGCTATTTTCGCAAAAGTCACACCCGAAACGAGTACACTTTCACGCAAAACATGATCAAAACGCTCCAAGGCTGCTCGTAGCTCATCGTCCACATCCAAGGTGAGCTGGACACGTTTATCGATGGGCAGATCCAGCTTTTTGCGTGCATCCTGAACGACACGAATGACTTCACGAACCAAGCCTTCTTGCTCAAGCTCTTCTGTCAGCGTCGTATTCAGTGCCACATGGAGCTGATAGCCGGATGCGGAAGCAAAGCCTTGCTTCCCTTGCTTTTCCACAAGCAGCTCATCTAGCGTAAGCCGCACACTCTCACCTGCGACCTCCACATCCAAGTAGCCATTGTCCACTGCCTTCTGTGCATCGGCTGCGTTCAATTCTTTTAGATACCCTTGGATTGGCCCGACGAGCTTGCCGTATTTTTTTCCGGCTACACTCAGGTTGAGCTTGAAATGATACGTTACGAAGCTGCTGTCGCTTTGCTCTACCCGAATGTTTTTGACATTGATCTCGTCTTCGATAATGCCGGCAAATCGCTCGAGGTTAAATGGCTGCTCCATCGATACGATCAGCTCGGACAGAGGCTGTCTGGTCTTGAGTCCAGTTTCGTTGCGAACATTTCGCGCCAGCTCCACGATGTGTCGAGCCATTTCCATGTCCCGCTCAAGGGCTTCGTCGATTGCTTCTGTGTTCACTTTCGGATAGTCAGTCAAATGAACACTGCCCTCTCCTCCCAGATTGCCATACATATCTTCTGCGATCAGCGGCGCGTATGGTGCGATCATCTTCGCCAGCGTTAGCAACACTTCCCGCAGGGTCTGGTAAGCAGATACTTTGTCAGGCGTCATCCCGCTGCTCCAGAAGCGATCCCGCGAACGGCGGATGTACCAGTTGCTCAACTCGTCGATGAACGTTTCGATATGCCCTGCCGGATTCATGAAATCGTAGGTTTCCAGACCTTTTACCACGTGCTGCAAGGTGGTATTCAAGCGGGAAAATATCCAACGATCCAGCTTGTTCACAGATGGTTGCGTTGGATGCTCTTCTGGCTTGAATGCATCGATCAAGGCGTATAACGAATAAAAATCATGCGTGTTATGGATCTTATCGATCACTTTGTACTTCGCCTCGGCGACGATCCGCTTGGAGAACCGCTTGCTGCTCCACGGCGCACTGTCAGACAAAAGCGCCCAGCGGAATGCATCTGCACCGAACTCTTCGATTACCTCCCACGGATCGATCCCGTTTCCTTTGCTTTTAGACATCTTCTGACCGTGTTCATCCAAAACGTGACCGGTAGAGATGACCGCCTTGTAAGGGGCTTTTCCGTTATACAGGGTAGAGACTGCCAACAAGCTGAAGAACCAGCCCCGCGTCTGATCGATTCCTTCCGAAATGATGTCGGCAGGGTACTGCTCCTCGAATACCTTTTCGTCTCCGAATGGATGATGGTACTGGGCAAACGGCATCGAACCGCTGTCGAACCACACATCGATGACCTCAGGTGTCCGCTCCATCGTACCGCCGCAAGAGCAGCGCAGCTTCACCTCATCCACAAACGGCTTGTGCAGCTCCAGCTTCTCGTCGATTGGTGCCACAGATTTCTCACGCAACTCTTTTACACTGCCTGGCGCATATTCGCTGCCACAATCCTGACAAAGCCATAGATTGAGCGGCGTCCCCCAATACCGATTGCGGCTAATATTCCAGTCTACGAGCTCTTCGAGGAATTTCCCGAAGCGCCCTTCGCGCAGGTGGCCCGGATACCAGTCGATCTTGCTGTTGTTTTCGATTAGCTGATCCTTGATCGCTGTCGTTTTGATGAACCAGCTCTCCATTGCGTAGTAGAGCAGTGGTGATTTACACCGCCAGCAAAACGGATAGCTATGCTCGTAGCGCTCCTTGGAAAACAGCAGACCGCGATGCGACAAGTCTTTGACGATATCGACGTCGCAGTCCTTAACGAAGCGACCTGCGAAATCCGCGATTTGATCAGTATAGCGGCCAGCCAAATTCACGACGTTCACGAAATCAAGCCCATGCTGACGGGTCGTGCGATAGTCATCCTCCCCGTGCGCTGGAGCAGTATGCACGATACCCGTTCCGCTCGTATCACTGACATAGTCCGCATCGACGACGATATGCCCATGGTTTACCTGGATATAGCCAAAAGGCGGCTCATACGGGGTTCCGACCCATTCTGCGCCTTTGTGCGTGGACAAAACCTCGTAGTCTTCCTTGAACACTTTCTCCGCGAGATTTTTTGCTACGACGTACACTTCATCCTGGTGCTTCACCCGCACGTAATCGAGCTCTTTGTTAACAGTCAATGCCACGTTGGCTGGAAGTGTCCATGGTGTCGTCGTCCACGCGAGGAAGATGTCGTCGCTTGTCTTGCTTTTGAATTTGACCGTCGCACTCAAATCCTTCACGTCTTCATAGCCTTGCGCCACTTCATGGGAGCTGAGTGTCGTCTGGCAATCCGGGCAATATGGACTGACACGATGCCCTTTGTACAGCAGTTCTTTTTTATGAATGTCAGAAAGGATATGCCAGACGCTTTCGATGTAATCGTTGGTCAAGGTGACATATGGATGCTCCATATCTGTCCAGTATGCGATTCCTTCCGTCAGCTCGCGCCATTGTTTTTCGTATTCAAAGACACTGTTTTTGCACTCCTCGACGAATTTGGCCACCCCGTAGTTTTCGATTTCCTGCTTGCCGGAAATACCAAGTCGCTTTTCCACCCCAAGCTCCACCGGGAGACCATGTGTATCCCAGCCTGCTTTGCGGACGACACGGTAGCCAGACATCGTTTTGTAGCGTCCGATAAAATCCTTGATGACCCGTCCGAGTACGTGACCGATATGCGGCTGTCCGTTGGCAGTCGGAGGACCTTCATAAAAGACGAAGTTTGGCTTTCCCAGCCGATTGTCCATCGACTTGCGGAATGTATCGTCTTTCCTCCACTGATCCAAAACGCGTAACTCTCGTGTCCTTGCTTTTTCTTTTACGTCTACTTTCCTCATCATGTACACTCCTTCTTCTGTCGTTTTCGTAGAAGTGTAGGTTCATAGAACGCAAAAAAATCCCGCCCCCTAAGGGACGAGATTTGATCTCGCGATACCACCCTTGTTCCGAAATCTTTATGCAAGCATGTCATTTCGGCACCTCTACTACGTACCATCATACGCGTCCCTTGTAACGGTGGGATTCCGGGTCAGCTTACTCCAAAATGCTTCAGCTTTCCTTCTCGGAGAGGATTTTCGGCTAAGTCTTGAACGTCGGCTTTCAGCACTAGGGCCAACTCTCTGGGGAACAAGGGGATTAGCTTACTCTTTCTCGTCAATGAATTTGTTAGTGTTCTATTCGTATACTCTTTTTACACTGCTTTCAAGAAAATGTCAAGGAAGCGAGTTTCCTTCAAGGTTTTTTATCGTTTGCGTCCTGAACCCCTTGTTGTCCTTCCTCAATGACTTCACGCCACTCCTGATTGCCCTTGTCAACAGAATCTCTCCATAACCCATTTCCTGTATCCACAGCGTATCGCCATATTTCCTGCTTCCGGTCGATAATGGCGCTATCCGTATCCATAATTCCGCCTTTTCCGTTAAATCTCTTTTTCAAATATTCCCTGGCGTCCAGCAATCTTTGTTTTTCTTCCTCCACCAACGCTTTTACTTTTTCCTTGGTATCTTCCGCGAGTTTTTTCTTCGCTTCTTTTTGACTGAGTGCGTCTTCTTTTGCATTTTCCTTCCACGCATACCAAGCCTGCTTGAGCTTGTCGTATTCGCCCCGAAGGTGCTTTTTCAAAGCTTCTTCATCCTGCACGGTTATGTATGTCCCCGCTCCCGCATCCGCCACTTGCTTGAGCATACGCTGCCCTTCGTTATCAACGTCAAAACCGATAATGTTCACCACGGTCTTTATGCTCGACTGATTCAGTGCTTTGGCTGCTTCTACGGGATTTCCTCCGCACGTTTCGATCCCGTCGCTCACCACGTACACGAATGTTTCGTTTGTCCCCGGTGGAATATCTTCTTGCACGGCTTGCAGCGCTTTTGCAATTGGTGTCCAGCCTGCTGGTTGTACTTTGCCCAATGCTTGTTGAAACGATTCCTTCTGATAGCCTGTCTCCGAATAAAATGTCTCTGTGCTGGCGCATGATAATGCTTTGTCTTGCTCACTGCCGCTTCCTTTATGACCATATACCCGTAAAGAAATCGTCGCGTTTTTCGGAAGGACAGACGCGAATTGGTCAATCGCCTCTCGGGCTGCCTCCATCTTCGTTTTTTTGCCGACTTTTCCTTTCATGCTGCCACTCGCATCAATCAACAAGGCAAAATGCGTTTTTTGCGTATCCGGCAAGGTAATCTCCTCTGTCGGCCGCTGCAAGTGAACGTCTACGCTGGAATCAAAATTGGCAAACGTGAGAACGAACGGGCGATAATCCTCTCCGAGTAATTTCAGCAGCTCCTCGAGATATTGCTCCGATGTGAGTGTAGCTGGGAGCTTATCCAATTCTTTTTTGACCTTCTCTTCATCGTAATTCTCGCCAGCATAGGTTCCAACCACCTGGTTTGCCAATGCGAGCTCAAATGCCGTCAACTCGCGCTTGACAGGCGGCAGTGGCTCTCTGGCCTGCGTTTGTGTGGATGTATCTGAAGTTGTCTGATCAGGCGTTTTGGTCTGCTCCTGCAAGTTCGCGGTTTGTTGTGTCGCAGCAGTGTCTTTTTGCCCAGGATCAGAGTCTGTACAGCCCGTCATCACTAGCGTAAGAAACACAATAAACGATGCCCATTTCTTCAAAAAGCTTCCCCCTCCTCTTACTCCACCCTACATTATGCTAAATCATTCCAATTCGAACAAATTATAAAAGATGCAGGTCGTTTTTCCTATAATGCAAAAAAGAGCAACACAAAGCGTTTCCACACTTTGCGCTACTCTTTTCCTCTTTCAAAAATTATTAGGCCACTGCCCTTTTCACACTGCGACGGCTTTCCACCTGCGACAAGAACAAGCTGAGAACCAGGATAATCGCGCCGAACAAATACGGTGCGTTCAAATGAACCCCGTACAACGTACCCGCCACTGCTGGGCCAAAAATATTCCCCAGACTCATGTAGGCATTGTTCATCCCTGCAACGAAGCCCTGTTCATCCCCCGCTCGCTTGGAGATCAGCGTGTTGATTGCAGGACGCATAATCGACGTCAGGGTAAAGAAGATAACCGTCATAATCAGCATATACCAGAAGTTACCGGACAATAGCATCATCACCATCGATACAGCAGACAAGAAGAACGTCACGTTAATGAGTTTTTTCTCGCCAAAACGAGTAATGAGCTTGCCGATCAGCGCTGCCTGCACAATCGTACCGGCAAGAGCACCCACTGTGATAATGATGGAAATATCACGCGGAGTATAAGCGAACTTTGCATCGACGAACAGCGGGAAGATGACTTCGAAGTTCGCCAAGCCAAACGTCATCGTAAAGACCAACACCAGCATAATGAAGTACGACGATTGAAACGACTTGCCGAGTTGTACGAAGATGTTTTCCTGTTTGTCTTTGGCGTTTCGCGCCGCGAGCTGCTTTTCTTTCGGAAGTGATTCTGACAAGAAAAAGATGGAACCGAGTGTGGCTACCGCACCAACTGCCGCGGAAATGTAGAACGGCATACGCAGACCAAGCTCCGCCAAAAATCCACCAATACCAGGTCCGATAACAAATCCGAGCGACATGGCGGCCCCGAGCATCCCCAGTCCTTTTCCACGTTTATCCTCTGTCGTAATGTCTGCTACATACGCCAGCATGGACGGAATCATCGCTGCTGCCCCGATCCCGCCGATCAGACGAGAAAGGTAGAGCACCCATGTCTGTTCAGCCAAGGCAAAAACCAGATTGGAGATCGTAAACAGGACGAGTCCCGATACAATCATGATTTTTCTACCGTACTTATCTGACCATTCCCCGGCAATCGGAGAAAAAAGAAATTGAGTTACACCAAAAGCCGCCACCAAGTATCCAGCCGTCTCCCCACCCGCGCCGAACTCTTTGAGAAATTCGGGCAAAATCGGAATAATCAAGCCAATTCCCAGCATGGCGATAAACATGTTGATCATCAGGAAGAGAATCGGTCGCTGACTATTCTCTTGTTTACTCATATTCATTTATCCATTCCTATCCATTTAGATTTTCTTTTTAGCCTTGCAGCTTCGCTTTTACGCTTTCAATCACCGTGCGCCAAATGGCAGGGTCTGTAGATATCTTTTGCTTGAAGTTGCGGTACAACTCCTTTTGCTTTTCCTCAAAATCTGGAGCGTCTGCAGCCGGCAATCCTGCACGGGCAGTCGTAATCATTTCCTGCACCTCTGGCGAACGCGGACCCCAAACTCTTGCCTCGTATCCATCCTGGTCGAGGAAAATAAAGATAGGAATCGCACGTGCTGTGCCATTGGTCAGGTATTGGTCCATCAACTCCAAATTTTCGTCGCGGATGAGAAAGCGCAATTCGATATTGCTTTCCTCGGCAATTCGCTGAATGACAGGAACGCACAAGGAAGCATCCCCACACCAGTCTGCGGTCAGCACGACCCCTTTCCAATTGCGCTGGGAGAGATCCTTCCAGACTGCCAGATCCTCATCCGTAAATGTGAGCTGATCATACACACGGGACAGCTCTTCTTTGTTGACGTTCATGCTTTCTTTGTACGCTGCAAAGCTCATTCCTTTTTCAAACCAACTGTTCTGATTCACGTTAGACATACTCCGTACTCCTCCTGTATGTTGAAAATTATTGCTCCCAAATAGCGGAAGTTCCCAAGCGATTGCGAATGGAAGAGCTTCTTGTTTTGCGGGTTTCTTTCCCTGACGCCTGTTTCATGGTGCTTGCCTTGGCAGTCAGATCCATAAACCACTCTCTATCTTTGGTTGCGAGGGCGAGGTCGATCAAATCATGCATATGCTCCTCATCATCAAAAGAGCCTACCGGAATGCGTTCCATCCACTGTCTCGGAATCACCACCTGTTTGCCGATCGTCTCTTCGTTGTCGCATTGAACCACATATACTTTTGCGGTACCTCGCAATGAATCATCTGTTTCGACGAAGCCTTGAACTAACTCTCCGAATTTGGTTTTGCCCAATACCCAATCTCCGACTTCCAATAACTCATCTCGATTCATTTTCGTGCACCTCCTAATTGTAACGGAAATCATTACAGTTTCCATGTTAAAAATTTGTATGGTTACTGTTGCGAATTCTCCTGACAGCCATGACGGACTTTATCTAATACGGTTTGGATCGTTATTTGTTCCAAATACTTCGTAAAGTACATCTCCGCTTCGGTAAAAATCTGATCCATGACCCCGTGCATATTCGCAGAAACCTGACACGCTTCCTGCGGATCTCCCGAACACCAGTGTGGCTTCAGTGTACCATTCGAGATCGAACGATATATCTCGGCCAAGGTGACCTCATTCGGATCGCATGCGAGGATATAACCGCCGCCAATTCCCTCTTTCGTCTTCACAAACCCGTTCTTACGCAGAATGCTCAAGATTTTGCGAATTCTGGCAGGATTTGTACATACATTTTTTGCGATGAGCTCACTGCTTGCCATATGCTCTGGGATATGAGCCAACAAAGCCAAGCTGTGAACAGCTATGGTAAATTCACTATTCACGTCACAGACGGCCTCCTTGCGAAGAGTACTGTAATAATAATTCGTACAGTTACGAATGTCAACAATTGTGTAGGGGCAAACTTTTTTAAAAAAACGGGAGGTTTTTTATCTTCGGTGGTCGGGGGAGGTGAAGGCACATGTTTTCCAGTCGCCTTTTTCCTCACTACGTTCGGGCGGTCTCCTTCCAAACACGTACCTTCGCTTTTCGGACAGCTATTGCTTCTGCGAGGCTTTTTTAAATAAGTTTTTTTATAAAAAGGATTTCATCGCGGATTGGGATGCCATTGTCTGCGATCAGGGGGATTTCTGGTTTGATTTGGCGGGCCTTGTCCACGGCATTGATGTACAGCTCGTGAAGCTGATAGCCTCTCTTTTGGTAAAACCCCATGGCGTGCAGGTTATCGTTGGTGGTGACGAGCTTCATGCGGTGGCAGCCTTTTTCTTTGGCGGTCTGCTCTACTTGATTGAGAAGTGCGGTACCGATTCCTTTGTTTTCGATCACACTGTCCAAGGAAATGATTTCGCATTCCTGATCTTCGAGAACATAGGAAATAAACCCCTCGATTGCTCCATCTTCTCCCTTCACTGCGTAGCCATCCAGCACATCGCATTGGAAGACACCACTGAAGATGACCATTTGCGGACTTCCCCAGTGTTTGATGAAAAATTCAGTGATGACGTTTTTGTCCAGTTCACTTGTTGAAATCATCTGCATAGCATTCACCTCTTGAAATTGATAAAGCGAAAACCCCTGCTTGTGAATCAGCAGGGGGCTCCACATCTTTACGAGCGGACATCCAGCAATACTTTTCCCGTACTCGCCCTGCTCTCTACCCACGCATGAGCGCTCGCTGCTTCTTCCAATGCAAAATGCTTGCCGATCTTGATGTTCAGCTGTCCATTCGCCAAATAGTCCAAAACTTGCTTGGCTGTATCCTGCAACAAGTGTGGGCGTAGCTTGCGTGTCGTACCAAAGCTGAAGCCTAAAACAGAGCGGCAGCTTGCGTGCAAATCGATTGTCTTGATCTGACCGATTTCGCCGCTGGCATTGCCAAAATGGACAAGTCGGCCGTACCAGGCGAGGCACTCAAGACTACGCTCGCTCACCGTTCCGGAAATTGAGTCCAAAATGACATCGGCTCCCGCACCATCCGTCAGCGTGTGTACCTTTTCCACAAAATCTTCGCGATCATTGCAAATCACATGGTCGGCACCGGCTGACAGGGCAATTTCCGCTTTTGCTTCATTACCGACTGTGCCGATGACACGACCTGCTCCGAGCAGCTTGGCTAATTGAATCGCCGTCGTCCCGATTCCGCCTGCCGCAGCGTGAATCAGTATGGTTTCCCCTTCGGCAATACGGGCTACCTTCGCCAATAGCTGGTACGAAGTAAATGACACGACCGGGCAAGCGGCTGCTGTTTCCGTGCTGATTTGATCCGGTAGCGCAAAGGTCAAGCTCTCATCCGCCACGATATACTCGGCGTATGAACCGTTTGCCGGAAACGCAATGACTCGTTGTCCCACCTTCAGTCTTTGCACCTCTGCCCCGACTTGTTCGATCACGCCAGTCGCATCGAGCCCCGGGATAAATGGTAGCTTGGCTGCTCCCTTTTTTCCATACCTGGATTTGATATCGGCAAAATTGACACTGGTCATCTCCACGCGGATCAGCACCTGTGTAGGTGACATGATCGGCATCTCGACTTCCGCATATTTCATCGTCTCAGGCCCGCCTAATTCCGTTACCAAGATCGCTTTCATGAGAACCCTCCAGACAAGAGTGGAATGGAACGTCAGTTTTGCAGAATGGTCATGATCGCAGCTTTTTTCGCTTCAAACTCCTCGTCGGAAAGCACAGGGGTAAAAGCAGCTCGCGGAATGTCCACCAATAGGTCATGCCAAGATTTGCAGCCTTGATAAGCAGCGTCAATCGGAATTTCCACCGGTTGCTCTAATCGATACATCCGCACGAACAAAATGTGCAGCGGCTGTTTTTTCTTCCAATGCAGGCGCACATCTGCGAAATTATCCGTCCAGATGTGGAAAGGTGATAACGCGCGTAGCTTGGCTTCGTCCATCAGCTCAACATCGTTGGTTACTTCGGCAAAATATTCGATCATCACCGTCTTCTTGTCCATTGTCCAGCCTTCGAGGGTGGCGTCTAACAGGTGTTGGTAGTCCACCTTTACCATGTCGCGCTTCTGGTGCTCATAGGTCGGATACAAATAAAATTGATTGTTTTCCAAGCGGAATTCTCGTGTTTCTTCGTATAACCCACCCTTGCGGATCGTGATGATCTGCTCACCTTCTCCAAGTGCTTTGACGGCGACTGCCCATTCCTTCAAGCTAAGGGGGGATAGCGGCTGTGCGATCGACTGCATGCAGCACGGCTCCCTTCTACTGTCAGAATCGTTTGATGACTTTAGTCTAGCCCAATTCTGGCTCGTTGAGAAGTCGTCTTCAACAGTTGATCGACATGCTGCATAGCTCCTTGTAGTCTCTCGGCATAATTTCCTCGCAATGTCACGTACGTAATTCCCCGCTTATCCAGCATCTGGCGCAGCTTTTCATGATTGTGCAGGCGCACTTGGTCTTCTCCATGCACACGCAGCCCATCATCTACCCATGCGACATCTGGCTCCATGAACAGCCACAAATCATACGTTTGCTCTTTGGCAATCTGGTCAAGAACCGGGAAGGTTTGCCCGGTATACAGTTCAGAGTAAAACTGGGTGACAATCGCTTCGGTATCGATGAACAAGAGCTTGTTAGCTTTCTGGAGCGCTTCGTACTCTTTCATTTTGTGACCATACGCGATATGTGGGAAATACTCCGGTGTCAAAATCGTATCGCAGCCCCCGACCTCTTCGCAGATTGTGCGTCCATACTCCTCGACAAACACGGTGTTGTAGATTTTTGCAAGATAACGGGTCAAGGTCGATTTCCCACAACTCTCTGTTCCTACGACCACTACCTTTTTGACGAAATAGGGTTGAACAACAGTCGGGATGTGCTGCCAATGAGCGAATACCCCTTCGTTGCGAATCTGGGTAGCGGAGATCGGTACTTGGCTGCGCGGTTCATCGAGAATGATGTGCGCTGCCTCCGGATATAAACGGCGAAATATTGGATCATAGGCGGACTCGGAGCTAAAAACCAGATCGATTTTTTTCCCGATGTTGCGCTTGATGTCCCCTGCTCCCGCCTCCCAATCGTAGCTCTCGTCACTATCCGCATGATCCTCAACTGCAAGCACACGAACATTTTCCATGTCTTTAACCAGCGTGGACAGCCATCTCAAGCGCACTTCATAGGGAATTGGCTTGATTCCTGCCTCCTCGCACAGCTTTTGGTCCCGAGTCGGGCTGTGCGAAAGAACGACGTACAGTTCGTCGCAGCGGCAGGCCGCCTGTGTAATCGCGTATACATGACCCTGATGCAGTGGCAAAAATTTGCCACCAATGAAGCCTACGCCCCCCATGTCTGCTCCTCCCTTTGCTTGCGGTACTGTCTTACCCAGTTCATCAAGCCGTATATGGCATTCACCAAATAAGCGGACCACATGACCAGCATCGAGATGTCGCTTCCGTCCTTCAAAAACGCTGCCAGCCACATGTAGATGGTGAACAAATCAATAACGATCCAGACCACCCACTGCTCGACCAAGCGCTTCACCATGAAAAGCATCGCGATGACGGAGAGAACAGCTGTCAAGGAATCGACAAAAGGCAAAGCCCCGCCCATCTGCTTCAATACAAATCCATAGGCAATCGTTGCAATGATGCTCAAGATGGTCCACCAAATACGTGCTTGGTTGGACAAAACCGCAATCTTGACGTCATTTTGTTTGACTTCGGACACGCGATTTTTACGCCACAGGTAGAGTCCTATGAATTGCATCGGCAAAAAATAGAGAAGATTCAGCATGACTTCCCCATAATACTTTTGCCCATAGGCGACGAACGCGTACAAAACCACATTGATGATACCCGGGTAGTAACTCCACGTCTTTCCTTTAGCAACCAGCACAACACTCAACATCCCTGTTAAGGACGCGATCAATCCGATGAACGTATCATCCAGTGCGAAATACAAATAGACGGTAACGAGTGTAAACGAGATGAGCCATATTTTTTCAAACCAATTCCAGTCTGCTAAAAAGCCGGTGCTTTTCGCATTCATGCGAATCTCTCCTTGAACGCTCGCAGGTTTTCCTGGCGCGCAGAATTGTCGTAGACGGCAAAAACAATGTGGTCAAAAAGCTGTGCATACTGTTCCTCGATCAAAACAGTCGCAAAGTAATTTGCTACGTCCTCAGCTTTGTTGCGGAATACTCCGCAGCCGTACGCTCCCAAAATGATCGTCCTGTGATTGTGAAGGGCTGCTGCCCGCAAAATTTTCCGGATGCGCTCCTTCATGACAGGACCAATCTTTGCTATATTTTCAGGCTCTCGTTCACGAACAACCCCAGCATTCACAGCAGGCGCCGTAATAAAAGACAAGAGATATGGGTCATGCAAAAGCTGATCGCTTTGGTCGCGGAGCACGGGGACCCGCGGTGAATAAATCATGTAGTCGGAATAAAAGCAGGTTTTCAACTGGCGATGATAGGTGTACATTTCCTGCATTTGCACGATGCAAGGATACAGCCCGGAGGAACGCGCCAAGCTCTCTTCCTGCGCCTGGCTTCCCCCGAGGAATCCTCCGCCCGGATTTTTGGCGGAAGCAAAATTCAAGCATATGACATCTGCTCGTTTCTCAGAAACGACGAGGCGCTTGGCTGCATCCAGGCTGGATTCCGAGGTAATCTCGACCTTGGCACGCAGTTGTGCAGCCGTTGTTTGATGCGTTGGCAGTTGTACTGTGTCTGCAGCCAAATCATTTGGACGATACAAGACCGACTGGCTGATTGCAGCAGCGAGATCCTCCGTAATGCTCTTCTTTTCTCCCGCTTTGTTCACGTAGTAGCCCTGCTCTATGATTTGCAGCGTCTCTTGCGCGATTCGTACGCGCACGCTTCGATTATGTCCCTGATTCATTGTGATTTCCTCCCTGGTACGGGGCTACGTCTGATCCATCCATTCCGGGTTAAAGCGGAAATACTTGGATGGTCGGTGCCCGGCATGTTTTCGATATTGATTCGTTTCCAGCACTTTGTCGGCTACCTTCCTGCGAAACGCCGCAGCCAGCAGCTCACGTCCCAAAATCACTTCGTACACCTGTTGCAGATCGCTTAATGTGAACAGCTCTGGCATTAAGGCAAAGGCGATATCGGTGTATTCAATCTTGTTGCGCAATCGCTCCAGTGCGTATTGAATGATTTTGGCGTGATCAAATGCAATGTTGTTCGACTCTACAATTTCGCGGGTCTCATGTACGGTGCGGCCCATTACTGTTTTGGTAATTTTAATCGTGGCAGACAGTTCCTCTTTCTCGTGCACCAGTCGCAGTTCCAGCCATTTTTCAGTAATGGAGCCGTCAATCGTCGCCGTCTTTGTTTCTTTCAGCCACCTGTCCTCGATGCGGTACCACTCCGCTTCCTCTGCATCATCCCCTGCCTGCAGCTGTAAAGACGAACTGTCTACCAAGGCCATGTACGACGTGCTGATAACCCATGTCCGTGGATCTCTGCCCGCATCTCCCCAGGTGTAGAGCTGCTCCAAGTAAATGTCGTCTACGTTTGTTTCCGTACGCAATTCGCGTCTGGCTGCCTCCTCCAGACTCTCCCCAGGTGTAACAAACCCACCTGGCAACGCCCATTGGCCGATATACGGATGTTCACCACGCTTCACGAGCAAAATTTTCAACGACTTGGGCGAAAGCTTGCGGTAATTCTCCTCCAGCTCATCCATCACGGTGAATACCAGCATATCGACTGTCACAGACGGCCGCTCGAATTGGCTGACATCATAAGCTTCCAAGTACTCCTGTTCGGTTTGACCTTGTTTATTGACATAAGGTTTACCCTTCATCCAATCGCCTCTTTTTGCTACTGATTTGTTGTTGCCTTTTTGTTATTAACAAAATGTTATTATCAAGTTGTTGGTATCATATTACTCTTTCCTGTTTTTGGTGTCAATAAAAATTACCCACTTCAAGCGAGAGTTTTTATTGTCTTAAAAAGCCGCGTAGAAGAAGCGCATTTCCAGTCCAAGCGCCTCTGGAGCCCGCCCTAGCGTAGTAATAAATGGCGGGGGTTTTCAGCTTCACTTATGGAATACTTCCTCGAAACTTCTACGTTTGAAGCGCTCCCGCCATTTATTGCGAAGCGGACAGTCTTCACCCCTTGCAGGGCGGAGGCCGAAGCGTAGACTGGAAATGCGCTTCTTCCCACCACCCTAGCCACTTTTTAAAACAAAACAAAAAGCCCCCTGCCAGCTAAATTCACTGACAGGAGGCTTCTTAAAATTATTAATAGCTTAGATTAAGCCGCACTTGGATCGGCTTTTACTGCCTGAACATAATCGTCTGCTTTCTTTTGGTCGAACTGACCTTCCCAACGGGAGATTACGATTGCTGCCAACGCATTACCTACAACGTTAACAACTGTACGAGCCATATCCATCAAACGGTCTACACCGGCGATGAAAGCAAGGCCTTCTACTGGGAGACCTACAGAGCCGAGCGTAGCCAACAGTACTACGAACGATACTCCCGGTACACCAGCGATCCCTTTGGACGTAACCATCAGTACGAGCATCAGCGTGATCTGTGTGCTGATTGGCATGTGAATACCATACATTTGCGCAATGAACAGAGCAGCCAGTGCCTGGTACAGTGTGGAACCATCCAGGTTGAAGGAGTAGCCTGTCGGAATAACAAAGGACGCGATCGCCTTCGGACAGCCCATCTTCTCCATTTTTTCCATGATTTTAGGCAGTACAGTCTCGGAGCTGGAAGTGGAGTAAGCCAACAACAGCTCGTCCTTCAGCACACGCAGGATGGAAGTGATTTTGACTCCGCTGATACGCGCGATGATGCCCAATACCACCAAAATGAAGAACAACATGGCAACGTGAACCAAAATAACCAGTTTCCCCAATGGAATCAAGGAAGACAAACCAAATTTGGAAACGGTAACACCAATCAATGCAAAAACACCAAACGGAGCAAAACGCATGATGGTGTTCACAACCCAGAACATGGCGTCCGCGACTCCATTGAAAAAGTTGAGAACCGGCCTTCCCTTCTCGCCTGCTGCTGCGACACCAAGTCCAAACAGAACGGAGAAGAAAATAATCGCTAACATATCACCACGAGCAAGAGAATCAAAAATATTCGTTGGTACAATCTTAACGAATGTTTCCACCATACCGTGGCTCTGCGTTGATTCTGCCGTGTCTACATACTTGTGGATATCAGTCTTGGTAAGGACTGTTCGATCCACACCGACACCCGGTTGAAAGATGTTCGCCGCCAAAAGACCAACGATAATGGCAATCGTGGTAACGATTTCAAAATACAAAATTGTCTTACCACCGATTTTGCCCAACTTCTTCATGTCACCTACGCCTGCTACGCCCACAATAAGCGTGGCAACAACGATCGGAACGACAATCATTTTAATCAATCGGAGAAAAATATCACCGATAGGCTGTAAATAGGTCGCCACTGCCGGGTTGCCGTAAAAAATAGCACCCACCAGGATACCCAGAATGAGACCGACGACAATTTGCATCGCTAATCCAAACCGCTTCATTCTGACACCTCGCTATGAAAGATTAAGATGTAGCTCTCAAGTCGATATGCTTATACGCATCAAACTTGAGTGGTATATAGGTGAGCATCATATCATGAATTTTTGTGTTTTCCCCTTTTTTGTATTCTTTTCATTTCTTTGTTTTTTCTGATAATATCTATCAATTTCGTGCTATGATTGGGTTCATTGTGTTCGCTTCTGGAAAAATGATAAAATAAGAGAATCAATTTTCAGCGATTTTTCATTCAGAATGGAGCGCAGTCATGACGATTCGGAAAATGATCATCCTGCTATTAGTTCTAGCAGTCGGGTTGTTTCTTTTGCCTTACTCCGTCCCCTTTTTGCTAGCACTGTTAACAGCAATTCTGGTTGAGCCACTCGTCTTGTTTCTTACCAAAAGGCTACGAATGAATCGAATGAGTGCGGTAATCGCATCCTTTTTCCTCTTCCTCATTTCTTTTGGGATCATACTGTACTGGATCGGTACGCAGATTGTGGTTCAGGGAATTGTTTTGGCTCAGCGATTACCAGCTTTTTCGCAGCATATTTTTGAGTTGGTCGAGTCCTATTTGATGAGCTGGGAAACGTACTATGCGTCGTTACCTGCCGAAACCGTATCGGAAATCCAGAGCGTCTTCGCTGGGCTTAAAAACTGGGCGCTTACTTCAGCCTCCACGATTGCCAAAGGTATTCTCGGTGTGGCAGCCATCGTTCCGGGCTTTTTGATCTCTACGATTATTTACTTGGTTGCCTTGTTTTTGATCAGTCTCGATTTGCCGAAATTGCGTGCGGGCTTCATGCGAATGTTCACGGTGTCTGCTCGTGAAAAGGTCGAGGTGGTTATCTCTCAATTGAACCGTGCCACCGTTGGTTTTTTACGTGCCCAAATCATCTTGAGCCTGATGACGTTCACGCTGTCCTTTTTGGGATTACTCATTTTACAGGTCAAGTATGCAGCCGTCATTTCGCTCATGATCGTTTTCGTCGATATTCTCCCCATCTTGGGGGCAGGCTCGTTCCTCGTTCCATGGGCTATTTACAACTTCTTGATGGGCAACTCTTATTTGGCAATCGGCCTGATCGTCATCTTCCTCGTGATTACGGTCGTCCGCCGCATTATTGAACCCAAGGTACTCGCATCTAATCTGGGAATTAGCGCCCTAGCCGCTCTTGTCAGCATGTTCCTCGGATTTCAGGTGATTGGATTTTTCGGGCTGATACTCGGTCCAGCGCTCGTCATTATCTACGAGGCGCTGAGAAAAGCTGGCTTCTTGAATTTCAAAATAGATTTTTGATGGGCATAGAAGTTTGGTAGTGCTACGGCCGTTTTTTCCGGTGATGGAATCGGAAAATCGGCCGTTGATATAGAAAGATCTGGGGGAGAGCTTATGTGTGCGTACAAAGAACTGACCACCTCACAACGAACAATCATGACGCCAGGGCCCGTCGAGGCCGAGCCTAGTGTTCTTCGCGTGATGGGTTCACCCATTTTGGGGCAATTCGATCCAGAATTCACGAACATTATGAACGAAACAATGGAAATGCTTCGGAAATTGTTCCAGACATCCAATCATTGGGCATTCCCGATAGACGGAACCTCACGGGCGGGCATTGAGGCCGTTTTGTGTAGCATAATCGAACCAGGAGATCGGGTGCTTGTACCCATTTATGGACGATTCGGGCACTTGCTTACAGAGATTGCGGAAAGGTACGGCGCAGATGTGATTACGATGGAAACACGCTGGGGAAGTGTCTTTGAGCCGCAGGACGTGATTGCTGAAATCGAGCGAGTTCAGCCCAAAATCGTAGCAATGGTTCACGGCGAAACATCCACTGGCTGTGTTCAGCCTTTGAAAGAAATCGGGGAGGCTTGCCGCCGGATGGATGTCCTGTTTGTCGTCGATGCTGTCGCCTCTATCGGCGGGACAGAAGTGAAGGTGGACGATTGGTATATCGACGCATGTATTGGCGGCACACAAAAATGCTTGTCTGTCCCCTCTGGGATGGCTCCTATCACGTTTAATTCTCGTGTAGAAGCACTCTTGCTCCAACGGAAAAAAATTGAGCGTGGACTCGCTGATCCCTCTGCTCCGAAATCTGCTCAAACCCGAACGATTCGCAGCAATTATTTTGACTTGAGCCAGCTCATGGATTACTGGGGACCCGCACGGCTGAACCACCATACGGAGGCGACAACCATGTTGTACGCCTTGCGAGAAGGTGTGCGCATTGCCCTCACAGAAGGCCTGGAGGCGAGATTCGCCAGACATCGCTTGCATGAACAAGCCTTGGTCGCTGGTGTGTTGGCGATGGGTTTGCAGCTCTACGGCGATCCGGCTTGCAAGCTTCCTGTCGTGACCTGTATCAAAATTCCTGACGGGCTCGACGGAGAGTCAGTGCGTGCCATGCTGCTCGAAGATTTTCATATTGAAATTGCCAGTTCCTTTGGGCCGTTAAAAGGGACAATCTGGCGGATTGGCACAATGGGCTACAGCTGCAGGAAGAAAAATGTATTGCATGTGCTAGGGGCGTTGGAAGCGGTTCTTCTCCGGCATGGCGCCCGTGTACACGCAGGACGCTCCGTTCAAGCTGCGTTGGATATCTACGATCAGGAAAAAGCACAAAGCAGCTAGCCCCTCTTAAGCGGAAAAAGCCTTTGTCCTTCCCCACTTACTCAGGGGGAGACAAGGGCTTTTCTTTCTGCTGCACACGTGCCAATAAATCGACGATGTGTACGGCCTCCATCTTTCCTTCCAGTCCCGCTCGATGAATGCCTGCTTTCATTTGCAACAGACAGCCCGGATTCGAGGTCACTAAAATGTCTGCTTGAGTAGCTGCTACATGACCCATTTTTTCATCCAAAAGGCTCCCGGCCATTTCAGGCTGCACCAGATTGTAAATGCCAGCTGAACCGCAGCAGCGATCTCCTTCGCGAAGTTGTACGTATGTAGCTCCCGGAATGGCTTGCAAGAGGTTCACTGGCTCTTTTGTCACCTTCATCCCGTTACGCAGGTGGCACGAGGATTGATAGGTGATTCGTTGCGGCAATGACTGCCACTCTTTTGGCTCAACGAGGAGTGTAAGTACCTCGCTAATATCCTTCACGCGTGAAGCGAACCATTGTGCTCTCTCCTGCCACTCGGCATCTTCCGCAAGCAAATGGTCGTAATCTTGCAGCATCGCCCCGCAACCACCTGCATTGGATACAATGATATCCACGTCAGCCTTGTGAAAAGCAGCCACATTTTTTCGCGCCAGATGGCGAGCCTGTTCACGTTCACCGCTATGTGCATGGAGAGCACCGCAGCAAACCTGGTCTGGAGCGATGATGACCTCACAGCCTGCCTCACTCAGAATCCGCACGGTGTTGCGATTCGTCTCATTGAACAGGACATCCATGATGCAGCCGTGGAACATTCCTACACGATACTTGCGCTCGCCTGCCGCTGGAATAACCGTGCCACCGAAAAAGTCCACGATACCTTTTCCAGAAGCTTCTGGCATGATCGCTTCCATTTCCCTCATTTGCTTTGGCAGAATGGACAGCACTCCCAGCTTGCGAACGACTTTTTGCACGCCTGAACGCTGATAAAAGCGCAACAGCCCACCGAGCTGGTACATGCGCTTCTGATGAGGAAACAGGTGGAAAAACGCGAGCTTGCGGACGAGTTTGACCCACCATGGATGCTCCTGCACCTCTTCGATCGCTTCTCTCGTCTGCTCGATCAGTTGACCGTACGGCACACCTGCTGGACATACTGGCTCACATGCCCGGCAGCCTAGACATAGATTCATTTGATCGACGAAATTCTTGTCTGGCTCCATGACACCGTCTGCTACAGCTTTCATCAAGGCGATGCGACCTCGTGGAGAAGCTGCCTCGTAGCCTGTTTCCCGAAAAGTCGGACAAGCTGGCTGACAGAAGCCACAGCGCATACAGTTGGACAGTTCATCGTAATCGAGTTTCTTTACCAGGGCTTCTTTAAGCACGCTGGATCACCACTCTGTTCCGGGACTGTTTGGCAAACATCTTGTCAGGATTCAGTAGATTGTGAGGATCGAAAGCGTGCTTGATGCCTTTCATGATCTCCATACCTGCGGCCCCTACTTTCCACTCCAGATACGGTGCCTTGACGATTCCTACGCCATGCTCTCCCGTAATCGTTCCGCCCAAATCGATTGCCGCTGCGAAAATTTCCTCGAAGGCATGCTCGACACGCTCGATCTCTTCCGTATTGCGGGCGTCTGTCATGCAGGTCGGATGCAAATTGCCGTCTCCCGCATGGCCAAAGGTACAAATGCGCAGATCGTATCGCTCTGTAATCTCTTGGATCGCGGCGACCATCGGCGCAATCGAGGCCCGAGGAACGGTTGCGTCTTCCAAAATGGTCGTCGGACGCATCCGTGACAACGCGGCGAGTGCACTGCGTCTGGCCGTCATCACCTCATCAGCTTCCTCCGCTGTCGTCGCTACCTTGATTTGGACCGCATTATTCTTCTCGCAAATCGCAGCGATCTGCCCCATATCTCGATCAACCGTCTGCGGCTCTCCGTCCTGTCCGATCAGGAGAATCGCCGCGACATCTGTCGGTAGCCCGATCTGTTTGAAATCCTCGACAACACGGATCGTGCCCTGATCGAGAAATTCCAGCGTGCCAGGGATAATCCGATTGGCAATGATATCGGAAACAGACCTCGCTGCCTGTGCCATATCTGAAAACATCGCGAGCATAACTCGCTGTGTCTGCGGCTTCGGTATCAGCTTGAGAATAGCCTCGGTAATGATCGCCAATGTGCCCTCGCTGCCGACCAAAAGTTTGGTTAAATCATAGCCCGCCACATCCTTCATCAGCTTGCCTCCGGTGCGAATGACCTCTCCGTTCGGCAAAACAGCTTCGAGACCCAGCACGTAATCCTTGGTTGTCCCGTACTTCAACCCGCGCAGTCCACCCGAATTAAGCGCAATATTCCCGCCAATCGTGGAGATGACCATACTGCCTGGATCGGGTGGGTAAAACAAACCGAGCTCCTCTACCGCCTGATGGATGTCGACCGTTCGGACCCCCGGCTGCACCGTTATCGTCAAATTTTGCTCGTCAATCTCTACAATCTGATTCATCCGGCTCAACACCAAGACAATTCCGCCCCCGACTGGTATCGTTCCACCGCATAGATTAGAGCCAGCCCCACGCGTCACAATCGGGATGTGGTGTCGTGCTGCAACTCGCATGACCTGTTGGATTTCGGCAGTGCTCTGCGGCATGACGACCACATCCGGCAATGCCTGCTGCATTGGCGTCGCGTCATACGAATAAGCGACTAATGCTTCCTTTTTGTCGAGACAGTTTTTCGCTCCGACGATAGCACACAGCTCTTCGCGAATAGATTCTGGCAACATGGAATCTCTCCACCCTTTCCCATGAATTTAGTCCAACTGCGAAATTGCTTCCCTGATTCTTCCATTGGTAACATTCAACAAACGAGTGGCTTCTTCCCTGCTCGATCCGGTTAGCTTCATGATAATGGCTGTCTTCGCATCACCGTCTGCCTGATCAGCCAGTTGCTCCGCTTCCTCGTAACTCGCTCCGGTTATTTCCATGATGATCCGCTTTACTCGTTCTTTTAGCTTGAGGTTGGTCGCTTGCACGCTGACCATCAAATTTCCGTACACTTTGCCCAAGCGAATCATCGTCGCTGTCGTCAGCATGTTCAGCACCAGCTTTTGGGCCGTTCCTGCCTTGAGCCTCGTCGATCCGGTCAATACTTCCGGTCCTACGACGACATTAATTGCTACATCTACGCCTTCATTGATGTACGAAGGTTTGTTGCAAGCGACAGCAATCGTCTTGGCTTTGATCCTCTGTGCCTCCGCCAAAACACCGAGAACATACGGAGTCCGTCCGCTGGCTGCGATCCCTACGACCACATCATTTTTGGTCACACCGTATTTATGCACATCTTCTTGACCCAGTTCAAAGGAATCCTCTGCGCCCTCTACCGCGCGTACCATTGCGGATGGCCCGCCTGCTATCACGCCTTGAACGAGCTCAGGGTGGGTACCAAAGGTGGGCGGGCACTCGGACGCATCCAAAATTCCTAAACGTCCACTCGTTCCAGCACCAAAGTAAAACAGTCTTCCGCCCTTTTCCAGTACGTGTGTGATAACCTCTACCGCATCAGATACTTGATCGAGGACGCGCTCTACCGCATATGGAACTTTCTTGTCTTCATCGTTCATCATTTGTACGATGCCTCGGGCACTCAATTGATCCAAATCACTGCTGCCCTCGTTTTTTCCTTCAGTCGTCAATGCTTGCAAGTTCTCCAGATTCATGCTCTATCGAACCTCCTTTTCAATCTTACTGCCCCATGTTCACTTCATGACTGATCCAAATGGCAAGTGACAAAGTGCCCTGTTGAAACCTCGCTAGCCACAGGAGCAACCGTTTTGCAAATGTCCATACAGTGGCGGCAACGCGGATGGAATGTGCAGCCAGACGGCGGATTCGCTGGACTCGGCAGGTCGCCCTCCAAAATGATCCGCTGGGTCGTCAAATGGGGATTTGGTACAGGCACCGCTGATAACAGTGCTTGTGTATAGGGATGCGTGGGTTTCTCGTACAACGATTGTTTATCCGCTACCTCCACCACTTTTCCTAGATACATAACCGCTACCCGATCAGAAATATGGCGGACGACACTCAAATCATGCGAGATAAACAAATACGTCAGATTGAACTCCTTTTGCAAATCTTGCATCAGGTTCAAAATTTGCGCCTGAATCGACACGTCCAGTGCAGACACAGGCTCATCGGCCACAATCAGCTTCGGGCGCAAAATCAGTGCCCTTGCTATGCCAATCCGCTGGCGCTGACCACCAGAAAATTCATGCGGAAAGCGATCCAGCTGCTGCTTGGAGAGGCCGACGATCTGGATCATCTCCTCCACTTGCTTGCGGCGTTCTGCTGAATTGCCGATGCCGTGGATGATGAGTGGGTCCTCCAAAAGCTGTCCGATTGTTTTACGCGGGTTCAGCGAAGCAAACGGGTCTTGAAAAACGAGCTGCATGTTGCGTCTGGCTCTACGCAGCTCTGATTCATTGAGCTTGCGGATATCCTGTCCTTCAAAAAAGACTTCTCCATCAGTCGGTTCAATCAAGCGCAGGATGCATCGTCCTGTCGTGGACTTCCCACACCCCGATTCGCCAACGATGCTGACAGTCTCGCCAGGATAAACAGCAAGGTTGACTCCATCGACGGCACGAACGACTTTTTCCTTGCTGAAGAATCCTTGCTTGCTCGTGAAATGCTTGGTCAATGATTTGACTTCCAATAGTGGTTGCCTCATTGCACGTCCTCCTCGCGATACAGCCAGCAGCGGCACTTTTGGTTGTCTGCGACAGGCGTAAGCTCTGGATTTTTCTCGCGGCAAATATCCATGACTTGTGAACAGCGCGGTGCAAAACGACAACCCGCAGGCATTTCGCTCAAAAGGGGCACCGAGCCCGGAATCGCATCCAAACGCACTTGGTTGACACTGACAGAAGGCATTGATTTCAAAAGCCCTCTCGTATACGGATGCTTCGGCTCGTCAAACAGTTGCTTGACGTCGGCTTCCTCTACGATTTGACCTGCATACATGACGATGACGCGATGACACATCTCCGCCACGACTCCCAGGTCATGTGTGATAAGCAGGATGGAAGTGCCTTGCTCTTGACGGACTTTTTTCATGAGTTCCAATATTTGCGCCTGAATCGTCACGTCCAAAGCCGTCGTCGGCTCGTCGGCAATCAAGAGCTTGGGCGCACAAGACATCGCCATCGCAATCATCACACGTTGACGCATCCCACCTGACAATTGGTGCGGATAGTCGGAAATGATTTCATCGGCACGCGGAATCCCGACTTCTTTCAAAAGCTCGATCGTCCGTCGCTTGGCTTCCTGTTTGGACAGTCCGAGATGCCGACGCAAGGGCTCGCTGATCTGTTTGCCGATCGAATGCAATGGGTTTAGCGAAGTCATCGGCTCCTGAAAAATCATCGCGATCTGATTGCCACGAATCGCTTGCATTTGTTTTTCCGTGAGTAAGAGCAGCTCCTTGTCTTGAAAACGGATGCTCCCGGTCATCTCTACATTCCGTCCCAAGAGCTGCATGATGGACATGCTGGTCACGCTTTTTCCACATCCGGATTCACCGACCACACCGACGGTTTCACCAGGCTCTACAGAGAGGCTGACACCCTCGATCACGGTCAGCTTTTTGCCTGCTTGGATAAAAGAAGTTCGCAAATCATCAATCGTAAGCATTGCTGCCATGAGTACTCCCCCTTTTCATCAGGATGTGTGGTCAGGTTTGATTACAGAAAATAATCGGTTATGGTGAGCGGTCCGCCACGCCCCGATCAACGGGCTCGCGACAAGATGCACGCGGTTTGTCAATGTAATCAGCGCCACGTTTCTCTCCGGGTCCGACCAGATCGACGTTCCTGTAAAGCCGGTATGCCCAAAGGCGCGTTCCGAAACAAGGTCTCCCCCACTACAGCCTGCGGCAAGTTGTTCCAAGGAACCGCCTGTCGGGGAAATGATCCACCCCAAACCTCTGCGATGAATCGAATGGTCTGTGAGTGAGCGAGTAGCCAAGGAACACAGCGTCGGATCAAGTTGTACGGAAGCCTTCCCACTCGTCCATATGTGGATGTAGCGCTCTGTATCAGCCAAGGTGGAAAAAAGTCCGGCGTGCCCGCTGACACCTTCCAAGCCATAGTGGGCGTTGCAATCGTGAACAGTGCCACTAATAACTCCTTCTCGCCAACCGTATCCGGTCAAAGCTTGCTGCCACTCCAGCGCCAAAGGATGTCTAGCTTCTGCTAGCTCCGATAAAAAATTCACCGCCATATTTTGTTCAAAGGCATTGCCCTTCTCCGTAGCAGCAATGTCCATTCCTTGCAGACGTGGTTGTTCCAGCGGCAAGTAGCTTGTATGAAACATTCGGCTCGGTTGAAAAATCAGTCGCTTCGAAAGCGCGTCCAGTTCCTCCTCCCAGATGCGCTCCAGTAAAAAGCCCAACAGCATGAATCCCAGATCGCTGTACACAACATTACGCCCCGGGGCATCCAGCATCGACTCGTTTGCGATGAGCCGCAAATAGTCCTCCCGATTTTTCCCTAGCAAAAAGTACGGACGCCATGCAGGAAGACCCGATGTATGTGTGAGCAGATGAATGATTTTAATCTGCCCTTTGCGTTCCTGATCGTGAGCGCTCGCTAATTCAGGCAAGTAGGTCGTCGCCGAGTCATTCAACGACAACTTGCCTTCCTGCACACTGATGAGGATGAGCGGCAAGGTCACCATCACCTTGGTCAAGGAGGCCATATCATACAGCGTTTGACAATGAACCGGCCTTCCCTCTTGTCCATAGCTTGTTTTTCCCATGCAGACCATCACAGCAGGCGCGCCTTTTCGCAGCATGCTGACAGCGCCTCCCGGAAAAATGCCCTGATGGATCCCTTGCGTCAGACTAGACTCCATTCGTTCTCTGATCTGTTGCACATTCATTCGTTCTCACCTCAGCCTATCGTTCCTATTTCCCACGATGACGCGGGTCGAGAATATCACGGACGGCATCCCCAAACATGTTGCAAGCAAGAATCGTCACCGTCATGGCAAGACATGGCCAGATGATCATGCCTGGAGCCAGCTCCATGTAGCGGCGCGCCTCTGAAATCATCCCACCCCATGACGGGTCTGGCGGCTGAATCCCCAAGCCCAAAAAGCTGAGGGCCGATTCTGTCAGGATCGCACCTGAAATCGCCAGAGAGGATTGAACCAGCAGCGGTGCCGTTACATTCGGAAAAATTTCTTGAAACAAGATACGCGGTGTACTCGCACCGATGGCACGAGCGCTTTCTACGTACTCCAGATTTTTGATAGAGAGAACAGCTCCCCTCACCGTCCGGGTGAAGATCGGGATGTTCACAATTCCGATGGCCATGATCGTGTTGAAGGTTCCCGGCCCTAATGCGGCGACAATCGCCAGCGCCAGCAAAATTTCCGGAAAAGCAAACAGAACGTCCATACAGCGCATGATAAAACCGTCAATCCAGCGCCCGAAGTAGCCAGCGATCAAGCCAAACAGCGTACCGAAAACGACGCTGACAAGAACGGCAGAAAGCCCAACCACCAGCGATACGCGCGCACCGTAGATAATGCGGCTCAAAAGATCACGACCAAATTGGTCCGTACCCAGCAAAAACTCACCCGAGCTGCCTTCCATCCGATGATCCTGAAACATTTGTGTCGGGTCATGCGGAGCCAACACCGGAGCCAGCACTGCCGTCAAACAGAGCAACGCCAGCAAAATGGAGCAGAAGACGGCTGTCTTATTCGCCAAAAAACGCTTTCGAAATGTGCTCATGTCGCATTCCCCTTGTCAATACTTGATACGCGGATCAATCCAGGTATAGATCAGGTCGATGAGCAGATTGACCAGGACAAACACCAGAGCGACGAACAAAACGCCTCCCTGTACAACCGGATAATCCCGCTGATAAATTCCTTCCAGAATGTACTGGCCCAAACCAGGAATCGAGAACAACTGCTCAACGATCACAGACCCGCCCAGCAGGTAACCGATCTGCATACCTGCGATCGTCACAATCGGAATCGAAGAGTTGCGGAACGCATGGCCCATGACGATTCTCCATTTACTGTTACCCTTGGCCCGTGCTGTCCGTATAAAATCTTTGTCCATGGTTTCCAAAAATGCAGAACGAGTCATCCGCATCACACCAGCAGCCACCACAATCCCCATCGTTGTCGCAGGCAGAATGAATACCTTGAACGCCTCGATTGGATTATCCCAGAAGTTCACCACATCAATAGGCGGGAACCAGTTGAAATAAAGTGAAAAGCCGAGCAAGAGCAGTGTCCCGATGGCAAAGTTCGGAACAGAAATGCCTAGTAGCGTAAACACACGAACCACGATGTCTGTTTTGGAATGAGCGCGAATAGCCGAGAGAATCCCGAACGGAATCGCGAGCACCCACCCAATCAGAACGCCAAATACAGTCAGTTGCATGGTAATGGCAAAGCGCTTGAGAATCTGGGGCAAAATCTCTTCTCCTGTGTGGACCGATACGCCAAAATTCCCTTGCAGGATTCCTGTGACCCAATGCAGGTACTGGTTAATCAAAGGCTGATCTAACCCCATGCTTTTATTCAACGCCGCAATCGCTTCCGGTGTGGCACTCGTTCCTAGCATGATGGAAGCTGGATCGCCCGGCACCAGATGCAGGATCGTGAAGATCAAGACGGATATGCCAAACAGGATGGGAATCAGGCTGGCGACACGTTTGATTAGATAAGATCCCACGAGTTTCCCTCCATATTTAGAAACTTGGCTCCGCCTAACCTCTGGCGGAGCCTTCATCACATGTATGCTACTTTACTTAATCGAAGTTTTGATCAGCGAGTATATTTCACCCGCTGCGGACGGCGTGAAATCGATGTTGTCTCGAACCGCGTAGTAGTTTTTCGGAGATGTCAGGAACAGGTTGGGTGCATCTGCTACCAGCATGGATTGTGCTTGATCATACAGCTTTTTGCGCTCTGCTTGATCTACTGTCGTCAGTGCTTTTTGCACCAGCTCATCGTAGGCAGGGTTGGAGTAGTTCCACACGTTGGCAGAGCCAGTTGTCGAGAAGAAGAAACGCATGGAACGGTCAGCATCTACACCAGAAGTGTTGCGGCCTACCATCAAGTTCATATCCTTGGATTTCCACGTATCGATGTAGTTCCCCCACTCAAGCTGGTTGATCTTTGCATTGATGCCGATTGCTTTGAGCTGTTGTTGAATCACTTGTGCCGTTTCTACCATGTCTGGGTAAGTTGCTGCTGTTTCGATTTGGGTTTCGAAACCGTTTGGATAGCCCGCTTCCGCCAGCAATTGCTTCGCTTTTTCTACGTCTGTTTTGTAGGTCGGATAAGTAGCAGGGTCCAAAGCCGAGTTGGTCAAAGCAGGAGCGATCGGACCAGTCAGAGTCGCTTCCCCTTTCCAAACAGTCTGGATAATTTGGTTACGGTCAACGGCATAGCTGATTGCTTCGCGCACTTTTGGATTGTCAAAAGGCTTTTTGTTTACGTTCATGCCCAGGTAACTGTACTCCAAGGATTGGTAGTTCTTGATCTGTACGCCTGGCTTGCCTTCCAAGAGCTTCGCAGAATCAGCAGACACCATGCTGATATCGACTTTACCGGAGCGAATTGCAGCGAGACGCTCAGCCTCGTCCTTCATAATTTGGAACTTGATGGACTCTACCTTTGGCAGTTCTTTATTGAAGTAATCCGCATTTTTCTTCAGTAGGACATATTGTCCCGACTCACTTTTTTCCATTTTGAATGGACCAGTACCGATAGCTTCCTTGGTCAGGTCAGTGGAGCCTGCTGGCACGATAGAAGCATAGGCGCTTGCCGTATTTGCAACGAATGAGGCATCCGCATTTTTCAGCTTGAAGACAACCGTCGTTGGATCTTTCACTTCAATTGCTTCTACGCTGGAAAAATACGATTTCGCGATCGAACCCGTGTCTGGGTTCATGATTCGCTCAAAGCTGAATTTTACGTCATTTGCCGTCATGTCTTTGCCATTGTGGAATTTGACGCCTTTTTGCAGGAACATCGTGACCGTTTTTCCGTCCGGCGCAATCTCCCACTTCTCTGCCAGATTCGGTATGATGTTCATGTTCTCATCCAGCTTGGTCAAGCTATCGTAAATGAGCGCATAGACGCGCACACTGGATGCCGCTGGAACCTTGTGGGGGTCATAGCCCACTGGCTCTTGCTCGGCTGCCACGATCAGTTCTGTTTTTGCTTGTCCTTCCGCTGACTTGCCTTGCTCTGCGGGTGCTGTTCCTCCACCAGAACAAGCGGAAAGCACGAGAGACAATGATAAGAAAAAGCCTGCCAATACTCGTTTTTTCACGATGGTACCCCCTCTGTTGTTCTCATGTTAGAAGCATATATTTCCTAACGGCACGGCCCTCTTCGCCCCTGTTACGGATGGCACATTGGATGGTCGTCCCATTAGTGTCTCATGACCCAAAATGGCAAAAGCGACGGCTTCCTTCGCATCGTCAGGCATCCCAAACTGCTGCGCCGTCATCACGGTCATTCCTGTCGGCAATTGACGCTGCAGCATGGAGAGAAGCGTCTGGTTATGAGCGCCTCCCCCTGAGACAATTACTTCCTCCACTTTGGTTGTTGGTAATACGAATTGCATGTAGGCGTTCGCAATTGTCGTAGCAGTCAATGCTGTCACGGTTGCCAACAGATCCGTCTGACTGATCCCGATTTGATTCGCATCATGGAACAGCTCTTGGGCAAAAGCTCTGCCGTATACTTCGCGGCCTGTGCTTTTCGGTGGCTTGATCTGGTAATAAGGGTCTTTCAGCCATTTTTCCAGTAACACTGAAGAGACGGTGCCGTTTGCGGCCAGCTTGCCACCCTCGTCATACCTCATCTGTCCGTTGGTCATGAGCTGGACGATTTGATCCATGATCATATTGCCAGGGCCCGTATCAAAAGCGACGACCTGATCGATAGCTGCACTTGCAGGAAGCAATGTGACATTGGCGATTCCACCAATGTTTTGCAGCAGTCTGCCTTTTTGCGGATGGCGGAACAAAATATAGTCCGCATACGGAACAAGCGGTGCACCTTCTCCATCAGCAGCCAAGTCTCGAGCGCGGAAGTTTCCCACTACCGGTATATCCGTACGCTCAGCCAGTGTGGACAGCTCGCCGATTTGCAAGGACGCCCTGACCTGTGTCATTCCTTGTGGTCCGGGAAATGGCGTCCGCCCGGCAACATGCCAAATGGTTTGTCCGTGCATACAGACTGCGTCTACTTCCGCTGTCGTGACACCAGCTTTTTGCAACAACTGCTGTACCGCATAGGCATACCATTCAGATAAGCCGTAATGAACCGCAGTCAGCTGATCCACTCTCGCTGTCTCTACACTACACAGATTCATGACCCACTCACGCAAGTCATCGGAGTATGGCATATAAAAAAAATCGCGGAGAGTCACATTTTCGATCTCGCCCTGTTCATCCGTGCGGATTTCTACGAGTGCGGCATCAATGCCATCCAGCGAAGTACCCGACATGAGGCCGATGAGTACATGCTCATTTTTCGCACGATAATCGAGCAAATTTGCAGGTTGATCCATGTCAAAAGCCCCCATATTGAGAATCGAGAATCGTTGAAAAATTCGAACCTGTTATCGCTTTCATTATATGTAGTAAAATTACACAAGTCAATCAGTTATTAGTAAATTTTATTTCTTTAAGCAACAACCAAGCACAGGTCTCACCCCTTTCAAGCTGTCTCAGCACCAGCCCGTTCTATTGAGAAAAACCAGCGATGTTATGGGTATGTTTTCCTATTAAAAAGTTTTATATATCAGCCAATGATTTCGTCTACAAACGCAAACAAGCCTAGCCTCTTTCACAAAGGCTCGGCTTGTCTTCTTATGGTAAGGATCGTATTAGGCAAACAAACTGATCAAGTTCCCATCCGGGTCTTTCACGATGGCATACCGCTGCCCCCAGAACGCATCCCATGGCTCACGGTGACTCTCGTATCCTTGGGAAACGATTTTCGTGTACAGCCCATCAAGCTCCGCAGCATCCCCACACAAAAAAGCCAGCTCAATCCGATGCCCGACAGGTGCTTCCCATCCTCCATATACACCCTTGGCAACTTCCATTGTATCAAAGGCGAGACGAACACCGTCCTGCGCTACCTCCACATGCGGCTCTTCATTTGCACCTTCGGGTATATCGAAACCGAGTACCCGATAGAAGTCCAACGCTTTTTTCATGTCCTGTACGACAATCCCTACCATATCAAGCTTGATTCCCACATCACTCACTCCTGTTCACTCTTGATTTCTTGCTGGACGCGCTTGGGCAGTTTTTGGAGCACCGTTTCGTACGCATGCTCGATCATCCTTTCCCATAAGCCTTCGGGAATGTCAGCGTCCAAGTAGACAGAATTCCAATGGGATTTATTCATGTGATAGCCAGGTACGATCCCTTCATATGTCTCGCGCAATTCCTCCGCACGCATCGGGTCGCATTTCAAGGTGAGGATGCGAACACCTTTGGAATCGCCCCCGATCATCGCAAATATTTTGCCTCCGACTTGGTAACGATCGCATTCCCAATCCATCTGATAGTCATGGGTGGCACCGGGCTGCTTCCGGCAGTATGTATCCAATGTTTGTTCATTCACATGAATTCACCATCCTTTCCTTAGGGTAACGCATCTCGCCAAAAGAAGATTGTAAAAAACGGACAACTTTTAAAGACTATCGATTCACACGATCTGGCGAGACAATTTTGCTTGGAGCTACACCGTAAAAAGTGTGAAAGCTCTTGATCAAGTGCGACTGATCGTAATAGCCACACTGGAGAGCGGCATCTGTAAACGAAGTGCGCGTTCCCTTTGCCAGCATTTGCAGCAGCCCTTGAAATTGAATGATTCGTCCGAGTTCCTTCGGGCTCATACCCAATTGCTGTTGAAACGTCCTGCGCAAGGTTCTCTCGCTGTAATTCACTTTCTCAGCGAGCGCTCCCATGGAAAGATTTCCTCTGTATTCATACAAATAGTTCATGCTTGTCAATAGCAACGGGTCTGCTGGATCATCCATCCACATTCGTTTGATAAGCTCCCGCTCCAACAAAACGATTCGCTCCGCCGTGTCGGAGGCTTCAAGCAAGCCTTCTATCACCTCATCCGCCTCTTTGCCCCAGATGTCTTCCAGATTGGGATGATGTCCGTTGATCATGGCGACGGGGTAGTGCAAAAAGCGGGCCGCTCCCTCAGCGTAAAATCGAATGCCGATCAAAGATTGTGGTTCGGTTACTAGCATGTCTTCGTACGTCCGCATCAGTCCCGTTAGAAATGCCCCCTTCTTTACAGAAGTAGCTCTGAGATTGAAAATGATATCGACGCAGCCATCCGGAATGACTCGGCTCGCATGTGCGATACCCTCGCCGTTGTACTCTGAGACCCAGTAGCAGGCGATATAGTTCGCCAAGCTTTTATTGGGCATGTACTCTCGGTAACGGTACTCATTTTGGACGTTCGCTCGTTGCAGAGTCGGAGGTTGCACTGGGCGATATAGCCGCATGATTTTCGCCATCCTTGTCCAATGATTAGAACATATATTCCCCCACAATTTTTGAAATCCTTCTCACTCCTCGGCATTTTTTGAAAAACGCCAGTCTCATCGGGAGCCAGCAAAAACGGTCGAGAATGTAGTTGCATATGCTGGAACGAATGGATTTTTCGTAAAGCGAGGTGCATGATGTGATCTCCTCCTCCAAGTGGAGTCTTCATCAGTTCTTTTCAAAAAGTCCTTACATTCGCCCTTACCTGCCGCCTACTTCTTTATATCAGCCCGAAAGCTTGGATTCGTATGTAGCGAAGTATTCTACTGTCTATATCAAACCGACGAGAACCCATATGGGAAAAGGGATTATTCGCGTCTGGAAAACGGATAGCGGGGGCTATCAATTTGTGAAGGAGCGCGGAGAGCCTATGCAGGCAGATTCTTTAGCTGACTTGAAGCAGAAGCTTGCCGCTCAATGCACAGAAAAAAATTATGTCATACAAAAAGGGCTGGATTTAGCTGAAATCGACGGTCGTCCCTTTGACATTCGTGTCATGATGATGCGCAATGGCTTGGGCAAATGGCAATATGCCGGCATGCTAGCCAAGGTCGCTGGTGCCGACAGCATTATTACCAATGTAGCTCGCGGCGGCGGATATGCCGTCACAGTCCCGCATGCCTTGAAAAAGTCTGGAGCTGTCACGCCCGACAAAATAAAAAGTATCGTCTCTCAGTTGATCCAAATCAGTCACCGCGTATGTGCCCACTTTAATAAATATCGGCACAGCGCGCAAATCGGCGTCGATTTTGCCATTGATAAAGCTGGAAACCTCTCCATTATTGAGGTCAATTACGACTTTCCTTCCCACGGGCTGTTTGCCAAGCTCAAAGACAAGACTTATTACCATACGATTAAAAGACTTCACTATCAGTATAAAAACCGCGTGAAACGAAAACAGAGGAAGGCATAATCGCCCTCCTCTGTTCGTCTGATTCGTGTATGTGTCTTATTCGGGTGCCAATGCCGTTCCTTTTGTCTCCAGCATGGAGGTGCAGTTCGGGCAGCGCGTAGCCTTGATTGGAATCGCGGAGATGCAATGCGGGCACTCTTTCGTTGTCTCTGGTGCTTTCTCCACTTCTTGCTTGCGTTTGAAACGGTTGAGCTGTTTGATGACGATAAAAATAGAAAAGGCAATAATGACAAAATCAATCACAGAGTTGAGGAACAACCCGTAGTTCAGCGTGGCAGCATGAGCTGCTTTTGCTTCAGCGATCGTCTTATAAGGAACCCCGCTCAAATTGATGAACAAACCGGAGAAATCTACCTTGCCAAGAAGTAATCCGATCAATGGGGTAATAATGTCATTAACGAGTGAGGTAACAATTTTACCAAAAGCCCCACCAATAACAACACCGACAGCGAGATCCATGACATTTCCTTTTAACGCAAACTCTTTAAACTCTTTTAACATAATGACTTCCTCCTTACCTACCTAAAACATATTGTAAAAAATGGCTGACAAAGCGTTCATGATCAACTTCCAGACACACATCCACATTCGGCGGCTGGGCTGGATGTTCCCGTCTGTCTCCAATCGTACGGGCATCACTGGCTCCCCCGGACGTATCTACCGCAACATGCATTGGGACTGACTTCACAAACGTTGGATCAATGACGACACCTACCGCCAACGGATCATGCAGACCGCAGCCGCGCAAGTTGCCCACTGTCGCGTAGGCATTCATGTAAACCTCGCACATATCCGCGAAAACATGGCTTAAGCGTGTATCCTTCGCTCTCCATTCCTGCAAATGTTCGCGGGTAAGCAGCGTTTGCATCGTCACATCCAGGCCTACCAGCGTCACGGGAATACCAGACTGGAAGACGTACGCTGCAGCTTCCGGATCAGCGCAAATATTCGCCTCCGCTACAGGCGTGCGATTCCCCGGCTCCGTTACAGCTCCCCCCATCACGACCACTCGTTTGACAAGGGATACGATTTCTGGAGCAGCCATAATCGCCCTCGCCAAATTAGTCATGCTCCCGACGGTCACGAGCGTCAATTCGTGAGGATTTTCCTTAATCGCAGAGATGAGAAATTGTGTGGCACACTGTGGCTGAGCCGTTGTCGATGGATCTGGAAGGATCACATTGCCTAGCCCGTTTTCACCGTGGAATAGCCTTGCTTTTCCTGTAAGGTCGCGAACAATCGGCTTCGATGCCCCCTGATAGACAGGAATCGCAGACGCACCCAGCAGCTCGAGCACCTGTAAGGTATTGCGTGTTGCTTCCTCCACCGTAATATTGCCAAAAGTCGTGGTAATCCCACACACTTCAAGAGCAGGCGAGTGAACGGCATAAGCAATCGCCAGCGCATCATCAATCCCGGTATCTACATCCAAAATGATTTTTTCCATGCGCTTATAACCCTCCCTGATCCAAAACGGTTTGCAGCCAGCGCTCTGCCTCTGCCATCTCAACCTCAACACATACAGCCGTATCGGTTCCTACACTCGGTTTTGCCCGTAGATCAGCTAGAATGGCACCCCGTGATAATTCACTTTTGCATTCGACTGAGAGCTTCATCTGCTCGGTTCGCATTTTATCAGGCGAGAGAGCCACGAGCATCGCTATCCATGCATGTAACCCACGAGCAGAAGTCGCGAACTGCATGTCCGACATCGTCGTTCTATCGATTAGACCAACTGCTTCTGCGAGACTTCCTAGCATATGTACTTGCTCTTCCGTCAGACGAAACGAGCTGGTTGTATCGAATGGAACGAGCACAAGCGGCAAGCGTGCTGCCAAAACGAGCGCAGCTGCTTCCGGATCACCATGCATGTTTGTTTCGGCAATAGCCGTTACATCTCCTGGTACGCGTATCGCTCCACCCTGCACCACGATTCTCGTAAATTTACTGGCCAACAATGGATCACGCGCGACAGCCAGAGCTAGCGTCGTCAAACGATCAAACGTCACGAGCGTCAATTCACTTTCCTCATCTTGCGTGGTTTCTGCAAGGAGTCGTACACCTTCCGAGGTGGTCGTTTCTACCGTTCCTGAGAAAAGCGGCTGCCTGGCACCTGTAACGATTGGAATTTCATAACCTGGCTGTGCAAAATCAATCAGTTTGCTAGCCAAGCTTGACTGCGTGTCTCTGCAAATGATTCCTGCTACTTGAACATCAGACGATCGCAAAGCATACAGCAAGGCCAGCCCTTGTCCAAATCCACCGCAAAACTCGATGATCAACCGGTGTTTTTTTGCCACAATCTCATCTCCCGCTTCTCGCTATTGCCATTTGTCAAAACCGCTTTTCCTATGCTATCCAAATCAAGAGCAACCGTCAAATATCCAAATACTCATCTCTACCTTCTCTTCTCTTGCATCGAACGGATAACTATTTTACACTTATTCATGACTTCGACAAAAATCGCCATCACGCAAGACTAATGCGCCAAGCCATGCTAAAGGAGTATAACGGTCATGCCTTCGTTGAACCACTCAAACATGGATGCTATTTCTCTCGTGAAAAACCAACTGATCCAAGCGATTATGCTGCACCAAGCGAAGCCTTATCTGCCTGTTTGGGGAGAACTGTTTACAGCGTTACGGGAAATCCAAAAGGCAGGCCAGCATTCCCAGAAAAATATACACGTCTATTCCATCGAGCCGACAGGCGACCTCTGGTATTTGTACCGAGAGAATGTTTTTTCTGTCGATCTGCCTGGGATGGGCATCACGATTTCTCTCACACAGGAGCAATTTATTGATGCCTTGCTAAAAGGAAGCTTTCAACCTACCCTATCGATAACAAAGCCGTCATGAGAAACGAAACGGCTTTTTTTCATGCATTTTGGACAAAAAAAAGCCCCAAGATCAAATCTTGGGAGAGAGTAGTACGTTATATTCACGTGAATAAGCTTATTTTATATCCCACTACTCACTCATTCTAGCTGTATATTCAGGTAAATGTACCTATTATATCCTATGATCAAAAAAAAGAGGCGGCCCTTCTGCACAGATTGGGTGCCGCCATCCCGAACTTCCCCAAGTTCGTTCATATTCGAATTGTACTATGAAACAGTCCTATCGAAAAGTGTCAGGTTTTGTTTTCCTGTGAATTATTGCAAATCCCTGACGCCTGCTTAAGGCCATCAGGGAGCATTCTATTTGCTATCGTTGTTGAGCACATCAGCAGCTCTCGGTCCAAAAATGATATACAAATAGACATATTGGCTGACGCTAACGCGAGGAAAGACGAACGCAACACTGGCCTTGCCCTCTTGCTGTCTGACAAAATATCGCAATTTGCTTGTTTTGATCCTTTTCACAATGCGTGTCGCTTCTCGCCATGGTACGGAAAATTGAACGCTTTTTTCCATCAGCACCAACACCTCTCACGGCTAGTATGCCCCGGATTGGTAAAATTACACACTCACTCATACCGCAGTGCGTCAATTGGTTTGAGCTGTGCTGCTTTTCTCGCCGGATACACACCGAAAATGACACCGACCAATGTAGAGGTCAGAAACGCATACATGATCGGCGACAGACTAATTGAGGTTGCCATCTGACCGAGCTTGCTAACCAAAAACGCAGCCCCTACCCCTAAGGCAATACCAATCACCCCGCCAATCAGGCTAAGCGTAACCGCTTCGATCAAAAACTGACGGAGAATATCTCCCCGCTTCGCTCCAATCGCTTTGCGAATTCCGATCTCCCGTGTCCGCTCTGTGACAGAAACAAGCATAATGTTCATTACGCCGATTCCACCAACAATCAGCGAGATGGCAGCAATACCAGATAAAAGCGCCGTCATCGAGCTGGATACTGACTGTGCCGTGCTTAAAATGTCAGATTGAGACGTAATGCGGAAGTCATCGGCAGCTTGTGGCCGTAGTTTGTGATTGGAACGAAGGGCTTGCTGAATATCTTGTTGCGCCTTCTCCATCAAATCCGACGATGCTGCCGAGACATAGATCGAGCCCACATTTTTGCCTCCAGTCAGCCTGTTCATCGCAGTGGTAATCGGAATGATGATCCGATCATCGTTGTTTGTCATACCTGAACTACCCTGGCTCTGCAATACGCCGATGATCGTAAACGGAATCCGGTTGATCTGAACGGTTTGCCCCACTGGATTCGCTCCTTTAAACAGGTTGCTGACCACCTCTGTCCCCACGACAGCCACGTTGTATTGCATCTTCACTTCAAAATTGCTAAAGAAGCGTCCTTGTCCTACTTCTACATTCCTCACCTGCGGGAAATCGGCTGACGTCCCCTCGAGCATACTGGAATAGTTATTGCTTCCCCAAACAATCTGCCCCCGCGCATTGACGCTGGGAGCCACATCCGAAATGGACTCTTTTTGCATCAGGGTTTCTGCATCTGCCATCGTCAGCGTATTCAGAGAGCCAGCCCCAAGGCTTACCCTGCCTTGTGTCGCCTGACCAGGTGTGACAATCAACAGGTTGCTCCCTAAACCATTGATCTGCGAAGCAACAGACGTGGAAGTCCCTTCTCCAATCGCCACCATCGCGATAACAGCAGCCACACCGATGATGATTCCCAGCATCGTGAGGACGGAGCGCAAGCCATTTGCCCTGATGCTGCGAAAAGAAATGCGTACACATTCAAGAAAGCTCATCTGCTCTACCCTCCATCGACACCCTTCTGCGATCCTCCACCACTTCATCCGCGATGATTTGCCCATCGCGAAACCGGACGATCCTCTTGGCATACTCCGCAATATCAGGCTCATGTGTCACCAAAATAACCGTTTTGCCCGCATCGTTCAGCTTTTGAAAAATACCCATGATCTCTTCACTCGTCTTCGTGTCCAGCGCTCCTGTCGGCTCATCTGCGAGCAGAATGACGGGATCGTTGACGAGAGCTCGCGCAATCGATACGCGTTGCTGTTGTCCACCTGACAGCTCATTGGGCTTGTTGTTCAATCGCTCTGCCAGTCCGACACTCGTTAATGCCCGGATGGCTTTTTCTCTTCGTTCCCGTGCAGGCGTGCCTCCATATAACAGAGGCAACTCGACATTTTCGACTGCGGTTGTACGTGGCAACAGATTGAAATTTTGAAAAACAAAACCGATTTTCTGATTGCGGATGACTGCCAATTCATCATCATGGGCTTGTGATACAGGATAGCCGTCCAAAAAAAATTCTCCCGAGGTAGGCTTATCCAGACAGCCAATCACATTCATCATCGAAGACTTGCCTGAACCCGATGGCCCCATGATTGCCACGAAATCCCCTTCCTCAATCGACAAGCTGACACCCCTGAGCGCATAAATCTCCTGGTCTCCGATGATGTACTGCTTTCTCAGCTCTTCTATTTGAATGACCGGTTTCATCTGCCTACCGTCCCCTTATCTGGACGCCCATTCCGCCGAATCCCGGCATACCGCCGCCCATTCGATTTCCATTTTGACTCGTTCCAGATGAGGTCTGTGTGTTCGCGAGGATGACGACACGATCTCCTTCGGTAAGCCCCTCGGTCACCTCCACCTGATCGGCAGTGAAGTATCCCATTTTGATTGGAACAAATCGATACGGCATATTCGCTCTGCCCTCTTTGCCTCCACTGCGGTTATTCACTTGCTTCGCCTCAGCCTGATTCCCTTCTGCTCCTTCACCAGCTTGTTGTGCAGCAGCATCCTTTAGTACATACACGCCATCCTTGCCATTTTGCGTTTGCAGCGCTTGCGCAGGTACCACGAGCACATTTTTATGGGTTCCTCGTTCGATCGCGACGTTCATCGTCATTCCGATCTTCAATTTGTTATCCTGGTTTGCCACAGACAACAGCACATCGTAAGTGGTGACTCCAGCGTCAGTTTTCGCTTCCGGATAGATCAGCTTTACTTTTCCATGGAACGTCTCGTCCGCATAAGAACTCGTTGTAAACGTCACAGGCAAGCCTTCCTGCACTTTACCGATGTCGCTCTGGCTGATCTGAGCCAATACCTCTAAATTTCCGCTATTCGAATTATCCATGATAATGAAATCATTCCCGGGTATTTCGCCTACATTGCCATTCACCTGGACGATCACTCCGTCCATCGGTGCTTTCAAGGTGACAGCCCTCAATGCCTTCTGTGCTTGTTGCAACCCCGCTTTTGCCTGTTCCACCGCTGCTTTGGCTGATAGTACTGTGGCGGCATCCGGACCTTCATTGGCTTCCTGTAACTCTTCTTGTGCTGTTTGATACGCAGCCAATGCTTGCTCTACCTTCACACTGGCCTGCCCTGTCGTCTGTCCGGCAGTCAATACAGCCGAGTTGTAATCGCGTTTAGCTTGGTCCAACGAGGCTTGGGCACTGTCGAATTCGCTCTTGGCAATCGCACCTGCTGCGAACAAGGTCTGCTGGGAAGTGTACGTCTTCTGGGCATTCTCCAGGTTTGCCTTTGCCTTTTCTACGTCATTCGCCGCTTTCTTTCCGTCAATGTTTTGCTTGGCGAGCTCCCATTCGTTCTTGGTCTGATTGACGGCGGCTTGTAAAGAAGTGATTTCAGCAGGGCTTTTGCGCTTTTGCGCCTCCTCTAGCTTGGCTTGAGCCGACAATAGATTGGCTTCCGCATTCGTCACCTGGATTCTCGCTACAGAATCGTCCATCGTCGCCAGAATTTGCCCTGCCTTCACGGCATCACCAACGCCGACCTTAATAGTAGAGATCGCATCCTTGGCTTCTTCTGCATCAGAAAACGAGAGAGACGAGCGCTTGGAAGCCTGGACAGTACCTGATGCCTGCACGACTTCTGAGATGTCTCCCCTTTTTACCGTCTCCACTTGAAAAGCGGCCTGCGCCGTTTGTGGGGTAAAAAATGACTGGTAGCCAAATATACCTCCTGAAACGATCACGGCCCCGACAGCCAAAACTCCAACGATCCACCTTTTCCTGTTGCTTCCTGTCTTCGAAAACAACTCTCTCTTGTTCTCCTTGTGAGTCACGCTCAGTCCTCCTACCGTCTGCTTGATTGAAGACTTGTCTTTTTGGTTGCGACCACTATACGGAACGAATACGTCAGGGAAAAGTCAGATGAAGGCACAAAAAAAAACGACCGGAGAGAAACCAGGTCGCTTTTCGATCATGCATGGATTATTTGCGCAAAATCAACGTGAAGGTGCTGCCTGACGCGGTACTCTCAGTCAGAATCAACACACCTCCTAACGCTTGGGCAATCATTCTGCTAAAAGACAAGCCAAGCCCCAGCCCACGGACGATGTGCTTCTTGTCCTCGCCACGGTAGAATCTCTCGAAGATCAAAGACTGTTCTTCTATCGGTATCCCACGTCCATTGTCCTTCACGTCAATGCGGATCTCTTCTCTTGATGCAGATAGTGACACGACGATCCTCCCCTCCGATTCCATCGCTTGTGCTGCATTATTTAGGAGATTGTACATGATTTGCTGCACTCGCAGCGGGTCGGTATCTATCATGATCGGATCAGAGGTACTTTCGATGTCCAGGCAGAGCTTCTCTTCTTCCTGCATAATTTTCCATTGGTGCGTAATTTCCCGGACCAGCTCCTGCATGTTTTGAGGCTGCCTGCGAATGCGAATGTCACCGACTGCAAAAGAGTTAAAATCGAGCAAATCCTCTACCATCTTTTGCAGACGTGTCGTTTCCTTCGTACAAATATCCAAAAACTCCTTGGCTTCCTCACCGCTCACAACCTCTTCCCTCACGGCTTGCACCAGCCCACTGATGGACGTAACAGGTGTTTTGAGTTCGTGGGTCACCCCTGCCAACAACTCGGTACGCATCATTTCCAGCTGCTTCAATCGCTCTGCCATTTCTCCAAAGGAATGAATGAGCTCATACACTTCTTGTTCGCGCTTGTTTTTATCCAATTGAATCTCGTAGTTTCCCAGCACGATTTGCTTGGCAGCGTCTGCCACATCCTTAATCGGCTGAGACAGCTTTTTCGTCAGCAAATAAATGACGAGCCAGCCAAGCAAACCGAGACCCAGAAGCATGATCGCGAGCAATTGAAATTCAGTCATGCTTCGTATCACCTGTTTTTGTGGGGTGAACAGCATGACCCATCCAACCACTCGCTCATCCACCTTAATGCTTTCCTTCACGAAAAGCACTTCTTCGCCCCGCGCAAGCTCAAACTGTGACAGGCTGTCATCCGCTTCCACCAGATCAGGCGCAATGCGCTTTAATTCCCCGGAAAAAGGACCAGGTACGCCAAATACCGGTTGCTTGTGTTCATCCAAGATCATCATAATTGGCTTGTAATTGACTCCGAGTGACTCCTGACGACTGTCCACAATACGAAACAAGAACGGAGCCATTTTTACCTTGCCTTCCACATCAATGACCCGATCCGCTACTTCCGCTGCCATCAGTCTCATAAAATCAAGGCGTTTTTGCGTCTCGCTATAAGAAATCCAGTAGCTGGATGCAATCCCGATCACGAAAAGGCCGATACACAAGATGATCAAGTATCGCGTCGTCCAATAGCGAAACAAAGAGGTGCGTTTTTTCTCACTCATATACGCACAGCTTGTAGCCCAAGCCACGATAGGTACGGATTTCCCCTTCGGATGTCGGCCAATTTTCCAAAGATCGCCGGATGCGTTTGATCGCGAGGTCTACTGCGCGATCACTTCCTTCGTAATCCATCCCCCACACCTGCTCGATGAGCTGTTCTCTGGTGAACGTCTGGTTTTTGTACTGCGCCAAAAAAAGAAACAGGCACAAGTCCTTTGGTGTGAACGCCAGTTCGATGCCGTGCAGCATGACGGAATACGCCTTGAAGTCGATTCTCAGACTGCCAAACTGCTTCACATGATTGCCTTCTATTAATTGTTTCGAGCGACGTAATACTGCATGTACGCGAGCGACCACTTCGTCGGCAATAAAGGGCTTGGTGATATAGTCGTCAGCACCTTGGTTCAGACCCGCCAGCTTGTTATCGATTTGTCCCAACGCTGTCAGCATGATGACAGGACACGAGCTTTTCGCCCGAATATATTCGAGAATACTCCATCCGCTTCGTCCAGGCAGCATCACATCTAGCAAAACGAGCGCAGGATTGAGTGAATCAAACTTCCGCTCAGCTTCCTCGCCGTTAAATGCCTGTTCAACCCGAAAGTTGTTTTTTTCCAAATACGCCTTTAATACCCGAGAGATGGGTAACTCGTCTTCCACGATCAAGATGTTTTGCATACTCGTACTCTTTCTCCCCTCTGCTCGGACTAATCTTCCCTTTAGCGTAGGACATGAATATGTCAAGCAGATGTCTGGAAGGAAGCATACTTTGTAAGTAAAATAAAGAGACCAGAATGCAAATAGGGAGGTTTTCTCATGAAACGCTTAACCGCGGAAGAAAAAAACGGTTTGTATAAAGCCATTAGCAATCGTCGCGATATTCGTACCTTTCGCCCAGATCCTGTCGCCCCGGAAAAGCTCGCCATGATCTTGGCTGCTGCCCACCATGCTCCTTCTGTCGGATTCATGCAACCATGGAATTTTGTCCTGGTAGAAGACGACGCAACCAAACAAGCTCTCGCAGAATGTGCAGATAAAGAACGCCGGGCGCTTGCCATCCACTACGAAGGGACGGGACGAGAGTCGACCTTTTTGGAGTTAAAAATTCAAGGGATCAAGGAAGCGCCTGTCACCATCTGTGTCACTTGTGATCCTACACGTGGCGGAGACCATGTACTCGGACGCAATTCCATCCCGGAAACAGATATCATGTCTGTCAGCTGTGCGATCCAAAACATGTGGCTGGCAGCCTACGCCGAAGATTTGGCAATGGGTTGGGTCAGCTTTTACAAGAAGGCCGACGTGCGTCGTATCCTGAACATACCGCCGCATATCGATCCTGTCGCATTGCTGTCGATCGGTTACACGGATCATTATCCGGAACGTCCACTCTTGGAGCTGCACCAATGGAGACAACGTGAGGACTTGCAACAGTTGATTTATCGGGAGCAGTGGGGAAATAAGGCGTAAGCCTTGACCCCATACGAAAGAAAGGGCGCTGCAACTGCGGCACCTTTTTTTTACAAAAAAAAGACCGCCTGATGGAACAGGCAGCCCAGAGAAATAGAGGGGGTAGTACGTGATTCACGGTATCTTCCTGACGTACGCAAGCACGAAGAAGGTTTCACAATTGATGTGACTCACGAACATGGAACTAGCAAAATGGGAAATTTCACCTGACACGAAGCCCTCCCTCTATGCCCGAATATACCTAGCCAATCGATTTATATGCGTGGTCGCGTCCGGTTTGTCGGAATGGCCGCTAACGGATCTTCTGGCCAGTAATGCTTGGGATAACGTCCCTTTAAATCCTTTTTCACCTCAAAATACGCATGTGCCCAAAAGCTCGCCAAATCCCGTGTCACTTGTACCGGACGCTGAGCTGGCGAAAGCAGGTGCAATGTCAGCGGTACTTTGCCTCTGCCTATTCGCGGAGAGTCTTGCCAACCAAACAACTCCTGTAACCGGACCGAAAGCACCGGTGCCGCTGGATCGCTGTAATCGACAGGAATTTTGGAACCGCTCGGGACGATCACATGGGTCGGAGCGTATTCGTCCAATTGTCTGCGCTGCTCCCATGACAGCATACTCTCCAGCAACGTCGTCACTGACAGCGCCTGCAGGTCTTCCTTTTTTCTGAAACCATACACATGGGGAGCGAGCCATTCCTCCAAGGAAGCAAGCAGTGCCTCATCTTCCATATTCGGCCAGCCTTCCTCCAGACGCTGCATAAAGAACAAACGCTCCCGATACTGTCTCGCCTGCCGGTTCCACGGCAAAATCTCCAAGCCCTCTTCTTTTATTCCGTCCAAAAACGCTGTTAACACCTCATCTGGCGAAGCCTCCGCAGGTATTTCTGCCAACAGGATCGCGCCCAACCGCTTTTGCTTGCGGCTGCGAACTGCCCCAGCCGTATGCTCCCACCATACGTTCATTCGTTCGGTAATCTGCATCGCACAATCATTCAACAGCTCGCTTTCTTCCACACTAGCCGCCAGTAATATCCGACTGTCTGCACCTTGGTCATCGAGTTCTGCTGCCACAATATACGGTGAAGCAGTCAGTGGTTGCTGCACGGAAAAAGCCGCCCCACGCCCATTTCGAAGCAAATAGCGTCCATCTGCTCTTCGCTGGGCAATCCGATCCGGGTACGCAAACGCCAGTAGTCTTCCCGTTGCTTCTGTACGAGTGGTCGCATCACTGGGCATGTTGTTTATCCATATCCGTTTAAAGTGAGCCGCCTCATTCCAAAGTCTTTTGCATGCTCCTATATCAATCGGAAGCTCCGCTGCAACACTCTGTTTGTTTGCTACCTGTCGGAGCAGCTCAACACGCGTACGCATATCCGCATCTGCCGAAGCTTGGCGCCCCCTCATAATATCTCGTTCTTCCAAGAGAACAGCCAGCTCGCAGGCCAGTTCACCTTCCCCCAGCTCATTCGCTTTTTGAATCATGTGGCCTAACCTCGGATGTACACCCATCCCAGCCAGCACTCGTCCATGTGGTGTGATCTGCTTCCGCTCATCGAATGCGCCCAGCTGAATCAGCAGCTCTTGAGCCTGTGCCATCGCTGGCTTCGGCGGGGGATTCAGCCATTCCAGCTCGTCCGGTGCCCCGACTCCCCACAGAGCCAGCTCCAAAGCGAGCACAGCCAGATCCGCTTCCATGATTTCAGGTGCCTGCTGTGGAATGAGCATGCGATCTTCTTGCTCTGTCCACAATCGAAAGCAAACCCCGGGTGCAAGACGTCCAGCCCTTCCTCGCCGTTGGTCAGCAGATGCTCTCGATACCTTTGCAGTCTCCAGTCTCGTCATCCCCGTTCGTGGAGAAAAGCGCGGGACCCGTTTTAAACCACTATCAATCACGATGCGCACACCCTCGACAGTCAAGCTCGTCTCGGCAATAGTCGTAGCGAGGACAATTTTGCGCTCTCCTGTTTTCCCGGGCTGGATCGCCTTATCTTGTTCCTCCTGCGACAAATTTCCGTAAAGAGGCGCAATCCGTATATTCGATCCCACACCGCTTTCTTCGAGCAACGCTTGCACCCGATGAATTTCTTTGGCTCCCGGTAAAAAGACGAGCATATCTCCCTCTTCTTGTCTCAACGCATGGAAGATCATATGGACAACCGCTTCCTCCAGACGGCCCTGCATCGGAGAAGTCAAAAAGTGCGTCTCCACCGGAAACATCCTGCCTTTACTACTGACAACAGGAGCATTCCCCAGCAAGGCTGACACGGGCTCTGCATCGAGGGTAGCGGACATCACGAGAATTCGCAGGTCCTCTCGAAACAAGCCTTGTGCCTGAAGACTAAGGGCCAGCCCTAAATCCGCGTGCAAATTCCGTTCGTGGAACTCGTCGAAAATAACAAGACCAACATCGGATAGCTCTGGATCATCCTGTAGCATTCTCGTTAAAATTCCTTCTGTCATCACTTCAATCCGTGTGTCTGGACCCACTCTTGATTCACGCTTGACCCGGTATCCGACCGTTTGCCCAACTTCTTCACCCAGCAAGGCAGCCATGTAGGCAGCGGCTTGACGTGCGGCCAGTCGTCGTGGTACCAGCATTACAATTCGGCGATTGTCCAACCAAGCTTCGTCACGCAAGGCCAATGGTACCCGCGTCGTCTTCCCCGCACCTGGAGCGGCTACCAACACTGCGTTTGTCTCTTTGCGAAGCGTGTTTACCAGCTCGGGCAATACTTCATTTATCGGCAATGCATTCATGTTTTCACCTCATACGAGCAATCATCCCTATTCATCATACACGATACAGAGATGTAGGATGAGTGTGGATCGTAATTGAAAATAACTGAATAATCATTCAATAGTATAATGATTCCATCACTAGGGGAGGTGTGCGGTATGATTCACATTCATCATCAGGAAGATGTAGCCTGTTTCGAAGGGATTGTTCGCGTCGGGGATTGGGAATCGGCACCGATCATCGCGGCTTCGTCTGGCGAGTTTGACTCGCTCTATATCGTCACATCTGTTCTTGCAGTTCACCTTCCTTTTCCAGAGCCTGATAGTATACTAGAAGGATAATCCTTACCATTTGATAGAAAAAAGAGAGGAGAACATATGAAAGTCATCACGGTATTACTTGCACTCATTTTGGGGTTATCCAGTATTTATCCTGCAGTCACACATGCTGCTCCGAAATTTCATGATGTCGATCCGAAGAAATACGGCTGGGCCATGAATTCGATCTCCTTTATGGTAGATAAGGGTGTGGTGAGTGGTTATCCTGACGGTCGCTTTCAGCCTGAAAGATTGGTAGACAAAGCAGAATTGACCGTCATGATCTATCGCCTGTTTGATCGGTACAGACCGTACAAAGCTAACCAAAAGACAGATTACAGCAACTATCACATCGAGCGATTTGCCGACGTGCCCCAAAATCATTGGGCGTACACGGAGATTAGCTCGATTGTCACAAGAGACTGGTGGAATGCTGTCCGCTATTCGTCCAATGGCTACCTTTTTTCCCCAGACACAAAACTCAATCGAATTGGTGCGGCAAACGTCTTGCCCGTCTTTATGTTAGAAAACCAAGACATTCCGGCGGCAGAGGTCTTACAAATCCTTTCCGGCATGCGGGATATTCCCATCATCTTGACTCAGTATTCGCTTGACCCAAACTCGCCTGAAAACTTCTTCCAGGAGGATGGTCGGTACAACGAAGACGGGAGAGACCAAACGAACATCCTGTATCCGCTTCTCTTTGGCCAAGATGGCGATGAAATTTTGTTTTCGGATGACTACAGTGGAATCATAGGAACCAACCTCGCCCTCTTGCAAAAAACAGGGATCATGACTGCGTGGAACGGCAAGTTCGAGGGTGGAGAAATGCTGACCCGCGCGGAAGCTGTCACTATTTTGCACCGATTTTATAACCATTTGAAGAAAACAGGTACACTCAGCCAATACTCGAGCAAGTAAAAAACCTCCATCTCGGAGGTTTTTTTGCGACACCTTATTCTTTGTCGATCGGATTAGTAATACCGTCCTCATACGGGTCGAAATAAATATGTCCATTAGAGCTAATCACGGCGTAATTCACTTCCGCGACGCTCAATCCTTTTTTGCCCACCTGTGAGAGTAGCCACTCGATGGTTAAGCTATGTTGGCGTAAATTGCTCTGGATGATTTGGCCATCCATGATCAGTTCAATCGGGAATGTCTGTCTCTTTCCCGTTTTCAATTGCAAATCCCCGCGAGTGACAGGTAAAAACTGCGGTTTTCGCAGGACGGATATCTCTCCATTCAACTCCAGCACAGCATATTGAACTTCTTCGATATTAAAAATGTTTCTTTCCCTCAGCTCTTGATTCAGCGTATCCAAAGACAGCTTTTGCTTGCGCATGTTATCTTCGAGAATTCTTCCATCCTGGATAATCATCGTCGGTTGGCCCGAAAACCATTTTCGCATCTTCCGGTTTTTCAGGGAGAGAATCATCAACAAATAGGCGATACCACTAAAAGTGAGTAATGTCACGAGCATGTGCGATATTTTGGCCATGGTGTTAAAGGCAAGATTTGCTGTCAGCGCCCCCAAGGTGATCGCCGCGACAAAATCGTGATACGTCATTTGCGCAATCGTCTGCTTGCCCAACACCCTAGTAATGATCATCATGATCGCAAAAGCCAGCACTGCTCTCGCAATCATTTCCACAATAGATTCCATGCTCCACCCCGGGGATGACGAAATTTGCACCATACCCCAATTATAGCCATGTTTAGCATTGGAAAACCTATCATGACCGTTTAGCATACAGACATTTCCTACAAATTCTTCTACAATAGAAAAAAATCATACCCATGGAAAGGAATGAAATTGATATGGCGATCAAAAAGCTGGAGCATGTGGGCTTGATGGTAAAAGATATGGAGGCCTCGATTGCCTTTTACACCGAAGTGGTTGGGATGGAGCTCAAAGGAAAGCTCGCTCATTCCAACGGAGTCATTACGCTTGCTTTTCTTGGATTTCCGGAAAGCACAGAGACAGAGCTGGAGCTCATTCACGGATACAGCGATTCCCTTCCGGTAGAGGGCAAAGTCCACCACATGGCGTTTGCTGTGGACAACCTCGAAGCTGAAATCGACCGATTGAAGCAACTACATGTAACTTTTATCGATCAGGAAATAACCACATTGCCGAACGGCTCTCGTTATATGTTCTTCAAAGGTCCAAATGGAGAATGGCTGGAGCTATTTGAAAGCACAAGAACGTAGAGGGAAAAGGTCCTCCTTTTCCTTCTACGCCCCCTCTCCTTCTATTCTACTTTGATCTCTTTTCTACGTCCCATATACCACTGATAAAACCCTTCCGCCAACTCTAACGGCACATCTGTTACCCCTTTATGACTCACTGGTTTGGCCCGATTGACCGTTTTGATGGAAGCAAGCCCTAGCTGCTTTTGCAAGAGGCCCCTTTTGACGCTGACCTCAATAATCTTTTCTCGTTTGGAGACAAATAAAGTCGTAGTTAGGCTCCCTGTTTGGAACTGAATAAAATGATCATTCAAGGTGTACCGGGTGTTGTAGAATTCAATGACTTCGAACGCCAGGATGAGCAGTGTCAACGCAATGGATATGACCCACCACGCTTGCTCCCATCCCCAAATATTCGGCTTGAAATAGGAAAGCGCACCTGTGCCTATGATCCAAATCCAGCTCGATCTGACCAAGCGAACCCATAACGATTTTTTGGGGAGACTCGTCATTTTTTCCGTCACTTCATACGCAGGCAATATTTCGGAGATCATCTCATACGCACGTTTTACCGGTAAAAATGGATAGAGTGAGCTGACATCCTGTTTATCTTTATCCGAATCACTATCCCCGCCGACAACCGTCAGCTTAACTTCGGCGAGACCCAGCATGCGCTTTAACAAAGATTGCTTGATTTTAATCGCCTGCACTCTCTCTTTTGCAATCGAAAAAGCTGTTTCTTCAATTACTCCTTTGGCAATGTAAATCCGCTCATGATCCGACGAAATCTCGTATTTTCCGTAACGAATATAGGTCGTGATCATGCCGAATACGATGGATAGGACGAGAAGTCCAACGGCAGTCAGCGTGACCCATGTCCAGGAACTCGTAATCAGCGAATAAATTCCTACTACCTGCTCCTCCACGTCGATATATTCGGTGAGTTTGAAATACGCCCATACCAATAACGTAATCATCCCGAGGAAGCTGAGAGAAGTGAAGGAAGCCTTGATAATCTCTTTTTTCGTTGGCGTAAAGTGAATGATTCTCTCAGGAGTGGCATACGGCGTACCGATTTCCACCGAAGGGATTCCTTCTCTCCCTTTAGCTTCAGGCTCTTTCTCTAATCGCACTGCCTGTTTCGTGTAAGCCTCCAGTCGATCCGCTTCGTTCAGAGAAATCACCGCGAATTCCACGGAAGAATCATCCCCAACCATCCCTGTCTCAAACCGGATAGAAGTCACGTGAAAAATTCGGTGCAGCAACGTCGTATGTCGATTGACATTTTGGATTTTGGTAAAGGGAATGGTTTGCTTTGTCTTCGTAAAAATCCCTTCGTAAAGATGGAAAGCCGTATCATCCAGCCTGTACTTGTACGAAACCCATTTCAAAAGCAGATAGACCAGCATTCCTCCTACATAGATGTAAAAAACAATTCTTCCGTACGTAATGAATGCGTTCGTCGAGTCATAATTGAACACAAACAAAATCAACGCAGGAAAAAACAGATGTTTTACTTGGATGATGAGATCAAAAAAGATAGTTAGTGGATGGTATCGTTTTGCTTCCATCACTACTCCACTTCCTTTAATTTGGCGTAGTGAGCAATCTGTTCTCTTAATTGAGCAGCGACATCCCCCGGCAATCCTGGAATTTCGTGCGAGGAGCCCATCGTTTTTATCAAGATGGTGTACAGTCCGTATTTTCGTAAAATCGGTCCTTGTTTCGTTGAGACTGCTTGGATTTTCGTCATGGGGACAAGAAAATGTTTCTCTGTAATCACCCCGAATTTCATTTGCAGGAAATCTTCATCGATATCATACCGCCAGCTTTTATATAAGAAATACGGCTCGACAAAAGACCAAATCGTCGCGATCACACCGATAACGAGCAATCCGTGCAAACCCCATCCGATCCATTCCTTCCAGACAAAACGATTATCCAGATAATAAAGAACGGCCAAAATAACAAGACCGAACACAACTGTAATCCCCTCGGTAATAAGCTGTACTTTGAACGCATCCTTGGACAAGCATTTTTGCGGTGCGTGAATTGGAGATGGCATATCATCACTCCTGTGTGTTTATTCCACTGTCCATTCGCTCTTTATTTCATACGTAAAACAATCCGCCCGGTTTCTCCAGACCAATCGTCAATTTTTCGCACAGCAAGCGAATACTCTTATGCCGTTCGAATCATACTAAATAATGGATAAAGCCCCTTGTAGAAATTATCACATTATAATCATTATAAAAAACTTGACTTACTGAATCATTTATTAAATAATAATCATTGTAAATTATATTCAAGCATGCCTCGTTACGCATGTCCTGAATATGTAAATACAAAAAACATATAAAGGAGCTAACACTATGTCACTCATCGGAACTGAAGTATTGCCTTTTAAAGCACAAGCATTCCAAAAAGGTAAATTCCTCGAAGTAACTGAAGCAAACTTCAAAGGTCAATGGAGCGTAGTTTGCTTCTACCCAGCAGACTTTACTTTCGTTTGCCCTACTGAACTCGAAGATCTGCAAAACCAATATGCAACTTTGAAAGAACTCGGCGTTGAAGTATACTCCGTTTCTACAGATACTCACTTCACTCATAAAGCATGGCACTCCAGCTCTGAAGCAATCAGCAAAGTAGAATACATCATGATCGGCGATCCTTCCCATGTGATCTCCCGCAACTTCGACGTATTGATCGAAGCTGAAGGTTTGGCAGATCGCGGTACATTCATCATCGACCCAGACGGTGTCATCCAAGCTGTTGAGATTACTGCAGGTGGCATTGGCCGTGATGCAAGTGCTCTGATCAATAAAATCAAAGCAGCACAATATGTTCGCAACAATCCAGGTGAAGTTTGCCCAGCTAAATGGCAAGAAGGTGGCAAAACACTGAAACCAAGCCTTGATCTCGTAGGCAAAATTTAAGGTGTGATATAAAATGGCCCTTGACCAAGAAATCAAAGCGCAACTAGAACAATATCTCGAGCTCTTGGAAGGCGATATTGTACTCAAAGTCAGTGCAGGCACGGATGAAGCATCTTCTGAGATGCTTGCACTGGTTGATGAGCTAGCCAGCATGTCTTTGAAGATCAGTGTGGAGAAAGCTGAACTTACTCGCACACCTAGCTTTAGCGTAAACCGTGTCGGCGAAGATACTGGCGTTGTTTTTGCCGGTACTCCGCTGGGTCACGAATTTACTTCCTTGGTATTGGCTCTTCTGCAAGTTAGCGGAAGAGCTCCAAAGGTCGAGCAAAGTGTCATTGATCAAATCAAAGACCTTCGTGGTGAATATAAGTTCGAATCTTACATCAGTTTGAGTTGCCACAATTGTCCAGATGTTGTCCAAGCTCTGAACTTGATGAGTATCTTCAATCCTGGTATTACTCATACAATGATTGACGGTGCCGTATTCAAGGACGAGGTAGAGAGCAAAAACGTGATGGCTGTGCCAAGCGTTTTCCTTAATGGCGAATTTTTCGAAAGCGGCCGTATGACCGTGGAAGAAATCCTTGCCAAGCTGGGGTCTGCTCCGGACGCATCCGAGTTTGACAATAAAGACCCGTACGATGTGCTTGTTGTGGGCGGTGGCCCAGCAGGTGCTAGTGCGGCGATCTATGCAGCACGCAAAGGGATTCGTACTGGTCTCGTTGCTGAACGCCTTGGGGGTCAAGTCAATGACACATTGGGCATTGAGAACTTCATCAGTGTGAAATACATTGAAGGTCCTCAGCTCGCAGCCAACTTGGAAAAGCAAGTAAAAGAGTATGGCATTGATGTCATGAAGCTGCAACGTGCCAAGCGTTTGGAGAAGAAGGATTTGATCGAAATTGAACTCGAAAACGGCGCTGTTCTGAAGAGTAAGACAGTCATCCTGTCGACAGGTGCTCGTTGGCGGAATCTGGGTGTACCAGGTGAAGCAGAGTTCAAGAACAAGGGTGTAGCTTATTGCCCTCACTGCGATGGTCCTTTGTTCATCGGCAAAGATGTTGCCGTTGTTGGCGGCGGTAATTCAGGTGTGGAAGCAGCGATTGATCTCGCAGGTATTGTGAAACATGTAACCGTTCTGGAATTCTCGCCAGAACTGAAAGCTGACGCAGTCTTGCAAGATCGTCTTTACAGTCTGCCAAATGTCACAGTACTCAAAAACGTTCAAACCAAAGAAATTACGGGTACGGATAAAGTAAACGGCATTTCTTACATCGAACGTGAGACAGGCGAAACCAAGCACATTGAATTGCAAGGTGTGTTTGTACAGATCGGTCTGGTACCGAATACAGATTGGTTGGGCGACACGATTGAGCGTACTCGCTTTGGTGAGATCGTAGTAGACAGCCATGGTTCTACAAACATCCCTGGTGTTTTTGCTGCCGGTGACTGCACGAACAGTGCTTATAAACAGATCATCATTTCGATGGGATCTGGTGCTACTGCTGCCTTGGGAGCTTTTGATTATCTCATCCGCAACTAATAGCAAAGCCACTCCTCTTCAAGGGAGTGGCTTTGTTTATTTATTCGGTTATGGGGTACCCACGTTGATAAACGGAGTAGCTCCGCCTGTAACGTTCGGCAGCTTTCCATCCCATTTGCGGATCGCTTCGAGTTGCGCCTCAATCTGTCTGAGCTGAATCAGCTCTGGCGTTACCTCTTGTTTTTGCAGGCGCAGTGCTTGTGCCTGTGCTTCTGCTCTCGTGATTTCTTGCTCTTTCTCGATCTTGATCCGCTCCAGGTCCAGCTTCGATTTGAGCGCTTGCTGCTCAGCTACCTGCTTGGATTCAATAGCGCGGTTAAATTCATCACTGAAAGTAAACTCGCGAATATTGATTTCGTCGAGGATAATGTTATAATTTGACAGCTTTTTATGCAGGACTTCTTTTACCTTTTGGCTGACCTCGGAACGCTTGGATACCAGTTCTTCTGCTGTGTATTGAGCGGTCACGGCTTTAAATGATTCGGCAATGGCAGGATCAACAATTCGGCTATTGTACTCCAATCCCACTTGCTGGTACAGTTTATTGACATTTTCTGCATCCAAATGATGGTTAACAGCAATCGTCGTAGATACGGTTTGCAGGTCACGTGAAGCGGAAGTCTGACTCATTTCTGATTTTTGCACCCGCACTTCCATCGGCACTACGGTTTGGATGAACGGAATTTTAAAATGCATGCCCTCTTGCAGCACTTTTGGCTGTACCGCTCCAAGCTGCAGCACAACCCCACTATGCCCTGCAGAAATAATCGTAAAAGATTGCGTGCCAAGCAAGACCAACGCAACCAGTATCACAATCGTTGCGATCAGCTTTCCTCCTGCTTGAAAGGGACTCATTTTTACAACATTTTTGTCGCTCATACTCGTCCTCCCTCTATCTATACATGCTCATTCATTTATACGAGAGAGTGGGCTGTAAGTTTCAAGAAATTTATGAAAAGTACATGTCATGTCATGTGCGCTCTGCTTTCGAAGCCTCCAAAAGGACATGCGCCATGCGCTCTGCCTCGATTTTACATAGCTCAAATTCAACTTCACCAGATACATGCGAAATCAATTGGATAACTTCCTCACACCCGTGATTGCATATTAAAAACTGTCCCCACCGCACTTCAGAACGTGGTACCTTGCGGGCGGAAAAGCCGCTTTGAAAGCCGCCAAGACTCATCTTTTCTCATCTCCATCCAAAAAACAATCTACGTATCCCTCTCATCTTACCCTTTCTTTCGCAAGCAAGGAAAAGATGTTTATTGAAGGAACTTCCCTTTCTCACTACTATAGAGACAAGAAGGGAGATGATTCAAATGCGAGACCCTTATGTACGAAGAGCCGAATGCGGCTCTGAGCAAAGAGTTCTTCTTTCTCTTGGTTCAGAGCCTTCCCCATATTGAGTTGAAGATCTCTTTGCTCATCTATATACGCACATCACGCTATATAGACAGGAGCAAAGCACATGAAATACAAAAATGCACAAGACCTTTTGCCAGACGATCTGCTGCGGCAAATTCAGCATTATATACAAGGAAGTTACTTGTATATCCCCATCCACCACGAAAACAAACGACAATGGGGCGCCTCCACAGACACAAAGCAATGGCTAAGCGAGCGCAATCAGGCTATTTGGCAGGCCTATCACGAAGGGGCTTCTGTCAAAATGCTTGCCCAGAAGCATTACTTGACCGAACACAGTATTCGGCGGATTATTCGTGGACATAAATGAGACAGAGAAAAAGTCGACCGTGTGTCTGCTCTACTCTTGCGTTACACTCCTTTTTAAGATCAGTCAGTCAGGAGGGACAACGTATGAACCAGATTCACTTTCTCGACATTTCGTTTATGTACAATGGATCTGCACAGGTCATTACCCCGGTGCTGTTGCAGGATGAGCATGAACTGATTCTTGTAGACTGTGGGTATCCGGACTTTTTGCCTCTGCTTCTGGAGGCCGCACACAAGCAACAGCTTACGCTCGATGACCTTACGAAGGTCATTGTGACGCATCACGATATGGATCACATCGGTTCTTTGGCAGCGTTAAAAAGAACCTATCCGCACCTCGAAATCATCGCCTACGAAGGAGAAGCACCATACATCGCCGGACAAAAGACATCTTTGCGATTGGAACAGGCGCAAGCAACACTGGAGCATCTGTCGTTGGATGAAAAGCAGAACGCTCATGAATTTATTCGCTTTTTACAGTCCATCGAGCCCACAGCGGTTGATCGAACCGTAACGAATGGCGAACGCCTGCCTTGGTGCGGCGGCATCGAGATCATTCACACACCTGGACATATGCCGGGACATATTTCGTTGTATGTGATCGCAAGCAAAACGCTGATTGCCGGTGATGCTGTTGTAATCGAAAACAGTAGACTCGAAATCGCCAATCCGTCCTATACGCTGGATATGCAGGAAGCGATTCGCTCTGTCCGCCGCTTGCTCGATTATGACATCGAGCAGTTGATTTGCTATCATGGTGGATTGTTCCAGGGGGACGTCAAGCAAGCACTTCGAGATTTAATCCAAGCCTACGACCCGACGCCGGAGGTTTTGAACGGATGAAACAGAACAAATACGATGAGTCAACTTTTTTCACCACTTACAGTCAAATGGCCCGTTCGGTTGAGGGACTGAACGCCGCAGGAGAATGGCACGCTTTTCGGGAGCTACTGCCTTCCCTTCGCGGGAAAAAAGTACTCGATTTAGGCTGTGGCTTCGGCTGGCACTGCCGTTATGCGCGCGAGCAGCAGGCCCGCTCCGTTATAGGTGTGGACCTTTCCGAAAAAATGCTGGCTCGTGCCAAAGAGACGACAACAGATCCCGCCATTGAGTATCTGCGTCTTCCGATTGAAGACATTGATTTTGCTCCAGAGCAATTCAACGTCGTCATCAGCTCCTTGGCCATTCATTATGTGGAGCGCTTTGACTTGCTTTGCCAACGTGTTTATCACTGTCTTGCTCCTGGAGGTTCCTTCGTTTTCTCCGTGGAGCATCCCGTCTTCACTGCTCTGGCTGAACAGGACTGGCATTACGGCCCCCAAGGCGAACGCTTGCACTGGCCAGTGGACAACTATCAGCAGGAAGGCATCCGGCATACCAGCTTTCTGGATCATGAAGTTGTCAAGTATCACCGAACGTTTTCGAGCTATATGAACGACCTCCTTGCTGCCGGATTTCACCTAACAAAAGTCGCCGAACCTGGCCCTCCTGAAGAAATGCTGGATATACCCGGGATGCGAGACGAAATCCGTCGGCCGATCTTCTTGTTGATCGCTGCCAGCAAACCAGCATCCTAACTATTAAAAAGCCCCCGTCCTCCACGTCATTTCCGTGTTTGGACGGGGTGCTCTGTTATTCCCCAGCAGCCTCCAGATTTTTAAACTGGTTGTAAAACAATTGATAGTAGGTACCTTTTTGTTCGATAAGTTCGTCGTGACTGCCTTTTTCCACGATCTCTCCCCGATCCACGACCATAATCGTGTCGGCATCCCGAATGGTATTAAGCCTGTGTGCAATCACAAAGCTCGTACGTCCCTCCATAATGGTGAGGAGCGCATCCTGGATATTCAGCTCTGTCCGTGTGTCGATACTGCTTGTCGCCTCGTCGAGTATGAGCAGCGAGGGCTTGGCGAGTATGACGCGGGCAATCGCCAAAAGCTGGCGTTGTCCCTGACTCAGGTTGCCCCCATTTTCCGTCAGCATCGTATCATAACGCATCGGAAGCCGATTGATGAACACATCTGCATTTGCCATTTTCGCAGCGGCTACTACCTCCGTATCTGTCGCATCCGGCTTGCCGTACATAATATTTTCCTTGATGGTACCAGAAAACAAGTACGTATCCTGCAAAACAAAGCCAAAGCTGCGCCGCAAGCTGTCCCGCGAATACTCTCGAATGTCTTTTCCGTCCAAATAAATCGTACCCGAGGTCACATCATAAAACCGCGTGAGCAAATTCACGATAGTGGTTTTGCCTGCACCCGTCGGTCCGACTAGCGCGATGGTGCTCCCTGCCTGTGCCTCGAAGCTGATATTTTTCAAAATCAGTTGATCTCGACGATAGCCAAAGCTGACCTGATCAAAGACGACGTGACCCTTTGGCTGTGCAAGTACAGTGGCATCCGGAGAATCCAATGGCTCCTCTTGTTCATCCAATACCTCAAACACCCGCTCCGCTCCAGCGACACCGGATTGAAGCACATTGAAAATGTTCGCGAGGTCGTTCAGCGGACGGACAAACTGGCGGGAATAACTGAGAAAGCTCGCAATCACACCGACTGTGATTAATCCTTTGACAGCGAGAACGCCTCCGACAATCGCCACCATGGCAAAGCCGAGGTTGTTAATCACGTTCATGATCGGCATGAGAAAGCCGGTCCATACTTGTGCCTTCATCCCGACCTTGCAGAGCCGGTCATTGATCGTCGTAAAGTCCTCAATGGCCTTTTGCTCATAATTAAAGGCCTGCACGACCTGAATGCCTGAAATCGTTTCTTCAATATGCCCGTTTAGCTTGCCCAGCTCCATCTGCTGATTTTTGAACAGTACGCTCGTTCGTTTGGCAATCGTACGTGTAAGCAAGAACACGAGCGGCACTGTGATCAGGCATACGAGTGTCAGGATCGGGGACAAAACGAGCATCATCACCAGCGAACCGAGGAGAACAATCCCTCCTGACATCAACTGCGTTGTAGATTGAGAAATGGAGTTGCTGACGTTGTCGATATCATTCGTGAGTCTGCTCATCAACTCGCCGTGCGTGCGAGCGTCGAAATAAGCAATCGGCAACTTTTGCAGCTTGTCAAAAAGGGTTTGCCTTAGATTCGTGACGATCCGTTGCGAGATGCCTGCCATCAACCAGCTTTGCAAAAACGTCAGTGCCCCATCCAAGATGTACGAGCCGAGCAACGCAAGAATGATGATAGACAAAAAGCTAAGAGCTTCCTCGCCACCTGTCATCGCATCTATCGACTTTCCGATCAAATAAGGCGCAGACAGCATGAGTAATGCATCGACAAAAACAATGCCGAATACAATCGGCAGCAGCTTTTTTTCTTTGCCAAAAGCTTGCCAGAGCCTTTTTAGTGTACCTGAAAAATTTTTGGGCTTACTCACTGGACCTCTGGCAGCACCATGTCCAAAGCCTCGACCAGGTCTCGGTGAAAAGACAGGCTGTTGCTTCTGTTGACTCACCTTACTTCACCTCCCGGCCGATTTGTGACTGAAAGATTTCCTGATATACGTGGCAAGAGGTCATCAATTCGTCATGCGTACCGATGCCAGCAACTTCTCCATTGTCGAGTACAATGATTTTATCCGCATCCATGACAGACGTAATCCGCTGGGCAATCAGGATGCAGGTGAGGCCAGCCGCATAGGCTCGAAGCGCATCCTTAATCTTCCCTTCTGTCGCCACATCTACCGCACTCGTACTATCGTCGAGAATGAGGATTTCCGGCTTTTTCACCAAGGCTCTGGCGATGGAAATGCGCTGCTTTTGCCCTCCAGAAAAGTTGACTCCTCCCTGCCCTACGCGTGTTTCATAGCCTTCAGGAGTGGCGGAGATGAACTCGTGAGCCTGTGCCATGCGTGCCGCTTGCTCGACTTCCTCGTGGGTAGCCTCTGCCTTGCCCCAACGAATATTTTCCATCACCGTGCCTGTAAACAGCATGGTTTTTTGCGGGACAATCGCCATTTTTTCTCGCAATCGCTTCGGTTCGATGTCGCGTACATCGATGCCATCTACCATAATCGTGCCTTCCGTTACGTCATAAAACCGTGGAATCAAGCCAACCAGACTGCTTTTTCCAGCGCCTGTCGACCCGATAATCCCGACGGTCTCCCCCGGCAGACAAGTAAATGAAATCTGCTTGAGTACCGGCTGGCCACCCTCTCCATCATACGAGAAGCTGACCTCCTCGAAGTCGATGCGTCCCTTTTTGCCTGGAAGCTCCTGAGGTTGTTCTTCTTTCCAGCTCATTTGGTTTTCCTCTGCAAATACTTCTCCGATGCGTCCCGCTGATGCTTTAGCCCGTACAAACATGTTAAATACCAAGGAAATCATCATGAGTGAAAACAGGATTTGCGTCATGTAGTTCGTAAACGCGATGATATGTCCGACTTCGATGCTACCTTGTTCTACGCCAAGACCCCCAAGCCATAGGACCGCGACAATTCCGAGGTTCATCGTCAGCATGATCGCTGGACTGAAAATGGACATTACCCGCGTAGCCGAGACCGATTTGGATTGCAGCTCTTCGTTTGCCCGTGTAAATTTGCCACGCTCAAAATCAAAACGATTGAATGCCTTAACGACTCGTACCCCAGATAAATACTCACGCATCGCACCATTCACTCGGTCGAGCGCTTGCTGTACCTTCAGGAAGAACGGGAAACCGATTTTCATATTCAAGAAAATAAACAATCCCACAATGGGCACGACAATGGCGAGAATCACCGCCAAATCCGCGTTCAATTGGGTTGCCATAAACAACCCGCCAATGCACATCAACGGCGCTTTGACGAAGATTCGCATCATGCCGTTTACAAACATTTGTACTTGATTGACGTCATTGGTCAGACGTGTCACGAGCGAGGCTCTGTCGAATTTGTTCAAGTTTTCAAAGGATAAGGACTGCACTTTGGAAAACAAATCTGCGCGCAGCTGCGCACCAAAGTTTTGCGAGACGTATGAAGCCAGCACATTACGGATCGATGCCGCAATTGCCCCCAGCGCCGTAACGAGCAGCATCAGCCCACCGGTCTTGAGCACGTAATCCATATCCCGGTTTGCTACACCCGTATCGATAATGTGCGACAGGATCGTCGGCTGCAAAAGATCACATACCGCCTCCAAAGCTAAGAAAAACATGGAAATCCCGGCGACTACGCCGTATTTTTTTATGTAGGTTGTGTAGAAGCGCATCCGTTCACCCCATCTGTGTTCTTACGTACAAGATAACGCTTAGCTAGCGAAATGTCACGAGTGATTGTCAAAATGAAAGTGTGTAGCTCAATCACTGTTAAAAGGCATGGAAGGGGTTTATAGTGCTGACGTTTTTTGACCCCGGACGGGAATCCACTTGGGATGTGCCAGTATTGAATGGACAAAAAGGGCAAAAAGCTGGAATCTTTTTTCGATCCCATGCTTTTTGCCCTCAGTTCGTTTACTCCGTCTTTTATTCCTGTGGAACAGCGCTTTGATCCATATGCAAGAACTCCCACAGATGGCCATCCAAATCTTGAAAGCTCCAGCCGTACATGAAGCCATGGTCAACCGGGTCTTTCGATGGAGTTGCGCCCGCAGCAAATGCTTTGTTTACGATCTCATCGACTTGCGCTCTGCTGTCCGCAGACAACGCAACAATGACCTCGGTGCTTCTGGTTGCATCCGTCAGCTCTTTTTTCGTAAACGTTTGGAAAAACTCTTCAACGAGCAGCATGGCAAAAATGTTTTCGCCGATCACCATGCATGCTGCATTTTGATCCGTAAATTGCGGGTTAAATTCATACCCGATCGCCGTAAAAAAGTCGATTGATTTGTTGAGGTCCTTCACGGGTAAATTAACGAAAATTTGTTTGGATTGCAATGCCATGTGTGATTCCTCCTCGGGTTTGTTTTTCCTTGATGTCTATATCCTAGCATTTCCGATTACCCGAGGCTTCTCATCGATTGCTATTTTGCCATGTAAGTATGTGGCTTTCCAATTGAGCTTCTATGCCGATGGACGCTCAGAACGAGACCTAGGACAGCGAAATGAGCCAAAGCAGTCCCTATGTTGCCATAGCTGAGAAAAGGAATCTCAATATTCACGATTGGCAGCATGCCGGTTGACATCAGCAGTGGCCAAACGAAGAACAGAGAGAATAAAGGAACGATACTGACAATGAGATGCTTCCCATACGGCTCGTCCACTTCCTTGACTACCCGAGCCAGTCTTATTATAAACAGAACAATGGCTAACAAGATCAAAATGCCCGCAATCCAGCCATAACTATGGATTAAGTAAGTAAATTTGAAATCGGAGTCTAAATAAGGCATTCTCGGTAATGGAGCATTGGAGCCCCTTCCCCAAAAACCTGCCGAGCGAATTGCTTCCATCGCCTCTAGATATTCATATCCCTTTCCGAGCGGATCTTGGGTCGGTTGTACCCAGCCCTGCACCCTTCCTAGCGTGTATCTATCCAATAAACAGGCAGCTGTCCAAACAATAGCAGACACAATCATTAGATAGAGTTTTTCTTTCCGGACGGTTTTCGTATACATCATGAGTATCATGAATCCAAATAGGTACAGCATGAGTTCCATAATCGATCCAGCCATAACAAAGAGGCAAGCTGGCAGCAAAACAAATACGGTCAGCTTGGAAGCCGTGCTCCGAAATCGCCACGTCCTGGTAAGAAGCATACCCGCAACGCTTATGAGAAACAAATACATGGACATTGCCACAAAATCGATCCTAATCGAGCCACCAAGGTACATATATGTTTTTCCATTCATTGTATAGCCGTACGCAAGAATGAGAAAAAACACGCCCACAGTCAGCATGTACAAATGCAACGAGTACCGCAAAAGCTTGCGATAATCCGTAAAAGTAACAGCGAGCATCACCCCGATACCAAATAAGGCATAGAACCAGTAACTGTCCAGTTTAAACTCGATAAAACTGACCTGCATGCCATACATCGTAAACAACCCTACAGCCAGGAAAGCCACCACATACACTAGAAGCCTCCACTCCACTTTGGGCTTATAAATCCGATGCAGCTGCTTCCCAACCGCAGCAGAATCCCCCATTTGCAAAATGGCTTGCCTTACCGCTTCTTCCTCTCCCAACCCCTCGTCCATCTGCTCATCCATCAAATCTAGCAAGTGACTTTCCAGCTCATCCCGAATTCTGCGATGCATTTCCGTTGCCCGCACATGGCGACATACTTGATCGAGATAGTCTGCAATCAATGGATGTGTATTCGTCTGCTTCATGCTCTTCCCTCTCCCAGCACCCGATCAATCCCATCGCGGAACGTATGCCACTCGTGCTTTTTCTCCTTCAATTGCCCGCAACCTTCTGCCGTAATCCGATAGTATTTACGCTTCCTCCCATCCTTCTCATCCCAATACGCCTCCACATAACGCTCCGCTTCGAGTGCATGCAAGATCGGATACAACGTCCCTTCTTTTAGCGTAAACAGACCATTTGACTCCTTCTCGATGGCTTTCGCGATTTCGTACCCGTACATTTCCTTTCGATCCAGCATCGTCAAGATCAGGATCACGGTACTGCCTTTTAAAAGCTCCTTATTGATTTTCATAGTGCCTCCCGATTTAACCGAATATGCCTAGATAAACAATACATCATAAATCTATGTATATGATTCTATCATCCAAATCTTGTAAGATCAACACATGTGTAACATCAGCTTTCACGGTACGTCTACCGTCTACAGATAAAAAACGGAAAGAAAAAAGACCCTTTTGCCCGAGAGCTGAAATAGCTGCTGGATTAGCCTTTTCCCTATTCTACTAAATGAAGGGACGTTATTTCGTGGAGCTAACTATTCTCTCCCGCGAGGAAACACACGTAATTGGTATCACTTTTACGGCGAATGTGACAGAAGACTTGGGCAAAAAGCTCTCCGCTACTACAACGGAAGCTTTGCGAGCTAGAAAAAGCGAGATTCACCATCAGGTTGGTGAGGCCGAATATTGATTCAAATCTATCCTGACAAAGCTGACTTCGATGCGGCGGTAGATCCCTTTACCACAATTATTGGACTCGAAGTTTCCAGCCTGGCCGATATTCCTGAAGGGATGGTCAGTCACACGATTCCCGCGGGGACATTTGCAAAAGTAACACACAAGGGACCTGAGACAAACTTGGGCGAGACGTATGGTTTTCTTTACGGGTCCTGGCTCACTGAATCAGGATATGAGTATGCCGGATTTGATTTTGAGTTCTGGGACGAGCGCTACAAGCCAGAGCAAGAAGACAATGAGATTGATATTTATGTTCCTCTTTTCAAATAAGCGACATAGCGAAAAACCAGGGAATCTCCTCCCTGGTTTTTCTGTTGTTTCGATGTTATTAACTACGCACCCACTCCCCTGTCAGCGCATCAACCATATAGAGCGGTGTGTCGTGATAATAAATATGATAGACGAGACGGGGTTCTAATTTTCCTGTAGTTGGATTCTCCATCAACTTGTAGACCAATCGGAGCGGGCGATGGGTGACGTATACGCTAGTCGCGTCTTCCCGTGACATTGCCTTGCTTTTGTCAGGAAGCTGCTTAGACTCCATGGTATACGTAGGATCGACCCCGATCACCTGTTTTCTGTCCACATCAAAATGAACCGTATACCCCCCCATAATCGGTACTCCCTGATGGGACTTGAAGAATTGATAGGTTTCGATGTTGCCTTTTCTAGTGGCAGAACCAAGTAGCAGTTCTTTGGTGTCTAACGGAAGGTATTTCTGAAATTGCTTTGCTGCTTCTTGTACGTTTTCCAGCTTTGGATGAGGGAGCTTTTCCTTTTTCTCATGGACCTTTTCATACCGATAGTTCAGAATTTTTCCTGTATCTGTTACTACGTCCAGTTCTATTTTCTGTTTGGTTCGGGTTTCCATTTTGTACGTATGTACGCCTGAGCCTTCTTGAATAACGAAGGAAAACGGAGGCTCAAATCCCCACTCCCGAAAAAGTCTATCTGCTTCTTCGATGTTGGGAGCTACCAGCTTCATGCCTCCCGGTTTCACAGGAATTGGCGGCATATCTACTAGACTGTAATCGGGATGATAGCGTTCTGTGGGGTAAATTTCTCCTGTAATGGCATCAATGTCACCTGAAAAAGGAAACTCATATTGCAATCGCCATTCCCACTCTGAATAGAGCAGCCGGGCGCTTTGCCCAAAAATTTGTTCTGCCTTTTTTACTGGCATTGCCTTGTTGGGATCTGGAAAGACCATGCCTGTCGTATCGTTTGTCTGTACCACTTTTTTATGATGCCTGCCCGCCTTGTCTATTGTAAACGTGTATTGGTCGTCAAGAACCGGAATGTTGTTAACCGTCTTGTTCATCACGACATGACCTGTTTCTGTATTGGACAGCATGCCGTTTACCGCATATTGACTTGCATCTCGCCCTGCCAATTCTTGTAGCAGCTTCTTCGCCTGCTCGTATACAGGATGGGCGGGAAGCTGCGGACTACTGGTTGCCGTCACTTGAGGGTTCACGATTTCGTTTTGCCCCATCCCAGCCATGATATACAGGCCGAATCCAGAAGCGATCACCACTGCTGTCAACCCTACTGTCAGCGGATTCATGAACAGCCGTCTCCCCTTGCCGACCCGAATTACTTCTTGTTCCAGCACTGTACGTAAACTCTCTACAAACTCCTTACGTGGGGGTGTACTTTTTTGCAGAGTCACTAACCGTTCCAGCATATCTCGTTCATTTTGCCAATCCACTGTACAATTCCCCCTTCTTCGTATGCGAAAGTTTGCCATGCAGCAGCTTCAGTGCCCGGTGCATCGTCGTTTTCACGTTTGATTCAGAACAACCCAGTATTTCAGCTGTCTCTTTGACGCTGTACTCTTTAATGCCTCGCAGAATGACAACCATGCGGTGATGCGGTGGTAGTCCCTTGATCGCAGCGATCAATTCCTGTTCGTCCTCCCGGCTTTCCGCTTCCTGTGCCGGATTCCCTTCCGAGGCTGGCATCACAACAGACAGCCAGTCCCCTGACAACAGCTTTTGCCACTTACGTTTTCGATAGTAATTCATCGCTGTATGCTTCGCGATCGCAAACAGCCATGTCTTCACGTCAGATCGCTCTTCAAATCGTTCAAGCGAGCGAATAACTCGCAAAAATACCTCCTGTGTCAAATCTTCTGCATCATTCTGACTGCCGGCAAAGTACAGCAAAAATTGATACACATCGTGATAATGCCGCTCATAGATGGTCATGACCTGATGTTTCATTTCTTCATACAAAGAAGCTCCTCCATTCTCTTGCTGTCGGCTGATCGACTACTTTCCTATGCGAAAATTTTCTTGGATACCCATTAGTGTCTTGAGCAGGAAAAAGGTTACAGCAGAATGTTTGAAAATGTTCAGGAATGCAACAGCGACGGATGGATCGGGTAGCCTATAATTTACATGAGTCCTGCTACTCTCCTGATAACACAGAAGTAAGAACGGAGTGACCTGTATGTATAAACGGCTACTAGCTATCCCGCTTGCCGCTTTGCTCCTCGTCCTGGCAGCTTGCGGCAATGGTGGACAAACGGGCGATTCTGCGGCATCGAAACCGACCAGATCGATCAATTACCTAGGCAACACTTATACAATTCCAGCCAGAACCAAAGAAATTGTTTTCGTTGGCTTCCCTGCTTCCTATGAAGATTCTTTCTTGCTGGGAGTCCCGCCCGTCGCAGCTACGGTGGATAAAAACGGAAAGTTTCCGGCGGAATATCAAGCCATGATCAGAAATGCCAAGCATCTCCCTTATCATATAGTAGATAACTTAAATGAGCTGGTTGCCCTCGATCCTGATGTCATCATGACAACCGACAAGACCTCCAAGGAAGACTTGGCAAAATTACAAACCGCTGCATCTGTCATTCCCGTCTCTACCAACGGAGCTGATTGGCAAGATAACTTGCGTCTGCTTGCTGATGTTCGTGGAAGAGACGACAATTTGGATACCTTTATAGGAAAAGTGAAGCAAAACACACAGGAACTCCGCGACAAGCTCGCCGAACTCCCAGAAAAGAAAGTGCTGACGCTATGGTTCCAAGAAGGCTCCTTATACGCGTATCCAAAGGATGAACGGTACAATTACCTGTTATATACGGACTTGGCCCTGCCTGTCCCTGATGTCGTCGCGAATATGCAGGAGCGTACAGCGCTCCCTATGGATGCTTTGGCAAAAGAAAATCCTAACTACTTGTTTGTGATGGTCAACAAAGAGGACCAGCCCGCTTTCAAGCAGTTGCAAGAGCAGCCTGCATGGAAAAATCTAAGCGCAGTCAAAACGGGTCAAATGTACGTGAATGCCGTTGAACCAGGATTGGCTGGTGGCACAGCCTACAGCAACCAATCGTTTTTAAATGCAATTCGAAAACAGATGCTAAAGATGAGTGAATAAAAAGATGGGCTTTGCTCATACTATACTCATCGAGCTCGGTGGTGTGTTTTCAATCAGGCTGTAGTCCTTTACGGAGGCGATGTGCCATGGATGATTTACACGATCACCTAGTGAGTAAGGGAAACCGTACACTGCTTTAAGCTTCTAACTTCATATTGGAGGTAGATGCGTCGCACGTGATGATCGGTAACACCTCAAAACTAACGAGCTCGATATATGCCGTCTCCTTTATGGAGGCGGTTTTATTTCTTTTAAAGTGCGTTTATCGGGCGGTAGGGGTGGGGAGGAAACAGGAGAAAACGCTCAGATTCTAGGGCCACCTCCTGTTGGATTCACTGCCCGGCTCCATGAAAAAAAGCGAAACCCGCGTCCAAAGTCGTACATTCAGGAATCTTCTCAGAGGTGGACGCTAAGAGCTTGTTTCCCTTTTTTTCATTGCGCCTCGGTCGGCGTCCCTAAGATCTTCGCTTATTTCTCCTGTTTCCTCTACGAGCATTCCGTGTTAGACGGGTTTTAAAAGACTTAAAAGATTGAAGAATGTCATCAGTCACGACAGAGAAGAATATTTCCAGACGTAGCGACTTGTGGAGTCCTACCAAGCGGAGAAGGGATTTGCGGGCAACAGAAACGCAACGTGCCCACGCGACGAAGCGGCTACCACTTTTGCGTTTCCCCGCAAATCCCTTCGGAGCGGACAGTCTAGCCCCCAGCAGGACGGAGCCTGGAGCCTAGACTGGAAATATTCTTCTCTTCACCACAGCCACATACATAAGAACCTTAAGTTGTTGCTGTAGTGCTGGCGAGGAAACAGGAGAAAACACTCAGCTTCTTGTCCCACCCGCTGGGGGATTGACTGCCCGGCTCCATGAAAAAAAGCGAAACCCGCGTCCAAAGTCGTCCATTCAGGAATCTTCTCAGAGGTGGACGCTAAGAGCTTGTTTCCCTTTTTTTCATTGTGCCTCGGTCGGTGTCCCAAAGATCTTCGCTTATTTCTCCTGTTTCCTCTACGAGCTTTCCGTGTTAGTCGGGTTTTAAAAGCCTTAAAAGATGGGAGAATGTAATCTGTTACGACAGAGAAGAATATTTCCAGACGTAGCGACTTGTGGAGTCCTACCAAGCGGAGAAGGGATTTGCGGGCAACAGAAACGCAAACCTGGCACTTCAACAGGTCAAAAATTCAAACGATCCTCTGGAAAATAGCACCTGAGATTCGATTTTGTTCCGATACTCACCGTTTCAGGAACTTTCAACAGAAACGCTCACGAACGATCTGCTGTATCTCACCGAGTTGGACGGCACAAGGTCGCGGACGCTTCACGTTCCGTTCAACTTGAGCGAAGCTGTCGAGAGCGTTATTCTCACAATGGAAGCCGTCATCTTCGAGAAGGATCTCGCGCTAGACTACGACATCGAACCCGGCCTCACCGTCACCGGCTGCAGCGAGCAAATGGAGCAGGTCTTTATGATCCTGCTGGACAACGCGATCAAGTATGCCAATCCAAAGGGCTCAATCCACCTAACGCTTAAAAAGCATCAGGGCCATATCCAGCTATCGGTGACCAATACTGGTCCGGGCATCCCCGCCGAACATGCGGGCAAGATCTATGCGAAGAGTGTGCCGAACGATAAGACGACGTTTTATGTTCAGCTGGACTGACTAAAAAGCATATGGCGTGGGAACGTGTAACAAACAACCATGTTGAAACAACTGTGTAATCATTGGAAAAGCTCGGCATACAGCCGAGCTTTTATCTTACAGTCCAGTATACTAAATTTTCTGCGTGTCTTTCCTTTCTTGAAGTTCGTACATCGCAACCTTATAACTTATTACTTCTAAATGTTTTAGGTTTTCATTGATTTTATTCTGCACTTCTAATTTATGCTGCATCATCATTTCTTTTCTTTGCAGGAATGTTTCATCGCCTAATTCATAAAGATCGATATATTCTTTTATTTTAGAAATAGGCATTCCTGTCAACCGCAGAGATCGGATAAAGTTGATCCATCTCAAATCTTCATCATTATATATTCTACGACCATTTGAATCTCGAGAAATATTTCTTAACAACCCTTCCGTTTCATAAAATCTGAGTGTATTTGCAGACACATGTAAGTTATCAACTACATATTTCATTGAAAATGACATCCGATCCGTCCCCTTTCGTTATAGTTACTATAACGAAATGTAGATCAAAAAAATAGAAAAATGCTTTAGTAACCTCTACACTAATAGCAAATTCTATTGTAAAAACCTATATTTGACTTCGAGCAGCAATAATAAACTACATTAGAAGTACCGGGAAATAGAAAACCTCAAAACTGGAGGCAATTAAGCGATGAACTCAAACTATGAAAATGGAAAAAAACTTTTTCAAGAAACTGATGAATCAGGAATCCAAGCGGTTATTCATGCTTTAAGCGATGTATCTCCCCACATAAGTCGGTACATTATTGAATTTTTTGGGCAAGTTTTCAATAATCCCGTACTCACCTATGAACAAAGAGAAATAATCGTGATCTCTGCGTTAATATCGTTAGGTGATACTCCAAATCAACTCAAATGGCACATGAACTTCGGTTTGAAAGTTGGAATTACGCCGAACGAAATTATTGAAATTGCTACCCATTGTATTCCGTTTTGCGGCGCTCCTCGTGCTTTAAATGCCATTACCGTTGCGAAACAACTTTTTGCAGAACAAAATATCGAAGTAAACATCGAGGACGAACTACTACATTCTGTAGGGGAACGACGGGAAAGAGGCATAGCAAAACTTCAAGAAATCGACGGCAAACATGGTGAGGCGGTTGCCGATTCACTTGCCGAGATTGCCCCTGTATTAGCTGAACAAATCATTGAATTTGCGTTTGGTGAAATCTACAGCCGCTCAGGACTAAACCCTAAACAGCGCCAACTCGTCACATTAGGAGCCTTAACTGCTCAAGGTGGATGCGAGCCACAGTTGCACGTTCATCTCAATGCCTCCATTCGTGTAGGTCTAACGAGACAAGAAGTGATTGAGGCATTACTGCAATGCTACCCATACACGGGATTTCCTAAAGTCTTGAATGCTATAAATGTTGCCAAAAAGATATTTTTAACATAGTTATTCACCGATAGGGCAAGTTGATAAAAAGACCGGACTTCACTCACAGAGTTTTTCCGGTCTTTTTAATTAAATAAATTTTACTACTTTTTTCAGTGTACATTCATCATTTTTCCTATATGTTGGAATCAGTGATTGTCGAAAATTACTCTTAGGTGATGGATGTGCATACCCTTTATCTTGCTTAATCCAACTAACACAAAAATGGTGTAAACCACCTCCACTATATCTACATCACTAAAACACCCAGAGAACCTTCCAAGTCATATTAAATTCCAATATGAACTCCCCTCATATTTCACAATCCTATCAGAACCTTCAGAATCCCGTATTATTTCACTATTTCTTTAAACACTCTATTTATTAATCTCAATAACTATGCAAAAAGCGAAACCGCGTCCAAAGTGGTCCTTTCAGGATGTTTTTTCAGAGGTGGACGCTTAAGGGCGTGTTTCGCTTTTTTCTCCTGTTTCCTCTACGAGCATTCCGTGTTAGACGGGTTTTAAAAGCCTTAAAAGATGGGAGAATGTAATCAGTTCCGACAGAGAAGAATATTTCCAGACGTAGCGACTTGTGGAGTCCTACCAAGCGGAGAAGGGATTTGCGGGCAACAGAAACGCAACGTGCCCACGCTACGAAGCGGCTACCACTTTTGCGTTTCCCCGCAAATCCCTTCGGAGCGGACAGCCCCAGCCCCCAGCTGGACGGAGCCTGGAGCCTAGACTGGAAATATTCTTCTCTTCACCAAAGCAACATAAAAAAGACCTCTGTCCTAAAACAAAGGTCTTCCCCCATCGAAAAAATTATTCACCTAAATCAACGTTATGGTACACCTGCTGCACATCGTCCAAGTCTTCCAAAGCATCGATCAGCTTTTCGAACTGAGCTTGTACATCTTCTGTCAGCGTTACTTCGTTTTGTGGCAGCATGGTCAGTTCAGCTACGGTAAACTCTGTGACGCCGCCGTTTTTAAGTGCTTCTTGTACAGCGTGGAACTGTTCGGCATCTGCGTAAACGATGACAGCACCGTCTTCTTCCAAAATGTCGCGGACGTCTACATCTGCTTCCATCAAGATTTCCAGCACCTCATCAGAGGATTTGCCTTCCATACCAAATACCGCTGTTGGGTCAAACATATAAGCAACCGAACCGGATACGCCCATGTTACCGCCGTTTTTGTTGAAAGCGGCACGCACTTCAGGAGCTGTGCGGTTTACGTTGTTGGTCAGTGCATCCACGATGATCATGGAACCGTTTGGCCCAAAGCCTTCATAGCGCAGCTCGCTAAACGTTTCATCAGAGCCGCCTTTTGCTTTATCAATCGCGCGGTCGATAATCGCTTTCGGTACGCTGTACGTTTTGGCACGCTCCAGGACGACCTTCAGAGCACGGTTGGACTCTGGGTCCGGCTCGCCTTGCTTTGCCGCTACGTAAATTTCCTTCCCGAACTTCGCGTAAATACGACTGGTGCTCGCGTCTTTAGAAGCTTTCTTTTCTTTAATATTGTTCCACTTACGACCCATAATCCCACTCTCTTTCAATATGACAGATTAAAATATGAATACTCCGGATTCCTTTTACACACTAGCCTATTATACCTCAATCTGACGAAAGATGTTAAGCAGTGGAAGAATTTAAAAGCACAGCCCCTGATTAGGAGAGCTGTGCTTTGCTTTTGCCAGGCTTATTTTTTGGTCAATCCTTCGTAAATCGTCTTGATATTCCACTCCATCATTTTGATGTACGTATCACCATCTTCTCCCGGCTTTCCGAGAGAGTCCGTAAATACTTTCCCGACAATCGGTACACCCGTTTCATTCGATACCATCTCCATGCTGCGCGGATCGATACTCGTCTCTACGAACAGAGCCGGGATTTTTTTCGCACGAATCGTATCGACCACCTGCGTAACCTGCTCTGGTGTTCCTTGATTCTCCGAGTTGATTTCCCAAATGTACGCCGCTTCAAAATCGTACGCTTCGCTGAAATATTTGAACGCTCCCTCGCTCGTCACAAGCAAACGCTGTTCTTTCGGAATCTGGTTGTATTGCTTCACCGCTTCCTCGTGCAGTGCAGTCAACTGTTCGATGTACTTCTTGGCGTTTTGCTCATACGTTTCCTTGTGCGCTGGGTCCACCTTGATCAAGGCATTTTTTGCATTCTCCGCATACTTGATGCCATTGCGTACATCCAGCCAAGCGTGCGGGTCTTCTTCGCTCTCTTTGCCTTTCGTCGTCAAGTGCTTGGCAGCTACGCCCTCACTGAGACGGAACACAGGTGCATCCGGACCTGATTTGCCTGCTGTGGTCATCAGTTTATCGAACCAGGAGTTACCGGCTTCCAAGTTCAGTCCATTGTAAAAAACAGCGTCTGCATCCGTCGTTTTTTGCACGTCAGCAGGCAGTGGATCATATTCATGCGGATTGGAGCCAATTGGAGCGAGACTATGGATCTCTACCCGATCCCCCCCAACGTTTTTCACGATGTCATACAGGATGGAATACGTGGTTACGACCCGCAGCTTATCACTATCTGATTTCGTGGGCTCGTTCGCACTTTGCGGAGCACCACACGCTGCCATCAATACGGTTGATAGTAGAAAAACGAAAAACAGATTCCACTTCTTCATAACAATAATTCTCCTTTACTTTAAGAGCTCGACCCGTTTTTGCTGGGCTCGGATTGATTTCCATACTACCCCGTGTTTTCGGGAGAAAAGAAAGGCCAGGAAGAAGAGCACAGTTGCAACCACGACAATTGTGGCACCAGAGGCCAAATTATAGGTAAAGCTAAAATAAAGGCCGATAACCGAAGACAGCATCCCAAAACCGCCAGCCAAAAAGATCATGATCGACAAACGGTCCGTCAAAAGATAAGCAGTAGCAGCCGGTGTAATCAGCATGGCGACGACGAGCACGATTCCTACAGTTTGCAAGGAAGCGACAGTTACCATCGTCAACAAGGTCATCAGCAAGTAATGAATGAGGTTGTTACGCAAGCCGTAGGCGGCAGCAATGGTCGGATCGAACGAAGTCAGTAACAGTTCTTTGAAAAAAGCGTAGACTGTCACGATGACGATAACCCCGATACCGACTGTCACCCACATGTCTGACGAACGCACAGCCAATACATTCCCGAACAAAATGTGATAGAGATCCGTACTGCTCTTCAGCATCGTAACCATGATGATTCCGATTGCAAAGGCGGACGTGAACATAATCCCAATCGCCGTGTCGTTCTTGATGCGGCTATTTTGGCTCACGTAGCCAATTCCAACAGCGGTGAGCACACCTGTTAAAACAGCGCCCACGAAGAAATTGATCCCAAAAGCATAGGAGAGTGCCACCCCAGGTAATACAGCGTGCGAGATGGCATCCCCCATCAAGGACATTCCACGCAAGATGATAAAGCTACCGATGACGCCGCAGATTAACCCAACCACTACAGATGTAAACATTGCTTTTTGCAAAAACTCATACTGTCCAATTGCCATCAAGAAATCCATTATGCAAGCACCTCGGTCTTTTCGAGAAATGGGAGTTGATAGGAATATGCTCTCGACATGACTTCTCGATTCAGCACTTCATCGACCGTACCGAACTTGATCAATTCTTTGTTCATTAAAAGGAGTTGATCAAAATACGCATATGCTTTGGACAAGTCATGATGGACGACGACGATTGTTTTGTCCTGAAATTGCAGCTCTTTCAAAATGCGAATGATGGTATCCTCGCTCGCCACATCAATTCCCACAAACGGCTCGTCCAGAAGCAGCAGCTCTGGTTTTTGCGCAAGTGCCCTTGCCAGGAAGACACGCTGTTGCTGCCCGCCGGAGAGCTCCCCAATCTGCCTGTCGCGGAAATCCTCCAGCCCTACTTTTCTCAGGCATTCCAACGCCCACGCTTTTTCCTTTTTCTTCGGAAATTTAAACAGTCCAACACTTGGGTATGTCCCGATCAGCACTGTATCCATGACGGTGATCGGAAACGTCCAATCAATTATGCTCCGCTGTGGTACATAGGCGATTTTCTTCCGGAATTCATTTGTCTCTTTCCCAAAAATCCGCACATTCCCCTTATCTCTCGGAATGAGTTCCAAGAGCGCTTTGATCAGGGTTGACTTCCCTGCCCCGTTTGGACCGATGATTCCAACCATGCTCCCTACTTCAACATCAAAAGAAACATCCCGAACAACTTCGTTCCCAAAGTAGGAGACATGCAAGCCCCTTACCGCGATAGCAGATTCCATGATTTTTTCCCTCCAAATAATAGCCCGTTATATGATCCCGCCCAAAAACCGATGGTGAAACGGGTAAATCCCACATGTACATATGCCTACACACAACAATGTAGTCTTGTACCAATAATATTAACCAAAACAAACTAATATGCATTCGTATAAAAAAGTTGCCCTAACGCAAAATTAAATGATTTCCATTCTCATGTCAATATATTCTTTTTTCTGAAATACAAAAAAAGTGCAGCCTATGTTTAAAAGAGTCAGCACTTCCAGTATGTTCCTATTCCGTTCATATCCAAAAGCTTTTTTTCTATAAAAATAAATAAACATATGTTAAATCGCTATAGTTATGTTAATATGAAGATTATCTGTTTGATAAAAATCTAAAAATTGAAAACTAACTAAAAATAGAGAGAGGTGGATCGTATGCAGGATCAAAAATTGGAGAGAGGTCTAAAAAACAGACACGTACAACTCATCGCGATCGGTGGAGCAATCGGAACAGGATTATTTTTGGGCGCAGGAAAATCGATTCATTTGGCCGGCCCATCCATCTTATTTGCTTACTTGATTACGGGCGTCATCTGCTTTTTAATCATGCGCTCCCTCGGGGAGCTCCTCTTGAGCAATTTGAACTACCATTCTTTCGTGGATTTCGTCAAAGACTATTTGGGGAATATGGCCGCATTTGTCACGGGCTGGACTTACTGGTTTTGCTGGATTTCCATCGCCATGGCCGACCTGACAGCGGTTGGTCTGTACACGCAATTTTGGTTTCCGGAAATACCGCAGTGGATGCCAGGCTTAATCGCCCTCGTGATTTTGTTAATCATGAACCTGGCTACGGTGAAGCTTTTTGGAGAAATGGAATTTTGGTTCGCGCTCGTTAAGGTCATCGCGATTCTCGCCCTGATTTTTGTCGGCATTTTCATGATCATCAAGGGCTTTTCTACGAATGCAGGTGCGTCCACCTTTACGAATCTCTGGAGTCATGGCGGTATGTTCCCGAACGGCTTCAATGGGTTCCTTCTCTCCTTCCAGATGGTCGTATTCGCATTTGTTGGGATCGAGCTCGTCGGTCTGACGGCCGGTGAAACAGAAGACCCAAAACGCGTCATTCCAAAGGCGATTAACCAAATTCCGATTCGAATTTTGATTTTCTACGTTGGCGCACTCATCGTCATCATGAGCATTTATCCTTGGAACGCGATCAACCCATTGGAGAGTCCATTCGTACAGGTCTTCGCAGCGATTGGCATTGCAGCCGCTGCCGGTATCGTCAACTTTGTCGTACTGACATCCGCCGCTTCCGCATGTAATAGCGCCATTTTCAGTACAAGCCGGATGGTTTACTCCCTTGCCAAAGAAAAGAATGCACCTGTGCCCCTTACCAAACTGACTGCCAACAAGGTCCCGGCAAATGCACTACTCTTTTCGACAGTTGTCATTCTAATCGCAGTCGTATTGAACTACGTCATGCCAGAGGGCGTATTTACTCTGATTACTAGTGTGTCGACCGTTTGCTTTATCTTTATTTGGGGAATCACGGTCATCTGTCATTTGAAATATCGCAAAACGAGACCGGAATTAGCAAAAGCGAACCCATTTAAAATGCCGCTCTATCCTTTTGCCAATTACCTGATCCTGGCATTCCTTGCCTTCATCCTGGTCGTCCTTGCACTCGCAGAAGATACACGAGTCGCCTTGTTTATCACACCTGTATGGTTTATTCTGCTCGTCGTGATCTACAAACTGCGGAAAACGAGAACAAATGAAATAGAGGTAGCCGAACACTAAGCAGCGCCTCCTGTTTTCACTTTCAACAACGGTGAAAACGGGAGGTGCTTTATTTTGGTATCTCCTCGCGCTGCTCCCCTTCAAATACCCCTTCGATCACAATACCCTTCTTGCACTTTAGGTAGTACATAAACGGAAAATAGGAGACAAAGCCAAATAGGACTGCGCCTAATCCATACAGCAGCGGTACAGAAAGCACATGCAAGATTCCCGCTGTCCATCCCTTGACCTGCATACTGAAAATCAAAGCTTCCGAAGCGCCAAACTGCCCCATTACAAGTAAAAATAGGAAACGAAAGGCCCCATCCAAAACCCCGATCGAAACCCCGGCTCCCGCACACAGCTTGATGTAGGACGATATTTTTATGTTTATGACTTTTACTCTCGTCATCCACTACACCCTCTTTTTTTTAATTTTTTCTAAAAGAAAACTAGCTTCCTTCCTCTTCGATGTGTACTATATGTAAAAAACCAAATCCAGCATGAGGTGATAGTAAACATGACACAGCAGCATCCGTTCTTTGCAAGACCTCCACTCGCAGATTGCATTCCTGATCTCGTTGCCTTTTCCAGAGGGGAGAAAAAAGCGACCCTCTTCATCCATAACGGCACTCTCGTCAATGTTCTCTCCGGTGAAATCTTGCCGAATATGTCCATCGCTGTTGTTGGCACCCGTATCGCCTATGTCGGTCCTTTTGTAGAAGGGATGACGGATGAATCCACCAGGATCATTGATGCAAAAGGAAAGTATATGGCACCAGGACTGTTGGACGGGCACTGTCATATCGAAAGCAGTATGCTATCCGTGACGCAATTCGCCAATGCGGTACTGCCCCTCGGAACGACAGGCGGTTTTTTCGACGCACATGAGATCTCGAATGTTCTCGGTCTACCTGGTTTGCGGATCATGCTGGATGAGGCGAGACAAACCCCGATGGCTGCTTACATGCAGGTCGCTTCCTGCGTCCCTTCAACGGATGCTTCTTTTGAAACGGCTGGGGCAGAATTCGGACCAGCGGAGGTCGCGGAAGCATTGAGCTGGGGACCCGATATGATCGCGCTCGGAGAAGTCATGAATTTCCCTGGGGTCGTGTACGGAGACCCGAAAATGATTGGAGAGATTCAAGCGACACTGCGGGCAGGAAAAGTAGTGGATGGTCACTATACATGGCCGTCAAGTGATCCACGTCTGGCTGCTTATGCAGCTGCGGGTGTAACCGGCGACCATGAGTGTGTGACCAGCGAAGATGTCGCACAGCGGGTACGCCTTGGCATGTATGCCAAAATGCGCCGCGGCTCAGCCTGGCACGATGTTGCAGCAACGATCAAGGCACACACCGAACAGGGCATTGACTCCCGCCGAATGATGCTCGTGTCCGATGACCGCATCTGTGATTCGTTGAAAGAAGAAGGTCATATGAACTTCATCGTCAGACATGCGATCTCGCAAGGAGTCAAGCCTGTGACTGCCTTCCAGATGGCGACCATCAATACAGCAGAACGATTCGGTGTCGCACGAGATGTAGGCTCGATCGCACCGGGTATCATCGCAGATATCATTTTGCTCGACGGGAATCTGGCTGATGTAAATGTCGTGACGACGATCGCACGCGGTGACGTAGTGGCGGAAAACGGTGAAATGACGCTCGAACTTTCTCCGTTCCCTTACCCTGAGTTTGCCATCAACTCTGTGAAAATCAAGGCTGAGCTCACTCCATCTGACTTCATCATCAAGACCCCCGTTCCGTCCGGGACGATCAAGACACGCGTCGCAGTTGTCCGCGAAAATCACGTAGAGACGGACGAAGTGTTTGTCGATGTGGCTGTCGCAAATGGCGAGCTCCAGATCACGCCCGAGAGTACCTTGTGCAAAATGGCTGTTTTCGAACGCCATGGGAAAACAGGCGGCTCTGGCATCGGGATTGTCGGCAATGTCGGATTTAACCAGCCAGCAGCGATTGCCATGACTGTCGCCCATGACTGCCATAACGTGCTTGTCATCGGAAACGATGATGAGCGGATGGCACAAGTAGCCAATGCTGTGATCAGCATGCAAGGCGGCATCGCTGTCGTGACTGGAGACGGCGAAATGGTGGAGCTTCCGCTGCGTTTAGCTGGACTGATGTCGACCGAGCCTTATGAAACAGTTGTGCAGCAATCCATGGAGATTAGCCAAGCCTTGGTGAAAGCTGGCTGCACGATGAACTACGCCTTTATGACATTGTCTTTGCTTGCTCTGGTCGTCATACCGACTTTGCACATATCCGATACAGGCTTGATTCGCATTTCAGATGCAGGATTTGAGCGAGTATCACTGTTTGTGGAATAACGATGACATCCCCTCTTTTGCGAATGTGCAGAAGAGGGTTTTCTCTTTTCGCTACCCTATTCTTCGACCAACTGAACCACTTTGCATAATTGATAGAAATAGAAAACCCCACGCGTTTGTACGAGATTCATCTGATCCAGATAGCGCAGCGTTTCCAAAGCGATGTTTCGCGCCTCTTTTACATCCTCTTCATTCATGTTCGCGATAGCTTCCTTCAGCTCCACAACCGATAAGGAATAGACAGCAGGTCGCAGCGTGCGTAGCAGCATGATTTTGCGGATTTGCGAGCGATTGAAGAGACGGTAGCCATTTTTCTCATCGCGGGAAGTCGTAATAAGTCCAACCTTTTCCCAGTGGCGGATGGTTGAGCTCGGCAGAGAAGTCATGGTTGCTACCTCCCCAATCGTCATCCATTCGCCGTTTCCAGCTTCCTCACCCTTTCCAGCTGGACCGTCTTCAAGCATCGCCACGTTTCGTTCCGCTAACTGTTTGTCCCTCTGCAAGTTAGCCTGTACCTCATTCACAAGCCATAGAGCAGCCTGCAACTGTCTATCCTGAATCAATCGCATGACCTGCGCCGTCACATCCATTCCAAAGCCTGGGGACATGGCTTGGATACAGGTAAAATAAGCGACGTGTTCCTCCGTATACTTCCGGTAGCCGCTCACTGACCGTTCTACAGGTGGAACCAGCCCATGTGCTTCATAATTGCGCAAGGCGCTCGTACTCAGTTTCAGCTTACGTGCAATATCAATGGGGCGCACGGCAGCCAGCCTCCTTCCGATTTTCTTCCACAAAGATTAAAGCTTATTTGTAAAGTTACTTCAACCCAAATCAGCTTCATTCCTTTTCTTTTGGAGAAACCTTTCAATTAGCGCGAATGTTGTAAGATGAATGTGACAAGTGGAAGGAGGCGCATTAACTTATGCACAAAGCTGAATTCGAACGGCAACTGACAACACTCATTCATAAGGGCTATCCTGAAATGGCGGGCATGACAGCAGATGAATTTCGGGAAAATCTGACCCCGCTGCAACCACTGGCAGAAGCTCTCACCATTCAAGAAGACGACCTGCAAGCGGGCGTCGTCCCCTTTGTTCTCGTGGTAAAAGGCGAATGGTTCGACGGAGAAAAAGCGATGCAAGCCATCGAGCGGAAAAAGAAAGCTGGCTTCAGTGTCATGGATGCAGAAGAAATCCGGCGATTTACACCCATCGAAGACATCGAGATTCCTACAGGAATGGCTTACCTGATGACCGGAATTGATACGGGAAAAGAAACGCTGAACATCACTCCGAATGACGCGATGCCCATCCTCTTGGAGCAGCAGCGTTCTCCGCTCACGCTGGAGGAAGGAATTGCCCTGATCACCCACTTCCCGGATCTGGTAAAGAAAAACAACGGCTTTTCTCTACTCGGCTCTCGTTGTGGCGATCGACGAGTAACGGCCATGTGGATCACCGAAAACAAGCCAAAGCTAGGCTGGTGCTGGGCTGGCAATCCACATACGTGGCTTGGTTCGGCTTCCTGCAAAGCTCGTTTGGGTGAAAAAAAACTTGAGATGGTCTTACCCCTGTCAAGTAAACACAACTAGAAAATTCTAAGCAGCCAGTGTGTTTCGGTATTCGACCGGGGCACACTGGTTTTGAATGTTTGACCTTTTTTTAGCCATAGTAAAATCCCCTCCAAGGAGAGTGTACCACCCACTGTTAGTTTGGCGGGCTTTTAACACTGTCTACTCAAAGGGGATATTACTAGTAATGCGGACTTTTATGCTTACATCTATCTATTCTTCAAAATTAATTTTAAATACATCACCCGCATTCCCACCAAAAACGATCATCCCACCCTCAGGCAGTACTACCGAATGCTTGTTACTTGCCTTTGAAAAGTTCACAGTCATTCCATTCTTGTCATAAACGGCGAATCCTCCGCTTTCCGGAGTCTCAACGTTCATAACTCGGTTGGCTGATTTTGCATCGATTTTATACCATCTAGCCTGACCATCCGATGGTATGATGCATAATGAATCTTTCCCATCATTAAAGGTTGGAATAGCATCTTCACTGATATAGGATAATCCATTGATCTTTACATACTCTTTTTGATTCTTATGATAGAAATTCAAATCAAAAGCGTCTCTTCCGTTTGCAACAGGAATCTGAATTACATTTACTGCATTATTCTTGTCAACAATTTTAGTGCCTGAAGCGTATCCATGGCTGATATCAACCGATATAGTTTTGGTCACAAGCGCATTGTTTAGATACATCACTGAAGTGATCTTTTCATCTACAGCGTAGTATTTTTTTCCATCCCTATGTTCCCATACCGTTTTCATTGACTGTTTTAGTGGATTGGAAGCTAACTTTTGAAATTCATAGGTTACCGAAAACGCTTGACCTAATCCTGGATTATTTATATAAGCGTTAAGTTTTAAATAGGTTTTTCCATTCTTCGCTCGGTCAAAGCTTATCGTTGCATTCCCATCGTTGTTTTTGAACTGTCCATTGCCGGTATATACATATTTTTGCGGCGGTACCCCTCCAAATGCTAGATCAGGTAAATGAATCTCCCCGTTCTTTATCTCCAGTTTTACCGTTTTACCTACACTACCGTATAACCCAGAGTATGCAAGCATATCGGATGGCATGTCCACTTTCACTGGAGGTTCAAATGTTTTTTCAGGTAGAATTTCTTTAATGGTGCCTTTGGCTCTTAGATATTCCAATAAAATATTTGATGCAGCTAAACTATTATAGATACCACTGCCTCCCGATGAAAGCACAGCAATCGTAATATCATGTTCGGGTAAGGTCACCAAAGCAGCGTGATACATAATCGTATCTCCACCTTTAAATAATGCTGTTATTCCGTAATCACTAAACGGTGCTAAACGGACAGCATCCCAACCAAGACCATAGTTAATCGAGTTTGTCTCTTCAGGAACCCACACGCCTTTTCTATACTCATGACTTTGCATAGCCTTTACTGACTTCTCAGATAAAATATCCGTTCGATTCCCGATTAATACTTCAGCGAATTCAGTTACTTCTTCAGCCGTGGAGTAAAGGCCTCCTGTCCCTATGAGATTGGCATTCTCAACGGGTAAAGCTTGATCCAACCCAGGATAATAAGTTTTTATGAGCCTGTCTCTATCAAAAGAATCAAGTGGTGTTTTGGTAGAGGTCAATTGGAGAGGATCAGAAATATAGGTTTCAAGAAATTCGCTATAACGTAAACCGCTCACTCGTTCAATCAATATTTCAAGCAGCTGAAAACCATCATTGCAATATACTGAAAACTCGCCGGGAGTTGACTTTAAGCTTTCGGATTGTAATCTTACCAATAATTCATCATGATTTTTCGTATCATTATCATCAAATAAAAAACTATTCCCATATTGACTACCGTAAATTCCTGAAGAATGATTCATCAACATACGTGGCGTAATCTGTTTATATCGCTTATCTGCCATTTTAAAGTCCTTGATATACGTGGTTAGCGGCTTATCAATATCAATTCTTTTAGAATCAGCCAGCATCATCGTTGCAGCAGTCACGTACATTTTACTTACCGAGCCGATTCCAAACATCGTGTCATCGGTGATCGGACTCTTGGTCTCTTTATCGTATACACCAGCACTGCCTGATAAGACAATGGATCCATGATCCCTAATTGCATACTGCAATCCACTAGCACCATATTCGGATACGATCTTCGAAGCCTGCTCCCGTGCCTTTTCTTCTACAGTATCAGGATTCGTTAGAGCAAAAGCAGGGGTGACCAGTATTGCAATAAGAATAGCGGTCATGAATACAGAAACCACCTTCTTCATTGTTAATTCCTCCTCGTAATTCTTGCTGTATTGTACTTCGCTGAAATGATCATACAAGGAAAAAGTCTACTAGAATAAAAATGACCCTGAAACGAAAAAAACAATCCCTAAACAACATGTTGTCTAAGGATTGTTGCTTTAATATGGAAGTACGACCATATTATTAAATTCTTTATGTTTCGTTTCAATGGTCATATGACCACCGTACTTGTCACAAATTCTAGCTATGTTTGTTAATCCGATACCATGAAATTCCGCGTTTGATTTTTGGCTGTGCAAATAGGCAACTTCATTCTCCATATGATTCAAAATGTGAATGAGAAGGGTAGACTCGGTAGAATATATTTTGATTAGAATGTACCTATCTTCTGCGATTTTTACTCGTTTAGAAGCTTCCATTGCGTTATCTAGCATATTTCCTAGAGCTACACATAAGTCATAACGGTCAATATTTACTTCCTGTGAATATAGGTTAATCTTCGTATCAATTCTTATACCATTGGCTTGTCCAATATTAAGCGTATTTGTGACAAGGGCATCTATAACCAGATTCCCCGTATTAACGCGATGATAGGCTCCTTCGACTTTATTTAAAGTAGTCTTGATATGTTCCATTGCCGCTTCTAACTCATTTCGCTTAATACATTCTTCGATATACAAAAGCTGTTGGTTCGTATCATGAATGATTCGTTTAATCGATTTGAAGCTGTGAACTGTTTTTTCGTAATTCGCATCTTGATAGTCCATTTGATTTTGCAATTGCGAATTCTCATGCATAAATTGAAATTTATCTACGATATTGTCAAAAATATAGAAAATAATAACGTTTAAGAGAAGCATTCCAATGACGGAAATGAAAGAATAAACGTCCATATAAGTTAGAATACTCAGCTGGTATATACTTACGACAGGAATAACCAAGAATAATGCGTAGTAACGATTATCCAAAGAGAAACTTCTACGTTTTGCAAGTAGTCGTATGATCTGAATGATCGCAAACATGATCATGGAACTGAGTAAAATAGCTTTCGTATTGGCTATTTGATCTTGTTCATTTATAGAGTGAAAGCTAAAGTCAACGGAATCTAGGGAATAAAATAAATATAGCGATATAAAATAAGAGAGAGATGCTAAAACACTGTAAAGTATAGAAAAAGTAAACTTCGTTTTAAATTCTACTGTATAAGATTGCGCAAAACTAAATATCACAAGAAAAGATAGCATCGAAGATAAAATAAGAGAGGCTGGTATAACTAAATATAGGTAATCGAGCAATCCAAAGATAATGAAGTATATAAATCGGTTTTGTTTTTTAGCTGATTTATCAAATACCGAATTGAAGAAAAAATTAACTTGCACACCCATCAGAAGTATCATGCAAAAGACAATCGGAAAATTATTTTGAATCATATCAATCGACCTTCATAATCATAAATTTGGTGTAAGTGTCTTTAACCTCTTTCATTTTAGAACGGCCTATAGGCAATTCCCTCCCATTGGACATGAGAACCACTCCACTTGCAAATTTCTTCACATGAAGCAGATTAATAATAATGGAACGATGGATTTGTATGAAGTTACAGTCCTTTAAGGCCAGAGCATAATCAGAAATGATGCCTTTGCTTTCATAGGTTTGATTTGTGGTCGTAAAATGCAGCTTGCTTTTTATGGTTAAGCTTTTGGCAGCTTCAATACAAATAAGTTCATCATGTTTTAATACGACTTCTTCATAGCCTGACTTGATGACCATATACTTTTTATCAAGTGCTTGAAAGTATTGGTGTAGCTTGATGATTTTCTCCTCCAAGATCGAAGGTGCAATGGGTTTTATCAAGTACTGGAATGTCATGACGTCAAAACTTTCCACCATATACTGGGGGTAACTTGTCAGAAAAATAATTTGTTCATCCAGGTTCTTTAACCCTCTTATGGTTCGGGCTGTTTGAATTCCGTTCATTCCACCCATTTCAATGTCCAAAATTAAAATATGGAACGGAATTTCTTGGCGCTCATAATAAGATACCAACTGCTCTCCCGCGTCGAATGATTCGATTACAAATTCAATATTTGTCTTTATCGACAATGTAAGTAGAATACTTTTAACAAACTCTCTGTGTTTCTCCTCATCATCGCAAATAGCCACTCTATACATAAATGATGTACCCTCGTTCCATTACCTTTATTTTAAAGTTCTATCATAAACATGATACAACCTCTTAACTTTATATAGATAGATTTTGGATGAAATGCAAATTTGAATCCCTTAAATCACAATCACCCCCCTGGCCCTTATGAATGGAAAATCAATCTCTGTTACGGATGAAATCTTTGTAAGCAACAATTTTACGTTCTAGCATACCGTCCACATCGATTAAAATTTTTATTTGTTGCTCAATATAGTGTTTATGATCTTCTAAAAGACTCAATCGAGCTGAAGCAGTATGTTCTCCTTCTAAAAATAGTGAAGCGTACTTCTTGATTTTCGAGATAGGCATTTGCGTTTCTTTTAACTTGATAACAAATCGCAGCCATTGAATATGCGAATCGTTATATCGCCTGTCACCACTTTCATCGCGATCCGGAATAATTATTTTTTCCTTTTCATAATATCGCAGCGTATGTGTGCTGATCCCTAATAGATGTGCCACTTCACCAATCGTGTGCATGAGAAACCTCCGAATGGATTTTATACCCTTGACTTAGAGTTTACTCTAATCTGTATACTCAATGAAACATTCAATCTCAATGGAAGCTATTGAATAAATTCAGGAGGGGTATACATGAATTATACGGTCATTACGGGGGCAAGTTCAGGAATTGGTTTTGAAACCGCTCTGGCATTTGCTGCTCGTGGAAAAAACTTAATTTTAGCAGCACGTCGAACGAATGAATTAGAAAAGTTACAATCAAAAGTGGCTGAAATCAACGCAAAATTGGATGTAGTCATTCGAACAGTTGACTTAAGTGTACGTGCAAATGTTCATGACTTTTACGACAGTCTAAAGGATTATGAGATTGAGACCTGGATTAATAATGCGGGGTTTGGAAACTTTGCTTCTGTTGGGGAACAAAACTTGAATAAAATTGAGTCCATGCTTCACTTGAATATTGAAGCACTAACGATTCTTTCTTCTCGTTATGCTCATGACTATGCACATGTGAAAGGAACGCAAATCATCAATATTTCTTCAGGCGGAGGTTACAGAATCATTGCTAACGCCGTGACCTATTGTGCAACGAAGTTCTATGTAAGTGCCTTTACGGAAGGTCTAGCACAAGAATTGAGGGAGAACGGAGCAGAAATGCGAGCAAAAGTCTTGGCACCTGCTGCAACAGAGACCGAATTTGCGAAGCGTTCCTTTGATATGGATCATTTTGAATATGCTGGTGCAGTTCCTAAGTTCCATACAGCTAAACAAATGGCCGGTTTCTTGCTCGATTTATATGACAGTGAGAAGGTCGTTGGAATCGTGAATGGAGCAACATATGAGTTCGAGCTAAGAGATCCAATCTTCACGTATGTATCGAGGCCAAGCAACTAGTTTTTTATCATTCCGAGACATTTTCCACATCAAAAAGAGGATGAGTAAGTCTCATCCCCTTTTTGATGATTAAACCATTACTTTGCAAATATCGTTCGTAAACTCTACTGGGTCTTGAATCGGCAAGCCTTCGATCAAGAGAGCCTGATTGTACAGAAGCGCCGTATACAAATTGACCTTTTCCTTGTCTGTGTCAAATGCACCCTTCAACGACTGGAACACCGCATGGTTCACATTGATCTCCAGCACCTTGTCGGCCTTGACGTTCGGATTGTTCGGCATCGCATTCAAGATTTTTTCCATTTCAATCGTCATTTCACCCTCAGTCGACAAGCAGACAGGGTGTGACTTCAAGCGCTTGGAGGCTTTGACAGCTTTGACTTTTCCTTCGAGCAGCGATGCCATATAGTCGAACAGCTCTTTGTTGTTCTCGTTTTCTGCTTCGGCTGCTTTTTCTTCTTCACCCGGTTCGATTCCCAAATCCCCGCTCGATACGGATTTGAATTCCTTTTCCTTGTAGTTCATCATCATTTTGATCGCGAACTCATCGACGTCATCTGTGAAGTACAGGATTTCGTAGCCTTTCTCGGATACGAGCTCTGTTTGCGGCAGCTTCTCGATTCGCTCGATCGACTCGCCAGATGCGTAGTAGATGTACTTTTGGTCTTCTGGCATTCTCTCTACGTACTCTTCTAGCGTCACCAGCTTTTTCTCTTTGGAAGAGTAGAACATCAACAGGTCTTGCAGCGTTTCTTTATGCCTTCCGTAGTCGCTGTACATACCGTATTTCAGCTGTCTGCCAAACGACTTGTAGAACAGCTCGTATTTCTCCCGCTCTGTTTTCAGCATGCTTTGCAGCTGGCTTTTGATTTTGCTCGTGATGTTTTTTGCAATCAGCTTCAATTGACGGTCATGCTGGAGCATCTCACGGGAAATGTTGAGCGACAGGCTCTCGGAGTCAACCATCCCTTTTACAAAGCTGAAGTAGTCGGGAAGCAGGTCTGCACATTTGTTCATGATGAGTACGCCGTTCGCATACAGCTCCAGACCTTTTTCGTACTCCTTCGAGTAGTAATCAAACGGCATGCTCTCCGGGATGTACAAAATCGCCTGATAAACAACGGCTCCATCAGCATTGATATGGATGTGCGTCAGCGGCTTGTCGAAGCCGTAATGCTTGCTCGCATAAAACTGCTCGTAATTCTCCGTGGTCAGCTCGCTTTTATTTTTACGCCAAATCGGAACCATGCTGTTCACGATTTGCTCTTCCTTCACCTGTTCGTACTCGTTTTCGCTGCCCTCTTTTGGCTTATGCTGCGTAACGTCCATTTTGATCGGGTACCGAATGAAATCGGAGTACTTTTTGATAATCGCTTTTAATCGGTACTCTTCCAAAAACTCGTCGTAATTCTCTTCCTCCGTATTCTCCTTGATTTCGAGAATGATTTCGGTTCCGACGGAATCTTTTTGATAAGGCTCAATCGTGTAGCCATCCGCACCGCTGGACTCCCATTTGTACCCAGTGTCGCTGCCCAGTGCTTTACTGATAACCGTAACCTTGTCGGCAACCATGAAAGCCGAGTAGAAACCAACGCCGAATTGACCGATGATGTTGTAGCCATCCTTCGCGTCGTTTTCTTTTTTGAACGCCAAAGACCCACTCTTCGCAATGACACCCAGATTATTTTCCAACTCATCCTGCGTCATGCCGATCCCGGTATCTGTCAGCGTCAATGTTCTGGTATCTTTGTTAACCTCTACTTTGATGTAATAGTTCTCTTTATCGAACACCAATTGATCATCGGTGAGCGACTTGTAGTAAATTTTGTCAATCGCGTCACTCGCATTGGAGATCAACTCGCGCAAAAAGATTTCCTTTTGTGTGTAAATAGAATGGATCATCATTTCCAACAGACGTGTAGATTCTGCTTGAAACTGCTTTTTTTCCATGAAATACCCACCCTTCCGGACTTCTTATGTATTCCTTTTTCGATGTTAGCACTCTCACCTCGCGAGTGCTATTCACTATTTTTATAACAGTCTTAGTTTTTTCTGTCAATATGATCCAACTAGAAATAAAACCGCCAGCCTGCCAGCCTGCAAGCCTGACTCCCGGATCATCGCGACAATCACGACCCCAAATCGAGACAAAGGGAGAGCGAAGAAGAAACCCTCGGGTCAATCTCCCAAGGGTCTCCTTTGCTTCGCCTAATTTTATTTCACCGGAATATAGCCCGTTTTTTCTACTAATTCTTGTCCTTGTGGAGACAAAATCCATTCGATCAGTTTCTCTGCATTCGGATTGTCCGTCCCGGCTGTCACTGCGTAAAAATCGGCCGCAAACGGATACGCTCTGCTTTTTATCGTTTCCTTATTAGGCATTACCCCATCAATCGCGAGCAGACGAATGTTTCCGTTTCGCACCATCTCCGTGGCATAAAACAAGAACGAGTAACCGATGGCATTCGAATAATTTTTGTAGTTGGCTGTTTGCTCGATGATTTCACCCATTCCTGTTACCACGTCTTCTTGTGGTGCTTTCATGAGCTCTTTGCCTCCCATGATTTTCTTGAGCATCGTCTGACTTCCGCTATTTTCAGGACGCTGAAAGGATCGAATATACTCATACCCGCCCCCGACTTGATCCCAGGAATTGATGTCTCCCGCATAAATGTCCTGAATCTGCTGGGTAGTGAGTCCGTGAACAGAATTCTCTGCATGGACGAAAAAGACAAAAGCTTCCTTTCCAATCGGGGTCAGCTTAAGCTCTACGCCTTTTTCTTTTGCTGACAGGAGCTGTTCCTCGGAAGGCGCTGCCGCAAAAATGATATCGACTTTGCCATCCAGTAAGTTTTCGTACGCATTTGGCGTCTTGTTTACCATGACTTCACTGTCGTAAAGATCGTAATTTTTCTCGGGATAAACAGCCTGCACAAAGGAAGCGTAAAGAGGATACAAGGCCGTCGCCCCATCTATTTTGGGCAAATCAGACTGTAATGACAATGTCGCTGGTTGATCCAGTTTATGGACCTTGGAGTCTGTGGCGAACGGTTTATACTGTTCCAGATCGACCTCTGCCTCACTGACCACAGGAATGCTGTTATGGTAATAGCTGCTGATCTCATATCCTGCAACTGGCAGCGTACAAAAGAGAAAATAGACAAAGAGGGCCCGGTTCCATAACCGACTCTTTTGCGGGACGAACATTTGGCCAATGATGTAGATGATAAAAACGACCGTCGTGACAGCGACAAGTAGGCAATAAACTCTTCCCTGTGCGTTCAAGGCAGTCATCACCATCGCCACGACTCCGATCACAGTGATGATCGCACCCAAAACAATACAGCCGAAGATTTTTCCTACCAATTCTTTGTTCATTCCTTCTCCTCCCAGTTCTCCTACCGTTATTATAAATGATTGGGAGAGATTAGGAAGAAGAAGCATACCAAACGAGCCAATTTACTCGACACCTAACCATTCCATATAATTTGTTGCCCATTTTTGCAAATCGTTGATGAACAAGCTGGCGTGATAGCCATCACAAACCGCATGATGGACTTGCAAAGAAACAGGCAATAACGTTTTGCCTCCTTGCTCGAAATACTTTCCGCTCGTAATGATCGGCAGCAAATATCGCCCATCTCCCGAAATATTCAGATTAAACCCACTGAAGCTAACCCAGGGAATACACGAGACAGGGAAGGTATAAGGCGGTTCCGGTTCTTTCGCTACAAAACCTTTGTTGTCCCCATACTGTTTCATATCCGCTACGTAATTTTGATAAAAAACAGGGAACTCGTCAGCGAATTCCGTCCACATCGTAGAAAATGTTTGATCGTCCTTGTGAAAAAAAGTATAACTGGGTATCATGCTCTCCCAGTAGCCCAACTGGCCATCCGCATGAAACGATGTCCGAAATTCACGATGCTCATTGACAACGTTTGTCACCATATACAGAAAAGCCGGGTACAACTTCATCCCTTTTTGCCGTAGAGCGGGGAGCAATCCCGATATATCAATGTTGGCTGTCATACTGAAGGTACAATTCACTCGGTTCAGATAATGCTCGAAATAAGACTTTCTGCTCCAATTGTTTAGATCGATTCGCTGAAATTTCATTGGATATCCCTCCTAAAATCGAAAACATTATGATTTTAGGAGGTGATTTTGCGTGTCCTTTTCATAACACCATCCCCTTCTCCAATCCTGCCTTACCCCTCCAGCATACCATTTGCATCTCTTCCTGACATCAGCCTGAGTATAGCCAAAATGTTTAAGCAGAAATAGAGAAGGGAAAAGGAAAGGGATGGTAAAGGAGGAACATGATGAAAAATATGTCTTTATGCTTAGCTCTTATCGTTTCGATTCTTTTCTCAACTTCCATGCCTGTTCAAGCCAGTCAGTTCAGCGATATCCCGAATGGACATTGGGCTCGGGAATCCGTTGATTTCATGGTAAAAAAAGGTGTATTAAGCGGCTATTCCAATGGGGCCTTCAGACCGAATGAGACGATTGACAGAGCCGAGCTCACTGTTATGTTTCATAAGCTGTTTAATAAACTCCGTCCGAATCTAAACAAAGAATCCTCCGAGCAGAAAATACAGAAGTTTGAAGATGTCCCCAAAAAACATTGGGCCTATCAACCATTAATGGAAATGTACGATGCAAACTCATTTGGTGTTGTAGATTGGGACTGGGACAAAGTCTACATCTATCCCGAAAAAAAGGTAACGCGGTGGGAAGCTATGTACTTCTTCCAAACGTTTTTTTACCAAGAGATGTATCAAATGCCCGCCGATCAAGTTTTGCAAGTCCTCTCTAGAATTGACGATATTACCGTACAGTCGGTCGATTCACCTAACTATCGATCACCTTATCCTGGTTCCACTGCTATTCCTAACGCCGAATACACAATTAGCTACAGTCACCTCGACTCTGGAGAAATAACTTTCGCCAATGGTGACATTGACGCATTAAAAGCTTATGCACTCGCATGGCTAGTGGGCAACGACATCATGAGTACGTGGGATAACCAATTGGAAATACACGATCCACTCACACGAGCGGAGGCAGTAGTCATGCTGCACCGTACTTACAACGTATTATTAGCGGATGGGTCTCTCTCAACGTATACGAGTAAATAACCCTCGCCCAAACTCTCGTTTTGGAAAAGGAGCCCTCACATTTGGAAGGCTCCTTTTAGCAAATGCACCTTTTACTCCATCTGCATTTTGCTCATATCCATATACAAGCAGATTTCAGCGAAGCCCACCCTATACATTCCCGGACAGTACCGCTCATTCAAGAGGCAACGTTATTTTAAATAGAGTCGTATACCGTTGATTTCTTTCCAAATGAATGGTCCCCTGATGTAACGTTATAATTTTTTTACAAATGGCTAGACCGAGTCCGGTGCTATCTTTCACAGGATTACTCCCTTTTATGAACTCTTCAAAAATGTGTTCCCTAACATCCTCTTGAACACCTGTACCGTTATCACCCAACCATAGAACAACGCCGGCTTCTATTTTCTCGCATGAAACGAATAGCTGCGTTCCCGGAGGATTATGTTTTAGTGAGTTACCGATCAAATTCGTAATAACGCGGTTCATATGCATTTTGTCGAACATGACAAACAGCGGCTCCTCTGGAATTTTCACATCCAGCTGAAATCCCCTATCTTCTATTTCCGGATAAAATTCCGCAACAAGCTGCATAAACCACTTACTGATATTCACCTTTTCTTTATCAAGTCTTACGTGCTGGTCTTCCAGCTTTGCCAGCTCGAACAAATTTTGAATCAAATGGGCCATATAAGACGATTTGTCGTTAATATATTGAACATACTGACGCCTTTGCTCTTCTTCTAGCTCCGGCCTATCCAGCAACAACTGAGAATAACCGAATACAGAGGTAATCGGCGTTTTCAGATCGTGAGACAAATGCAGCAGCATGTTTCTTTTGTTGTCCGCTACCGCTTCTTTCTCTGCCGAGGTCTGCTGTAGTCGTTCTGCCATTCCGTTAAACGCTTCCCGGATTTCTGCAAATTCCATTTCAGCCGAAAATGTAAGCCTCTTCTGATAATTGAAGCCTTCCATTTCTTTAATACCCTCTACAATTTGCCGGAGAGGCTTCTTCATCTGCAAGACGGAGTACCTGGTATAGAAATAAAGGGCGATGAACAACAGAACGACAAACAACGCTATTAAGATTCCAAGCGCCAATGATATAATTTCCGACCGCTCAGGAATTTTCCATAACAGAACATAGTTCTCACCCTCTGGCCCTTGCGTTCGATAGGCATGGTAAAAAATTGAATCATCATTTCGCAGTATGTCCACTTTAGCGTACAGCATTCCATCGCTATATGTCATGATATTGTCTTCCTTGTTGCCTTTTACATAGATGACTGTCCCCGATTCATCCACGATCTCGAACCAGCCGCCGTACTCGTCTAACAACCGGCCATCCATCTTTTCAAAAGGGTACTGGTATATTTTACTCCCATCCACTTGGGTCAAATCGGGCGTTTTATTAAAATAGTTGTCCATCAACAGGTCTGTCCCAAAAAGAGCAACCATAATCACACACAAGAACAAACCGCTTATCACAACATAATGCCGAAAAAACAGTTGTTTTAACGGCCGCTTGTCGGGGATGCTCTCATTTTTTTTCAAAACGGTAGCCTAACCCCCTGATCGTAATAAGATAAACTGGCCTTCTTGGGTTATCCTCAATCTTCTCCCTGAGTTTGCTGATATAGACCATGATGAGGTTTTCATCCCCTATGTATTCCTGCCCCCAAACATGCTCGTAAATGGATGCTTTTGTAAAAACTCTCCCCGCATGTTTCATCAGTAAAGACAAAATCTTGAACTCGTACGATGTCACTTCTTTCTGCTGTCCATTTTTGTACAGCTTACAGCTCACCAAATCGAGCATGACTTCGCCAATTTGTATGATTTCATGGTTCTGCTTTTCACCTTTAGAAAATACATCCATTCTTCTGAATAACGCTTGAACTCTGCTGACGACTTCTATGGGGTTAAAAGGCTTCCCCACATAGTCGTCAGCGCCAAGCTGCAGTCCAATAATTTTATCCATATCGTCCGATTTCGCGGACAGGAACAAAAACGGAACTTCGGAAATATTTCGCATCTTTTTTAATAACTCGTATCCATCCATCATCGGCATCATAATATCAGCAATAACCAGATCGATTTGCACGTTTGAGAATACAGCCAGCGCATCAACCCCATTACCTGCTTCATAAGTAGCAAACCCGTAATTTTTCAAATAAATACTGAGTAGTTCACGAATTTGTGCTTCATCGTCGATGATCAGTATCGTTTTGATTGTACTTCCCTCCATCGCCTCATGTCGCAACGAAGCACAAACAAGAAGTCACGGCTTGTTGTACACTAAAATAATTGGTCTGCGAACCGAGATAGTAACGCAGCCGCTTCTTTCCTTACCATCAGCTGCTCTGATTTATAATCGAAACTGCCATCTCTGCCTTTCACCACTTCTGGTCCGTATAATCCTTTTGCCACTACGAAATGGACTCCCTCTAAAGCCCAAGCATCTGTCCTACCACTCAACTTGGCTTTTTTCGGCTCTCCATGAAGATAGCCAAATGCCATGCGCCATACGATGGTTGCTGCTTCTTGACGCGTCAATGGCTCGTTTGGATAAAATTTGCCATCAGCAGATGCTTTTAGTAAACCTAACTCGTAAGCTGCTTGAATTTCCCGCGCATACTTGTTACCTGAAAGATCCGTGTAAATCGGTTTATGCTTTGATGGGGCAATGCCACTCCACTTGATGAACCAGCCAACAAACTCTCCTTTTGTTATCTGTTGTTCGGGCGAAAAGCGATTGTCTCCTTCCATATCAGCAAAGACACCGATCTGGCGCAGGTGATAAATATAGGACGCATATGGATGGTCATTCTCCACATCCTGATAACGTTGCGGCTCAGGCAATTTTTCTGCCCAACTATCTGATTTTAAATCGTAATAGAAAGCCTGCACATCTCCGTGATCGTTCAGCTTAAAAGCAGCTTTACTACCTTGTTCATCCTGGAATAAGAGTGGCTCCACCTCATATAGGAAATGTTCTCCCAGCGGGTCTTTTACAATGAGTTTTCCGCCTTCAGCACGTATACGAGTCGTCCACATCCGGTTTCGCAAATCGCTGTATGTCCCTTCAAACTTCGTGAGTTCTTGTTTCGCTAACGCAAACGGTCCCTTTTTGTGCTCATTTTTCGGGTAGTAATGATCCATAAACGCTTCAATCAAAGGCATACGAATTTCGAAGTCCTTATTGACTGTAACAAATACTCCCACTTTTTCTTCCGGGATCAACCACATCCCGGTATGGTATCCTTGTAAATCCCCTGCTTTTTCAATAACATAATGTCCATTGTAATTTTGCTGGTTGGCATATTCGAAACCAAGCGCCATGTTATTCAGCTTTGGATGCACGGAAAGATGAGGTCTCTGCATTTCTGCCGCCGTTTCTTCTTCCATAATCGTCGCATTCCCAAGCTTTCCTTTATTGAGATGAGCAATCATGAATTTAGCCATATCAGAACCAGTTGAGAGCATTCCACCATCAGGAAGCTCAGTTGGTACCATTGCATAAGTCGGGATCGGCTGTCCGATAATATTATAAGGTACAGCCAACTCTTTGACTATTGAGGGTGTAAGTCGAAAATCACTATTTTCCATGCCAAGTGGCTTAAAGATGCGTTCCTGCACGTATTCACCAAATGGTTTTCCTGCTACTTGTTCTACAACATAACCTTGAATGGTGAAGCCGAGGTTGTCATATCTGTAAAACTCTCCTGGCTTGCGAATGACATTTGGGAGATTGTCCATAACGAATTTCTTTAAAGAAACCTCCCGTTTCAAGTCGGTTGTTGAACCGTCAGAAGTGTCTCCAAAGTCAAATCCAGTGGCGTTCGTTAACAGATGTTTCATTGTAAGAGGAGTGCCTGTCTTATTCGGAATCCGGGCACCCCCCATATATGCGGATACATCTTTGTTCAAATCTATTTTTCCTTGCTCCGCCAATTGCATAACCGCTGTAGCTGTAATAACCTTGGTTACTGACGCTACACGGAATACAGTCCGATCAGGATCGACCGGAATCTTCTTCTCTACATCCGCATATCCATACCCTTTTTTAAAAAGGACCTTGTCTCCTTTTACAACTACAAACGAAGCTCCTGCCAAGTTGTTCTTAATTTCTGACTGGTTAAAAAATTCATCTGCAAATTGCTCTACCTCTCTCGGATCATCCGGCCCAGATACAGAAGATGCGAACACTTTGGTTGGAGAAACAACTCCGCTTACAAGGCTGACGCTCATAGTAGTTACAAGTACAGTCGCCATTAATGTCTGTAACTTCGAAAACATTTTCATAAGATTGCTCCTCTCCTTTACCCTTATTTCCTTCTCTAGAAGAGTAAGCAATCAATCTTAATCGTATTTCTATACAACCTTAATAGAACATGAATTTTTTGCTTGTTCATGCAAAAACCCCTGATTTCTCAGGGGCACGCTCCTCTATTCTCTCGATATCTGTCTCCTATCCATATACAACACATTCCACCGATGACCATCCAAATCTGCGAAGCCTGCCCCATACATCCCCGGACCATGCTCCCGCGGCTCACTGAAAACAGTGCCCCCAGCGTCTATCACCTTACCCACCAATTCATCCACCTTTTCCCTGCTCTCGGCATCGATCGAAAACAACACTTCCGTTCCGCGCTTTGTATCTGCCAGTTCATTTTGCGTAAAGGTTTGGAAGGTAACCTCTGGAAACAGCATAATGAGCATGTTTTTTTCGCCGATTACCAAGCCCGCCATCTCTTTGCTATTCTCATGGCGAGGATGAAAAGAGAATCCGAGTGCGGCAAAAAATGATTTGGACTTTTCGAGGTCCTTGACGGGCAAATTGATCCAAAGCTCTTTTGTCATGGGAATTTCTCCTTCGCTTTTTGTTTGGATGATACTCATTCTTCTCCTTTAAAGCATAGCAGAATCATGCTTGAACGCTTCTTCTCGATTGCTATTTTTTGTTAAATTATTTCCGATATTGACACTCGGAATTAGAACCGATAAAGTATTGGATAAACTCAGTTTTACAAGCGCGAAAATTCGAAAAACAATAACGAGGTGGGCACATGGCAAACGATTTGATTCAAGCAATTACCCTGTTAAAACAAAAAGAATGGGTGGATCTCACGCACACATTCGGTCCGGAATCCCCGCACTTCCACGCCTTTGACGCCGCCGAATTCCAAACGCTGTTCACGCATGACGACGGCTTCTTTGCCCAGCGCTTCTCTTTTCCTGGACAGTACGGTACACACTTGGATGCACCGATTCACTTTGTGCGCAACAAACGTTACTTGGACGAGATCGAGCTGAAGGAACTCGTACTGCCGCTCGTCGTCATCGACAAATCAAAAGAAGCCGAAGCCAACAACGACTATTCGCTATCCGTGGAAGACATCTTGCATTTCGAAACCGAGCACGGTCGAATCGAGGGCGGCTCCTTCGTTGCCTTGCGCACAGATTGGAGCAAGCGCTGGCCAGACGTCGATGCCTTCAACAACAAGGATGCAGATGGCAATAATCACGCTCCCGGCTGGTCATTGGAGGCTTTGAAATTTTTGTTCGAGGAAAGACAAATCAAAGCAGTCGGTCACGAAACCTTCGATACGGATGCGACAATCGACTACCGGAAAAACGGAGCGCTCTTGGGCGAATATTTTGTGCTCGATCAAGACACCTATCAAGTGGAGCTGCTCAAAAATCTCGATAAGCTCCCGGCAAAAGGCGCTGTCATAGTAAACATTACACCCAAGCCTGAAAAAGCCTCCGGGTTTCCTGTTCGCTCGTTTGCCATATTGCCTTAAAGCTAAAGCCGAGTAAAAGCCAGGTATCATCACCGATCACCTGCCGCTCACTCGGCTTTTCATCTGAAAATGCCCTACGTATCCAATGGCGATTTACGAATAACCGCCACACTGGACTCCCTTACAATCAGCCGCGGCTCGAACTGTACGCGCTCAAACGCCCCTGCCCCCTGCTCACGAATCCGTTTCAGCAAAAGCTCTGTCGCGAGCCGTGCTACCTCTTCCCCCATGATCGAAACAGAGCTGATCTGCGGTGTCGTAATCGTCGTCCACACATTGTTGTCAATGCCCACGACAGCGACATCCTCTGGCACACGGACGCCGAGCTCCTTGAACCGATTCACAATCCCGATTGCCACCATGTCATTGACCGCATAGATAGCGTCCGGCATGTTTTTCAAGCTAAAAAAGTAATCAGCAGCACGAAGGCCCGTCTCAAACGAGAAGTCCTCACCAAAATACACCAGCGAGGGATCGACGTGCTGAAGCGACGCCTCATAGGCAAAATACCGTTCCTCGATCTTGTCCTTCGGCGCACCTGCGTAAGCGATTCGCGTACGACCAATTTTGATCAGATGCTCCATGACCAGTCGCCCTTCTTGACGGGCCATACTGACAATATCTGCTTTCACATTGTCTTCGAGCTTTTTTCCATAGTTAATAATCGAAACGGGAACACTCGCTTTGTTAATCATCTGGACCAACGTCTTCGGATAGGCGAGCGGCATGATAATCAGCCCGTCTACATGCAGCTTTTTGACCTCACGCACAGTCTCAAGCTCCATTCGGGCATTTCCCGCTGTATTAATTTGTACGACGCGATAGCCATGCTGCTTGGCTGCTTGCTCAACCGACCAGGCGATATCCGGAATGATCGCATTGCGAATATCAGGGACAGCCAATGCGATTTGATAGGTTTGGCGCACCTTTAGACTTTGCGCGGAAGTGTTTGGAATAAAGCCCAGCTCATCGATGACGTCCAGAATCAACGCTTTCGTCTTCGGACTGATTCCCCCGCTGTCATTGATGGCCCTCGATACCGTTGCGATTCCTACGCCAGCCTTCTTCGCCACATCTTCTATTGTCACTTTATTTTTTGTATCCAACGCGTTGCTTTCCTTTCCATATCGGAATCGTTTTCAATCTTTCCGAGCTAAATGGTGTTTTCTTACCGCTATTATAGCATACACAAAACCAATGGTAACGAGGCTCGAGCAAAACATGGCGGACGACTTCGCACCTGTTGCACAACACCTATACATCCATTCAACATAGCTAGAGTTAACATCCTCTCCTCTGACAATTGCACATCACCCCAACTCTTGCCTAGGAAATCAAATTGACAAGATCCTAAACTTATGACATATTAATTTTCGGAAACGTTTCCTATTTTACTTGCTGAATTTCATATATAGAATCCAAATCGAATGAGGAGATGGCAGATATGAAAGCGTTACGTTGGCACGGATTAAAAGACCTCCGTTTGGAAACCATTTCGGAACCGGTTGCGACCAAAGGTAAAGTGAAAATCAGAGTCGAGTGGTGCGGCATTTGCGGAAGCGACTTGCATGAATACGTGGCTGGCCCGATCTTCATCCCACAAGGTACTGAACATCCACTAACAGGCGAAAAAGCCCCGATCGTAATGGGGCATGAATTTTCCGGACAAGTGGTGGAAATCGGAGAAGGCGTAACCACTATCAAGGTTGGCGATCGCGTCGTTGTCGAGCCGGTTTTCGCTTGCGGAACATGCGCTGCGTGCAGACAAGGCAAATACAATCTTTGTGAAAAAATGGGCTTCCTCGGTCTCGCAGGCGGCGGTGGCGGCTTTTCGGAATACGTGGCTTGCGATGAGCACATGGTCCACAAAATCCCAGACAGCCTCTCCTATGAGCAAGGAGCTCTTGTCGAGCCATCTGCCGTGGCCCTTTATGCAGTCCGTTCAAGTCAGTTGAAAGCTGGTGACAAAGCTGTCGTATTCGGTGCTGGTCCCATTGGCTTGCTTGTCATCGAAGCATTAAAAGCAGCAGGAGCGGCTGAGATTTATGCAGTGGAGCTGTCCCCCGAACGTAAAAACAAGGCAACTGAGCTGGGCGCCATCGTTATCGATCCAAAAGAATACGATGTAGTCCAAGAAATTCACAACCGGACAAACGGTGGCGCAGATATCGCCTTTGAAGTCACAGGCGTGCCTCCTGTCCTCACGCAAGCCATCGAATCTACCAAAATCGCTGGACAAATCATGATCGTCAGCATCTTCGAAAGAGAAGCGCCAATCAAGCCAAATCACATCGTCATGAAAGAACGCAACATGACAGGTATCATTGGCTACCGTGACGTATTCCCTGCCGTCATCAGCCTGATGGAAAAGGGCTTCTTCCCGGCAGACAAGCTGGTCACCCAGCGCATCAAGCTCGACGACATCATGGAGAATGGTTTTGAAGCACTGCTGAAAGAGAAAAACCAGGTAAAAATCCTCGTTAGCCCGAGAGCATAAGCGAAAACGATTCCATAAATATCGTGCTGTTTCCTTCCACACAAGGAAATATGCCATGCCGCTACAAAAAACGGAGAGAAAGCAGGAGTAATTCCTGTTTTCCGCTCCGTTTTTTCTCGTTATCCTCTTCGTTTTTTAGCCTTGCGCTCTGCGAAGAGGAGCAAGTGTCATTACGCTTCCTTTTCTTGTGTATGCTTCAAAATTGCTTCGATGACGACATCCCAATCCCCACGCGGAAGCTCATGCCCTGTCCCTTCCAACGTAAGCAAGACTGCTCCCGGAATGGTGTTCGCAAGATGTAATGCATGCGCGAAAGGGATGAGCATGTCTTCTGTACCGTGAATCACAAGTGCTGGTACAGCGATTTCCGCTGTCCGCAACAAGTACGGTTCACTGGCTGTCACGAAGGCGTGGTTGTTTCTACTCGCATAATGGTTGCTTCTGGCCATATCGATTTGGGCCAATTCACGAACGCGCTGCTCGTCAAAAGGATGTTTGGAACCACTGAGAACTTTCCAACTCGCAACCGCCGCCTCTAACGCCTCCTGCTCATCCTCCCAGTTAATCTCGCCCATCTTGCTGAACAACTCCGTCAGCTTCTCATCGATTGGTGGTAGGCCAGGAGCAAAATTGGACGTTGCGTGCAATGTGATGGTACGAACTCTTTCGGGATGTCGCAATGCAATCATTTGTGTCAACATTCCGCCCATCGACATACCAACGAAGTGCGCCTGCTGTACGCCGAATGCATCAAGGACGTGAACAGCATCATCCGCCATATCTTCAAACGTATAACCTGGATGGCCAACCTCGTAGGTCGTGGAGCGTCCGACATCCCGATTATCAAAACGAATAACAAAGCGTCCCGCGTCGGCTAGTCGCTGACAAAATTCTTCCTCCCACCAAAGCATGGACATTTGTGCTCCCATAATCAGCAAAACCGCCGGATCTGTGGGCTTCCCAAAGCTTTCCGCACATATTTCTACACCGTTTCTTTTTAAGATCTGTTCTGCCATTGTATGTTTTCCTCCTCAACGAACTGAAATAAAAAAACACAGGCTAGGCTGCCTGTGCTTACGTCATCGAAAAAGGAAGAAGAAACGAAACCCATGTACATCAGATTCCAGCATCTGATCGTACAGGATTGGTTCCATTCTCTTCACAGATCATGCAAATAGAGGGGGCATCACGCTTGCTTGCCTTCCTCACTCCTATTTGCTCATGATTCAATTGGGTTACCATAGCGGCAATCCATTTTCCGATTCGTATGCACACAACATAGCCTTTTCTCACTATTTCATCGATTGTGTTGTGCGAATAAAGTATCGAAAAATTAATTTGCCACACGTAACCCTCCGTCCCTGATAAGTTGTGATCATCCTACCACATGCTTTTTCATCTGTCAACGATTGGCAGTTTATATGATTGTTCGTATCCCTGGTCCTGCAAAAATCGTCTCAATGTCTCGGGTAAGCCTCATCTCGACGAATTGATCACATGGCTGCTTGGAAAGAATCTGGTCATACGTGATACTGAAGCAGGATGCCGACGCGAAGCTCACGAAGAAGACCTGTGTTTATTATTTTTCTTCTTTGGCAGCGAAAAGCAGCTTTCGCACCCTCTCATCCCGCAAACACAATCCGCCCCACATCAAAATCGCGAGGTAGACAGCAAACAGCGTATGGGAAAAGAGCGGCGCATCGACACGGATCTGGGTAGCAATGACCCCACCGAAAAATCCAGTCAACAGAAGCGCACCCAAAACTGCTGTCCGGGGTATAGCATACAACACCGTTGATACAAGGGCGAGAATTCCAATCACGCCAATGTGATGCTCCGCATAGCCGAGTACGAGGGTTCCCTCTATGACAGGAGCAGGCTGGATGAGTTTGAATACACCGTCAAAAAGCATAAAAAGAATGACAAGTCCGCTCATAATCCGTGCAATCCACAGACGTGTTTTAGAAATTTGATTCCGCATTTGGATCCCACCTTTCATTTTTTCCTAACTAGATCGTAACACAAATAAAACGATAGCATTTCTTCTGAATTGCTATTTTGGGGGGATGTCTTTTTCTAAAAACGAAAAAAACCTTCTCAAATGAGAAGGTTTTGAATTCGTATCATGGATTAAACCGGAAGGGTAACTCTGTAACCCGGTTGGTTCTTTGGATGGTTTTGATTCAAGAACACACCACGGTCATTTTTCAACACAATTACTTCAAAGAAAGGACGGAAACGATCCTCCGAAATACCAAACGCAGTCAAGAATTTGCCAAACAGCTCTTGCTCTTCACGCTCAGGTTGGCCATCAGCCAGGGAAGAATCGATCAGGTTGACCAGGATGCACATTTTTTGAGCGTCTGTGAGCATTGGCGTTACTTCGCTCAAGAATTTCTCAATGGGGTTTTTGCGTGTATATTTCATTGCGTTTTCGAGCAACTGTCTGTTATTGGCACCTACGCCAATCACGCCGTTGCTTTCTTCGCCACCCAATACAGCGAGCAATTGACCGATTTCCTCGTGGTCCATTTCTCCATCCGATTTCATCATGTAGAGCAAGGAACATGCAAACCCAAAATGAGGGGTCATTTCTTCCCCTTTATCCGTTTTAAACATATCAAACAAACCCACGCAAACTACCTCCTATGTAAGACAAGATAGTATAATTTTACTATTCTCTGGATAATGTTAGCAATACTTGTCAGGGTAATCAATTTTTCGGCAAACAAAAAAGAAGTGCCAGCCTGCCCGCCGACACCTCCTATCCCAGCTCTTATTGCAATTGTTGCACGTGATAGCCCTTGGCTTTCAAATGATCGATAACCATGCCTTTCATCGAGAAGTGGGCAGCACCGACCACGACAAAAGAAGTCGTTTCCCCTTTTTTCTCCAACACTTCTGCCAGTTTTATAGCCATGTTTTTATCTCGCTCACCGAGCAGACGCTGGTTCACATCGCCTTCACCGAAATCGCCATGCGTCGTCATGATCTGGGTAAAGCCATTCAGATCTCCTTCTACCCATTCCGTCTGCATGTCTTTTAAGAGCTTTGTGCCTTCCTCCAGCCCTTTTTCGGTCATAGCGCTATCTAAAATAATGTTCAATTCTTTCTCCTGCTGCTCTGCTGGTACATCTGACAGCAAGTCCGCTTGCAGCTTTATGCCTTCCAGCTCTTTGATCGGCTTCTCATCCAGCATCGCCTTCGTCAGGAAGTACCTGTCGATGCCGGTTAGCATCGCGAATTGAACATCTGTATCGCTGTCTACGTAGCCAAGCGTTGGCACAGATAACGAAATAGCAAATGGCTTGTAGGTATCAAAAGAATTGGCTGGCAGTTGCAGCTTGGCAAGCAAGTTTTGCACCTTTTGGTACGTCTCAGCGGATACATGATCCTTCAATGTGGTGCCATCCGCGTATACCATCTTTTGTGTTAAATAGTCATTGTCACCGTTGATAATATCGGCTTCGACCCACAGTTCATCCGACACTTCATACGCTTCCCGGATGTCTTTTTGCATCGGGTACATATCTGCGATCCCCATGTGGATCGAGCCGAGCAAGTACATGGTGTTTTTGCCGTTGGTCACTTTCCACATAAGACCTTCGGCACCACCGCCAACCGTATCGTATGCGAACTCGACCAGTCGGCTCGCCATCACTGTCGCTTGTTCAACCGTGCTTGGCTGATTCAGCTCGAGACCTGTGCTCGTCCCTTTGACCAGGCCTTTTTTCTTCATGTAGTCAATCGGGTTATCCCCGGTCATTTCGAATGCTGCTGGCAGTTCGTAGTTTGCCAGGAGTTTGTACAAAGAAGTAATGACCACTTCTCTCGTAATCACCTTATCCGTCGGAGTGGACAAGGAAGCGTTCTTTTTCTTCAATCCCAGAAGATCCAGCTTTTTCGCCGTTCCTTCCATTAAGGTAAGAAACTTGTCAGCAGGAATCGATTGCTGAAATGAAGCATCTTCATACCAAGCCAGTGGAAAAATTCCGTATTTCTCCCCTTCGTTCAACGTGGTCACCGACCAAGGGCTGATTACGGGAGCTACGGAAGTTTGCCCGTGAACTGGAAGCACATACCCTAGCAAAAGCGCCAAGCTGAGTGCACCTGTACCCGCCCATCGACTCAGTTTACTCCAGCGTTTGTTTAATTTCATGAAACTTTCCCCTCTCGATTCTAAGCTGAATGATTTTATGCCATTCTGTCTTAGTGGTAGATTATACCACAACTTTCTGGAAGAGATAACCGAATGATAGAAAAGAATAGAAAATACGACCATTTTCACTATACATAAAAAGCATCGACATTGATCGTCGACGCTTTCGCTGTGAATCCGCAAGTTATCGATTTGGTTTGGTCAAATACAGACGTATTGTTAACGGAGCAAATATGACAACCAGCAGTAGGCATAATCCGATTCCGATCAACACATCAGACAGATTTGCTGTTCCCCCCATCAAGCCTCGTACCGTCCCTACTGCGATACTGATCGGGTTTAGATTGACGATTGTTCCCATCCATTTAGGCATGGTGGAAGAATCTACGAAAATCGTGCTAGCAAAAAGCAACGGGTACACAAAGAACATGCTCGAACCCGATACTGTTTCCGGTCGCTTTGCCAAGATACCGATCATGGAAAAAATCCAGCTCACACTAAAGGCAAAGAAAATGATATACAAAACAGCGAGTGTCGCACCGACTATACCGCCTTCCGGGCGAAACCCCAGCAGCATCCCTGTCCCAATGGCGACGAGTATGGCAATCGTATAACGTAGGCCGTCTGTTAATAATGGGCCTATGACAGACGCTGGCTGCCAAAAAGGCATGGTACGAAAACGGTTATACACGCCCTTCGCAATATCCTGGCAAATGGTCGTCCCGCTATAAACCGTCATTGGAATGATCGTCAACACAAGAACTCCTGGCAGAAAAAACTGGAGATACGCTGCCGTAGAACCAGCGATGGCTCCACCGAACAAATATGTAAAAATAAGCAACATCATCACAGGGGAAAGGATAGCGTCCATACAAAATGTGAAAAGGTTATTTTGTGTGTTTTGCCATGTGCGCCACATAAAGATACGGATTGCCGCAAAGATACTGAGTGTATGACTCGCGTTCATGAGATGGTCTCCTTCTTTTCACTATAAGTCAGGGCTAAAAACACTTCTTCCAGACTCGGGTCACTCAGGGAAAAATGCTCAATGGAAACCTCATTAGCCAGAAGCATCCCAATTGCTTGGTTTGCCAGACTCGCTTCTTTTACTGAGATGCTAAGAAAATGTGGGTCATCTTGATCGGAATAAATCGGCAACCGAAGATGTTCTTCCAAAAGACGGCTTATCCGTTCCTTGTTCAGAGGTTCGGTCATACGAACCGTCAATGTCTTTCCCCCCACCAAGGCTTTTAACTGCTCCGGTGTCCCTTCTGCAATCATCGTTCCTTTATCAATTACCGCGATCCGGTCAGCTAATTGATCGGCTTCTTCGAGATATTGGGTCGTTAATAGCACAGTGGTGCCTGATTTTAAAAGCGTACGGACGACTTCCCATACTTGCTGCCTACTTTGCGGGTCGAGACCCGTGGTTGGCTCATCCAGAAAAATTAGCTCCGGCTGCGTGAGGACGCTGGCGGCGATATCTAATCGTCTCCGCATCCCCCCAGAATAGTTTTCTACCATCCGATCCATGGCATCTGCAAGCCCAAATGTATCAAGCAGCTCTCTTGCTTTTGTACGGGCTTCCCTCGTAGAGTAGCCAAACAATCTGCCAATCAGGATCAAGTTTTGCAATCCGGTTAATGCTTCATCCAGGGCAGCGAACTGTCCCGTCAGGCTTATTTTTTTGCGCACAGCCTGCGCGTTTTTCACGATATCGCAACCGGATATCAATGCTGTTCCTCCGTCTGGCGCAAGGAGCGTGGAAAGCATATGGATGGTTGTGGTTTTTCCAGAGCCGTTCGGGCCGAGCAAAGCGAATAACTCCCCTTTTTTGACACGCAGGTCAATTCCTTTGACCACCTCATGATCCCCGAACGATTTCCTGAGCTTCTTGACTTCAATGGCATATGACATGGCGGCCACTCCTTATCCAAAATAGCTTTTATGTTCGATTGCCCATTCGGCAAACGTTTTTGCAGGCTTTCCCGTCACTTGCTCTATCGTGGACAAGACCGTGTAGCCCACTTCAGGTGGATTCTTGCCCATGGCTACGAAAAATTCAATATCTCCCTCTTCGTAGCCCTGATCTCTCCAATTTTGTCGCGCCTGCTCCTCCGTAAGCTCTTCAAATCGAATTTCTTTCTCTAAAATTTTCGAAATTATCTGAACTGATTCAATGCGTGTAATCGCCTCTGGTCCCGTTAGAACATAACTTTGCCCATGGTGTCCCGATTCAAGCAATGCCACCACAGAAACACTCGCGATATCTGCTTCGTGTACCTTGGCGCTTAAGGCATTGCCAAAAGGTTCCCGCACGACTCCCTCCAAACGAATCGATTCCTGCCAATCGACAATCGCATTAGACATGAATTCCACGGGCTTCAGGAGAGTCCATTCCATCGCACTGTTTGCCACTGCTTCTTCTACAGGACCTTCCGTGTCACTCACCAATACGGACACGCGCTTCACTCCGGCTCTTTCCGCCATTTCGACTACCTTCGGATCGGTTTGAAAGGTGTAGCTGGAAGCAATTAAGTGTAGAGCCGTTACGCCTTGCAACGCCTCTTCCAGGCTCGCCGGTATAGCAAGGTCCCCTGCCACAACCTCTACTCCCGCTGGCAGGTCGGCTTTTTCCGGATTTCGCGAAATGGCACGTACCTCTACACCCTTTTTCAAAAGCTGATCCACCACATGTCTCCCTACCGTACCTGTTGCACCCGTTACTAAAATCGTCATGCTGTACATCCTCCTCAAATTATTGGTAGTGTCGTTGAATCTCTTTGATTTCTTTCAATACGTCTTCCTTTAAGTCGTCAGGGGAGATGATCTCTACCTTTGATCCATAACTTAATACGACTGAAATCGCGTAGTCTCGTTTATAAAAAACTTTGTGCAAATCGATATGCGTACCGTGATGCGTACATTCTCCCGGGAATTGCTCCAACACACGAAGCCCTACGGATGGATCAAAACGGAGATGCGCAAGTGTCCCTTCATAGTCTTGCGTTCCTTCTTCCTCCTGGCTTGTCTGGTCTTTTCTTGGGTGAAACATGAATTCGGTCACCTCAAGCGCGGTAATCCTGGAAAGGCGAAAGATTCGATTCGCCTGACGCAACAAGCAATACGCCTGAAGATACCACGCTCCACGCTCCCAAAATAGACGGAGCGGCTCCACTCGTCTTTCTGATACCGTACCTGATGCACTCTTATAACAAAAATTCGTGACTCGATTTTGCTGGATCGCCTCTGAAAGCGGGTGAATGGCGACCTTCTCCTCTTCTACCGTCGTCAGGTTAAAAATGATCGATTCGTTATTTCCCCCATTCAGTAGAGCAGGCTGCAGGCTGCCCAGCTTCTGAACAAGCGTCGTATATTTTCCTCCGATAGCTCCTTCCGTGCTTTTTAAGAGATTGTATATGACCGAAAAGTCTTTCACAGAGAAGTGCTGCTTCGTGAGGAAGAAACCCTCCATCAGCTCGAATCCACCATCTGCTCCCGTAAATGAAACGACGGGAATTCCAGCTTGATTCATTAACTCAACATCACGATAAATCGTTCGAACAGAGACCTCAAATCTGGCTGCAAGCTCTGTTGCTGTCACCCGTTTTTTCGTCATCAACTCTATCGTGATAGCCAGTAATCGATCCAGCTTCATCCATTTACACTCCTCATGCACTCACCTATTCGGCAACTGTCATCATCATAATGCACGAATCCTGACATCATGTGTGTCAGGATTAAAAAAACTCACCCTCTATTTTACAGGAGGGTGAGTCCTTTTTCGAAAACGTTACTTCATGGATGCTTCTTCAATTTCTTTATATGCCCAATGACCAGGTACGACATCCGGCCATCTTTGCGGGCCAGCTTGGTTCTGTGGCACACGATTCAACACGCGATTGAGAATCGTTACGGCTTCGGCACGCGTCAGCGCTTTCTCTGGCTGGAAGGTACCATCGGGGTAACCTGTCATGTAACCTTTTGCAACAACCGCTGCAATGATTGGAGATGACCAGTGATCTCCCCTCACATCAAAAAAGGCAGTGCCTCCTCCCGCACCTTGCAAGGCCTTGTATTTATAGATGACCGCGGCTATTTCCGCTCGGGTAATGTTGGCCGATGGACGGAATGTGCCGTCCGGGTAGCCGCTCATCATACCCGCCGCACTTGCTTGATGAATTGGATTTGCTGCCCAGTAGTTGTCTGCTACATCGAAGAACCTTCCCTTATTCGCAGAAGACTGGCTCACCATTTCAGCGTTCAGTAAAATGGCAGCCATCTCCGCACGTGTCACCGTGCGATCCGGTTGAAACGTTCCGTCAGGATAGCCATTGATATAGCCACGTTGGCTCTTGCTCTTCTTATTGGTTGCAGGGCGCTCCTCTTTCTTATCTGTAGAGCTGCCTCCAGTGAAAAAGCTGTTTGTCGGCGTGGTATAGGAACCTTTTTTACGGTCTTTGTCCCGATCCCGGTCTCTGTCCCGATGCTTGTCATCTTCCAGATCTCTCCATGCTTTCTTCAAATCGTACAGAGCATCGTCTACCTCCGACTGCGTAGCATGTGGATCGTCAATGACATCCCATGCATGTTCGAGTGCATCTTCCAAATCACGCCAGCTTGATCTGGTGTAGTCGTCTTCATCCAAGTCTTTGTCCTCGATCTCTTCCACTTTGGCTCTCAATTCTCTTTTATAGACCGCGTCATCTTGTTTCTTCAAATCTTGTCTCGCTTTGATTAGTTTCTCAAGGGCAACATCTACGACAATCTGGCTCGTATGCGGATCATCCAGCACAAAGTAAGCCTGCGCCAGTCTATTCTGCAGTTCTTTCCAACTGGCCCTCGTGTAGTCTTTTTCTTGCAGCTTTTCCACTGCAATTTCCTCTACTTTCGCTTGCAGTTTACTCTTGTCGACTGCACTTTCCTGCTTCTTCAGCCCTTCTCTTGCTATGACTAACACGGACAAGGCACCATCGATTTCTGCTTGGGTGACATTTGGCTTCGTCAGTACCGCTTTTGCAGCATCCAATGCATACACCAGCTTGCTCCAGCTGTCGGGCGTATATTTTTCCTGGATCAAATTCTCGGCGTTAATTTCATTGACTTTTCCTTGTAAGTGACGAAGATCTACAGTGGTTTCTACCGCGGCAGGTGTTTCCTCTGCACTTGCTGCTTGGCTTACAGGCACGAATATGGATGCTTGGAAGATCAAGCAAAAGAGGCTAAAGAAAACAAGACTCGTTACGGCTCTGTGAAAACGTCCCAATTCCCATCCTCCGTTCTTTACGATGACCCATCTGATCATCTTTTTCCAATCATTTACATTGTATGATGGAGACCGATAAGAGGATTCATATTTTTAGAGGCCAGAAATAGGTTTTTCCGGGCGTTGCTTGGTCTTGCCGGAGAACGAAAAATTCGTCCACATACGCAATAGTCGTTCCACTGGACCATAACGGAATTGTTTTAGATACAGCGGGCTTAAAAAAAGCTGTCCCAAATAAATCACGATCGCCAATCCGCAACCAGCCAATACTCCGATCTTTCCGAACCATCCGAGTCCATATCCATAGAAAATCGTCGTACAAATGACCGTTTGCAAAAGGTAATTCGTTAAAGAGAGTTTTCCCACGGCTTCAAACCTTGGCAGCCAAGTTGATTCCGTACTTCTGGAAAAGAACCAAGCAAAGGCAAAAATGTAACCAATGGCAAGAATGGTTTCCCCCGTTATATCACCGACGCCACTCCACCAAGTTCCCGGCAAATATACATGTAATGCTTTTAACAAAAGTCCCGCTGGCAAGAAAATCAGCATGTTTCGGAGATACGAGGTTCGTTCTTCCTCTGGCTTCTCGAACCACCTGCGCTTCGCAGCAAACATCCCAAAAAGGAACATGGGTGCGCTCATAAGCGGCGCGATCAACAGTAAAACAAACATCATGTATTCTGGCAAACCAAGCGGATCTTCACTGTTTCTGTGATGCACGATCTCCTCGTATGTTCCCGTGCCATAGACAGTCATGGTTTTGACCACATATGCCTCCATACGGGCAGGATCGGTAATACTCGCAGGATCATTCGGATCATCTGGCACAAGCCCCATTAAGCTGATGAGGCAGAGCAAGACAATCCCCCAAATGAGCAAAGTCTTCGGTTTACGGTTCATGAACAGCAACAAAAAGAAGCCCATCAAGCCATAAAACCCCAAGATATCCCCTTCCCACAGGAAATACGAATGAAGGAAACCAAATCCGATCAGCATCAAAAACCTGCGGGTAAGGTAGCGTTTTTGTCTCAAGCCTTTTGCGGCCAAGCTTTGCTGCATCTTGATCATGCCAAAACCAAACATGAAGGTAAAAATCGGCATAAAGCTGCCTTCCACAAATATTTTCACAAGCTGATAAGCAGTCATTTCATAATCGGGGAGGGCGTATAAATCCATTTCTTGGCTTCCCCAAATCCCAAACTGGAAAATCAGCATATTCGCCAGCAAAATCCCTACTAAACTAAATCCCCGCAAGCCATCGATGATGCGAACGCGGTTCTGCCTTAGCTCCATGACTATCACCTCAAGCCTGATTGTAACGGGCTAAGCTTAATGGCTTCTAAATCGCACCTTATCGTTACCTTACTATTACATTTAACGCGACTTGGGTATGGTGGACGATTAGGAGAACTTCAACTGATCAAATATCGCGACGAATATTTTGGCGATGTTTCTGGCATCATCCATTCCACGATGATGCGTACCTTCGAGTGGGATATTCAACATCTGCAATGCCTTCCCCATCCCGACACCGCGCTCGGCTCCAATCATTTTGCCGTATTGGTGCTTGATGCTGATATGGTGACGAATCCAGCTTGACGGCACGCCGCAGTATGCGAACATTACAGACTTCAACCAAGCGCTTGAACTGCTGGCCGATGAAGTCAAAGTCGATTACGTGGACTTGGCCCCCCTCTTCACCGCCAACAAAATCCAGTACGCGGACAATGGTGTTCACTTCAAGCCGCATTTCTATCCGCTGCTCCTGGACTACTTGAAGGGGCTTGTAAAGTAGGGAAATAGCCGGTTAGTTGGCAAGTGTCAAACAGCCCCCACCTTTTAATTAGGGTAGGGGCTGCGTATTTTAGCATTTTACAAAGTGGTTCTTGTATCCTTCCGTATTGATTTCCAGCGCATTTAGTTGCCCACCAGAATAGCCACACCCGCCATCTATTCCTATTTTATCACCTTCTGTTGAATACCAAATTTGATTGGGTGCTGTATTCGATTTTATTCTTGAAGTTGGGGTATGTCCAAATATGACAACTTTGTCAATGCCTGTTGGACTTTCTATAAAATCCCCACCAATCCAGACAAAATCAGAAGGTGTTGTTTCTCGCCAATTCCTTGGACGAACTCCTGCATGTACAAAAATATGTCCTTCATCTTCAAAGTAATAAGGCAAATGATTAATAAAATCAATTTCTTCTTTGCGCTCTACTTTAAGTGTTCTTTTAACAAGCTCTATGTCGTTAAAAACTGAATCATCAACACCTTGAAGAAAACTATCTATTGCGTTCATACCACCCATTTTATGTAGAAAAAATAAATCAAAGGAAGGGTTCCGAGAGTCCAAAAATTCAATCAAAGAATATTCATGATTCCCCATTAACGCAATTGCCTCTTCTTCCTCCACCATTCTTTTAATCTCTGAAACAACTTTTAGAGATTCAGGTCCTCTATTGATATAATCTCCAATAAAAATAACCTGGTCCTGTATAGGCTTATAATTTATTTTTTCCAGTAGCTGCTGAAGTACATGAAAATATCCATGGATATCACCAATAATCAGTTTCCGTTTCATAGCTACCCCCTTCCTGCTCCCCCTTATTATCTCATATTCAGATTCTTTTTCCGAAAACTAGCAACAATTCTTTCAATCAAACGTACAACTCATATAAGATACAGAATTTAACAATGTAATCGAGGTGTTAACAAGCATGGAAGCATCAATCTCAATTGTCACCTACCGCCCTGAGCTGGCCGCAGCGGTCGCAGATATGTGGAATGCAAGCCGAGATAGCTGGGGAGGCGGAAATTCGATTACGACAGCCGAACAAATCAGACAAGAAGAAGCAGCCTCTGACGCTATCACTGTCTATCTCGCAATGGAAGGTGAAACGGTCGTTGGTTATTGCAGTCTGGCAGAATATCGGGAAGATACCGGCGCCCTCTACATCCCGTTGCTCAATGTACGTCCCGACTATCACGGAAAAAAGGTCGGCCGGATGCTGCTTTCATGCGCACTGGAGAAAACGATTGAGCTCGGCTGGTCGCGACTTGATCTCTATACGTGGGCAGGAAACACGAAGGCTGTTCCGTTGTATAAGAAGTTCGGCTTTTTCTGGGAAGACCGTGACGACGCCACTCACCTAATGAACATGATTCCTTCTGTGCTCCGTACCGAGGCGATCTCCCATTATTTTGAGGAGCTTGACTGGTATCAGGACTCCACGCGACAGATCGTCGTAGAGCCAGACGGACGCAAGGGAAACGGCTTTGATTACTTCACCTACTCCTGGGCAAAAGGAGACAAGAGCTTGCGCGTGGAGTTTGAGCGGCGCGGCAGAGGCATGCGCCTCATTGAGACGGAAGATTATCTCGTGTCTGCCGAAGTGGAAAAGCTGGAGCTGGTCTTTGGACGGGAGTATCAGATTCACTATCGGATCGTCAACAAATCAGGCAAGCCGTTACAGATTTCGTTAAACGGGCAACCGAGCGACACGATCCGCTTTGATTATCAGCACGAGCTGGCTGTGACAGGGGAAACCACGCTGTCCGCAACCTTTTTTGTCGATCCAATCACAGAAGAGCAAAGCATCTGGCGCACGCACCCGCGTGTCTGCACCCACCTGCTGATCAACGGCAAGGCAGCGCTGTTTGAGGTCGGAATCCTTCCCAAGTTTCCTGCTACCCTTTCCTTGCATGTACCAGGCCTCTCTTATCCGGGGCAGACAAAGCTGTTTTATTTGGACGTGGAAAACAATTTTGCGGAAGAAGCCGAATTTGCATTCGAGCTGCCCGCTTGCTCATTTTTTGGCTTACAAGAGCAACGCCACACTTTGAAACTGTCTGGCAAAGAGCGCATGTCGCTTCCGCTTAACGCTGATCTGTATGAACACGGCTTTTACGAAGCCAACGTACAGGTGGAGGCAAAGCTCGCAGATGGCAGATCAGTTTCTTTTGCCAAAAAAATTGGGGCTGCCTTCACGGGGCTTGGTGCGATGGTGTCTGGAGAAACGGAACAAGCTTGGCAAGTGCACCATGGCCGCCATATGCTCTACTTGAACAAAGAAGATAATGAAATGACTGTTGTTGGCGGGACAGGTGGCGAGCCAACCAATCTCCTCTATCCCAAGCTCGGCAAGCCTTTTTCCAGCGAGTTCTCGAAGAAACGTGCCGAGAAAGTTGAATTTATCGCAGAAAAAGGAGCGATCGGAATCCGTGCGACGTATCACTCCAGTGCATACGCGCAAATAGCGTTGGTTAGCAAAACACTCCTGTTCGGAGATGGCACTGTGGAACACGGGGTGGAGATAGAAAATCATTCTGCTGACAAATTGGCTGCTGAGCTGTGGCTAAACCAAGGCTTTCATCACAGTTTTCATCGCCCCATTGTGCCGTACCAAGGCCGTTATGTTGAAACACCATCCTCTTACGGCAGCGATATGGATTATTGGGATGCTGAGTTAGTCAGTGAAAACTGGCTGTTTACACAGGATGAGTCGGCCCCATGGGGAATGTGCTGGCCTCCTGAATACCGTTTTGACATTCAAGGCTGGTACGTGACACTTGAAACCAATCTCGGCATGCTTGCTCCACATGAAAAAAAATCGTTTGGCCCGATCTACTTTTCGCATGGGGCCTATGCTGACTGGAAAGAGTTTCGTGCCTTTGCCCGTAAGGAAGCACTGCCAGCAGACTTGATCTTGACCTCTCACCTGGAGTTGAGTGCCAATAGGCAAAATCCATTTGTCACAAGTAAGGACCTGGATGTACAGGTGAAAGAATACAAGCAGCAGTACTTGGATGGAGAACTGATGGCATCTCTTTTGAGTGAGTCTGCTTCCGGACAAACGCAGAGCTTTACTGAAGATGAAGAAGCGACTGAATCTGGCTTCTCCTTCAAGACGCCGAAAAAACCATATGACCTCGTGCAAGTAGAGGGACGTTTTGCGACGCATGTGTCACATTTGCAAAGCGCGATTTTCCCAATCGGTCAAGGCAAGGTCATCCAGGAAGAAACAGTGGAAGAGGGACAGCAGGTCTATATTGCCGACAATGGACGATTGCGGATCAAAGCCGCTCCTGATTTTGCTCCGACACTCTACTCGCTCACAAGCAATGGACAGGAGTGGCTGGATAGCTCCTTCCCTGAGCGGAAACCGAAATCTTGGTGGAATCCGTGGACAGGTGGAATCGGCAATTATATTGAGGAGTTAAGCGCGTTTTCTCTGGTTAAGGAAGAGCGTACTGCATCCTTTGTCGAGCTAATTGACAACAGGCAAAACGCGTGGCAGGGAATCAAGGTGAGCTACCATGTGAAAAAGCAGGAGAAGAATCGCGGTTTGACTTGCCATCAGTATTACTTGCTGCTGCCAGGGGTACCTGTCCTCTGCCATACCATAGAAATCGAGCAGAATACTGGAACCTACTTTGCTGGAAAGGAATTGTCCACGGACATCTTTTTGCAGCCAGGAACCGAAGACGAGGCGGTATGGCTGAAAACCGTCGGTACGAATGGAGAGGAGCTCAACTACATGCTCGCACAAGGTGAATTGGATGTCCTTGAAGTTTCTGATTATGTCCTCGGGCGCGCTAACAGCAAGGATCAAATGCATATCGTTACTGACCTCGATACTGCGGACCTCCAAGTATACGCAAACAAAGAAGTAGCGGTAGCTTCTGTCATACGCGAGCTGAATCTGCCAAACAACAGCACTACCTTTACTCCACCTGTCTTTTTCCTGTTTGCCGACAACACGCTTCCATCCAATGCCTTATCTGACTTACGGGCGATACGCTTTGCCAAATAAGGGAGGGCTTCACAATGAAAATCATAGATGCGCACATGCATTTATCCCATATCGAGGAATTCAAGCGGACAGCGGCAGAAAAGTCGTTTGTCGATTACTCCGTTGCCGGCCTCTTGCAAGAATATGCCGAGAATGGCGTGATTCTTGGGATAGGCATGGGCTTGACAGAGACTCAGCCAGACGGCTTTCCCGATGTGGAAGCGGTCACTCCCATGGGACTAGACCTGACAGACGAGTTGCCGCCACAATTCGTCTATTGCCTGGGAATCAACCCGTTCAAGCTGGATGAAGCCGCAGTGGCACGCTTGGAAGCTGACCTGCAAACACCCAATGTGGTCGGGTTGAAAATCTATCTAGGCTACTATCCCTTCTACGCCTATGATAGCGTCTATGATCCCGTCTATGCGCTCGCAGCCAAATACCAGGTGCCTGTCGTCTTTCACACCGGCGATACGTACTCGGAGCGCGGGCTCTTAAAATACTCCCACCCTCTCACACTGGACGAGGTGGCGGTGAAACATCGAGACGTCAATTTCATGATGGCCCATTTTGGTGATCCGTGGGTACTCGATGGGGCAGAGGTCGTTTATAAAAACCGAAACATGTTTGCAGATCTCTCCGGCTTAATGGTCGGTGACGCAGCCAATTGCAAGCGACTTTCGGAATCCCCTCTCTTCTTCTCCCATCTGCGACACGCAATCACCTATTGTGATCATTACGACAAGTTTTTGTTCGGAACAGACTGGCCGTTGGCGCCAGTGAAGTCGTATATCCAGTTTGTACAGGACCTAATCCCAACGGAGTATCACGAGGATGTGTTTTACAAGACAGCATTGAAGGTGTTTCCCAAAATCAAGCCGTTGGTTGAGTAGACAATACAAATCCCATGTCTCTTCCTCTCGAAGAAACATGGGATTTTTCATTTGTTCAAGAAAACTTCTTCTATTTACGACAAAAAACGACAGTTTCCGTATTATGATACATATATGCGAGTTTGCTTATACAGCTTTCACCAGTAAAGAGATAGCAAGGTTTCTACTACATTGGGGGAGGACATGTTTCCTTGAAGAAAAAAATTGCCTGGGTTACAGACAGTACCGCACTCATACCTGATCACATCTTGGAAGAGCATGACATCTACGTCGTTCCACTGGAGATTATCTTTGAAGATGGCACTTATGAAGACGGCATTGATTTAGCGCCTGAACAGCTTTATCAAAAAATTGTACAGGCCAATTATGCTCCCAAAACGTCGCAGCCATGCTTAGGAAAATTTGTGACCCTCTACGAACGATTAAAGGAAGAGTATGAATGCGCGATTGCTGTACACCTCTCCTCTGATCTGAGTGGGACCTACAATACAAGCGCCACAGCAGCCAAGATGGTAGACTTTCCTGTCGAGTCGGTAGATTCCAAGCTGATGTCGTACCCGATTACCTCGATTATCTTAAACGGAATCGAGCAAGCCAAAGAGGGTAAAGGCTACCAAGAGATTGCGGCTTCCTTGCGCAAGGAATACAAAAAGTTCGAGAACTACATCCTGGTCGGCAGTCTCGACCAGTTTTACAAGGGCGGCCGAATGACCGGCTTGCAATATTTCATCGGCAATCTGCTTCAGATCAAGCCTATTTTTCAAATTAAGGATGGACTGTTTGAAGTATATGAAAAGGTTCGTACCGAAGGGAAAGCGATCAAGCGCATGATGGAGCAGTTGGAGAACGCCAAGCAGAATTACACCGTGAAGCACGTGCAGATTTTGCATGGCAACGTTTTGGACAAAGCGCTGGAACTGAAAGAGAAAATTCAGAGCAAGTACTCCGATGTCGAGGTATTGGTTGGACCGATCAGTTCCACGATTGGGGCACATGCCGGGATGGGGACGCTGGCGTTGGCTTGGCGGAATGAATAAGAGTGAAATGGGGCAGTCTCACATGCCAATTTTTTCGGCAAAGAGCTGCCCCCCTTTGACTTTATTTTGGCACAATTTCATCATGTTCCAACCTTAATCACTACATTCCCCTTCTTCCGCCCTGTCTCTACATATCGATGTGCCTCCGGTACTTGTTCCAGCGAATAACGTCTATCAATAACCGCTTTTATCTGCCCTGCTTCCATCAACTCTTTAAGAAAATCCAAATCCTCCGTTCGCACTTTTGCAATCCCTAGCCCATCGACTGTCAGGAATATCCCGTCAGGCGCCAGTGCTTTTACGCAATGGGACTTCGTTGCTTTCCCAACGGCATCAAATATAACGTCATACCGCTCTTCTTTTTTCGTAAAATCCTCTTTCGTGTAATCGATGACGGTATCGGCCCCCAACGATTTCACCAAATCGAAATTGGCAGAGCTACATACCGCTGTCACCTCAGCGCCAAAATACTTGGCAAGCTGTACCGCTGAGGTCCCTACCGCTCCAGAAGCTCCGTAGATCAGCATTTTTTGTCCCTTTTGCAGCTTTCCTTTTCGAAAAAAATGCAAGGCGGTGGTACCCCCAAAAGGAATCGCGGCGGCTTCTTCATGTGTTACATTTGTCGGCTTTACCCCCACGATTGCGTTTTCACGCAGACAGATGTACTCCGCATGCGCACCGCATCGCATCCCGCTTAATGCATAGACTTGGTCGCCTTCTTTAAATCGTTTGACATGTTTGCCGATCGCTTCGACTTCCCCAGATAGCTCCACGCCGAGAATCGGATTTCTCGGTTTTGTGAGTCCGAGCACGAGGCGCATGGGAATCCAGAGCAAGAACGGACTTTTGAAGGCGCGGATTCTACAGTCTCCAGATGTAACCGTTGTTGCATGAACTTTTATCAGGATTTCATTCTCCTTAGGAATAGGCTTCTCTACTTCTCTTAGCTCCAAAACATCGGGCGATCCGTATTTCGTGCAAACCACGGCTCTCATTGACATCCCCCTATCCGCTTTGCCATCAGTATAGCGGGAGTACGGTATTGGAATACAGGTACTTAAGTATTGTTTTGGAATTTACAGCAAGCCTAACTGGCGAGCCCGTGCGACTGCTTCTGTACGCCGCTGTACCTGCAGCTTGTCAAAGATATTCCGGTTATGCCCTTTCACCGTGCTAAGTGCGAGGAACAAGTACCGGGCAATGTCACGATTCGATAATCCTTTTTCGATGAGCTGCAAAATTTCAAGTTCTCGCTCATTAAGCGGCTCGATCAGACGAGGACGGGTAACGGTCTTCAACCGTGGCGGGGGCATATGCAGCTTGGTGGTTACAATTGGAATCATCATAAAAAAATATAAGGATCGATGTCTCTAAGCGTCAACTCCGCCGACTTTTTGATTTACTCGGTATTGGCCCCGCCTCCTTTATTATCTCCCAATCGTGCATGAAACAAAAAAACACGCCGAGCTGGCGTGCTTACATTTTGGTGGCAAGGATGCTATTTCGTTATACGTTTTCCAATAGCCTCCACGAGCTCTTTCGTTGTCTTGGGAAGATTGGACTTCAGAATAGAATTGATCATGGGGCCCTTCACACCATGGGCGGTGATGTCGAGACACCCCGTCATTTTCGTACGTGCCTCCCCCAATGCCTTCGCTTTGAAATAGCCATGCCCAGTGAAATTCCCACTGATCCCCGTCAAGGTAAACTTGACCTCGGTCGGAGGCGTCCATTCGGTGATATCCACCTGCAGGCTGATGGTCTTCTTCATGATGCCGATATCGCCTGTAAACGTCCAAGCGACACAACGTTCATTGATTACCTCGTGGTTAATGTAGCCAGGTACCAGTGGAACCCAATTCTCCACTATGCTTACAAACTGCCATACCGCCCCGATGGGCAGGTTCAGCTCCACATCATGTATTCCTTGAGGCATGATTTGCTCATTCCTTCCCCCAGTGTTCTTTGGTATCTTGTTATGTTTATTGCCAGAACACGGGAGATATTTCAGGAATATGGCGGGTTAATCCCACCAAAAATGCCAAACATCCTGTTTCATTAAATAATTGGCGTAATGCCCTAATGAAGGAAACTCATCCAGAACATACTGACAAAAGATGAAATGCTCTCGTGCCAGCTTGAGTGCTTCCTGATGGGTCTTCGGTCTTGAACCAGCTTGAAAAATCCACGTATCCTCTGTCACAGCGAGAATCTTGATCCCATACGCCTCCTGCCAGTGCTTTACGATAACAGACTGGTAAACGGGCAGTGGGCATTCATTATAGCCGCCCATTGGGACCCACAGTGGTGCTTCATAACCGGATGCTATCGGCAATTCCAGGACAATCAGGGCATCATCTTCCAACCGATCCTGCACCCATTTTTCACTTATGCGGAAGGACTCCGTCTCTGTTTCACTCAGTTGTTCATTGAGCAGCTCGTCACCTTCCCATATCAGGGAATATGCCTGATAGATGCCTTCAAAGTTCTTTCCTTCCAAACTTTTCAACTCGGCTTCAATGTCTGTATACAAAAGACGAGACTTCACAATTCGCCGAAAGACATCCTCCACAGATAAGCCATGAACCTCCTCTAGCTGGTTATGTACATAATCAGCGAGTGATCCCTCTTCGTCCACCGCTTCCTCTATCATCTCTAGTATATTATAGCTAGGCAGGACCAAAATGCTGTGCTTATCTTCCTTTATAGCCGGTACCGTGAAATCCTCCGCAGCAACCACTTTTATGTCACATTCTTTTAGGTAATTCGACAACTCCTCTACCATCGTCACACCTCTTTTTTCTGTTGGTTTGAGCAACTCATAGGATTACTCGTCTATTTTACTTCAATTTCCAGAGTGAGTGGAAATGAACAAAAAGCAAAAACGCTTGTGTTCGGAGCATTGGCGTAAAAAGTGGGAAGCAAACTGCATCCCTACTCTTTTACTCTGTGCTTCTCGAATAGAATTTCAATTCCATTAATAAACGAGCTACATCAGCCTTTGTCAAAATCTTAGTAGGCTGCCCGGCAATTGAAAGAGCTCCATTCTTTTCTCCACTCCTTTGTAGCAGCCTGGAAATCATCTCTTTTGCTTCCGCATTTGTGACATTGCGATCTGGATCGAATTGCTTATTGTTGGTGGTAGCTTGTATCAAACCTCTTTCTATCGAATCTTTCACGATTTCATAGAGGGGATGACCTTTATCGATATCCGTAAAAAATTGCTCCTCCCCCGCTACTCCATAATAGTCTGGAAAGAAGTCGTAGGACTCCTGGGCTTTGAGCACAATGCGTAGAAACTCTCCACGGGTAACAGGCTGATCAGGATCAAGATTGCTGTTTGTTACAGGAAAATAACCGTCTTTCACAGCGTACAAAAGCGCCAAATAGTGAGGGTGCGCAGCAATATCCTCTGGAATTTTTGACTGCTTGTAAGCCGTATAGCTCACCCATTCTCCAGAATCCGCATCAACCACACCATCGTCTCCTACCATTCTGTAAACCAGCTTTGGCTCACGACTAACCAGATAGGTTCCCTGTCGCCATTCTGGATATGGCATGAAATAGGTGAGTCGAAGCTCCTTGTTTTCCTTTTCTACCTGCTTTGCTTTTTGTTCATCGATTCTAGGTTTTTGTACCTGAATCATCTCGAATGGTTGATAGGCTGGAAAAGTGTGCATCCCCTTTACCTCTCCATTTACAGGATCTACGATTACCCCCGTTTCGAGGCCTTGGACAGGTATTCCTTGCTTTAACCAACCAAAAGTAATGTAGTAGCCGCCATTTCGCTGAAACAGCCATTTCTTGCTCTCTTCTGTTGGCGGAAGATGGATCGCATACAGCTCTCCTTGTCGATCAGGATAGAGTTTCTTCATAAAATCGGTTGCATCTACTTGTGCTTTTTCGTAAGGAATGGGATTGGGATAGATTCGACTCTCTATTTCAGAATGTTCTTCCTCCACCGAAAAAATCGTAACCTCTCCGTAATCATCCATCCCTAACTGGAACTTCATTTCCTTTTCTTTTCCTTGGGCTGGACGAGCATAATAAAAAGACTTTGCACTATTGGAGCTAACCTCCCCAAATCCATTCCATGATATCGCAGTACTGCCCCCAACCTTTGTTTGACGATCAGGTATAGCTTGGAACATCGTACGTGCAATCTCGTCGGCTTTCTCTCTCTTTTCATCATCCATCAGCCTTTTTCGTTCCTTGCCCAACGTTTTGGTTGATGTTCCTAGTGGGATTCGCGACTGCTGACTACTCTCCCCCAAAATCGTCATGGGTTGATCCGTCATCGCATCGATGAAGACCGATGCTTTTTCATCGTAAGCATATGCCAAAATCATTTTTCTATGGGGCAATCCATATTTTCCGATCTGCTCCCCTGTATACACATAATGAAGGGCTGGCTTTACCGCCTCGTCCCACCGTCTATTTGCCTCCTCCGCTGATATGGCTGGAACAGGAGATGGCAACTCTCCATTGTACCATTGGCGACTGTAAGAACCGATTTCACCTTGAGAATCGACGATTACCTGAAGATAGTTCTCCAAGAATGGAATGTCATTTTCTACGCGAACAAAATGAAAAACATGATCCATTACCTGCGGAGGAAGGGAATCGTCAACCTGATATTCATTTGCCTTGGAAATATGCCCTTGCACTTCAGAGGCAACTGTATTTACGAATGCTTCTGCCTTTTTCAAAGCCTCTTTTTCTGAAATGATGTTCACAGCCGTTTCTTTTGGCTTATCAACTGTAGATTTTGCAAACCGGACCAATTTGCCTGTTGTTGCGTCTATATCTATGAATAGACTTTCATTCCCGTCTTTATCTTTGACCCAATAGCTCGTCCAAACCGCTCCGTTTTGACCAAAAGCGACTGTATCGTTAAGATAGATATCTTCCACAACGTAACCCTTTGTATCGATAGGTATCTTTTTCATGAGTGAGATAGCCTGTTCCTTTGTAAGATAAGAAGCAGGTTCCGCTGCAAATGCAGTTGTCACGATACCAGTTTTTTCATTCATCGTTGGTACGCTGGAAAAAAAACAGCCCATGATTGCTAGCATTGTTGCTGATTTTATGAAAAGAGAACATTTCATCATCTCACCCTGTTTTATATATTTCTCTCGATTATACCAGCAACAGGAAAATATGTTTGTATTTTCATCATGAGGGATCACAAAAAAACTGCACCCCATTGTGAAACATAGAAACGAGAGGTGCAGTTTATAAGCTTATTCACTTTCCATCATGGAGACATTTTGCCTGATTTCATTCAGAACTTCTTCCCAATGAAGCTTCATTTGCTCCCTTGTGTTCATGTCATCCAAATTCTCTTGATGAAAACTAATGGTCGTTCGGTCAGGCTTGTCGGATATCAGCCGGATTTGCAATGTGGACGGCTTTTCCCATTCCTTTATCGACCACTTCAACCGAAACTGCCGAAATGGCTTCACAACACGAAATTGACCCGATATTCCATCGCTGGAAGTAAAGGCCTCCCCCTCGCTAAAGGTAAGGCTCGGTACATGTCCAAGCCATAACTTCACCCCTTCGGACGAGGTTAAAAACGCCCATGCCTGTTCCGGGGTAATGGGCATCGTCCTGCGTACACCTACCTGGAAGCCTGTCGCTGCCGTTTGACCAACAATTTTGGGTGATTCGGTATTTTGCTTCTTCATCGGGACACCTCGCCAATCAAGTTTGTTAGCAAGAACTTTCACGAATACCAAAAATCGCGTAACAAATGAAAATAAATGACTTGAAATCCCTTTAAAAACTTATGTAAATTGTAAACAATCGCCAATAAAATGTCACTCATAAACGGAAGACCAAGTCGTTGATTCCCTGAGGAGGAGCATGACCATGACGAATGAAGAGGTAAAAGGAATCGTTGAAAATTATGTGCAGGCCTACAATTCATTTGATGTCGAAGGTATAGTGAGACACTTGCATACGGATATTGTTTTCAGGAATTATTCCAAGGGACAACTGGACACAGAAACAAAAGGAATAGAAGTGTTTAGAGAGCTAGCTGAAAAGTCTGCGAAAATTTTCTCGAGTCGGCGTCAGACCATTCTCGCCTGCCTCGTGATGGATGACAGAGCAGAAGTTCAAATTGATTATGAAGGAATACTCGCGATTGATTTGCCAAACGGACTTAAGGCTGGAGATACACTCCAATTAAAAGGGAAATCGATTTTTATGATGAAAGAAGGAAAAGTCTCCCTGATTGAAGATTACAGTTAAGAACACGTCAAAAGAAATACACCACCCTCATGATATCGACACAGGAATGACCCGAATTTGTTCACTTTCTTCATCAAAAAAAATGTTAGGATAGAGGCATCACTTCATAAAAAATGAGGAGAGTCACAAGTGCGGGTACATCCAATTTACTTTTTACGTCTTACAGGCCTACTCGATGGCCTTTCCTTATTAGTATTGATGGGCATCGCGATGCCCTTGAAATACGTGTGGGGCTTAGACAAAGCTGTAACCATCACAGGAAGTATTCACGGCGGGATTTTTTGCTTGTATGCTCTGGCGATACTCTATGCGGCCATTCGCGTGAGATGGAGCCTGCTCTGGCCTCTTGCTGCGTTACTCGCCGCTTTTGTACCGTTTGGGAACTTCTTTCTGGATCGCAGACTGAAAACGGCACAGGATATGTATCCTCTGAAGCCGTTTAACAATGCCGTGCTCGTATACGGCATCGTTTTTTTCTCGTTCTTTGATTTGTTCTCGCAACTGCCGGTCATGAGTACATTTGCTGCTTCCGTAGGCGCCAGCTCATTTGTGATAGGCTTTGTCATCGGTCTGTATTCGTTAGCCAATACCTTTGGCAATATTATCTCAGGCATGCTGACAGATAAGGTTGGGCCATCCAAGCCACTGTTGATCGGATTGGTTTTATCGAGCTGTGCCTTGCTGCTGTATCACATTGTCGATCAGCCGTTTCTGTTAGTTATCGTGCGAATCATTCACGGATTTGTCGCCGGTTTGATCGTTCCTGCTGCTTTCACTTTCTCTGCGAATAACACTTCACATGAGCAGCAAGGACGAAAGGTTGCTTTCACCGGTACCTTTGTGGGACTCGCGGCGATTATCGGACCTGCATTCAGCGGGATTATGGCAAGCAAAACCTCCGTGCCTTTTGTCTTTACATGTGTCGCTGTTATGGGCTTTTTCCTAGCCATCCTGTCCGTCATTTTTCTGCGATCCACTAAGGCCTGCAAGAAAGAGAAGCTTAAGAAGGACATTCCGACCTCAGCCTTGATCTTCAATGCTGGGATTATCAAAGCTTACGGCGGTGCCTTTTTGCTCATGTTTTCACAAGGTGTGATCGCTTACCTTTTGCCCTTGCATGTGCAATCGCTTGGATACGATTCGAAATTAAGCGGTACATTAATGAGCACTTTTGGGATGATTGCTGTCTTGCTTTTTGTCCTTCCGACCAACCAGATTTTTGATCGCGTGGCCCCTTCCAAAACGATGTCCATCGGAATTGGGTTCATGGGTGTGAGTCAGTTGCTTATTGGTCAATCCAACACGACATTGGCCCTGTATTGCATGTTAGGACTATATGGGATAGGCTTTGCTCTCTTGTTTCCTTCTGTCAATACGATGCTCATTCAATCGACGCCGCAAGAATTGCGGGGGAAAGCACACGGTTACTTATACGCCTTTTTCTCTCTCGGTGTGGTCGTCGGCTCAGGCCTGTTAGGTTGGCTGCCCTTCTCCATCGAGGAAGGGTTTCTGTTCACAGGATGTCTGCTTCTCGTGTTTGCCGTTTTCATTGCCATGCATAAGCAGCGAGAACGCTTGCTGAATCAACAAAATAATCGATAGCAGCCATCGTTTATACAACAAAACCTCCTCAACCACTAAGCTAGTGGCGAAGGAGGTTTTGTGCTACTGCTTTCAACCGCGGAATCACTGCGAATCAGGCATGCAGCCAACAAGCCAATTCCTAGTACGATTGCAAGCAAGACAAAAGTAAGTTCATAGCTGCCAACATTCATAAAACGGATGGACAATATCGGCCCAAGACTTGTTCCCGAAAACAGGATAAACGTATAAACCGAAACCGCAATTCCCCGCGATTTGCCCCCTAGCTGTCCAATAAGCGTGATCACGGAAGGAACAGATAGCGCAATTCCGGCAACGAAAAGCACACTCGTACCGATCAAAAGAGACAAGTTAGATATTAGACCGAGGGAAGCCATACTGATCACTGCCAGACCTAATCCGAAGCGTAGCACGGTACGTAAGCCAAACCGTTTTGCCAGCCCGCCCGCCAGCGGAGAAATAAGCATGCCCACTATACCAATCGTTCGAACAAGCAGAATCTCCTTGTTGCTAAGCCCAAAATCAGATCCCGCCAAATAACTGCCCAAGACCGTATACATATTAACAAATGACATAAGCAATACAAGAGCGATTATGTAGCCCAAGACGATATTTTTTTGTTTGAACAGGGAGGGAATTCGCTTAATCGGCTCCCACATATTAACGGTAGCAAGGGGACTCTCTTCTTTTGGCAGCCACCTCATCACCACGAGCAGCGTCACGAAATAGATAGCGGCAAGCATATAGAATACGGCGTGCCAACTGAATTGTTGACTCATTACGGTACTGATCACTTGACCAATGATTCCTGCCGCCAAAAATCCTGTGCTGATAAATCCGATTGCCGTTACCCGCTTTGCCACAGGGAACATTTCCACCGCATAGGCGAGTGCAACAGGCGAGAACGTAGCAGCGGCAGCACCTTGCAAGCCCCTGAGTACAATGATCCATACGAAATCATTTGCACTACCAAGCAACAAAGAAAAGAGAGCCAGGGCAATCATCCCGATCACAATAACGTTCTTGCGGCCATACTTTTCGGACAGCGGTCCATAAATCAGGCACCCTATGGCAAACCCAACCGAAAATGCGCTGCCTACTGCTGCAGCCTGTGTCAACGTAATACTGAAAAGATCGGCAAATATGGTCATAAGGGGAATCGTAACGTATAAGCTCGACATGACGACGATTCCAGACCAGCAGAGGATTGCCGTCATGAGTGAGTAGTTTCGCTGTAACATCGCACACCTCTTTTTCAAATTTTTACACAGATTATAGTTAGATTATCTAATTATATTCACAAAAAAATATGATCTTATCTTCCCACCCCCAGTTTCTCTTCCATGCTGTTATTTAACTTCATCAAGATTTTTTCCAACAGCATCCGTTCTTCCTCTTCTAATTCGCTCATGATGGAGGAGCAAGCAGACCAAAAAACTGGCAGTACGCTGGTTACTAATTCTCTGCCTTCTTGCGTGATTTTGACATGAATCTTGCGACCATCCAGCGTGCTTTGCTCCCTGATGATCCAGTGCCTTTTTTCCAGCCAGTCCAGCAAAGCTGTAACAGAAGCACGCCGAATACCCAGCCTGTCTGCAAGCGAAGAGGGAGTGATAAGTTCTCTGTCTTCATGTAACGTAAGCAACAGCAATACGTCCCATTTACACTCCGTTATGCCGAATTTCTCCAAATTCAAATCAATGACGTCTATGGCGTTATCCCCCAGCCATAGCATCAGTAGCCCCAAATGAGCCAATTTGCGATCCGTATTTTGCAGAGCTGTTTTTTCCATCAGATGCAAATATGGCTGAATACCAAGCTTTGGCAATTGATCGGATGTTTGCTCACACTTGTTTTTTCTGCTCATAATCCACCTTGACTATAATTAGATTATCTAACTAAATTCAATGTAACGGATTTATTTGGATTTTGCAACCCCCCTGGCAAGACGAAAACCGAGATCATCTATTCGAAACGTGGGGTGACTGCGTCTGCGGCACGTCGCCCCACATCCTCTGGCCTCTTCCGCCCAACTGCCACCGCGAAAAATTCGGTAGGAGCCGTAGACGTTTACATCGTAAAGGTCCCAGCACCACTCCCAAACATTCCCCAACATGTCGTAGAGCCCCCACGCATTCGGCAGCTTTTGTCCTACCGCATGTACTGTACCCTCAGCATTCCCTTGGTACCATGCGATCTCATCCAGTTCGCCGTACCGATAACCGCCCGTCCCTGCTTTGCAAGCGTACTGCCATTCCGCCTCTGTCGGCAGACGATAGCCATCCGCTTCCTCGTTCCAACTAACACGCTCACCATCTTCACTTATCGAGTAGCATTCCGTGAGACCTGCTTGCTGAGAAAGCAGATTGCAAAACGAAATCGCATCGTTCCACGAGACATTCACGACAGGAGCCTCTGGGTGGTCACTCGGTCCAGCTGCTTTTTGTACAAGCGAGAAGTATAACGCATTCGTAACAGGAACCGGTGCGAGTAAAAAAGCGTTCACCCCGGTTGTCCATATCGCCTTGATCCGATCGTCCCGTAATTCGATATGCCCTGCTGGGATGCTCACCATGGTGGACGGTCGCTCCATCTCTATTTCACCTGGCTTAACTTCTCGATCGCCTGCTCTTCGGTCGGCAAGAAAAAGATGTCGTTTCCCTTGTTGGATTCATAGATGAAGTCTTTTAGACTTTTACTTGTGTACACCGAAAAATCTCCTACAATTGCCACTTTCACCCGATAATTGATGAACTTCTGAAGGATTTCGCCAGCAAGGCGTGTTTTCAAATCGAAAAAGCTTTCGTTGAGCAATGATTTGTTGAGAATGATACGCTCACTGTCTGCTTGATAGTGTACTGTTGCAATCAGATCCAATGCGGACTGCACATCCTCTATAATTACCTCGCTACTACTCACAATGGCAATATTTTTCCCGCCAGCTTCTATCTTTGTAATATTCATGTGTACCCTCCTCACCTTCTATTGGTCATCTGCCTTACAAAGTCCTCACAAATATATCGGTTGTCTTCACCGTTTGCTGGCGAAACCCTCGCCACTCGAAAGAAGCTCAAGCCCACAACCATCGCCATGAGTCCGTAGGCAGCGTTTTGTGAATCCTCTACAGACATAAGCCCGGTTTGCTTGCCGTATTCAAAAATCTTGGTGATGCCCTGCAAATCTCTCATATAACTATTCGCAACTACTTCTTGCAGCTTGGGGTCTAATGCGGCTCTGGAGAAGAATTGGACAAAGAGTCTTGCTTGATCTTCATGCGGGATGTACATCTCAGCGATGCCATCCAGCTGCGAAACATTGATCCGTTTTTCCTTGTCGTTCACGTATGGCGGCAAGATATGAGCAAGCGTAACATCCATCATTTCCTGGGCGGTCATGGTGTTCTCAATGTCAGCTTCGATTTTCAAGCCATAATAGGCCAAGAATGCCTGAAAGGCTTCACTCGTCAAATTATCCTTATTCTTAAAATAATACGTGACGACACCTTTTGAGCAGTCCGCATACTCCGCCACCTTATCCAGCGTCATGCCATCAATCCCGTGATTGCTAGTACAAGTAAGGGTCGCATTGATGACATCTGCTCGGCGCTTTGGTTCCATTCCTAATTTGGGCATGATCTTACCTCGTTTATTTATACTGTACGGTCGGAATAAAAAAGTGTACACCATCATTTTCCAATTTGTCAAACAAAGAGGGTCCACAACAAAAAAACACGCTTACACAGCGTGTTCCACATGAGGTTACATGGCAAGTGCTTGGCGACTGATCCGATATTGTCCCGGTGTCAGCCCCGTCCATTTCTTGAAAGCATTTTGAAAGGCGCTTGGATCTGAAAAATGCAGCAGGTAGGCAATCTCTCCAATGGAATGCTCCGCTTGCTGTAAATACCCCATTGCCATTTCTTTGCGGACATTCGTGGACAATTCATGATAGGAAGTGTCCTCTGCCTTTAGTTTCACTTGCAGGGATCTCGTACTCATATGAAAAGCAGCGGCAGTCTGCTGTAAGGTCGGGAAAGCCGCAGGCATACATCCCATCATCCATTGAAACACACGGTCCGAAAATTCCCGCCCCCTGATCAGCCTCTCTCTACTTTCTTCCGCGATTGGTTCAAAAGCTTTGCGCAGCCGGACATCTGAATACAGAATCGGGTATTGCAAAACTTCTTTGCCTACCAAGAGCCCATTTTCTTCTTCACCAAAGTAAGGCTTCATCCCGAACACATTCACATAAGGTTCGATATCCGTCGTAGCGTCATGTGTGAATTGTATCGCCTGTAACGGAATAGACCGATGGCTCATACGGACGATCAAATGGTACAAGGAGCTGACCATGTCCTCCATGCAATGTCGAGAAACGCTCCCAGGGCTTTGTCTATGAAACCGCAGGAAAACATCGTTCCCCCGCTCTTCCCAATCCAGCTCGTACCCGCTGCAAAGGATCACGTGATACCGCTGATAAGCCTTCAATGCATCGACGATTTTTTCCGAATGCATCATGACATAGCCAAGAATGCCCAGATCGGCAATATCAGTTAACTGCCCTTGATGCAGTCCGAGATGGTCATCTTGCGTGTAAATGGCCGCTTCCTTCATCAAACGCTCGAGCTCCGCTTCATCAATGCGCGCCTCTACATCTTTTAGCAAGCTGCTATCGAAAGAAATATGCTCACAAAAACGTTCAAAATCAAGCTTCTTGTGAGTAATTGTCTTCATAATCGGATAAACCATCGAAATCGCAAACCCATGCGCATTTTCCAAGTACGGAACCTCCTTTGCGTAAATCCACAACATTTATGCGCTCTCGATCATTCCTCTGTTTCCTTCCACACGATATGCTGAATACAGTTCAGTTTACCACGATCTGTCGCTTATGGAATCAACTCTACAGGGGGATATGAAAATGAACATTCTCGTTATCATCGGACATCCAGATCCCGAGAGCTATTGCTCTGCGTTGGCGCATGCCTATATGAAAGGAGCTACAGGAAAAGCAGCACAGATTCGCACCATTGACTTGAGCCAAATCGCTTTCGACCCAAACTTGAAGTACGGATATCGGAAAAGAACGGAGCTGGAGGATGACCTAAAAGAAGCGCAGGAGCTCATCCGTTGGGCCGATCATCTGGTCATTGTCTATCCGACCTGGTGGGGCACGATGCCCGCTATCTTGAAGGGATTTTTCGATCGTGTCTTATTACCCGGATTCGCCTATAAATATCGGGAAGGCTCTCCACTATGGGATAAGCTGTTGACGGGCAAAACCGCGCATCTGATTGTGACCATGGATACCCCATCTTGGTACAACCGATTGATCTACTGGCAAGCCGGACACCTCGTGATGAAACGCAACATTTTGAAGTTTTGCGGGATTAAGCCTGTAAAGGTTACGGAGATTAGTGGAGTGAATGCCTCGGCGGAGGAAAAGCGTAAGAAGTGGCTGGAGAAAGTGAAGCAGCTTGGGGAGAGACTTGCCTAAGCTTACGGTAAAAAAGCCTAACCAGCACGACAAACAAAACTCAAGCCAATTCCAGCTTGAGTTTTTCCTATTCCATGAGATGTTTTTGCACACTTTCCAAAAACGTGATTCGACTATATGTGGGACCACCTTCCAGCAGCGGATCAGCTAATATATCCAAATCTGTTACTGTCCTGCACCTGCTTCCTAGCCTTTCTCCAGCGTACCTCTCCCGTTGGAATGATTTACCTAGGCAAATAAATCGTGCAAAGTGTATTTATTATGTAGCTGATTGTGAGTATGATAATAGTAAAATTAATAAGAAAGAGGCTATCATATGGATTCTACTTTTTCAGCAAGAAAAGCATCAAAGACGAAAACCTTGGTTATCAACGCCCTTTTTATCGCTTTTACTCTCGCAGCCACCATGTTTATCAATTTACGACTCCCGATCATGGGGAACGGTGGCCTCATTCATCTCGGTAACGTGCCTCTTTTAATCGCAGCTTTTGTGTATGGCAGAAAAACAGGAGCGATTGCTGGAGCTTTTGGTATGGGCCTTTTTGACCTTATCTCCGGATGGACAGCATGGGCACCGTTTACCTTCGTAATCGTGGGTGCAATGGGCTATGTAGCTGGCCTCATCGCCGAAAAGATGCCTGGTAACCGGGTATTTGTGTACGCACTCGCAGTTGCCGCTGCATTGGTGATTAAAATCGTGGGCTACTACTTTGTTGAGGTTATTCTTTACGGGAACTGGATCCAGCCGTTTGGCTCCATTCCGGGGAACGTTTTGCAGGTGGTTGTAGCAGCGGTTATTGTCATTCCGCTGGTGGGACGCTTGAAGAAGATTGTGGGGCAAGGTTAAAAAAGGAAGGATGGGGCAGAGCTCCATCCTTCCTTTTTTACAAATATAAAAAGATCGGGAATCGTCTTGGTTCAATACCCAACATAACCTCGACGAGAGCAACTGGATCATCCCAGTACAATTCTAGCAAGTCCAGTACGACATTATATGGTTTGCTACTGGAAGGATCGTCACCTGATCGACCATAATCACCGAGACACTGTCAGGGTCTTCAATCAAAAAGCGCTGGTTTTCATCGAGTTCTAAAACGATTTCTGTCATGCACGAACCTCTCCTTTACAAACCAATTATTTTGTTAATCCCTCATCACCTGGATCCATCATGTTGAAATCAAAATCTGTAAATATTGACATATTTGTAGTACGCTTATTTTGCCCGTTGTAAAAATCCTTCTTATCGGTTGATGGAACGCCGTGTGCGATGAAAGTCGCCCGCACGGTGTAGGCTCGAACGAAAACCCTCACGAAGAGAAGGGAATAAGTCGAGAATAGCTATACTGATCCAATATTCATTTTGCAAGACAATCTAAATGGTCAATATCCCTACCATTTCGTTGCAGGCTCCTCCCAATACCTTATGCCAAAATTTATCGCCACCCAGCCATTAAGAAACGCTACTCTAACTTTTGATTTGAATGATGTTTTCACTCCAGATGCAACCGATTTGTATTACATTGCTTCTAGTCGCAATGAAATTGGTGCTGATAAAATTAATGGCTCCGTAATTACGATTCCTAATGTTACTCTTGATAAAGGACAGTTAATCATTTTTGACTTAGGATCTTACACAATGCCTTCTGCAGGAACGTATAAATTTTTCATTTCTGTTGATTCAAAACACACGCAAGAAATGGTATTGGATATTTCTAACAATTAATTATCCATCAACAGCCCTCGGGATGGACCCGGGGGATATTTTTTCGTCGAGACTGAAGACTCGCCCCCCCGCTGCAACTGCCCCTCTATTTATCAAATCGTGTGTTTTGTTAACCTCAGCTCTTTAATAACACAATCACAGAAAGTTATAACTTTAGTTAGCGGACAATTTAGATTGATTGACGTAGCGTTATATTTGCCCGTTGTAAAACATTCTTTCTTATCCGTTGATGGAACGCCGTGTGCGATGAAAGTCGCCTGCACGGTGTAGGCTCGAACGAAGACCCTCACATTTAGTAGGGAATAAGTCGGGAATAGCTATGAATTGATTGCCAGACCTGCTCAAATTTTGCAACCAGCTGGACTTGCAATTAGCCAAGCAAACGTCATCGTTAAGTATGGTGAGTATACGTATTGGTCGTATACCCCTTCATCGAATGACCTTGTTTTGGTTGTCGTCGCATTTGATTCCAACAATCAGGAAGTCAAACGCTGGGAAGTTCCTGGTTATAGGTATACAATCGACATTGGGATCGATAACCAAAATAAAACAGTGGTGTTCTACATGTGGCAAAAGGTAGGAGTCTTTGAAAACGGTTCTTATCCGGTTTCGTTTACCTGGGAACAGTTGAAAATCAACTAATCCACCATCAACGGCCCCCGGGTTAATCCCGGGGTATTTTTCTCACCAGGTTGGGGAATTTCCTACTTTCTACAATTACCGTTTTGTTAAAGTGACCACTTTCAGTGCTGCGTTACAGATCGCTTCTTGTACCGTCATCGCAGTGCCGATCTTCTGGACAGACACATCATCAAAGTCTACTTGTCAAGGTGCTTTTCATTGTCCTCGGCGTAACTAAGGACAAAGAAGTGCGTTTGTTCTTTGATCTTCTCCACCACTTGTCACGCATCGGCTCCAACACTTCCCTTGTGTCCACATCTACAATCTGCCACTTGTAAAAGCTGTCGGCGTAACACCTAGATACATACGAAACGTGCCTGAAGTCGCTCCAATGAGTAGCTTCCTCGATACTCTCCACATCATCATACGGATAGGCGCACGGATTGTAGTTCCCGTTATGTTTCAGAAACGACTTAGTCTCCTTGTTTTGAACTGCGTATTACTTCGGCAATTTGATCTCCCTTTCATTAGCCATCATCGTACTTTCTACAGCTAACAAAATGTCTTTGATTTCCTTTCGGGTAGGTCGCCAACCAGCAGCCCACTAAGTTGCCAACTTGTCGTTTCCCACCCGGTTTTCATTACTGTGATATAATGAAAATAAAAACAATGGGGTGTATTGTTGAAGAGACAGTTTTTGATGATTGTAAGTGATGTAACAAAACCACAAATGGATAGAGCCACCGAAGCAGTAAAAGATTATAACGAATTCATTGACTTGATTCCAATTGAGTCTAAATCTGATGGAGGCTATAGCCTATACATCGATATTCAAAAAGGCGATGTTGCTATCACAGTCTCAGATATACGAACATTCCTGAAAAATTGGTTTAAGCCTTTAAAAATAGAATGTGATTCAAATCCACGAGACTTTTATTAAAAGTCCTTTTTAAATACACAGCTTGTAAAACCATATCCCTTCTTGTTTCTAATACTGATGTACAGTAAGATTTAGGAAAAACCATTAGGGAGTGGAAAAATGGTCACTTGTTACTTGAAATATGTTATTGATCCATATCAGGTAAGTGTTTTTGAAGAATATGCAAAGATGTGGATACCTCTTGTCAACAAGTTTGGCGGACATCATCATGGCTATTTCCTTCCTCATGAAGGTGCTAATAATATTGCTTATGCCTTATTTAGTTTTCCTAGTTTGGCAGAATATGAGGATTATCGAAAGAGAATACTGGTCGATGAAGATTGCCAACTTGCCTTCTCACTCGCAGAGCAAACAAAGTGCATCATCAGTTACGAGCGAAGTTTCTTGCGTCCGGTGTTTGAATAATTTTCCTTCAACCTTGTCCATCCTTAGATAGGATGGGCTTTTTTATATAATGAGCATTTAGTATCCATCCGCTATATGCCGGGCAGCGAGAAGATGGTCTGCAGCCCCACTTGATCACTGCCACTGGATTGATCCAGATAACTTCTGTTCTGATTTGCCCCATTTCCGCCAAAACTTTCTTTTCTTCCCTACGCCAATGCTTTAGGCGAATGTTGTATAAATCATTATCGTAACCACTTAGTATCACGGGTCCCTGATTTTCGTCTAATGCGTCGAGCAATTCAATATGGTCCGCATCCGTCATCTCATTCCTGTACATACGTTTGCTCCTTGTTGATACAAATACGGTGGATCCGCATAAATCAAAACGCTTGGATTTTTATATCGTTCAATCAATTGCAGAGCTGGCTGTTGTTCTATTTGCACCCTTTTCAATCTATCTCGTTACCGTCAATATCCGATCAGGTACTTTACTCCATTGATCAGGCTTCCTGTTGTTGGGTGCTTTTAATACGTCGATGTTATGCTTCCATCCGGTTCTGTCAGATGTTTTTCCACCCCTCGCCATCCTTTACCACTACTCGAATCTGTTTATCTTGATAGTTAAAAACGTTTTGAAGTGCCTGCATTGTATATTCCTCCCCTAACTTCCCGTTGTCCTTGAACTTCTCATGGGATCCAGCATTCCCATCTGTTTCGGGTCATCCCGTAACAAGCGCAGTGATTCCCGTGACTGGAAAGCCCCTGCAGGCCGTTTAGGAGGCTCTAAAAGAGAAGGGAAAACCTTCTGTCCGCGTAAGAGTGGCTTTCTTTTTTGCGTTCGTACGAGATCGGCGCGGAAATACGAAAAATCGCTCAGAGGATCATCTATCCCTTGAGCGATTTTTCGTATTTCAACGATATAAAATGATTGATTCCAATTTTTTGAGCTCTCTTTAAAGGGACGGGCTTCCGGCTGTATACTTGGAACCTTAATTTCTGGTATAGCTTCATAGCGGGAATATTCGTATCTGCTACTTCTTCGATGAGAAATTGTTCATACGGGGTATTTTCCATCATATGACGGAGAATCATCATTGCCACTGCGTGAATCCCTCCGCAAAAATCTGAGACATTTGCTCTCTTGCATCGAATTCTACTTGATCCGCCCCGATCACTGTAAACATGTACGGTTATTCTCCTTCCTTGTATAGAAAAGAAGTGAGGATAGAGGATGAAGGCATCGTGAAGTGGTTTTTTCGCATCATTTTCATCATAGCTAACCCGTGTAGTGTCGAATAGAAAAATACGACCATTTCATCTGGGTCCCCTGATCGGAATTCGCCGAGCGCCTGACCTTTTTTGACAAGCTGGGCTCTGGCGTGAAACAACTTGTCGCTAAGGCGAGCTACCTCGGTTTGTTTTTCGCTTGTTCCTCCCCCCGCTAGAAACGATTGAGCCATCAATATCAGCAAATTCGCAAACTCTTTGCCTGTCGTCATGTCGCTGTGAATTGCCGATACAAAAGCCCGATGCTGATGCCAGACATATCCGCAATGTCCTGGAGTTTTGAAATGCAATCTTTTACAGTTCGGTAATGCAAAAAACGGCATCTCTGCCGTTTTTCGTTGCTCCTCTATTCTTCCATGCTCCTCTATTCTTCCATCTAGTCCTTTGCAGCGTTCAACTCTGCTTCGATCTTGGAGTTTTTCGAAGACTCGTCCATACGCCAGTAAACGAGGAGGCTTATGGCAATACAAGCCGCTACATAGTAATAGAAGAGAGATTCGTTCCCGATGCTTTTGAACCATAGCGCGATGAACTCCGCTGTTCCCCCAAAGATCGCAACGGTCACCCCGTATGGAAAGCCTACACCCAGAGCGCGAATAGCGGTTGGAAACATCTCGGCTTTCACGATCGCATTGATGGACGTATAACCGGTAACAATGATAAGTCCAGACAGCATCAGCAAGAAAGCGGCATATGGGCTAGTCGTTTGTTCCAGGAGCATAAACATCGGTACGGTCCACAATGTTCCAAGAATACCGAAACCAATCAACAGCGGGCGCCGTCCAATTCGGTCGGACAGCATACCAGCAAGCGGCTGCAAGACGACAAATACGAGCAATGCGGTAAAGTTAATCCAGCTAACGATATCTTTCGGCAGTCCTACCGTAATCACCATGAATTTTTGCAAATAGGTCGTGTAGGTGTTAAAGGCAATGGTTCCCCCGAGCGTAAGACCAACGACTGCCAATACCGCCTTCGGATGCTTCATCAGCTCTCGAAGCGTACCCGCCTTTTCCTTGTTTTTCGACTCCATTTTGGTATACTGCTCTGATTCGTCCATACTGCGGCGCAACCACAACACGGCTACTGCGCCAAACGCTCCGATGATGAACGGAATTCGCCAGCCCCATGCCATCATCGCTTCTTCCGGGAGTATTTGCTGCAAGATAATTTGCACACCTAGTGCCAGCAATTGTCCACTGATCAGCGTGACGTACTGGAAGCTAGAATAGAACCCTCGGCGACCACTCGAAGCCATCTCGGACAAGTACGTGGCAGATGTTCCGTATTCCCCGCCAAGCGAAAGACCTTGGAGCAGGCGGGCAAGAACGAGAATAATAGGCGCAAACACGCCGATGGTTTCATGGTTTGGTGTTACGGCAATCACCAGAGAACCACCTGCCATGATAGTAACAGACAGCGTCAACGCAGCACGGCGTCCGTGACGGTCAGCGTATCGGCCCAGGAGCAAGCTCCCAATCGGTCTCATTAAAAATCCAATAGCAAAAACAGCGGCAGTATTCAATAACTGGCTAGTAGCGTCGCCTTTTGGAAAAAACTGAGACGAGAAGTACACCGCAAAAGCTGCATAGACATACCAGTCGTACCATTCAATCAGGTTCCCCAGTGAACCTTTAAAGATGTTGCTTGTGATTCGCCGAGTATTTTCACGATCACTCGTTGGCTTCATTGCTGCCCCCTCCTTATGTTTGACCCGAATCCATTCGAAATTGGCATCGTTTAACCGCTTACAAATGAAACCATGCTTTGAAAGGGTTTACATATTCATCCGGATGGATTCTCGAAGAACTGTTTTTATTTTAAGTTGTTTGTTTTGCTAGAATCTATTGAATACTTCCAGATGTGCAAAAACGGCATCCGAGCTGCCGAAAAACCCAGTTGAGTTACATTGATTTTTCGACCAGTTCGGGCTACCCTTTTCCATAGGGAGGCGGCTGTTATGACAATCACTATGCTTCTGGGACTGCTTGAAAACATCTCTGTAATTGCAGTCATCGCCCTTATCATCGGCCAACTCGATTACTTTCGGAACATCATGTACGGAAAAAACAACTGGATGCGGATCATGATCCTCTCCACCCTGTTCGGGTTCCTGTCGGTAATCGGAACGGAGAATGGGCTACGGGTCAATGACGCACTCGCCAATACGCGCATTGTGGGTGCCGTCGCGGGCGGGTTGATCGGAGGGCCAGTCGTCGGTTTTTTGGCCGGCCTTATCGGAGGTATTCATCGCTATTCGATCGGTGGATTTACCGCATTCGCCTGTGCCATCTCGACCGTAATGAACGGCTATTTGGCCGGGATCGTCAGCACGAAAATGAATATGCTGCGTCTGAAATGGCAGCATATCGTACTGATTGGCGTTACAGCCGAGCTCATTCAAAAAGTTATGGTGCTTCTCATGGCCAAGCCTTTTTCAGCGGCACTCGAACTGGAAGTAAAAATCGCGATCCCGACCACGATTATGACCATTGCAGGACTGTTGCTTTTCACGCGCGTTTTCCAAAATCTCAAAATGATGCAAGACCAGTCCGGCGCACTTGGGGCAAACCTTGCCTTGTCGATTGCAAGTCAGACGTTGCCTCATCTGCGGACGGGGCTTAATGAATATTCTGCGAAAAAAACCGCTGAGCTGATCCGTGAAATGGCCAGAGTGGATGCAGTCGCCATTACCGACTGTGAAAAGCTGCTCAGTGCAAAAGGCCATGAACTGGAGAATCATGTGCAAAAAGAGACGCTGTGCGCACAGGTAGCGGAAGCTGTTTTGACCCACCCTACAGGGGAATGGTGCGACAAAGATTTTGCTCTTCCGCGTCCGCCTCGCCTAAAATCGATCAGCGCCGCGTCGTTGTATCATCAAAACCAGAAAATCGGGACGTTGCAATTCTACTATAAAACCTCTTCCTCCAAGACGTCCCAGACTAACGAGAAGTTGGTGGACGGCCTGGCCAAGCTGCTGTCGGTCCAAATTGAGCTCGCGGAGATTGAGCATCAAGCGAAAATGCGGAAGCAGGCTGAAGTAAGCGCCCTGCAAGCACAAATCAACCCGCATTTTCTGTTCAACACCTTGGGGACAATTATGTCTTATTGTCGTACAGACCCTGATCAGGCGAGAAACTTGATCGGTCATTTAAGTGACATCTTCAGGCGCAATTTGAAAAGCAAGGGAAATCATCACAGCTTGCAGGAAGAGCTGGACGGAATCAAGTCGTATTTGGAAATCGAGAAGGTCAGATTTAGCAACCGTTTAAAGGTAAACATGGAGATCGACGAAACCCTGCTGGAGTGCAAATTGCCTGTCCTGACTTTGCAGCCAATCGTGGAAAATGCCATTCACCATGGACTTTCCCCAAAAGTTAGCGATTGTCTGCTCACGATTCGAGTGGAACCGTTTGGCCAAGAAGTGAAAATCAGCATTGAAGACAATGGAGTTGGAATCAGTGAAGAGCGTTTGGCCGAAATCTGGAACAGCCAATCGAAAGGCATCGGCCTTGTCAATGTCCATTCACGGCTGCAATCCATTTATGGCAAAAAATATGGCCTCACGATTCAAAGCAAGCCTGGTTTGGGAACAATCGTATCCTTTGTCGCTCCGTTAACCGCATTTGAAAAGGAAGTGCATCCAGATGCTCCTGAAAACGATCATCATCGATGACGAGCCAGCCATTTGTTCCGAATTGGAATATTTGCTGAAAAAATATATCGATATCCAGGTGGACGCAATTTATACCAATCCCTTGGAAGCATTGCCTCATATCATCAATTCCGAGCCTGATTTGCTCATGCTCGATATTCAGATGCCCGGAATGAATGGTCTTGAATTTGCCAAAACATTGAATCAGATGTCCAATCCCCCCTTGATCGTTTTTTCGACTGCCTATCATGAACATGCTCTGGAGGCTTTTTCCACGCTGGCAGTGGGCTATTTGACCAAACCGATCATGGAATCGAAATTGGACGATGTGATCCTAAAAGTGAGGACACTGAGGAAGCGAGCGGCTATGAATGACCGCACCGCGACAGTTCCCCTGATGGAAGAGCATGTCTGCATCCGGAAGAGCAACAAGATCATCCCGATCCCTGTAGGGCAGATTTACTTTGCGTTTGTGCGGGAGAAAGATTTATATGTGGCGACAAAAGAGAGTATCGACAAGTGTGATTTGTCCTTAAATGAGCTGGAGGAGATTTTGAATCGGTCCCGTTCTTTCTTTCGAAGTCATCGGAATTATATTTTGAATGTGAAGTATATTAAAGAGATTATTCCGTGGTTTAATAATACGTATTTGATTAAGATGAATGATGATAGTGAGATGGATATTCCTGTTAGTAGGGGGAGGATGAAAGCGTTTCGGGGGTTGATGAATTTGTGAGTTTTTGGGAAAAGAATATTGAGGAACGAAGCGGGATATATTAGAGTTCCAGAGATGGATACCCAATGCCATAAGATAACCGAAACCTCCGTCAAACTGGGGGATTTCTTATACAAAAAGAAAAAACGGCATCTCTGCCGTTTCTGTTGTTATTATATGGTGGAGCATTGCTGGACCGAACCCCGAGACTACTACAATGCCAGTGAAAAGCTCAAGTATTAAGGAAACAGCCGCGAAGGAAAGCCTTGCTGGACAAGGCTTTTTGAGTTCTATATTTAAGATCAAATAAACAGTAATTCCCAAAAAGAACAAGAGTGACCAATAATTCTACAAACTCTTAATATTAATGGTTAGAGGAGTCACCTTTCTGCATGACAATGACATATTCTTTGTTCATTGATGATACTGGCTTGCTATGTACCCTCGATACTTTTCTAGGAATGCGTTTTGAAACAATTTCTCTTTCCATTACCTCTTTTTGTAAAAATCCCTTCTTAACTAAATATCGAACTGTAATATCAGTCAAATCAATTTTCACACCATCTACTGTTCTATTCCCAAGAGTCATAATTATATACGTTTTTGTTACCCTACACATCTCATCCAAAAAGAAAAAGTAGTCACTAAAGAATCGCAATACCTTCTTTTGCTTAAGTATTGAAATTGAATTTAAGTAAGGTGTAAGTAAATCGTTACTAACTTTTCCTTCTTTCCCTTGTGAAAACCCGCCACCCATGCTTTTAGAATCAATTATAGAAAAGTTATCTAATTCCCAGCCCTCCATCTCTAAATCATTATTATTTATCCAAAATAATGGAAGTGTTGAGAACTGCCCATAGGGTACTGTTGTACTATTTTCACCATATGGCGGTGAGGTAATACAAATGTCAAATTCATTTGCAGGAAATTCTTTGACTATTGAAAGTGTGTTTTCCTTATATAAAGTGAAATTATTGAAATTTTTTTGGAACTTCACCCAATTTGATTCAATTGACTTAACAAAGTCACCAACAACATTATTTTCCATCTTATTGATATCATCTACTTTTTTTGTGTGGAGCTTATATGTTGAGCTTCTAGAGTTACTGTATTTTCGAACGATATCACAGAGCATGCACCAAAAATACAAACGATTTTGTTTATTATTAATTTGAATAATACAAGCTCTCACATGTGAAAGAGAGTGTATGATGTCCTTTCTAAACCACTTTTCTATGTTATGAAAGCTATGATTCACGGTACATGATGAATTAACCAGTAGTCTTTTCACTTCTTCAATATCGCTTAATATATCTTTGGAAACACCTTGTAGTTTAACTAGAGTAATTAAATTCGCAAGAGGGTTAATGTCGCATCCTACTAAATGCACATTATTCGAAATTTCCATCGCTTCGTATAACGAGGTTCCCGATCCATGAAAGGGATCAAAGATTTTCATGGTTATCTGCTTATTAATTAAATCTGATAAAATATTTTTCTGTACTGGAGCCACCATCACAGCAGGGTATAAAACAGTTCCATGTATATCACTTTTTTTTCTATATTCTTTAAAGGCAATATTACGCATTCCATCACACCTCAATTTAGGGAGTAATTATATTTCAAGCACCCAAGGATTTCCCAATTTAGCCCAATCAATCTTAGGATTATTGAGGATTTCATTAATAATCACAAGAAACAATGCTGCGTCTCTCCCTATCTCTTCCAAATTCCTCTCAGATAATGATTTTGTTGATTTATGTGCCCCCAGATGACATTTTTTTATTGTACTTCCATAATCCCTTGCATCCAAACTGTTTTTAAAATCCTTATAGCTAGGAAGACCTAGTCCACTATATACCTCACTTAATAACATGTTGTTCCCGCTGATGCTTCTAATTAATGTTTGCACTTTATCAAGCAAACGGTCACTAGATTTATTAACAAATTTAAACTCTATCCTACCTGACATCTCCAATTCATATATTGATAATTCAAAGATTGAGCGAAGAGAACAAGCAATCACTTCAATATATGACACCCTGGTAACTTTATATAATTTATTAAGTTGGTCAACTAATTCTGTAATTTGAGTCAGCTTATACTTAATTTTATATCCCTGCTTAGCTTCATTTGGAATCAGTATTCTATCGGGTTTTTGAGTTACTAACGGAGTGACTTTTTCAATTGCATGCAACGTTAAATTTCTTGCTACTTTTCCGTTTACAGGATCTTCAAAGGAATAAGTAATTATATTTTCTCCTGGTTTTAATGAAGTAAGCATCCCATTTACAATTGGTGAACCATTTATTTCATAAGAAATCAAACTTTGGTCTACAGAGTTCCCTTGAGTATCTTCAACTTTTTCTAAATACCCCTTCAAATCAATGGGATCCGTAGGGATGAACAAAGAAGTTTCAATTTTTTTCAGCTTTAGGATCGCCTCCTGAATTGAAACAGGAGTTTCAGGCTCTACTTCTTTCTCACTTTCAGCCACTTTTGATACTTCATCAAAAAATATAGCTCCTCCGTTCACTTTAGGACGATATGGTTGATATCTTTCGTTTTTTCTTTTGAATTCATTTTTAATTTCGGAGCTTTTGCGTTGAATAAATAAATTTATATTAGCAAGAGTATCCTTTATGGTATTGGTTAATTCGTTTTCTTGAAGTTGTGTTCTATCTGAATTAAATTCTAACTCCTCATCATCACTAATAATTTGAATACGGCCAATCATTTGGGTAAGGCTCTCATTAGATTTCTTATATCTTGATATTTCAGGATCAAACAACGTATAGTTATTAAATAAATTTTTATTAACATAAATTAACGGAATAAGCTTCTCAGTTAGACTATTCGTAGGGTCTATAAATAGTTTATCTATGTGATTTTTCTTTTTTCCTCCAGTAAAATCATAAAGCATTAATTCTACCTCAAGATAAAACTTTTTAGGCTTATCAATTTTAGTTACTGGAATCGTAACAGGGGAAATATCCTGAAAACCATATTTGGGATGATTTAAATACTGAACTACTATTTGATGAGAATTAGATTCATAAGTAACATAAAATAATTGTTTATCCTCATAATATTTTGATAGGGATAGTTCTGTCTGTGTTTGATAGACTTTCCCTTCGATTTCTAGGATGATATTAAATGAACTATCGATGAACGAATTTAGTATCTTATCGCGATTCACTTGATTAAGAAGAAATTCTCTTAATTGGTCTACTCCATAACTTCTTCTTAGTTGTATTTCTATTGAAGTTCCACTTTTTAAATCTTTAGTCGTTGATTCATTTATAAAAACCTTATAATCAGATACATCTTCCATTTTAAGCATTTCATTGTAATCAATTTCAAAATACCTCTCTTTATCTTTAGTTGTTCTCCATGTAACGATATCTCCAAATTTAAAAACGGATAAAAAACCTAGTCCTTTCGATCCCTGTACATAACGGTTATTTGCCATGGAACCATATTTTTTATTGCTCTTAGAAACTTGAAGCAAAGTAGATATTTCTTTTTCATCCATACCAGAACCATCGTCTATTATGGTCATTAGTTGTTTTTGAGTATCTAATGTTATATGTACATTTCGAGCTCCCGCATCATAGGCATTTTTGATAAGTTCATTTAAAGCAATAATATTTGAAGGAATTTTCTCTGAAAGTTCTCCAATTGCAGTGCCTGCTACCCTTAACTTGTACTCCATAAAAGTAACCCCCTACGTTTTTTCTGTGAAAAACGTCTCGACGCTTTCCATAAAACAGGATATGACCGCTTACATTCAGTAAAACGATCATGACCGTTTTGTAAATACATAAAGAGAAAATTAATCAATCTATAAACAAAATAGTCAACTATCCAATAATTACATTTGCCAATTATACCACAATTAGGGAGACAAAAAACTCCAAAATTCGCCATTTCACATTCTTTAGACCTAATTTTATTGCATTAGAAAAGTAAAATGACGTTTAGCTTCATTTCAACACAGGACCTTATAACCAAAAGAGAATAGGACTCACAAGTATAATGTTTCCATATTATTTTCCTGAAACCTATTCATAATAGGTAATTCTCATGAGAAATCTATCATGAAAGTGCCGATCACAAGCGTTCAGCATTTCTTTTTTTATCAACTAATGAGAGGTATGTTTTGAACGATTACCACAAAGAAGATTAAAAAGACTGGTCTCCGGGACTTTAAGACATCGACAAGATAACCTAGCCTCAAATAGAGTTTGTATACTTTGAATCGAGTAAGAGTATCCAGATTTCGCCTCACCCTCGTATTGGGAGCCCATCCTGGCGCACTGATATTGACAAAAGCCTACCAATCGGCAGGCTTTTGTCAATATCATATGATTTAAATTCCATTGTGGAGCTTCTGGTATTTACTTTTCTCCACGGGGGGATCGTTGGCATGAATCTCGTCCTCAACGCGCCACAGTGTATCAACCCTTATTAGAATAGTAGAAAAAAACGGTATTTCTGCTGATTTTATCTAATCAATATGGTGGAGGATAGGGGGTGAGAGATAAGAAAAAAACTGTAAAAACCTTGTAAGACAAGGATTTCAAGCGGTTAGTTTTATTTTCGCTCGAGGTTTCCAAGACGCTCAAAAACGGAAAGTGTGACCAAAATATGCTTTGTATGCGGGAAGCAACCTCATTCCCGCGGCATCTGTTATAGTCGCTTAATATCGCATAGTATCAATCATCTTACAGTCAGTTATCTTAGTATTATTTTTCTTTACTAGACCTTCTCACGAATTTTTGCGGCAGTTGTACGGCAATGTTTTCATCCTTACATACGCGGGGGATGTCATTACCTTTGACGGCTGAAATTCGCCAATCTAATTGTATTAAGGCGTTTGATGACTATTCTTTATATGCATTTTTTGCTTCTTCGCTGTAAAATGCTATTAGCCGTCAATACTGGAAATTAAGTGACCAGTAGAGGACGGTTTTTTCATAATATTTTTATCGCCCCTAAGACAAGGACAGTTAGAAGATCTCCTTCATATCCCGTATATAGACCGGGTGGATTTCAATCTGGAAGCCCGCTACAGTTTGACCGTCCTTCGTTCACTGCAGTCAAAATAATTAACACTATAACACCTACAAACTAAATTTTGATGTTAATAGCGCAACATCTTTTTTCCCATTTTTTAATTCTAAGCTACTTAATACAATATGCTCTGTTTCAGGTGTCCAATAAATCTTCAGATTCTCTTTTGCGCGCGTGATTGATGTGTAGAAAATGTTATGAGTAATGAGTTCTTCGATCTCATTTGTAATAACAATTTTTACAGAGTTATACTCCAAGCCCTGTGCCTTATGAATAGAAACAGCATATGCAACTTGAAATGGAATGACTGCTTCTGATGTCAGATCATCATCTTCCTCATCAGTGCTCCTAAATTTATTAACGAAAAATCTAATGATAGAATTTCCACTTTGGGAAGTGCCGATAAACTGAAAATCGTAGTTTTCAGCATCTAATTCGTTAATTACCTTGTCGATCTCAATTTCAAATTGAATTTTATCCTCATAGACATCTATGGCAGTAATTTTCCCTTTCAAATTATTATAAATCAGGGGTGCAAATCGTTCTGATTCATTAAATAGAATAGGGTCATTAACTTTATAAGTATTGATCCCCCACTGTATAGAAGGACTTGTGTTATTACCCTGTAGAAATCTATTTATATTATTTATACCGTATAGACCATCGTAATTTAAACAGAGAATAATTTGATCCTCTTCAGAATTGTCAAATATTGACTCATCCAAAGCCACAGAATAATTATTTTTTACTAATGGCTCTAAAATTGCCATATCTATATTCCGTACTCTGTTCCAAACATTTAGCAGACCTAGATTTGTAGTACGGTATGGCTTTGTTAATTCAAAGACAGATTTTGCAGATATGAATGATTTTGCAATACTAAACCAATTTCCAAATACAATTGATTCAATTTGGTGAATGTCTCCGACTAAAATCAATAATTTGTATGATGCTTTTTCAAGAATTTCCTTCATGTCTGTATTGCTGACTGTACTACATTCATCAATGATCAACAAATCACATGTAGCATCAGTATGTTTTGTTGATAGAAACTTTCGAATAGTCTTAAACGAGCAATTTGCAGCAGTTACTTTACGTCTAAGATTATCTACTGCTGGATTTGTGTTAGCCAAATATATTTTTTTCCTGTCATTGAAGAAATTCGATACATGGTTAATCAATGTAGATTTACCTGTTCCCGCAGAACCATAAATCAAAGCTACACGGGAGTTTACAAACATTTGCTTCAATGCGGACTTCTTCTCATCACAATCTATATTATAAGCAGATGACTGTAACCAGAATTCAACTGAATTTAAGTAGTTATTAATACCAGATGATGATATTTCCCTAAGCTTTCTAATAATTTCAACGCTATCTTCAGCGTAACCATTGATATAAATGTGGTCTTTATAGTTTTCCAATCTTCGATGAGCATGTTTGTAATATAGAGCGTTATTATACTTCTGCAAAAGAGCGTCAATATTATCAAATCCTTCAATATCTTTTTTAGGAGTGAACAATACTCCATTCCTTTCAGTGTTGTTTTTAATTAACCTTGCAAGGAGTTCATGTTCTCGACCTGAAGGTTTTATACACTCAAACAAATCTAAGATTTTTGGATTGTGATTTCTCAGCGATGTATTGAACGGCATTTCATCAAACGGAATACAACCATAGCTCAAATGCAAATATGATAAATTCTTACAAGGCTGGTTCCAATGCTGCTGCTTTAAAACTTTATTATTTAATTTATGAAGCAAATATCTAATTACATTACTGCCAGGACGATTACCTAATGTCAGTTCACGACTTTTCTCTAAAGCATCAAAAAAACGAAAATCCGTTACACTTCTAAATATTTGATTTTTTACATATAAGAAGTAGTCATCAGAAGAATCTATCAAGTCAACTAAACTCATACCCGTTTCCGTCAAGAATCGCATTAATTCACGATATTCTGTCGATCCACCATTAATACGACGCTCCCCAACTATTTGAGCAAACCTATTAAGTTCGCATGGACGTATCGACACTTCCCATCCATCAATAATCTGAATAGGCATTATCTTTCCCATTATGTCAATGGTTTCATTTCTTACCGAAAGTTTGACAGCATAATTATGTGAAATTTCCAGCTTAGTAAACGCTATTACTCTATCAAATTTGCTAGCCTTATCATTAGCAACAGTGAAAGTTACCTCATAGTATATATAATGATTAACAAAAATCGGTTTAACCTTTTGTATATAGTACCTATCGTTATAAGAACTTCTGGTTTTACTTGATTGAGATTGATTTATTCTAGCAGCAATTTTTTCATAGTATTCCGATAGATTAGAGTCAGTGTCAAGAGGGAAAGCATCGATATTATCTAGTACATCTAAATTATATGTATTTTTTAAAAATACCTTTATTTTTAGCAAGTACTCGTAGTACTTTAACATGAGTCTTTCTGACTTTCCCTCATCAAGAGTATAGTGTGAGGCCGAAATTTGTAGTAATTCGTGAAATTTACTTAAAAATCGATAGCTTCCTTTTGTTTTTATATGTTCTAAAGCTTTCGTAATAGAGTTATAAGTGAGATCAATATCGTTTCCGGATCCATATATTTTTACCGCAATTGATTCAACGAAGTTTCTGAGCTGTGATAAAATATTTTGAGACAATAGTCCTCTTTCAGTGGCAGCAAACCTAGCGATATTATTACATATACTCCGACTTATAACTAATATATCCGAATCAATTTTCATAAATGTATTCTCCTTCAATATTTCCATGGTAAAAGCTTAGGAAAATACAATTTTCGACAATTATTGGAAAAATCCTTCACCTCCATTTGAGTTATTTAGAATAAATTCCAAGTACAGACAAAGAAGGTCCTCGGGATCTCTCCCTAAGGACCTTCTTATGACCGATGCTTTCGAATTTGAAATAACCTTACCATGGGAATATAAGATTTGTCCGTGAACATTTTGTTAATTATCTCCTTTGTATCAAAGGGAACAAAAATATGGTATATATAACACGGCGTTCGTCGTCAATTCTGACTACACAAGCAACTCTCTTATGGACTGCCATATGCATCACTATCCCGACATGCGATTATATACTACCAATTATACGAAAAGAGTTTGTACTGGTCAGTATACTCCATATTCCCATTAGTAAATATTTTATTATTGACTATCTACCCAACTTATGTTAGTATTTAAACATTAATGGGGCCATAGCTCAGCTGGGAGAGTGCTTGACTGGCAGTCAAGAGGTCAGGGGTTCGATCCCCCTTGGCTCCACCATAATATAGGACGCACAAGTCACTTGTATAAAGTGACTTTTTTTGTTTTACAAACTCGATAAAAATCAAAGAAAAAAAGCCAACCGATCCACCCGGTTGGCTTTCCTCTTTCCCCTATCAACCCACTATCTCACTGTCACCACAATCGGTGTCTTCTTCCCACCATACTGCACATAAATCGTCGCTTTACCCGACCCTGTCGCCTTGATGATGCCATCTTTTACATCGGCTACCAACAGGCGAGAAGTGGTCCAGAGAGCTGGCTTGGATACATCTTGGTCAGAGCCATCCATGTACGTCGCGATGGCTTTCACTTGCTTTGTTTCACCTTTGCTCATCACGAGCTGAACGACATCTGTCTTCAAGTATTTCAACGTATCAACATCGACTGGGATGGACACGCTCTTGTCGTTGTACCTAGCTGTAACCGTAGCTTTTCCGAAGGCACGTCCTGATACGAGGCCTTTGGTTACGTCAGCTACCTTGTAGTTGCTCGTCTTCCAGTCAGCCAGATTGGTCACATCCATGGTGCGGCCATCGGAGAAGGTAGCTGTCAAGGTTACTTGTACGTTGCTGTTTGACTTCGTAGATACAAAGCGCTTGTCTGCTTCGAGCTTGCTCACGATTCCGACTTCTACCGGGATGCTGATCGATTTACCGCCGTATTTCGCGGTAATCGTCGCACGTCCGTTTGAGAGACCTGTTACACGGCCGTTTACCACATCAGCTACTTTCAGCGAGGACGAGGACCATTCTGCATCGTTGGTCACATTGTCCGAATTGCCAGCGGAGTTTGTTGCGCTCAGCTTGATGTCTTTTGATTCATTGACGTTCAAGATCAGCATGCGAGGATCAACAGAGAGATTCGTCGCTTGGTCTACTTCTACTGCAATGGAAACCGACTTGCCATCAAAGGTACCTGTGACGGTCGTTTTCCCTGCTCCTGTCGCCGTGATCTTTCCGTTCATTACTTCTGCAACAGCAGCAGAAGCAGTGCTCCATGTCGCTGTATCTGTTACATCCTTAGTCGTTCCATCTGCGTACGCTGCTGTCAGCTTGACGGTTTCGGACTTGCCATTGCCAAGCACGATCTTTTTCTTGTCTACCGTCAATGTCTGCATGACGCCAACCGATACGGAAATGTTCACTGTGCGTGTTCCGTATGTTGCTGTTACGGTCGCTGCACCTGTGGACACACCTGTGATCAAGCCTTGACGCACGCTTGCTACATTAGGTGCACTCGATGACCATACGACTTTTTGTGTGACATCTTCGGCAGAGCTTCCATCTGGATACGAAGCCTTTACCGTCACTTGCTTCGCGCCACCCACTGGGATTGCTACTGTCGTGATATCTGCGGTCAAGTTTTGCGGTACATCTACATCGACAACGAGTGTCGCTGTTTTTCCGCCGTATTTTGCCGTTACATTTGCTGTTCCAGCCTTGTAGGCGGATACGGTCTTGCCATTTGCAAATACGACATCTGCATTATCCGAAGACCACTCTACTTTTGAAGTGACATCTTCACTTGTACCATTCGCGAAGGACGCGTTTACAACCACATCTTTCGTTGTCCCGCTTTTCATCGTCAAGAAAGCAGGATTGATATACAAGGAACGGGGTACTTCTACATCTACGCGTACCTGAACGGATTTGTTTCCGTATTTCGCAGTAATCACCGCTTCACCGGACTTTACCGCATGGATTTTTCCGTTGCTGTAGTAAGCAACATCCTCGCGATCTGAGGACCATTCGGCTTTATCGTTCACTACTGTGGAACCGCCATTATTGGCATAGGTTGCTTTCAGCTCGATGTCTTCTTCCTTGCCTACATTCATGAAAATGTTTTGCTTGTTGAGTTCCAGCTTTTGCGTTGTATCCACATCGACTTTGATCGTCGCTGTTTTTGTTCCATACTTCGCCGTAATGGTTGCTGTGCCTGCGCCATAAGCCTTGATCGTACCTTTTAGCGCATCGGCTACTGCGGTATTGTCTGAAGACCATTCAGCCTTGTCGGAGACGTCTTCCGTTACACTTCCATCCGGGAAAATGGCTTTGAGCTTGATTTTTTCTTCGCCGTTCAGCAAGAGTGAAACCTGGTTTTTGCTAGGCTCCAGTCTGTGTGCAATCTCTACATTGACAGAGATAGTCGTCGTCTGGCTGCCGAATTTTGCTGTCACTGTACCAGATCCTGAATTCAGACCTTTGATTGCTCCATTTACTACAGTCGCAATCGCAGGATTATCGATGGACCAGTCTGCTTTAGTCGTTACGTCTTCTGTTGTCCCATCGCTGTATACTGCTGTCAGCTTTACATTTTCCGTGCTGCCAATTCTCACGTTCAACGTTTGATCTTCTGTTGTCAGTGCCTTTACCTTTTTGGTTACAGTCACACCCACTACGACAGGCTTACCCATGTAAGTAGCTGTAATGGTAGATTTCCCTACCGATTTGGCTGTAATCTGTCCGGCATAAACAGTAGCGATATTCGCGTCCTGTGTCGTCCATTCTGTCTTGACGGTGACGTCTTCCGTTTTTCCGCTCACATAAATAGCGGTAGCCGTCAGGTTAGTAGAATCTCCATTTTCCAGTGTTACCTCGTTCTTGGACAGAACGAGTCGGCTGATTTCATCGGCAGCCAATCCTACCCCTGCGTTTCCAGTCCCCACTAATAGAAAGACGGCCAGAAACAAGAGCATCGTTTTTTTCCAGAACATTGCTAGCCTCCCTCGCAAGTATGAAATTTGCTGTTCTTCGAAACCATTCCACCATTACTATATCGGCAAAGAGCAAGAAACAATTTACTAGTTTTTCGTGTCAGGCATATGTCAAACTTTGTAACTAGACCTCATTTCAAACGTCTAAATAAAGAGAGACTACGAGGGAGATATCGAAAAATGAAAAATCGAACGATAAACGCACAGCGTCCTTGCTGGCGCAGGATATGGATCGTGTTGGGGATTGTCACGCTGCTCGGTCTACTATGGTCGGGCTACAACTGGTACCGTATCGAACAAATGATTAAGAAAGCCAACGCCAGACACGCAACCGTCGGCATTGTCCTTGGTGCAGCCGTCTGGGGTGAGGGACCTAGTCCTGGTCTGCGCGAACGTCTGGAGCAGGCGGCGACCCTATATGAAGAGGGTTTTGTATCGAAGCTGCTGGTCACAGGCGGCCTTGGTGAAGGCAAAACGATCACGGAAGCTGCGGTAAGCAAAAATTACTTGGTGGCCAAGGGAATTCCCGAAGAAGACATTTTGCTGGAAAGCAAGTCTACCAGCACATACGAAAACCTGCTGTACGGCCAGCAGGTCTTGGAGGAACATCATATTCAAGACGCCCTGATCATCAGCCACGACTACCACTTGGCCCGTGCCATGATCATGGCTGATTCACTGGGAATTGTCGCCTCGCCTGTGGGGACGACGTCACACGTCCTGTTTGGACCGTATCATAAGGCGCGAGAAGTACTCGCCCTCACGCATTGGGAGCTCTCTCGCATCTGGACACACGTGCTAGGAACGGTGGTTCTCGCGTAAAATTTCATACACATCGACAAAATGGCGGATTCGCTCCATGATGCGAGCCGCTTTTGTTTGTTCGATCCGATTTCCGTTGGAGATAGACAAATGCTCTTGCAGTTCAGTAAGCGAGTAGTTGGAAGTAAACAGCGTAGGTAAATGGTTGTTTGCCCGCTGATTCAGTATAACCCCCAAAATCTCGTCCCGAACCCATGGCGTCAGGTTCTCCGCGCCGATATCATCGAGGATTAGGACCGGTACTTCTTTTAACAGCTCCAGCTTGCCCGCATAGGATTGATCCGAGATAGAGTCCTTCATCTCCCGGATAAAGTCAGGCACATACACCAGCAAGGAAGCGACATTGCGCTCTGAGAGCTCGCGACCGATTGCTCCCATGATGTAGCTTTTCCCAACACCAAACGGACCGTGCAAATAAAGTCCTTTTACCCGCTCGCCTGTTCCGACTTTTTCACAGAATTGAATCGCGGCATCTACGGTTGCCAAATTCCCGGAGTCAATGACCAAGCCCTCAAAGCTCGCGTTCAAGGTCTCTTCGGAAACGTAGTAGCTGCGCATCAGTCGACGGCGGCGAATCTCTTCCTCATACGACAGTTGCTTGGAGCAGGGCGTCATCGAGCTGATAATATGCTGATGAGCCAGCTCCAAATGAGTGCTATGCCCCTTGACCAGATTCGGGCATTCGCCAAGACCCGGACAACGTTCACACCAATACTGCTCCTTGACTGCCGTATAGATGTTGGAGAGCGAGCGAAGGTAATCGTCTCTGGTCAATGCGGGATGCTCTTGTTGAAATGCTTTTAAATACGCTGACGAACGGAACATTTTATCTAACTGCTGATCCGGTGTCAGCAGCTGACGCGGTGTTCGTTTGGCGAGCTCTTGCATAAACTCACTGATAGATTCCACGTTCCCTCACACTCCTTATTTCCGTTTTCGCAAGGTTTCCAGTCTTTTCTGCAAGTCTGGAAAATCCTGAATGGACTGTTTCTTTTCTGCGTCCGATGCGGTTTTCTCCTGAGATAGCTGCCACTCGACAGATGCCGGCAACTTGTCCTGCAAGATAGCTCTACCGTTGCGTCTGACAGGAGCCGTTTCCTTCTTGCCCGCTTTTGCCTTCTCGGTTGTTTGTGCCCGTTGATCCGCACGTTCGAGGATTTGCTTGACTGCCTCGTCAACTGTTGCGATCCGTTTGGCTTTCCAGCTGTCGCGGATCGTTTCCATGTATGCTTTTGGCAGCTCCATTTGCATGCTGGCTAGCGTATGAAGCAGCAGCGCATTGACGACTTCCGGCTGCATCCCATCCGCAAATACAAGCGTCTCAGCCCGTTCCAAAAATACCTTGCTGATTCTGCCACCGACGACCTTTTCCAACAGGGTCACCGGAGATAACTGGCGGCAAGCACGGATAAAGGCTTCGCTCCCAGGCTCAGGCAAGCGACCAGGTCCCCATCCATCCTCTGCCGTGTCAGTTGCAGGCGCTGTCCGGTATAGCTTGTCTTCTGTGTAGCGTTGAACCAAACGCTTGCGCAAAACTTCTCCGTCCAAACTCCGATCCGATTTGTACAGCGTCCAATCACGCAGCTCCTGCCCCATCCCCCAGCTGTCTAGCTGATAGAAGTGGCACAGCGAGAACAACAGCTCCATGCTTTTGCCTTCCAATACTTTGACCGAGTCGGCATTATCCGGCAAGTACAGGCGCAAGGACGACACACTCAGCGAATGGTTGACTTGTGCCTCGTAGCCAGATTTCATCGGCGCTTGCGGGAAGTTGGTGTCCATCTCGGTTAAAAACTGATCCCGCTCCGAACCTTTTTTCACTTCCAGCTCCGATGGTTTCAATGACTGGAACACATCATGGAAGTCTTTCGTGACGTTTTCCACAATAGAGTATTCTTGATCCAACTGACTGCCAAGCGTATCTGCATAATGCTGGCGCAGTTGCGAATAGCGAACGTTTTCGATTTTATTTAACAACATCAGCGACAGGACATAATCTGCAAAAAACTCAGCCGGACTAAGCGGCGGTTTGATCAAATACTCGTAATAATAGTCACGCTGCTGATTTTCCCTGCGGCGTACCTCGACTAGCCCGATTGCCTCCAGACGTTCACGCGCATCCAATAGCCGATCCAGAGAAAGCGAAGTCGTCAGCATCAAACTGCGATGGGTCCCCTCCGAGGAGGCTCCGCTCACCTCCTGCACGCCATGGACGAGCAGTTGATAGAGAGCGTACGATTCGACACCGATGATCGGCAAGTATAGCTGCGTAACAAAGCCCATTTCGGCAAAGCCAATCGGTCTTGCCATCCGCACCAGATAACGATCCTTCGGCAACAACTCGTTCCAAACTAAACGACGCATCAGATCTTTCCTTCCTGACAAAATTCGATTCTTTTATTATAGCATGACTACCCATTCATTCACGGAAAAATGAGTTGGAAAACCAAAGAAGCCCTGGCGGATCGGCCGCAAGAGCGAGAGAGAAGTTGCCAGTCTGGCAGAAAAAGCTTATCTATTCTTTTGGAAACGAGCTGTTTCGCGCTTGAGCCAATAGCTCCTCCAGCTCTTTCATAAATACATTGATATCTTTGAATTGGCGGTATACGGAGGCGAAACGCACATAGGCAACCTCATCGACATGGTATAAACGCTCCATGACCTTCTCCCCAACGTCATTGCTCGGGATCTCTGCCTGTCCACAGCTGCGCAATTCTTTTTCAATATCGTTCACTACATTTTCAAGCACTTCCAACGGTACCGGACGCTTTTCGCAAGCGCGCACCAACCCGCGCAATATCTTGTCTCGACTGAATTCCTCGCGTGTTCCGTCCTTTTTCACAATTAACAAAGGTGTTTCTTCTACCATTTCAAAGGTAGTAAACCGGCGTTCGCAGGCTTCGCACTCGCGGCGACGACGAATGGATTTATTATGATTGAAAGGACGTGAATCCAGGACTCTAGTCCCATTATATTCGCAAAATGGACAACGCATATCAGAATCAACTCCAATACTGACAATACTTGTCTACAGTGTCCCTCATATTCCTGTCAGAAGTCAAGTCAATCCTTGTACCTATTTAAAGCATAAGTCGAATGGAGTACAATTATGGTACTGTTGGAGGGATAGTCATGCGTTTAGTATCTTTAAAACACCTACAGCCTGGAATGAAACTGGGACGTACAGTCTTCACTGAAGATGGAAAGGTGCTGCTTGGAACCGGTATGCAATTAACGGAACGACTCATTTCCGGATTAGAGCGAGCTGGTGTTGATTCGGTGTATATCGATGATCCCCGTACCAATGACATCGTTGTGGAAGAAGTCATTCGCCCACAAACCAGACAAATAGCTGTGGAAGCCATCGAGAAGACGATCAAGCAAATTACAAACTCAAACAAGCTGGCCCGGAAAATTTCCTTAAAAGAAATGGGCCTTCATTTTCAGCGTGCCTTTAGCTCAATTTTGGACGACCTGATGCAAAACAAGCAGATGGTTGGACATTTGACGACGATCTCTTCTCATTCACCATCCTTATACCATCACTCCGTGAATGTGGCCGTGCTGGCGACTGCTGTAGGCATGTCTCTGGGCTACAATCGAACACAGCTCATAAACCTGGGGATAGGAGCCATGCTGCACGATATCGGCAAAGTAAGCCTGCCTGAAGAGCTGTTGCAAAAAACAGAGCGTTGGACAGACGAAGAGAAGGAAATCGCCAAACAACACACGATGCTGGGCTTTAATTTGTTGCGAAAGCAGCATGACATCTCGCTTTTGTCAGCCCACGTCTGCTTGCAGCACCATGAACGGCTAAATGGAAGTGGCTATCCACAGGGATTATCCGGCAAGCAAATTCACGAATTCGCGCAAATCGTTGGTCTCTGTGATATTTATGACTCTTTGACTTCCCCACGTCCATGGCGCAAACGGTACATGCCACAGGATGCTGTGGAATACCTGTTTGGATCTGGTGGTACGCTGTTCGAGCACCATCTCGTAAATGCCTTTATCAAGCATATTGCTATCTTCCCGATTGGTAGCAGCGTCGTTTTGAATACCGGAGAAATCGGGGTAGTGAGTCGGGTTGATCCGGATTATTCACATCGCCCTACTGTACGTGTGATAAAAGACGGTCGAGGAAACGACGTCCCTAGCCCTTATGACCTTGATCTCAAGGCGAACATCCGACTGTTTATTGTCGGCTTTGAAGATGATGATCTATTTAACGTGAACTCATTAGAAGATTCTCCTACCTCATCGTAAATACGAAGCAACGAAAAACCCCTTTGCTCGAAAATCGGCAAAGGGGTTTTGTTTATGCTATTTATTTTACACCAACAGCAGCAGCTTCTTTTGTTGCAGCTTGATTGTGCTGCTCGGATACGTGGCGAACCAGGTCTACGACACGGCAGGAGTAGCCCCACTCGTTATCGTACCAAGCAATCACTTTCACCTGATTGTCTCCCATTACCATCGTAGACAGACCGTCTATGATCGAGGAGTGATCGTTGCCATTGAAATCGCTGGATACGAGCGGCTCGTCGCAGAACTCGAGGTAGCCTTTCATGCTGCTTTCGCTTGCTTCACGCAGGACGCGGTTTACTTCGTCCAATGTAACTGGCTTCTTCGTATTGACCACCAAGTCTACTACAGAAACGTTTGGAGTCGGTACGCGCAAGGAAAAACCGTTCAGCTTGCCATTCAATTCTGGTAGAACGATTCCTACTGCACGAGCAGCTCCTGTCGTCGTTGGAATGATGGACTCGCTAGCTGCACGTGCACGACGCAGGTCTTTATGCGGATTGTCGAGATTCACCTGATCGTTTGTAAACGAGTGAATGGTAGTCATGAGACCTTGTTCGATACCGAATGCATCGTTGAGCACTTTTGCCACAGGTGCGAGACAGTTGGTTGTGCAGGAAGCATTGGAGATAATGTGGTGATTGGCATGGTCGTAGGTGCCTTCGTTTACACCCATCACGATCGTCACGTCTTCTTCTTTCGCTGGTGCTGTAATCACAACTTTTTTCGCACCGCTTTGCAGGTGCTTGCCAGCGCCTTCACGATTGTTGAACTTGCCTGTAGCTTCAACAACGATCTCTACTCCGAGGTCACCCCAAGGCAGCTTCAGCGGATCACGGTCAGACAGTACAACTGTTGCTTTTCCATCTACGATAATCTTGTTGTCTTGGACTTCCACTTTATTTTGCAGGCGTCCGTGGATCGTATCATATTTCAACAAATGTGCAAGCGTCTCCGCTGGATAGCTAGCGTTGATTGCAACGATTTCAATGTTGGGGTCCTGGATAGCGCGGCGGAATACCATGCGGCCAATACGTCCGAAACCATTAATACCGATTTTAATTGTCATATATAGAAACCCCTTTCGAATTGAGTTACGCTTATCTGATACTTTTATTATAATAAGTATGACACAATTATCAATGTGTTTTACTGAAAAATAAATATTTGGACGATTTACCCTACCCAAAAAAAGAGGAAAAGCCGCTCTCTAATCCGTACGAGAAGCGGCTTTTCATTGATTTTTAACGTAATTGAAAGTCGTATATATTTTTGTATCGATCATGGTAATAGAGCACTCGTTGAACATATTGACGAGTCTCCCCATATGGAATGTCCTCAATCGTCTCTCGAGTTCCGTTCCATTGCTCACTCGCGAGCCATCCGTTTACTTTTCCCGGACCGGCGTTGTAGGCGGCAATGACTTTGACGATATCGCCATCATAGCGGGACAGCAAAAATTCGAGATACCATGTCCCAATCTCGATGTTCATGACAGGGTCGTACAAGTATTGATTGTCCTTTGGACGGAAGTCTGCCTCCCTGACGATCCATTGCGCTGTTTCCGGCATGATTTGCATGAGCCCGATCGCACCTTTTTTCGAAACGCGATCTGTCGCAAACCCACTCTCGGAACGAATGACGGCCAGTACCAAATGAGGGTCCACCTTATATTTCAGTGCAGCCGTCACAATCTGTTGCTCATATTTGATCGGGTACATCCATTTCCACACCAATGGCGTGTTTAGCAGCAAAAATACACTCGCCAAAACGAGCACGATCAATGCTGCACGTTTGCCAAAACTCATGATTGACGCTCCGATCGAATCGCGGCCAATACCGCCTCCACTTGACGCTCGGTTTCTTCACGCGAACCAGAATTATCGATCAAAAAGTCTGCGCCCTGCTTCTTCTGATCAATGGGAAACTGCGCCCGCAGTCTTTTTCGTGCTTGTTCTTCTTCCAATTCGTCGCGCTCCAGCATTCTCGCCAATTGCATCTCGTAGGGCGCATAGACGACCACGATTTTTTCTACCATATGTGTAAGCTTGCTCTCATACAGTAGAGGAATGTCCATAAAGACGATCTCGGCTCCATTCGCTTCCGCTGATTCGGCCTCTTCCCGCATGACCCGGCGTACTTCGGGATGGACAATGGCGTTCAGCTTTTGACGCTCGGACTCGTCCGAAAACACGATCTCACCTAGTTTTTTCCGATCAATTTGACCATCTTCCAATAGGATTTCTCGTCCAAAATGGCGCACGATCGCTTCATAGGCTAATTTACCTGGTTCTACGACCTCTCTGGCGATTTGGTCAGCGTCAATGACAGGAATCCCACGCTCACGAAGCATACCTGTCACCGTGCTTTTCCCAGTGGCAATTCCGCCTGTTAACCCTAGTATCATGCCCATCCTCCTCCCTTGGTCGAACTGTTATAGCTTTTGACAATCAGGGCAAATATGCGTCCCTCTGCCGCCGACTACAAACCGAATGATTTCGGCCCCGCACCTTGTACAAGCCTCATCTTTTCGTCCATAAACTAATAGAGATTGCTGGAACATTCCCATCTCGCCCTGTCCGTTCACATATGACTTGATGGAGCTACCACCTTGTTCTACCGCTTCTTGCAAAGTGGAGACGATGCTTTCGTGCAGTCGGTTAACATCTTTATCTGTCAGCTTTCCTGCTGGTTTCTCCGGATGAATGCCTGCTTTAAAGAGTGACTCGTCCACATAAATATTCCCCAGCCCTACAATACATTCCTGGTTTAGGAGAAGCGGCTTAATTTTTGTTGACCGTCCTTTTAACAATTTCCCCAAAACTTCAGGAGTAAAACTTTTATCTAGCGGTTCTACCCCCAGTTTTGCCAAAGGTCCGACGGTTGTTTCCTTCCCCTTAGGGAAAAGATCCATCGTCCCGAACTGGCGAACATCCCGATAACGCAGCTCCGTTCCGTCCGTAAAATGGAAGACGACATGGGTATGCTTCTCAACGGGATCATCTGCCTGATACACGCCATAGCGCCCTTCCATTCGCAAATGGGACACGAGCACGTCCTCATTTAAGAAAAACTGAATGAATTTTGCCCGCCGTTGGATATCCTGGATGGTTTGTCCCACCAAGAGAGATTTGAAAGCTTCCACGTCATCTGGCTGACGCACAATACGCGCCAAATGAACACTTACTCTCTCAATCGTTTTTCCCATAACCAAGCCACGCAGAGTCCGTACGACGGTTTCTACCTCCGGCAATTCTGGCATATGCCCTCCTCCTCTCGCTGTCTATCTATCTTTATGTTCTAGGCATGCCTACTTCGCATCGTACCAGGTACGTCCATCACTGACGTCCACCTTGAGCGGGACGTTGAGGGACAACGCACTCTCCATCACTTCTGGCACCAGCTTGCGCATGACCTCCAGCTCATTTTCCGGCACTTCAAATACAAGCTCATCGTGCACCTGCAAAAGCATGCGGCTCGCGAGACCTTTCTCTTCGATTGCCTCCTGCATGCGAATCATCGCCAGCTTGATCACATCGGCAGCAGTACCCTGGATCGGTGTGTTCATCGCAGTACGCTCGGCAAACGAACGCAGGTTAAAGTTGCTGCTGCGAATATCAGGCAGGTAGCGGCGGCGATTCAACAAGGTCGTCACATAGCCATCCGCTTTCGCCTGTTGAACAATCTCGTCCATCCAGCGCTTCACGCCGGAGAAGACATCAAAGTAGCGCTCAATGAAGTCCCCGGCTTCTTTACGGGTAATATTGAGATTTTGCGACAGACCGTAGTCGCTGATGCCGTATACGATCCCGAAGTTGACCGCTTTGGCCTGACGGCGCATCAGCGAGGTTACTTCTTCCTCACTCACACCAAATACGTCCATGGCGGTGCGGGTATGAATATCCATTCCTTTTTGGAAGGCGTCAATCAAGTTTTCGTCTTGCGAAATATGGGCCAAAATCCGCAGCTCAATCTGGGAATAGTCGGCCGCCAGCATGTACCAGCCGTCCTCTGACGGGATAAACGCCTCGCGAATCTTGCGTCCTTCCTCCATACGGATCGGGATATTTTGCAGATTCGGGTCCGTACTGGACAGGCGCCCTGTCGCCGTGGTCGCTTGGTTGTAAAGCGTATGCACCTTGCTCGTCTTCGTATGGATTTCCTTGGTCAAGCCCTCAATATACGTCGAACGGAGCTTGCCGAGCTGACGGAAGGTCAGGATCGCATCGATGATCGGGTGATAAGGGGCGAGCTTCTCCAATACATCCGCACTGGTAGAAGGGCCTGTTTTGGTCTTTTTCAATACAGGCAGAGACAAGCGGTCAAACAAAATTTCGCCCAATTGCTTCGGCGAGTTGATGTTGAATGCCCCACCCGCCAACTCGTAAATCTGATCTGTCAGACCCGCGAGCTTTTTATCCAAGTCTTCCCCCATTTGCACGAGGCGCTCACTGTTTACCTTCACGCCTTGCTTTTCCATGAGAGCCAATACCATACTCAGCGGAGCTTCCAATTCGCCGAGCAGCTTTTCCATTTCGTTTTCCGCCAGTTGCTCGCGCAATACAGGCACGCTCTGCCAGATGGCTGCCGCTTTATGCGCCACATGCTCGCTCAGCACGTCCATTTCAGGAACAAGACGCTTGGCCCCCTTGCCGTACACCTCTTCATCTGACAATACCCGTGTCTGTGCGTATTGAGCCGCAATGCTATCCAACGTCGGGTTGCTTTCAGCCGCATTCAGCAGGTAAGAGGCGAGGTACACGTCAAAGCTGATGCCTTTTATCGCGAAATCATGCCAAGCGAGTCCAACCGTGTCCCGCTTGCCGTCAAATACCCACTTCTCCTTCGCCAGATCAGCCAACCACTCACAGAGCACCTTCCATTCCTTGGCTACGTCCCAAGGAACGAACATCACCGTATCTTCCGCAGCCAGTCCAATCCCGAGGAAAGGCGCATGATGATAGTTTTCCCCGTCCATTTCAATGTAAAGAGCCATTGGCGAAGTCAGTTTGGACTCGTACGCCGCTTTGTTTTCCTCTGAAATCACTTCAAACGAAAATGGCTTGGCGTCTGGATGTCCGCTTCCGTCGGCTGGTTGTGCTACTTTGATCTTGGACAAGAGCGATTTGAACTCCATCTTTTTAAAGAACTCGCTGACAGGTACCCCATCATAGCCTTCAAAGCCAGTCTCTTGCACATCCAGCTCCACAGGCGCTTCCCGCAAAATGGTTGCCAAAGCTTTACTCATGTTCGCCTTATCTACATTCTCACGCAGGTTCTCTTGCAGCTTTTTGCCAGAGACTTTATCGATGTTTTCCAGAACTTGCTCGACAGAGCCGTATTCGTGCAGCAGCTTCAGAGCTGTTTTTTCCCCGACACCAGGGACACCTGGAATGTTGTCGGACGAATCGCCCATCAAGCCTTTCAAATCAATTATTTGCAGCGGCTTAAGGCCGTACTTTTCATGAATTTCTTGCGGAGTGTACAGCTCGATTTCGCTGACTCCCTTGCGCGTCAAAGCGACGGATACATGCTCGGACACGAGTTGCAGCATATCTTTGTCTCCGGTGATGACAGTCGTTTTCCAGGCTTGCTCATCTGCCTGCTTCGTCAACGTACCGATAATGTCATCCGCCTCGTAGCCTTCCAGCTCGAAGCGTTTGATTGAGAAGGCATCCAACAGCTCCCGAATCAGTGGAAACTGTTCAGACAGCTCCGGCGGAGTTTTGCTGCGTCCCCCTTTGTACTCTGCATACTCGCTATGGCGAAACACGACTTTTCCCGCGTCAAAAGCAACCATGATATGCGTCGGCTTCATTTCCTCCAACACTTTTAACAGCATAGTCGTAAAGCCCAGCACTGCGTTCGTATGCAGTCCTGCCGATGTGGACAATAAAGGGAGCGCATAAAACGCCCGGTTCGCAACACTGTTTCCATCAATCAACACAAAATGACTCAAGGAATTCGACCCCTCTCGTTACAAAACTACTATCTTTAATCGTAACATAGGGCAAACATCAAAGCCAAGCCGCAGATATGGCGGGTAAAGCACAAGATGATTGAACAGACTATGAAAAAAATGAACAAGGAAGGTGATCTTATGTATGGGAGGAAATTGATTCCGATCTTGCTCACGCTTTTTCTTTCCCTTGGGGCGATTCCAGTGACAGCTACCCCCAATCCAGCCCCCGCACCCGCTGTCAAAAAGCTGATGGCATTTGTGATCGATGATTTCGGGAACAACATGCAAGGGACGGAGGAAATATTATCGATGCCAGTCCCTCTTACTGTTGCCGTCATGCCGTTTCTGCCCAGCACGAAACAGGATGCCGAGCTCGCCCATCAAAAAGGACACGATGTACTCGTTCACATGCCGATGGAGCCCATGAAAGGAAAGCGCTCCTGGCTCGGTCCTGGAGCCATTACGGCTGATCTGTCCGACGATGAGATTCGCAGTCGTGTGGAGAAAGCGATTGACAATGTGCCACATGCGATTGGCATGAACAACCATATGGGCTCAAAAATAACGGCTGACGAGCGAATCATGCGCATCATCATGAAGGTCGTCAAAGAACGCGGTCTTATCTACCTGGATAGCAAGACTACCGATAAAAGCGTGGCGGGGAAAGTCGCAGCTGAAATGGGCGTCCCCCATGCAGTGAATCAAATTTTTCTGGATGATGTATACTCTGTCCCGCATATTACAAAGCAAATGGAGCTCGTCTGCAAAAAAATCCACAACCATCCCATATGTATCGCAATTGGTCATGTTGGACCTCCTGGCAAGAAAACAGCCTCCCTTCTGCGCCAGTACATCCCGCGAATTCAGAAGGAGGCCGAATTTGTAACCATTTCAAAGCTTATCCAGCAAACTGCTCATTAATTTTCTCCACCAGCTCTCCTGCACACTAGCCTCCGTTTTCAGATTTCCCGACAGCTTTACATATTCGCTCACGGCCTCTGTAATGGCCTGAGCGATTTTTTCTTGTGCTTTGGGATTCGTTAACATTTCGCGATCCTGCGCGTTGCTGATAAACCCCATCTCCACAATGACAGACGGACAGTAGTTATGACGGAGCATGTAGTACGTCTTGCCCTTGACTGGCTTTTCGTTGGACCCTGTGAGCTTGTTCAGCGAGTTTTGCAGTAGTCCTGCCAACAGGTAGCTTTCTTCTGTGTTTTGATGCAAAATAATCGCTCCCCTGCGCTTGGGACTGGGTGACCAGTTTACATGCAAGCTGAGCATCATCTGCGGACCAATTTCTTTTGCCAAGTTCTTGCGCTGAGCCAGGTCACGAATATGGCGGGATCGGTTGTCCAACCAACGATTGTCATCACTCAGGGCAACATCCTTGTGGCGGTTCAAAGCCACGGTGTAACCCGCAGCTGTGAGTTGTTGGTAGAGTCGTTTGGCAATTTGCAGATTGATGTCCTTTTCGTACAAATCCCCAAAAGAAGTTCCCGAATCTACACCTCCATGTCCAACATCAATCAAAATATGAAAGGGGGTGAGCGGCAATGCCTCGCTTCGCGTCGGGATACAGATGAGGATAAGCATGAAAGCAGTTATACGGAAAATAGCCTGTAAGTTTCTCATGCCAGTAGGATAACCGGATTGAAAAGAAACCTTTCAAGCGGCAAGGTACACATAACATTGTGAATTTTTTAATCCAACTGTACAATTACAATAATGAACCATGACCTTACCCGCATAAGAAGGTGTACTGATGAATCAATCTTTGGAAAAACCGTTATTCCCCCCGTATTTGGCTCTCTTAATCGGGGTGATCGCCATTTCCTCTTCTGCGATCTTTGTAAAGCTGTCGGATGCACCTGCTCCGATTATCGCTACGTATCGCCTGGTTTTTTCCGTTCTCTTAACGCTTCCTTTTTTATTCTGGAATCGTGGTGCCATCGCAGAGATTGGAAAAATGTCCAAAAAAGCGTGGCTACTCTGTATTTTATCTGGCGCCTTTTTGGCAAGCCACTTTCTGTTGTGGTTTGAATCGCTGAATTACACATCTGTAGCCAGTTCTACAGTGCTCGTTACGTTGCAGCCATTATTTGCCTTCATCGGCGGTTATCTCTTTTTTGGTGAAAAGGTTCGATTTCTAGCTCTATCCGGCGGCTTGCTGGCGATTGCAGGAAGCTTTGTGATTGGCTGGGGGGATTTTCAAGTAGGTGGTATGGCTCTGTGGGGTGATTTCCTCGCATTGATGGGAGCTGTCACTGTGACGGGTTACTGGCTGGTCGGGCAGTACGTTCGCCAGCATATGTCCTCCTTTGCCTACACACTCGTTGTCTACACGGCCACCAGCGTGATTCTGGTCGCCTATGATCTGGCTCTCGGGTATTCGCTCATCGGTTACCCTGCGGCGGATTGGGGCTGGTTCTTCTGTCTCGCCCTGTTCCCTACCCTGCTTGGGCATTCTATTTTTAACTGGATTATTAAATGGCTCAATACGACGACGATCTCCATGGGGATTTTGGGAGAACCAATCGGGACTGCCATACTCGCTTACTTCATCTTGGGTGAAGTGGTAACGCCTCCGCAATGGATCGGCGGCTTGATCATTATCGCCGGCATTTATGTGTTCATTCGTTTTAACCAACCTGCTAAAGGAGTGTCCTCCAATGAACAAGCAACCGGAGAACCGAAAAAGCTTGCGTGAATTCGTCAAGGGACTGAGTATTTGGGCGAAGATTGGCTGGACAATTCTGCTGGGCTACATCGTCGGACGGATTTTGTACTGGTTATTTAAAATGATGTCCTAACAGGCAAAAGGGGCAATTCCTATGAAGTCTTCGATAAGACTTGCGGAATTGCCCCTTGCTATTAGGCTGTTGCCTTCTCGGTTGCTGGCACCTGTTGCTGTGTTTTTTTCGGCTTTTTATGCAGGAAGTACAGAAGTGGAATCGAGAGGACAATCGGGATAACGGAGACGAGGAAAGTATCCCCGATTCCTTGGACCAACGATTCTTTTGCCATCATTCCGTACAAAATCGTGCTGGCTCCCCCTGTCGCACTCGCCGTATCTACCCCTACTTGTGCATACATTCCTGAAATGCCACTGATAAACTGCGTCGCCATATCCGTATTCAAGTTGTCAGAGATGGAAGCCATGTGGAAATTTTGACGCGCCTGCATGATCACTGTCAAAATCGCAATGGCAAACGAACTCATGACCTGACGCAATACGTTAGACAGCGGAGAGGCATCCCCCACACTTGTACGAGGAACGGCGTTCATCCCTACGGTGGACAGCGTCATCATGCACAATCCGATTCCGATCCCGCGAATGGTCAAGATCATATCAATCCACGAATGCATGCTGTCAGCAGATAGATTGTGCAGTTCATACGTCGTGACGCTCATGATAGTCAAGCCGACCAATCCAATCGGTCCGATCCCGTATTTATCCATCAGCTTTCCGCTGATTGGCATCATGATCGCCATAGCAATCGATTGCGGCATCAGCAGGATTCCTGACTCCATAGCCGTCAAACCCTGAATGTTTTGGAGGAAAATCGGCATCAGGAAGATACCGCCCATCATCCCCATCATGACGAAGCCGGAAGTCAAAATGCTGATGGTGAAGGTAGGGATCTTCAAAAGCCGCAAATCGAGCAGCGGACTTTCCTTCCCCAGCTCGACCCAGACGAACAGGATCAAGCTCATTACCGCAATGAAAAACAAACCGACGATGAAAAAGGAGGTCCAGCCCTCTGCTTGCCCTTTACTTAAAGCGAGCAACAGTGTCCCGAAACCGACAATGGCAAGAAATGCGCCCAAAAAATCGAACTTCAACTCTGGCTTTTTCGGCGTTTCCTTGAGCAGAACGATACTCATGATTACCGCAAAAATACCAAAGGGTACACCGACCAGAAAAAGAAATTGCCAGCTTAAAAATTCGATGAGGTACCCACCCAATGTCGGGCCTAGCGCAGGGGCTGTCATGGAAGCAATCCCGAATATCCCCAAAGCCATCCCGATCTTTTCACGCGGAACGATCATGTAAATCATCGACATCCCGATTGGCATGATCATCCCCCCGCTGACACCTTGCACGACGCGAAAAGCAATTAGCGAAGAGTCACTCCACGCCAAGGCACAAAGGATGGATGAAAAAGTAAATGCAGATAAGGAAAGTACAAATATTTTTTTCGCTCCGAATTTAGCGGACAACGAGCCGCTCATGGGAATCATGACGGCGTTTGCCAGCATATATCCGGTCAATACCCACTGCATGGTCTCGGTAGATGAACCAAAAATATTGACCATGGCAGGCAGGGCAACGTTAATCAAGCTATTGTTCAGAATCGCAACGAAGGTTCCTGAGAGGATTGCGAGAAGAGACAGCCACATGCCGCCGTTCCCGCTTTTCTCCTCTCGGTGCGCCACCGCTTCCGCCATGTGTCAACACCCCCGTTAGTTTGCGATCACCTTGCTGCCCTCGGACAGTTTGTCTGTCGGGTTCAGCACAATTTGATCATTGTCTTTGACGCCATTCGTGACAGTTGTCCAGTCGCCGCTAGCGTTCTCCACTGCAACTTCGACCTGGTGTACAACGTTGTTGTCTACGGTATAGACGTAATGCTTGCTGTCTTTTTCCAGCACGGCCGACGTCGGTAATTTTGTTCCTGGCGTTGCCTGGCCTTGGAGCATGACCTCTGCTACCATACCTGCGCGCAGCAAGCCGTCCTGATTATTTACCTTCACTTTGACTGGGAACGAACTGCTGTTGGTATCCGAAATCGGAGAGACAAACTCAACAGTACCTTTCAGCACTTTCCCACCCAGACTGCCTACCTTCACATCAACGGTAGAGCCGACCTTCACTTGGTTAATTTGGTTTTCCGGTACGCTTGCTTCTACTTTGACATCTGCCATATTCACCAGCACCATGAGAGGTGTCCCCGCTGCTGCCATTTCTCCCGGGTCAACCGAGCGCTTGGCAACGATACCTGTGATTGGCGCACGAATAATGGTATTGTCATAGTTGCTTTTCGCCAGCTCGAGACTGGAGCCCAAACGGCTTACTTCTGCTTGCAAACCCGCTACCGTGTCGGCAGTTGGGCCTGCTTTTGCCAGATCGTATTGGGCTTGCGCCTGTTCAAGACCTGTGCGCGCCTTTTCCAATTCCAGCGAAGATTTCTCCAGTTCAGCCTGGGACAATGCGCCTGCATCAAACAGGGCTTTCATCCGATTGTAGTTGCTCTCAACCACCTTCAGGCTGGCTTCTGCCTGCGTGACAATACTTCCGAGCTGCGTCAGCTGCTCATTGCGTGCACCTGCTTTCGTATCTCTCAGCTTTGCTTGAGCGCCTGCAATGGCTGCCTGTGCCTGATTGATTTGCTGCTGATAATCGGCTGCCTCCAGCGTGACCAGAACATCGCCCTGCTTGACGACTGCACCTTCTTTTACATTCACGCTCGCTGCTTTTCCAGATACTTTAGAAACGACTTGGATCTCCTCAGATGCTGCCACCTTACCACTGGCGATGACGCCCGTAGAAGCAGAGGTCACCTTCCACGTCTTTACGACAGGGACGTTCTCGCTCGTTTGCGATGCAGAAGATGTCTCACTACAGCCCGACGCAATAAGCGAAACGGCCGCCATGACTGCAGCGATTGTTTTCCATTGTGCTGTCTTTTTCATTCTTGATTACATCTCCTTCACGTGCACTTTGATCTCGGCGTTCAATCCGGCAACGAGGTCCAGACCTGCTGTGTCATCTATAGCGATTTTGATCGGGATACGCTGGGTTACCTTGGTGAAGTTCCCACTCGTGTTGGCCGCTGGCATCAAGGAAAATGTAGAGTTCGTCGCCTTTCCGATCTCCATCAAATGACCGCCTAATTTCTTACCTGGGTAAGCGTCAACCGTAAAATCAACTTTTTGGCCGAGTTTCAAGCGTTCGATCTCTGTCTCTTCCAAATTGGCGGAGATGTACAATTTGCTTTCGTCAATTACGAGAGCTACCGATTGCCCTGTCGAAACAATCTCTCCCTCTTTTGCTTGCGTTTTAATCACGGTACCTGTAATGGGGGAACGCAACACGCTGTTTTCCAGCATTGTCGTTGCTACATTGGTTGTATCTTGCTGCCCTACGATTTGATCCGCTATAACGGTGTCGCCTTCTTTGACAGCGAGTCCGGTCAGTTTGCCTGTCATTTTCGGCATGACGCGATAAATGTCTCCCGCGATCCGGGCATCTTGTGTGGTCACATAATGTGCACTCTGATACCAATAGTAGTAACCGATTCCTCCACCACCTGCCACGAACAGGAGCAAAATGACATACAAAACCAGTTTTCGCTTCATGGTTTCTCCTCAACTTTCTCGTTCTTCTAGTTTCGCAATCAATGTTTCCATCGACTGAATAATGATGTCTAAATCCTCATCGGAAAATCCATGGAAAATACGTTTGTAAAAGTTCTCTGAGAAAAAATCAACCTTTGCGAACAACTCGGAAATCTTCGGTGTTTTACGAATCCAGACAACACGCCGGTCATTCTCATCACGTACACGTTCTACGAGTTGTTCTCGTTCCAAACGATCTATGATGCCAGAAACGGTACTGTAGGATAAGTCTACGGCTTTGCTTATCTGACCGATCGTTTTGGGATCAGGATGTATTTCTCGAATGACCATTAGCTGCGGGACAGTCACACCATATTGGGACAGTTCTTTTGTGGCCATCGTGCCAAATGTCTTGTTCAACCGTTTTAACAAGTCCCGAATATGCAGTGATTTATTCATAGTGCACTCCTTTCTTAAGTAATATTTCGTGTACGAAATTTATCACATGAAAACTATACGATGTTTTTTTATCCGTGGCAACTATTTCTTTAGGTTAAACTTTAACTAGGCAACCTTTTAAAAGCATGCGTTGGTCGGGCTGTAGTGGTGGGGAGGAAACAGGAGAAAACGCTCAGATTCTAGGTCCACCTGCTGAGGGATTGACTGTCCGGCTCCATGAAAAAAAGTGAAACCCGCGTCCAAAGTGGTCCATTCAGGGGGTGTCTCAGAGGTGGACGCTAAGAGCTTGTTTCTCTTTTTTTCATTGCGCCTCGGGCGGTGTCCCTAAGATCTTCGCTTATTTCTCCTGTTTCCTCTAAAAGCTTTCCATTTGATCCGATTTTTTACAAGATGGAAGAATGTAATCAGTTACGACAGAGAAGAATATTTCCAGACGTAGCGACTTGTGGAGTCCTCCCCAGCGAGAGAAGGGATTCGCGGGCAACAGAAACGCAACCGTGCCCATACGTCGTAGCGGCTACCACTTTTGCGTTTCCCCGCGAATCCCTTCGGAGCGGACAGCCTCTACCCTCAGCGGGACGGAGCCTGGAGCCTAGTCTGGAAATATTCTTCTCCCCACCGCAGCCTCGTACCCAAGACACAAAAAAACCGACACATCTCTAAGGAATTGTCGGTCCATTTTCATTTAAAATAGATGGAGAATCCGGAGCTTCTTCAGGCGTCGAGCGGCGTACGCTTGGAACATGTCGTGGCTCATGCTCCATTTCTGGAAAAGAGTGAACCGTCACGTACATGCTTCCGTTGTTCGCAATCGCACGAATCAAAACCGGATAGGCGTATTTGTTTTGAAACACAAAATCGGGGCCGTACCAGCTCACGGTTGCATCTCGCCCTGGAGGTACGTACGCTACGTTTCGACTGTGAGAATAACGCTGCATAATGTGCAAGCCTGCCTGGTCTACCGCATTGAACAGCGTAGACGATACTTGGCAGATTCCTCCCCCAATGCCTTCCGACAACTCTCCCCTGACAATGATAGGCGCCTGCAAATACCCTTTTTCTTTCGTACGCTGGCCCACTACCTTATTAAAAGAAAAAATTTCTCCTGGCAATACCACGTAATTGTTAATCGCCTGCGAGGCGAGCTTGATGTTGTGTACACGATTCCGGTTACCTGCATTGAAATAGGTCGCATATTGCCCGATCCTTTTTTTCCGCACCTGACTCATGAGAGCCTTGTCTACCTTCGGGAATACCTCTTTGTAGCTGACATTCATGCTTGCGGCTCCCGTACCATAAAAATAATCGTAAAAACGTCCGCGAAATGCCAGGTCATCCAGCTTTCTTCCCTTGGCTTCCGGAACGATGGCCCCGGCGTTATTAATCGTTGCATTGATCGGCGCAATGTACGCTTTTTTCGCCAGCTCTTCTACCATTCGCGCAAGCTTGCTGTCATCGACCAAAGGAACGCCATCAAAGGGAAGAGAATAATCAGCCCGGTTGAGCATAGCTACCGCCTTGCCCTCCATCTCTATCTGCAAAAAATTCGTCGGGTCGAGGGGATTAATTAACAGTAACAGAGCCAACGTCATAGCAAAACCCATCCGGCTGCTCACCTCCATTCTCCAACAACGATCATCTTCCGTTATTGTAGTATGAGCAGTCGAACGGGTTTCATTCTACGATCGGAATGACATTAGCCCATCTTTGTCAGCCTGCTGACAATTGCTTGCGTAACTGCCTTGAGACGCTGCTGGTCCACCGCTTCCTGATAAGTATTATTCAACTGGTCGCGCAGTTCCTTGGCAGCCAGAAGATTCGCTGTTGCTTCTTTCACTTTTTGCTTATACCTTACCTTGACATCCATTAATTCCTCTTCATATACCTCATCTGTGCCAGGCTCAATTGCCCTTTCATACATATCGATAACCTCATCTGTATCTTTACTTGGAAAATACTCATGAGGTGCGGTGCTGTCAAAAATAGCGAGGCCCTTCTCAGGAACAATGACCATATCAAGGCTGTGCGGGTCTAGTCCACAGTGGTATACTTCCACGTCAAAGCCGCGTGTTTTGGCTTCCTCCACCAACTTTTTCAACATAGTGGACTTGCCAGAGCCTGGCCTGCCCTTGATAAAGTAGCGCTTCTCCAAATGGTCGGTCAGCTTCATGATATGATCTACAGGCCCCTGCGGCGTCGCTGCCCCCAAATACATGCGCCGTACCTTTGCTTTCTTTTCCAGTTGCTCCTCTCCGAAGAACAAAGCTTTTACTTCTTCCGTAACGCAATTGGCTTCTTCTCTGTTGAGGTGCTCAATGTAGGGAGCCTCCCACTCATCGTGGATCCGCAAGGCCTCGCCAAAAGCTTGATATGCCTCTTCACTCTTCCTAAAAATCTCTTCGTACCAGCCGGCAATCTGGTCTTTGTAATCCACTAGCTGATCAATGTTGACCATGGACTGCAAATTGACCTGAATTTCCTTTACACCCGGAGAAGCGGGTCTCCAAATCCGGGGATAGCTACCATCCATAATCGCCACTTTATATTTGGGAAAAATAACACCATCAAACTGTCCATTCACAAAAGGAGAATGAATCCACTCCACTTCGTCTGTTTTTCGTGCCATTTGATTACCAATCGACTCGATCAGTGGCGACGTAATTCCTTCCACTGTCCCTGTCAAAATATAAACACGCTCCAAGCCTTCCAATACGGAGTCATAAAACGTCTTGTATCCTCGCGCAGTATTCCCTGCGGCATATATATGGCGCACTTTTGTGGTCATTGCCTTTCCCTCCTGTACTTCTTCTAACTGCCATTGAATCGATGTATTGTATGCACAAAAGGGAGAATAGGCGTCTGTCTACAACCATAAGAAAACCTCTATCGTGGTTTACTCAAGGATGAGCGACCGCGTTTTAGCGGAATGTTTTCCGTAATATCGAGAAGAAACCCGAAGAAGTTTATCCTTTACGATATTATGAAAAAGCCGCTGCTAGCTATTTTTCATAGCTCACAGCGGCTTTTTGTCATTCGGGTATTATTTATTCAGATCCGTCATTTTACCAGTAGACATATAAATAATCCATTCACAGATGTTCGTAACATGATCGGCAATCCGTTCCAAATATTGCGCGACCAAGAGCAAATGCGTTCCTTGCGAAATGGCCTGACTGTTTTTCGTCATCAATTCAATCAGATCATGGAAAATCGTGGAATACAGTTTATCCACAATGTCGTCGCGTGAGGCAATCTCTTCTGCCGCTTCTTTGTTGCGTGCAATATATGCATTTAAACAATCACGCACCATAGCCTTGACGTGATCAGCCATCATCGGAATATCGATGAGGGGTTTCACGTACGGGTCCGCCATCAAGCGTCGGGTCGTCTTGGCAATGGAAACGGCATGATCACCCATTCGCTCCAAATCCGTCACCAGCTTCAACATTGTTCCCAAGCGTCGCAAGTCACCTCCGACTGGCTGCTGCAACGCAATGAGACGGAAGCAATCGCTCTGTATTTCTTGCTCCAGCTCATTGATCACAGGATCGCTTGCGATAACCTGTTCCGCCAGTTGGGCATCCCGCTCAACCAGACTCTTAATGGATTTATGAATGGCTTCTTCCACCAATGTGCCCATCGTCATGAGCTTGCGGTGCAGTACATCCTGCTGTTCTTCAAAAGCGTGCCGTGACATTTCCCTCTTCCCCCTTCTAGTGTCTGACATGTCAAATGGTACAAGGCGATTGTATTGTAGAAGTAAAGCTACTATTTTGTTTGTGTAAATGTTTTTTGCAGTTGTTGTTTTAGGTAAGGGGAAGTGTAACTGTGAAGGTTGTCCCTCTTCCTTCCTTGCTCTCCACACTAATATGTCCGTGCAAATTTTCCACGAGATGCTTCACGATTGCGAGGCCCAAACCTGTTCCACCTGAATCGCGGCTTCTCGCCTTGTCTACGCGATAAAACCGCTCAAAGATACGCGTGAGGTCCCTTTCCGGAATGCCGATCCCGGTATCCATGACTTGAATGGTGATGTTTTCGCTGTCTGCCTCTGTCTTGACGTTGATTTTTCCACCTTCTGGCGTATAGGCGATCGCATTCGTCAACAGATTCAAGATGATCTGCTGCAAGCAATCCTTATCCGTCATCAGCCAAATATCTGGCTTTGGTGAAGGGAGGGTGATCGTCAATTCCTTGCGTTGTGCCTGGTCATGCATGATGGCAACCGCCGAACTGATTAGATCCTGCAAGTGAACCTGACTCAGATGCAACGGGATTCGCTTCTGCTCGATTTTGGAAAGGTCCAAAATGTCGCGGATCATCCGGTAGAGCCGCTCGCTCTCATCCGAGATGATTTGCAAGAAATTGCGGCATGTTTCCTCGTCCTGCATAGCCCCTTCAAGCAAAGTCTCCGTGAAGCCCTTGATCGAGGTAATCGGCGTGCGTAGCTCATGCGATACGTTTGCTACGAAGTCACTTCGCATCTTCTCCAGGCGGCGAATGTCGGTGATGTCATGCAGTACTACGACCACACCCCTCGACTCCCCCTTGAAGTTAATATAGGGAGCAAAATTCACGTCAAGAATGCGTTCCTGCGGGTAATAAATGTGTACCTCTTGGCGGAACTTCTCGCTTCTGTCGAGGCACCTGTCGATGTATTGGCTGAGCCCAAAGCTTTTGCCGGCCTCGATATGCAGCTTCCCTACTATCTCATGTCCAGCAGTCCCCAGCAGCTTTTCAACGGCTGGATTGACCAGCATGATCCGGCGTTGTTCAGAAATGAAAATCACGCCACTCGTCATATTGGTCAGCACCCCTGCCAGGCGCTGCTGATTCTCCGAGATTTCGTACATCTGCTGCTCCAGGCTCGATGCCATGAAGTTGATCGCGCCTGCAAGCTGACCGATCTCATCCTTTGCTTTGATTCTGACACGGCTCTCATATTGGCGCTGTGTAATGTTGCGGGCTACCCGGGTGATCTCCTCGATCGGACGAATAATGGAAAAGGAAATGCGAGAAACAACAATCGATCCGACTACCAAAGTAACCAATAAACCTGTGAGTAAGCTGTACCACATTTTGTGGATCGTATCGGTAATATCTTTCATCGACATCGCTGAACGAACAACACCGAATATTTCGTTGTTCAATTCAACAGGTACTGCAACGTACATCATGTCATAGCCGAGCGTCTCACTAAAACGACGGGAAATCCCTGTTTCTCCTTTCAACGCTGCCTTCATCTCTGGTCGGTCATGGTGGTTTTCCATCTCTTCCGGGTGGGAGGAGTTGTCGTACATCACCTGACCATCCTTGTTGATAATGGTGATCCGTACTTCATCCGTTGGCGCTACTTGTTTGACCCGGTCTGCTAACGTCGCCTTATCGGCAAAGACATTCGGGAAACGGACCGCCTGAGAGATGAGCTTCGACTCGCGGGACAATAGCTCATTCAGTGATTGGAGGTAGGAATTCTCAAGGACTTTGGCAAAATACATCCCCATCACCAATAGTACGAGAGAGATTAAACCCAAAATAGTCAAAGTGAGTTTGATTCGAAAGCGAGTCAAGGTAAATCCTCCGTTATCCTTCCAGTTTGTATCCTAATCCGCGAACGGTTTTGATGTATTTCGGGTTCTTCGTATCATCCTCAAGCTTTTCGCGCAAATGGCTGACATGCACGTCCACGATTCGAGAGTCCCCGATAAAATCGTAGTTCCAAACAGCATTCAACAATTGATCGCGCGTCAATACACGTCCTTGGTGGCTCGCTAAATAGTTGAGCAGCTCGAATTCCTTTGGTGTCAGCTCAACCTTCACGTCTTTACAGAACACCTCGTACTTCTCCGGGTAGATACGAATATCCCCAAATTGGAGCAACACCTCTTGAGGCGCTGTAGTCGCTTCCGGCGTGTTCTGAAAACGCCGCAGAATGGCTTTCACGCGGGCAATTACTTCTCTCGGGCTAAAAGGCTTTGTCAAATAATCATCGGCACCAAGCTCAAGCCCCAAAATCTTGTCGAGCTCATCATCTTTCGCTGTAAGCATCAAGATCGGCGTATTATTGCGTTCCTGGCGCAAGGTTTTGCATACGTCCATTCCATCCATCTTGGGAAGCATCAAATCAAGAATGATAAAATCAGGCTGCTCGCTCTTAACCACTTCCAAGGCCTGTTTACCGTCAAAAGCAGTTACGACCTGAAATCCTGATTTTTCAAGATTAAATTGCAATAGCTTTACAATAGAAGCTTCGTCATCCACTACCAATACTTTGATCATCTGTCTGTTTCCCCCTAGCGTTGCAATGCTTGCGCTCGATTTTCTAACCTACGTCCCCTGAAAAATACTTCTCTCTACAATACTCAGTCTGCCAATGCTCATTGCGGAAAACAAGTAATTTTTTTGTAAAGACATGCTGTTGAACACATAGAACTTAGTTGCTTGACAGTAGTATTCCTCTTTTAGGTAAAGGTATCTCCTTAAAAAATCCTAGCTGTCTTCCAGCGGTAGAGGTCGGGAGAAGCCCTGCCACATGCTTTCCAGTTGCCTGTATCCTCTCTACGTTCGGGCGGTCTCCTTCCAAACATGTGACAGTGCTTCGGTACAGCTGTGGATGTATGTCTTGCTTTTACAACGTTTTACAAGTGGGCTCAAAGAAGTTTTCCTTGAGCCTTTTAAAAAAAACTAAAAGCTACGTGGAAGAAGCGAATTTCCAGTCCAAGCGCCTCTGGAGCCCAGCCCAGCGTAGGAATAAATGGCGGGGAATTTCAGCTTCACTTATGGACTACCTCCTCGAAACTTCTACGTTTGAAGCGCTCCCGCCATTTATTCTGGAGCGAACAGTCATACCCACAGCGGGGCGTAGGCCGAAGCGTAGACTGGAAATTCGTTTCTTCCACCACCACAGCAACTTTAATAGCAAAAGACGCCTTCCCAAAGAAAGGCGTCTTACATGTACTAATCTTATTTCAAAACAGCCATTACACTGCGTACAGAGTCAGCAGATTTATCAAGAGCTGCTTTCTCTTCGGCAGTCAGATCCAATTCGATCACTTTTTCGATCCCGTTTGCGCCGAGCAGAGTCGGTACACCCAGGTAGAGATCGTTGTAGCCGTACTCTCCTTGCAGAAGAGCGATGGATGGCAGAATGCGTTTTTTGTCCTTGATGATGGCTTCAGCCATTTGTACCAAGGAAGCCGCAGGTGCATAGTAAGCGGAACCGTTCCCCAGAAGGTTTACAATCTCGCCCCCGCCCTTGCGGGTACGCTCTACGATCGCATCCAGACGGTCTTGCGGGATTAATTTTTCCAATGGGATACCACCAGCATACGAGTAGCGAACCAATGGAACCATGTCATCTCCGTGACCACCCAGAACGAAGCCCGTTACGTCTTCTACAGATACGTTCAGCTCCATCGCCACGAAGGTACGGAAGCGAGCAGTATCCAGAACGCCGGATTGACCGATTACGCGCTCTTTTGGAAAGCCGGACGTTTTGAAGAAGGTGTACGTCATCGCGTCAACTGGGTTGGACAGTACGAGCACGATAGAGTTTGGTGCATATGTTTTTACTTGCTCTGCAACAGATTTCATAATGCCAGCATTGGTGTTAACCAGATCATCGCGGGACATGCCAGGCTTGCGGGCAATACCAGCTGTGATAATGACGAGATCAGCATCTTTGATGTCTTCATAGTTCGCAGTACCTGTGATGTTTGCATCAAAGCCTAATACTGGCGAGGATTCCATCATGTCGAGAGCTTTACCTTTTGTTGGGTTCTCCAGTTGCGGAATGTCAACCAATACGATGTCGCCCAGTTCTTTTTGCCCCAAAATGAATGCAGTTGTTGCACCAGTGAAGCCACTACCGATAACAGCGATTTTTTTACGGTTGAATGCCATGAACTATTCCCCTCCAAAAATGTAAGTGTAAAAATTTGTGCCCCAATCTATCTTACATGTTTTGAATCAGAGCGTCAGCAAACTCGGAGCATTTCAGTTCTTGTGCGCCTTCCATCAGACGAGCGAAATCGTATGTTACTGTTTTCGCGGAGATGGTTTTTTCCATGGAGTTGATGATCAGATCAGCTGCTTCGTTCCAGCCCAGGTGGCGCAGCATCATTTCTCCGGACAGGATCACGGAGGATGGGTTTACTTTGTCCAGACCAGCGTATTTCGGAGCTGTACCATGAGTTGCTTCGAAGATCGCATGACCAGTCAGGTAGTTGATGTTTGCACCTGGAGCGATACCGATACCGCCTACTTGTGCAGCCAAAGCGTCGGATACATAGTCACCGTTCAGGTTGAGTGTTGCTACTACATCGTACTCAGCTGGACGAGTCAGGATTTGTTGCAGGAACGCGTCAGCGATAACATCTTTAACGATGATTTTGCCAGCTGCTTCTGCTTCTTTTTGTGCTTTGTCAGCGTCGCCGCCTTCAGCTTTGATACGATCGTATTGTGCCCAAGTGAACACTTTGTCGCCGTATTCTGCTTCAGCCAGTGCATAACCCCAGCTTTTGAACGCACCTTCCGTGAACTTCATGATGTTACCTTTGTGTACGAGGGTAACGGATTTGCGCTTGTTGTCAATTGCATAGTCAATTGCTGCACGAACCAGACGCTCTGTACCATCTTTGGAAACAGGCTTGATACCGATACCAGAAGTTTCTGGGAAGCGAATTTTCTTCACGCCCATTTCGTTTTGCAGGAAGTCGATTACTTTTTTCACTTCTGGAGTACCTTCAGCCCACTCCACACCAGCGTAGATGTCTTCAGTGTTCTCGCGGAAGATTACCATGTCTGTCAATTCAGGATGTTTAACTGGGGATGGAACACCATCGAAGTATTGAACAGGACGTACGCAAGCATACAGATCCAGCTCTTGACGCAGTGCTACGTTGATCGAACGGATACCGCCGCCTACTGGTGTAGTCAGAGGACCTTTGATTGCAATCAGGTATTCACGAACAGCAGTCAGCGTATCTTCTGGCAGCCACTCGCTGTATTGGTTGAAGGATTTTTCGCCCGCGAATACTTCGAACCAAGCGATTTTCTTCTCGCCTTTGTATGCTTTTTCTACAGCAGCATCCAGAACACGAACGGAAGCTTTCCAAATGTCAGGGCCAGTACCGTCACCCTCGATGAAAGGAATGATCGGATTGTTTGGAACTACCAATTTACCGTTATCCACAGTAATTTTTTCGCCTGCAGTTGGTTGCGTCAGGTTTTTAAACACAAAAAATCCCTCCAGTGTTATATATATTTGGTGATTATGAATATTTCCAGACGTAGGAGAACTACCACTCACTTGTGGTAGTTCTCAAGCTTGCGCTCAGGAGCGATCAGCTTGGCTGACCCCCTACCCTCCACGCTCGAAAATAGCGAGTTCTTAGCGGCGGTCAATTGGAACGTAGTGTTGGTTGACCGGACCGGTGTAATCCGCGCGAGGACGGATCAGGCGATTATTTTCATACTGTTCCATGATGTGTGCTGTCCAACCGGACATACGGCTGATAGCAAAAATCGGTGTGAACAGGTCCGTTTCGAGGCCGAGAGAAATGTACACAGATGCGGAGTAGAAGTCAACGTTTGGCTTCAGTCCTTTTTCACCGGAAATCATTTCATCGATCTTCACAGACATCTCAAACAGCTCAGGGCGACCGATTTGCGCGGTCAGTGCTTTGGACATTTCTTTCAGCCATTTCGCACGTGGGTCACCATCTTTGTATACACGGTGTCCGAAGCCCATGATTTTTTCCTTGTTATCCAGCTTGGTGCGGATGTAGGATTCTACGTTAGCCATGCCGCCGATTTCGTTCAGCATCTTCGCTACTGCTTCATTAGCGCCACCATGCAGAGGGCCTTTGAGTGTACCAATTGCAGACACGATACCGGAATAAATGTCAGTCAGAGTCGCAACAGTTACGCGAGCAGAGAATGTAGATGCATTGAACTCATGGTCAGCATGCAGGATCAGAGCAACGTCAAACGCTTTTACTGCTGTTTCTGTTGGCTCCTGGCCTGTCAGCATGTAGAGGAAGTTTTGTGCAATCGTGAAATCTGCACGTGGAGCTACTGGCTCCAAACCTTTACGCATACGCTCGTAAGCAGCGATCAAGGTAGGAGTTTGTGCCATCAGGCGGATAGATTTCCGATAGTTGGCTTCAGGAGACATATCTTGCGCTTCTGTGTCGTAGAGCGCTAACGAAGAGACAGCTGTGCGCAACGCCGCCATTGGGTGTACGCCTTTTGGATAGTGGCGAATGCTTTCCAGCACTTCTTGGGCCACTGCTGCATTTTCACCCAATTGTTTTTTCAAAGCGTCCAGCTGATCACGCTTCGGTAACGCTCCATGCCAGAGCAAATATACAACCTCTTCAAAAGTTGCATGTTCTGCCAGCTCATCGATGTTGATCCCGCCATAGCAAAGAACCCCATCGACGATCGAACAGATGGATGATTGAGCGGCAACAACGCCTTCAAGTCCACGAGTAGTTGTCATAGAACTCCCTCTCCTTTTCCACTCAAGTAGTAGTGCTTATCTAGTCTTCGCTTGTCCGCCATGACTGATAAACGGCCTGATCAAGTTCAAAATAGACGACTTTTTGAACATCCTATCTATGAAATTGTAAGCAGCGGTTTCTTTCATCCACCACTCTTGACAGGGAATGTATCCACGCAAATCCTCACAAGGTCGTACATGCAAATGTCGCTCGTGCAAGGGGAGAGGCGAGAGAAAAGAATCCACTAAGACGACCCAATTATAAAAGATTATTGCGATTTTGTGAATAAGGTTGGCGAAAAAATGTTTCGAAGGGTGAAACGGAGTTTTGTTTTTTCGCGATTCTTGCTCCACCTATCAGGCATGCTGCATAATAGAAACATCAGTATTTTGTTCGCACCTTCGCGGCGGAAAGGAGAAACCGTTTGAATCAGGAAAACTGGGTAGAGCGCCTCTTTCAAATCATTCGATTGTTATGGGTTTGCCTGCTTGTCTATGTAGGGATTTGGGTATTCCAACATGCAACACCTTTACTGTACCCATTTATAATCGCTTTAGTCATTGCGCTCATCATCAACAAGCCCGTTACGTTTATGACCAGAAAGTTCAGGATTCCCCGCTGGCTTTCCGTCATTATCGCGCTCTTGGTTTTGATGCTGCTCGCTGGCGGAGTGCTCACACTGATCATCACGGAAACAGTCGTGGAAATCGGGGAGCTGGCCAAGCGTTTGCCAGTCGTTGCACAGGAGCTGGCCCATTATTTGCAAAATACGATTTCTCAGGACTTCTTGATGGGCATTTACAATCAGCTTCAGTGGTTTTACGAGCAACTCGACCCAAGTTATAAGGATAAACTTACCAGTACGGTAGGTAGTGCGATCTCGACCATCACAAATGTTGGGCAGGACTTGATCGTCAAATTCCTGGATGGATTGAAAAACCTGCTTGTCTCACTCCCGAATATGGCAACAGTTTCCGTTATTTCCATCATGGGTGCCTTCTTTATCTCCAAAGATTTTGCCCTTTGGGAAGCGCGGGGTCGCCGTCTTTTGCCAACAGGAGTAAACAGCCGTCTCGATCAAATTTTCATCGATTTGCGCAATGCCTTGTTCGGGTTCGTCAAGGCGCAGTTGACCCTCATCTCCTTAACCGCTGCCATCGTCATCATTGGCCTGTTGGTCATGCGTGTCGAGTACGCGATTACGATTGGCTTGATCACGGGCTTGGTCGATCTCTTGCCTTATCTTGGGACAGGGACCGTCTTTGTTCCTTGGATCATCTACATGTTTTTCAAAGGCAATTACACGATGGTCATCGGCTTGTCCATTTTGTACGGGGTCGTCTTGATTTTCCGTCAAATTATCGAACCAAAAGTCGTTGCGGAAAACGTCGGTCTCGACCCTCTCCTCACATTGGTCGCGCTGTTTGTTGGCCTCCAGCTGTTCGGATTCCTGGGCTTGATCATTGGACCTGTTTCACTTGTCATGATCAATGCTCTGGTAAAAGCCAACGTCTTCGTCGATGTATGGGGCTACATCCGAGGGAAGAAAACCTGACCTCATGTAAAAAGAACCGCTTGCGAGCAGCTTGTACACAGCTCGGAGCGGTTCTTTTTTATAGGGAATTTTAGTATTAGCGGCGGAAAAACAATTGAACACGACCAGACGAGATGAGGTTCCACAGCCAGCGCTTCAACAGATGACGAATGATCATCCGTGTGTACGGAATAAGAAAGACCAGTCCAATTACATCTGTGACGAATCCAGGCAACAAGAGCAAAATACCACCGATCAAGATCAAGACACCGTCAATGAGCGAATCGGTAGGCATTTGCCCTCGCGACAACTGGTGTTGGACCATGCGGAATACTTGCATCCCCTGCTGCTTCGCAAGCCAAGCTCCCAAGATCCCTGTGAGAATGACCAGCATGACTGTATTCCAGCCGCCAATCCACGAACCAATAGTAATAAGCCCCCAAAGCTCTAAACCAAACGCGACGACAAATAGAATGGCAAAAAAGCGGAACATGCCTATTCCCCTCCTTTATGCTGGGAGTCCAACCAATCATAGATGTCAGGCACCGCTCGGGACAAGCGAATCGGCCTCAAAACTGTATTGGTAAATACATGCATTGTCTCTCCTGACACCAACAGCTGTTGGTCAGGCAATCTAACAATCACGTAAGCAAAAGTGAGACGGACAGGACTGATCTCTTTTACACGTGTCCGTATTTCTACCTCATCGTCATAACGAGCAGGCTGTTTGTAAGAGATGTTCGCATCTGTGACAGGCAGAAGTACGCCTTTTTCCTCGAGTTCACGATAGGTAATCCCCGCATGGCGAATCAGTTCTGTTCTTCCTACTTCAAACCAGTTCAAGTAATTCGTATGGTAGACCACACCCATCTGATCGGTTTCTCCATAGCGGACACGCAATCGATGGGAATGAATAATGGGAGTCATTTTAGATCGCTCCTTTCTCTATAGGATGATTGTACCATAGTACCCCTATGTGGCTGTAGTGGTGGGGAGGAAACAGGAGAAAACGCTCAGATTCTAGGGCCACCCGCTGTGGGATTAACTGCCCGACTCCATGCAAAAAGCGAAACCGCGTCCAAAGTGGTCCATTCAAGTTGCTGTCTCAGAGGTGGACGCTTAAAATCATGTTTCGCTTTTTGCATTCCGTCTCGGTCGGTGTCCCTAAGATCTTCGCTTTTTTCTCCTGTTTCCTCTACGAGCTTTTCGTCCTTAAACGAGTCTTAAAGGCATTAAAAGATTGAAGAATCTTATCTGTAACGCTAGAGAAGAATATTTCCAGACGTAGCGACTTGTGGAGTCCAGCCGAGCGGAGAAGGGATTCGCGGGAAAAAGAAACGCAACCGTGCTCACGCTACGTAGCGGCTACCACTTTTGCGTTTCCCCGCGAATCCCTTCGGAGCGGACAGCCCCAGCCCCCAGCGGGACGGAGCCTGGAGCCTAGACTGGAAATATTCTTCTCTCCACCGCAGCCACATAAAAAAACAGGGGCAGACTGTTTCTACCAGTCTCCCCCTGCTCTTATTATTCGGATCGCTTAACGAATCGGGCAAGCTCCGCCTTCGCAAGATTCAGCCGTGGACAGATCAGCCTCGCCGCCAGTTTCATACTGCTGCAAAATCGCAGGATCAAACGGCTTCATGGACTGCTTTAATGCCTCGTACTGTTCTTTGGTGCACTCTTCGTAAGGAGCCAATTGGTAGTTTCCGCCATCCAATTGCAAGAAGGATACACCTACGAAATTATCCCAGTTATCGTATACGATGTCTTCTACTTCTGCCCATTCTTCCTTACGTACAGTAATGGTGTTCGAAGAGTTGTGCTCCGTATATTCCTTCTGGAAACGGAAGTACGTATCGAATTGGCGTTTTGCACTTACTTCGTTCTTCGTTTCTTCTGCCCCTGATGCTACAGGGAAATCGATGACGAGTGTACGTGCATTTGCCATGCGCTCTTCATACGTTTCGCCTGGTGTTCCTACCTCTGGGTTGACTGTCCAGCCGAGAGTTTGTACAGCTTTTGCCAATGGATCCTCAGCATTGATGCGAATGCGGCGGATGTAGTACGGCGAATGGGACCAGTGCAGACCGCTGGAGACACCACCAGCTACCTGAGACAGCGTACCTTCCGGCTTCACAGTCGTTACCAAGAGTGGAGAGTTCACACGCAGCTCATACGCATAACGGTTCGCCTCGTCACGAGCAGCATCGCCCAGCTGGCGCAGCAGTTCGAGCTCTTGCTCTTCTGTATAGCCAAGGGATGCCAACGCATCCTTCACTCCAGTAAGAGAAGTTCCGAGCAAGCGGTCACGCTGTTGAACGGTATCCCAATGCGGCAGCTCCAACGTAACCAGCGTCATGCGCAGACCGGCACGAGCAGATTTGCGCTGTGCTTCCAGCAAGCCATCGAGATCCAGATACTTGGAGCCATCCCCGCGATCCTTCACGAATTCAACCAGATTGACTGTCGTCAGGTTGCAGACGCCATAAGAATCGAGCAGGATTTCTGCACAAGGGTTCAAGCCCTCTGCATTTGGGCGGCGACGGTTTGCTTCTTCCAGGTTGATGAAGCCTGGTTCGCCTTCCAATTGCATCAAAGTGAACACGAGGTTCAAGAATGGCTTAGTTGGTTGTTTGGTAAAGGCGATGGAGTTGTTCGACATACGGCGGTGATCCAGACCAAAGCGTCCGTCTCCTACGTTTTGGATGCTGTCAAACCATACAGGCTTGTGCTCTCCCAACAGCTCGCCTACACGACGGTGATGGTTCAGCTGATCCTCCGTCCAGAAACCATTGATGCCGTATTTCGCCAGCATGCACTCATAGTCATCGTGATCAAACAGGAAAATTTCCGCTGTACGGCGTACGCCACCTACCACAACGTTTGCTCCGATGAGGTTTCCAATGTCGAGAATATGTATCGGACGGATTTTACCGTATCCTATTTCATCACTCTCGATTGGTGCCAAATGCTGGTCGATTTGGTTTTTCAACACTTTATCGATTCCTTCAAACATTTCGCGAAGCGGCTCATGACCACTAGCTGTACCGCCAAAACGCTTCAGTCGCTCGCCTTTCGGACGCACGCTGTTATAAGAGATTTTCACGGTGTGAATGTGCTCGTAAGTGGAATCTGTCAAAATTTGCAGGTAGAGACGGAGGGATTCTACCCAGCCTTCTTTACTGTCTCCCACATAAATTTTGGCAAAGCCGTTATCCAGTACATTCAGCTCAGAGCGCTCCAGGCGTTGATGCTTTGGCAGCGGTCTGTATTCAGAAGAAAGCAGCGAGACATTCGTGCGAATCGGGCCCAGTCCAGCAGCCATTTCCTTCGTGCATTTGAAGCCTACGCCAGTTCCTACCAAGAGAAGGTAGAACAAATCGCCCAAGTCATCCCAAGACTTGATGTTCAGGAAGGAGCAGTTGAAGTTCGCCAACGGATACAAATCCGCTACGCCGTTGTCTGCACCGCCAACCCACAAGGTACGGCCGGACAAAAACTGGCGAAGGTTGAACATGTTGTCAAACAATCCTTCTGCCTCTTTTTCCATTGCGCGGGAATCGGCATACATTCCGATTTTGTTCAAATGCTGATAAGCCAGCTTAATATTGTAATCCACCGAGCGGCGGCAAGTTTCTTTCCACGTTTCCCGTCTTCCTTTTTCCGGTACAAAGCGAGAATAAGTACGGTAGTAAACAAATTGTCCAAGAGGACTCATATGGTTCGGAAAATCAGGATATTGATTTAAGAATTCATCCCGCAAAAATTGAGTTCGGGATACGGTTTCGGTCGCCAGCATATCGTTCCTCCTTCGAATCTTTCCTCTCTAGTTTAACTATCTTTATCTGTAAAACTCAATAGTTTCACCTATATATTGTGCAAAATAATTTTCGACAATACTAGATGTTGTGTTCACCCTAAAAAAACACTTGACACAAAATCCCGAACATTGGACGTACAAAAGGACCATTTTACGTTCAGCCTTTTCCTGAGAACGAGCCCTACAACACCCATTCTGTCATGATTTGGAAACCCCGAACGTATGGATTTCATCCGTTCTGGCACAAAGCCACCGACCGATTTTAACAGATTCCCACTCGCTTTGCATCACCTAATAATCGCCGTTATCTGGTAAAACTTATCAAGCAGTTCGTCGGCTAATCCTTTTTCCACCAAGCCAAAAAGGGTGACACTTGGTCACCCTTCAGAGGCATTCTTCATTAAAGTTGAATAGTATTACCTACAGAATCCGGGCATGTCCTGAATAAATATGCCCACGTTCAGAATCCACCGTTACGATTTGCCCGTCCTTCAATACATCCGTAGCAAATTGCACACCTACGATGACTGGAATGCCGAGATTCAGGCCTACAATGGCTGCGTGAGAAGTAAGTCCTCCCTCTTCGCAAATCACCGCTCCAGCCTTGCCAAACGCTTCAATCATATCGGAGTCGGTACCGATGGTAACCAGGATTGCACCTTCTTCTACCTTTGCCAGCGCCTCTTCAGCGGATCTGGCAATCACTACCTTGTTGGTGACAACTTTTCGGCCGATTCCTTGTCCTTTTGCTACCACATCCCCAATGACGTGGATTTTCATCAGATTCGTTGTCCCAACCTCACGCACAGGCACGCCTGCTGTGATCACAACGAGATCGCCATGACGAACGAAGCCTGTATCAAGCGCCTCTTGAACAGACATCTCCAGCATTTCATCGGTGCTATTCGCCATTTCGCCCTTCACCGGATACACGCCATTTACGAGTGCAAGACGGCGAATAATCGCTTCGTGCGGCGTTACAGCCACGATTGGTGCTTTTGGACGGAACTTGGATACCATGCGAGCTGTGTGTCCGCTTTCAGTCGCAGTAATGATTGCCGCTGCGTCCAGATCCAGTGCTGCATTGGATACAGCTTGGCTGATGGCATCGGTAATCGTCACTTGTTTGAGCTGTGCTTGTGCGTACAAGATCTCACGATAATTCAGCTCTTGCTCTGCACGTACAGCAATGCGCACCATGGTTTCGACAGACTCAACCGGGTATTTACCGGCAGCCGTCTCTCCAGAGAGCATGATTGCGTCTGTCCCATCGAAAATGGCATTCGCAACGTCACTCGCTTCCGCACGTGTTGGACGTGGGTTGCGCTGCATGGAATCAAGCATTTGTGTCGCCGTAATAACTGGCTTCGCGAGTTCGTTACATTTTTTGATCAGCTTCTTCTGAACAAGTGGTACTTCTTCTGCCGGAATCTCTACGCCCAAATCACCACGCGCAACCATGATTCCATCTGTTACTACCAAAATTTCGTCTACATTATCGACGCCTTCCTGGTTTTCGATTTTCGCGATAATATCGATACGCACGTTATGGCGCTCCAGGATTTGGCGAATCTCCAAGATATCCGAAGCTTTTCGGACGAAGGAAGCCGCAATGAAATCGACTCCTTGTTCAATACCGAATTCGATATCCTGCGCATCCTTTTCTGTGATACCTGGCAAGTTGATTTTGACACCAGGAACATTGACGCCTTTTTTGCTCTTCAGTGTTCCGCCGTTTTTGATCAAGCAGATGATTTCGGTGTCACTCACTTCTTGTACAGTCAACCCGATCAAGCCGTCGTCGATCAAGATCGTATCGCCGATTTTTACATCACCAGGCAATTCCGGATACGTAATGGAGACGCGCTCTGCGGTACCCGCTACTTCCTCAGTGGTGAGGATCAGCGTATTTCCTTCTACGAGCTCGACTGCATCTACTGCAAGCGTACCCGTGCGAATTTCAGGACCTTTTGTATCCAAAAGGATTGCAACGGGTTTCCCGGTTTCTTTTGATGCCTGGCGAATGTTTACAATTCGGGCCGCATGCTCCTCATGGGAACCGTGCGAGAAATTCAAACGCGCTACGTTCATTCCTGCTTCGATGAGTTTTTTCAGCGTTTCAACCGATTCACTCGCTGGTCCGATGGTACACACAATTTTTGCTTTCCTTAACATAGGATGTAAGCCTCCTCGACACTCCGAAAACTGTCAGTATTATATAGATAGCGTGCGCGCCAATTGATAAATAGATAAATCCAATTGATGCTTTTTCGCCAATGCTTCTTGAAAATCAACATCCACGATCTGGTTGTTCTGAATCCCAACCATTCGGTCCTGCTTGCCTTCCAGCAACAAATCGACAGCTGCGGCACCCATTCGGCTTGCCAGCATTCGGTCCATCGCAGTAGGGGAACCACCACGCTGAATATGACCGAGTACCGTCACACGAGTCTCCCAGCCTGTCTCTTTCGTGATCGCTTCGGCGTACGAAGCGGCACTTCCTACCCCTTCCGCCACAATGATGATGGAATGCTTTTTGCCACGGCGTTGTCCAGCATGCAGTCGCTCAATAATGTCGTCCATCTCCTGCGACGCTTCCGGGATCATAATGGACTCGGCACCAGCCGCAAGCCCTGCCCACAATGCCAGGTCGCCAGCATCTCGCCCCATTACTTCAATAATGTACGTGCGTTCATGCGAAGTGGCCGTATCGCGGATTTTATCGATTGCTTCCACAACGGTATTCAATGCCGTATCAAACCCGATCGTGAAATCGGTGCATGGAATATCATTATCAATCGTACCCGGTACGCCAATAGTCGGGAAGCCTTTTTCGGTTAGCTTCTGCGCACCGCGAAACGACCCATCTCCCCCAATGACAATCAGACCCTCAATTCCATGAGTACGTAATTGCTCCACCGCTCTTTGCTGTCCGGCTTCCGTCTTGAACGCTTCACTGCGAGCGGAGTAGAGAATGGTTCCTCCCCGTTGGATAATATCCCCAACAGAGCCTAGAGACATCTCCGTGATATCTCCCCTCATCAGCCCTTCGTATCCGTGGTAAACCCCAAACATTTGTACCTCGTGAAAATGAGCACGACGTACAGCCGCCCGGACTGCGGCATTCATTCCAGGAGAATCTCCACCGCTAGTGAGAACTGCAAGTTTCCGCATGGAATCCACCTCTCCAATCGTATCGTCTTTAGCATGTCATTTAACGGAAACAGTATGTACCATACTTTGTATGAAACATGCTGTATCACTCAAATCCTCATATCTGTTATACAATCAAAAGATATGTGCCATACTTTTTGAAAGCTCTGATAACTCTTTCATCCGACTTCGATTGTAGCAGATTTTCCTCGGAGAAAAAAGAAAAAAACGCCCCCTGTTTCTTACAGGGAGGCGAATTCTCCGATCTGCTTAAACTTCTCGTAACGGTCCTGTATCAATTCATCTGGAGTTAAACGCCCTAGCTGTTCTAGTTGTTCCGTGATGACCGCCTTGACCATGCCTGCCTGCGCGATCAAATCACGATGGGCTCCTCCGAATGGTTCATCAATAATTCCATCAATGACTCCTAATTCCAACAAATCAGGTGCCGTAATTTTCATCGTCTCCGCTGCCCGCATACCCAAGCTGGAATCTCTCCAGAGAATCGCGGCGGCACTCTCCGGTGCAATCACGGAGTAATAGGAATTCTCCAACATATAGATGCGGTTACCTACGCTAATCGCCAAGGCTCCGCCGCTTCCGCCTTCCCCGATGACGATACAAATAATCGGCACGCCAAATGTCGCCATTTCACGCAGATTGCGAGCAATCGCTTCGCTCTGACCGCGCTCTTCTGCCGCTTTTCCAGGATATGCCCCTGATGTATTGATAAAGCAGATGATCGGGCGACCGAATTTATCCGCCTGCTGCATAATGCGCAATGCCTTCCGGTAGCCTTCTGGATGAGCCATCCCGAAATTACGCTTGATGTTGTCTTTCGTGTCTTTCCCTTTTTGGTGACCGATAACCGTAACCGGACGTCCATCCAGCTTGGCAATTCCACCCACAATCGAATGGTCGTCTCCGAACAAACGGTCTCCATGAACCTCGATAAAATCAGTAAAAAGTAGTTGTATATAGTCCAAAGTCGTTGGCCGTTCCGGATGACGAGCCAGCTGTACGCGTTGCCATGGAGTCAAATTGCCGTAAATTTGCACAGCAAGCTCTTTTGATTTTTGTTCGAGACGCTGTACTTCGTCAGAGAAGTCAATTCCCTTTTCCTCAGTAAAACGGCGCAATTCCTTAATCTTATCCTGTAATTCTACTAATGGCTTTTCAAAGGAGAGCTCGCCTGCCATGTTTCTACTCCTTCCCGAGACGTGTGCATCTCTACCAGTTTGGACAGCGTATTTCGCATATCCTTACGGTGTACCACCATATCGAGTTGCCCGTTTTTTAACAAGAATTCCGCTGTTTGGAAGTCTTTTGGCAACTCCTGACGGATCGTTTGCTCAATGACTCGACGCCCAGCAAAACCGATCATAGCTCCTGGTTCTGCGATATTGTAATCTCCCAACGAAGAAAAGCTCGCTGATACCCCACCATATGTAGGATTTGTCATGACCGAGACAAACAGCAAGCGTTCGCGATCCAATCGAGACAACGCTGCGCTGGTTTTCGCCATTTGCATCAGGCTCAACACACCTTCTTGCATGCGTGCTCCACCAGATGCACTGAACAAAATGAAAGGCAAACGCCGTTCGATCGCTTGCTCAATTGCGCGCGTGATTTTTTCCCCGACGACCGATCCCATACTCGCCATACGGAAACGAGAATCCATGACCCCAATCACGATGCGGTTCCCACTCAGGAGACCTTCACCTGTAATGATCGCCTCGTTCAAATTGGTGTTGGCCATATCTTGCTCCAGTTTTTCCAAATAGCCAGGAAAACCGAGTGGATTGGCTGTTATCAAATTGGCATCAAATTCTTCTGTCAGAACCCCATCATCCAGAAGCGCTTGCAGACGCTCTGGAGCGGACATGGAGTAGTGGAACTGGCAGCCTTTGCAGACGCGCAAGTTCTTCTCCAAATCCTTCGAGTAGTGAATCGTCCCACAATGTGGGCATTTATTCATCAATCCCTCAGGGACTTCCTTTTCTTTCGTACCCGCTTCCTTGCTCATGTCGGTGGAAGCAGGGACACGTGCTAGTGTCTCTGAAGGAACTGTAGCGAATTTGCGCTTTTTCCCAAACAGATCTTTAAGCACAGGTACACCCACCTTTCTCTTCAGTGAAGGATCGTGCCGAGAACATCCCGGACTTCGTTTAGTTCGCTCTCGGGCACGAGAATCTCGTATTGCTTGGAGACCCTGCCTTCGCGAACCTTTACCAAAAACCCTTCATCTGTCAAACGTTGCTGTATCCGTTCTGCAATTCTAGCGCTAGGAGCGATGTAGATGACCGTCCACATGCTGGCTTCCTCCTCAATCGTCCAATACAGGTCTGCATCATCATATCACAGCGCCAGCGCCCCTCGCAAATTGAGGGAAAACTAAAGCTTGCTGTTCTCCAAATGCTGTTTCATTCTCTCTAATGCGACGTTCACATCGCCTTCGCGAATGGCTTCCATAATCTGTCGATGCTCTACGAGTGCTGCACTTGCTCTGCCTTCGCGCGACAGTGATTCAATGCGAATACTGTTGCTGTACTCAACCAAAGGCGTCCAGATGCGATGCAAAATCGAGTTACGGCTGGAGCGACATATGACACGATGAAACTGATAATCTTCCTCCGCAGGTACCTCGCCCCTTGCTACTCTTTCCTCTGCAATGGCCAGGATGCGTTCCATTTCATCAAAATGCTTGTCCGTCGCCCGTCTACAGGCTAGGCGGACAGCATCCAGCTCTAGCATTCGCCGCATTTCGATCAAGTCCTTCTTGGTTTTGGTATCCCGTAGGATAAAAAAGCCAAGAATATCGATCAGTCGATTGTGCCGGTAATGCTTGAGGAAGGTGCCTTCTCCGCGACGTGTCTCAATGAGTCCGAGCAGCTCGAGAGCCCGAAGAGCCTCGCGTACAGAGGAACGCCCTGCTCCCAGTTGTTCGGACAGCTCTCGCTCAGACGGCAGCTTGTCCCCGGGCCGCAAGTTTTGCTCCTGAATGATTTCATGAAGTTGCAGGAGAATTCCTTCGTAAACCTTTCGATCTTGAGAAGAGTCGAGCACGATTATCCCCCTTACTCGTACCTTCAACGAGGAGCACCCTCCACGTTTGTAAGAAGCCTACGTTTTTTCGCGGAGGGTGTCGTCGGTGCCTCGATAAAGAGTATTTTACGCTTCTTGGTAAGAGATAGCTGTCAATTTCGTTGTCTTTTGTTTTACTTCTTCCGGATCAACTGTGATGCGAGCAACACCTGTTTCCATCGCTGCTTTTGCTACTGCCGCAGCTACGTTTGGCGCAACACGTGGATCGAATGCGGAAGGGATTACTTTATCCGCAGTAAGCTCTTCTGGCGTGATCAGGTCTGCGATTGCATATACAGCAGCCAGCTTCATTTCTTCGTTGATCTCCGTTGCACGTACATCCAACGCGCCACGGAAGATTCCCGGGAATGCCAGTACGTTGTTTACTTGGTTCGGGAAGTCGGAACGGCCTGTACCGATTACTGCCGCACCTGCTTCTTTTGCTTCTTGCGGCATGATTTCTGGTACTGGGTTTGCCATAGCGAAAATGATCGGATCGCGGTTCATCGAACGAACCATGTCTTGTGTAACAGCGCCAGCTACGGATACACCGACGAATACGTCAGCGCCCTTCATTGCATCAGCCAGGTCACCTTGCAGCATGCTGCGGTTCGTAATTTTCGCCATTTGTTCCTTCACCGGGTTCATACCGAATGGACGGCCTTCGTACACGATTCCTTTTGTATCAACCATGATGACTTCTTTCACGCCCATGGAAATCAAAAGCTTCATGATTGCGATACCAGCTGCACCTGCACCGTTCGCTACTACGCGGATATCTTCCAGCTTTTTGTCCACCACGCGCAGCGCATTGATCAGACCTGCCGCTGTAACGATTGCTGTACCGTGTTGGTCATCGTGGAAAATCGGGATGTTTGTTTCGCGCTTCAGACGCTCTTCGATTTCGAAGCATGCAGGAGCTGCGATATCTTCCAAGTTCACGCCACCAAAAGTAGGCTCGAGCAGTTTTACTGTCTCTACAATTTTATCTACATCTGTCGTATTCAAGCAGATCGGGAATGCATCTACGCCTGCGAAGGATTTGAACAAAACCGCTTTCCCTTCCATAACCGGCATTGCTGCTTCTGGTCCGATGTTTCCGAGACCCAGTACGGCAGTACCGTCGCTGACTACTGCAACCAGATTGCCTTTCATCGTGTAATCGTACACTTTGGACTTGTCATCGAAAATATCTTTGCAAGGTTCAGCAACCCCAGGAGAATAGGCTAGACTCAGATCGTAAGCATTGCGAACGGGTACCTTGGTCACTGCCTCCAATTTTCCTTGATGTTTTCTGTGAAGCTCCAGTGCTTCCTCTCTCAGGTTGGACATGAGATCCCACTCCATTTCACGATAATAGTTTCTATGATTGCTTGTAGGCAGTAAAAACGCCTGGGGTATTCCAAGTGGTCTGACCACTCATTGAGTTATGCTCTCAATATAATAAAAAACTGTTCTCCTGTAAACCTGCCGAAAACGGCGAAAAAGGGAGGACATTCCTCATCCTCCCCAATTTATAGGCATTTCTTTCCGAATTACGCTGTCAGGCCCCACAATTTCTCGCGCTTGCTCCAAAAATGACTCATCTACGTCTACCCAATTTGCTTCTGGCAGGCGAATTGTCTGTCTTTTTCCCTCGTAGAAGAGGATAACAGGAATCGTTCCTTTTTTTTCGACAAACAAGCGTGAAAGTTTTTGCAGCGTCGAATCGTGCTCTTGCTCTGCAGATATTTTGACAAATAATACAGTCTCAGACTTCGGCTGCGGCAGCGTTTGTGCATCCCAGAAGCGGGAAGCCAAGAGCTTGACCATGTCTTCCTGGTGATCGACTCGGGCTTCTGCCACGACGATTTGTTCGCGCTCGAGCAGTGGCCCGTACTTCGCATACACCTGCGGGAAAACGACCAGCTCTACTGGTGCGGTTTTGTCCTCTAGCGTAATAAATGCCATCGGGTCCCCTTTTTTCGTTTGGATGCGTCTGGCTTCCGTAATCATTCCAAAGACTTTTACCGTCTTGTCGCGTGGCACATCCCCCAACGAAGAGATAACCGATACTTCCGGGCGGTTCGCGACATGAGCAAACTGATCAAGTGGATGACCGGAGATGTATACCCCGATCAAATCCCGCTCCTCTTTTAATTGCTGTGTATGTGAGAGCGGCGGTACCTCGGGATATTCTGCTGGCTCGCGCAAAGGTGTCGTATCTTCTTCTCCCGCAAATAGATTGAGTTGGTTGGCGTCTCGCTCAATTCTCTTGCTGTTTGCCTTCCCTACCGCTTCATCCAGCAATAGCAAAAGCTGACTGCGATGGCCTGGCAACGAGTCCAACGCGCCGCATAAAGTGAGCGACTCTACTACTCTGCGATTGACTAACCGCGCATCCACGCGCGCACAAAAATCAAAGACATCGCGATACGGTCTGCCTTTGCGCTCTTTCACGATCGATTCAATGGCACCGTAGCCGACGTTTTTCACTGCGGCCAAACCAAAGCGAATCGCATCCTGCTCCACTGTAAAGTAGGCCAAGCTCTTATTTACGTCAGGCCCGAGTACGGTAAGCTGCAGTCGCCGCGCTTCCTCCGTGTATTCGGCAATCCTCGTTTGACTTCCAATGGACAAGGATAATAGCGCTGCCATGAACGCAAGGGGATACGTTGCTTTCAAATAAGCCATCTGGTAGGCGATAACCGCATAAGCAACCGAGTGGGCTTTGTTGAAGCCATAATCGGCAAAGCGCACAATCAAATCGTAGACTTGATTGCCCAGCTCTTCTCCGTACCCTTGCCGGACACAACCGGCCACGAACTTCTCCCGCTGCTCCGCCAATAGCTCCCGTTTCTTTTTCCCGACCGCTCGGCGCAAAATATCTGCCTCACCAAGGCTGAAGCCTGCCAGTGTTGAGGAAATCTGCATGATTTGCTCCTGATAAATCATAAAACCGTGCGTCTCCCGCAAAATCGGCTCGAGTACCGGATGAGCGTACTGCACTTTGCTCTGCCCGTGTTTGGCGGCGATATACTGCGGGATAATCTCCATCGGCCCCGGGCGATACAATGCCAGAACCGCAATGATGTCATCAAGGCTGCTCGGCTTCAAATCTCGCAGCACATTGCGCATCCCCGAAGATTCCAATTGGAAAATGCCGGTTGTCTCCCCACGGGAGAGCATGCGAAACGTTTTCTCGTCGTCTGTCGGCAGCTTATCCAGATCAAGCGATATTCCCTGCTCCTGCAAATGACGCAACGTCTCCTGTATGATTGTCAAATTGCGCAAGCCGAGGAAGTCCATCTTCAACAAACCGACTTCTTCGAGAATCTCCATCGGATACTGAGTAAGGGCCAAGCCTTCGTTGCCCGTCTGTAATGGAACGTAATTCTTCAGCGGTTCACGCGAAATGACGACACCCGCCGCATGCGTAGAGGCGTGACGCGGTAAACCTTCTACGCCCCTTGCCGTTTCGATCAGTTGTGCTGCCTGTTTGTTTTCTGCGCACAGCTTGCCGATATCCGGGTTGATCTGCATCGCCCGTTCAATCGTCATGCCTGGCGATTGCGGAATCATTTTGGCAACACGATCCACGATGCCCAAAGACAAGCCTAGCGCCCGTCCAACATCGCGCACAGCTGCACGAGCCGCCATCGTACCAAAGGTAATGATCTGGGCGACGCGATCATGACCGTATTTGCTCGCTACATAGTGAATGACTTCGTCACGACGCTCTACGGAAAAATCGATATCAATATCGGGCATCGTCACCCGCTCTGGGTTGAGGAAGCGTTCAAAGAGCAAGTGAAAGCGAAGTGGATCGACATTCGTGATTTTCAATACGTACGCGACCAGGCTACCTGCCGCAGACCCGCGTCCAGGTCCCGTCGGTATCCCGTTCTCGTGAGCGTACCGCATGAAATCCCATACGATCAGGAAGTAATCGGTGAAGCCCGTCCCTGTAATAATCGCCAGCTCGTGATCCAGACGCGCTTGTGCCTCTGGCGTAATCTCGCCGTATCGCTCCCGGCAGCCCTTTTCACACAGTTCACGCAAATACTGCGTCGAATCTTGTCCCTCTGCCAAAGGAAATTCCGGCAAAATATGCACGCCAAAGGTAAGGTTCAGCTTGCACCTGTCAGCAACTGCTATCGTATTCGCTAACGCCTGGGGAGCAAAGGCAAAGAGCGCCGCCATTTCCTCGGCACTTTTCAGATAGTATTGATCCGTCTCATAGCGAAAACGGTTTTCTTCGCCAACCGTCTTGCCTTCCTTGATCGCCAACAAGATATCATGCTGCTGGTGATCCTCCCTGTGGATGTAGTGAACGTTGTTCGTCGCAATCAGCGGAATCCCCGTCTCCTGGCTCAGTTTCACGAGACGAGCATTCAGCCTGCGCTCCACTTCCAGTCCGTGATCAGCCAGCTCCAAGTAAAAATGGTGCTCTCCAAACATTCGCTGATACTTGCGGGCTGCTTCCTTCGCAGCGTCCGCTTCTCCAGCCAGTAACAGCTTGGGTACTTCCCCTTGCTGACAGCCGCTTAGTGCTATGAGGCCGTCTGTATGCTTTGCCAACACTTCTTTGTTGAGACGCGGAAGGATGTAGTTGCCGTCTGTGTTCGCGATTGTCGCCAGCCTCAGGAGATTCCGGTAGCCCGTTTCGTTTTCAGCGAGAACGATCAGATGACTAGGCGGCGGTGCATTTCGCACGCGATCTTGAAGATTTCCCTCTATTACGTATATTTCCATCCCGATAATCGGTTGGATGCCTGCCTCCAGACAAGCTTTATAAAACGGGATCGCCCCGTACAGATTGGCATGGTCTGTCATCGCCAGTGCATGCATGCCCAATTCGCTGGCTCGCTTCACTAGCGCATCGATACGTGCTGCTCCATCCAGCAGACTGTACTCCGTATGAACATGCAAATGGACAAAGGAGGTCATGATATTACCCCTCTCACTTTTCACGATTGAAACTTTCTCTCTTACATTATACCGGAAGTATAGCCCATACGGACGATAAGAACAAACGTTCTTACTTGTGTTTGACCGTTATCCCCTGATTTTGGTAGGATGGGTAATACCAGAATGGCTAGAAAGGATGAATCCATCTATGTGGTCTGCCTTTTACATGACCGGTATTCTCGCTTCCCTAGTAGCCAGCGTCTACTATAGTATCCATGCTCGCAGACGAGGCATCCATCCGCTTGAATCGCGTATGCTGCTGGGGAAGATGAATGTGTCATTGGGGATACTCGTTTCTTTGTTCGGCATCAATCAGTTTACTTTTGATTCGCTCGATACGATCCGCATTGTCGTTGCATTGATCATGCTGATTGTAGGGGCTATGAATTTATTTTTGGGAACGCGCAATTATTTCCGTTATCGTACAGCTTGGCAAGCAGAATTGAAAAAAGGGGTATAAAAAAAGGGCATGAGAACAAATTTACGTTCACATGCCTTTTTCATTTGGGGAGAAGCAACGCTGGAAATACTTTTCCTCTATTCCCAGCTGTTTATCATACAAACCCGATAGAGCTCTCGCTATAATGGATTTGTGTGACATTCTATTGCTTCGACAACCTGAGCGGCAGTGCCGAAGGTTGTCCTTTTTTCTGTTCAGTTCAGGAGGGAACGATTCCCAGCTATTGCAGGTCTTCGGCTTTTGCCCACATTTCCTCCGGGTTCAGCTCGTAGATGCCTTCTTCCCGATACATATAATGATTCATGATGAATTCCCTGCGAATCGTAGCATAATCTTCGTGGAATTGGCGAATGTATTCGTTGATCTCTGGTTCCTTGTATTTGCGGTCTTTTTCTAACCCTCGAACCATGTATTCAAAGACGATCAGCTTTTTCTTACGCTGGGACGGGATTTGTTTCAGCTTGCCATCTGACGTAATGAAGCTGCGAATGACCTGCATTTTTTCCGCTGCCATCTGATGCCTCCTTTGAACATGAGAATTGTCTTGTGCAAAAATGTCCTCTGCTGTCGAATCCTTTGCTTTTTCCATGACGTTCACGATTGCCTGCGACTGGCGTTTTACATTGGCTTCGTGCAGGTAAAAGTAAATGGTGTTTTTATCACGCCGTTCGTAAACGACACCTGCTTCCCGAAGCTTTGCCATATGGTGAGTAATAGTGGGAGGTGTCACACCGAGCTTGCCTGCCAACGCCTGTCCATGCAGGGGGCCATTTGCCAAAATCGCGAGAATGCGTACGCGCGTCGGGTCTCCGAGTGCTTTGTAAAAGGTGACGAGTTGGTCTAATTGCAAAATGGGGTACTCCTTTCTTTGATTGATCGTTTCAATTAGATGATGTTCTAATTAGATGATAAGTTGCATTGCTTTTCCTGTCAATTCTAGGACGTTTAAAATACCCTTAACCGTTGCTGTTAGTGGCAGCGGAAAAAGGGAAACCGCGTCCAAAGTAGTCCTCCCCATGGAGCATGTTCAGAGGTGGACGCTTAAAGGCGTGTTTCCCTTTTTCCACTGCGCCTCGGCTGGTGTCCCAAAGAGCCTCGCTTATTTCTCCTTTTTCCTTGAATCGGCTGTCTGTTTAGTTGCGGCTTGATTTGTTCGTTTATCAGGATGATTTTCGCCTCATGAATTAACTTTCAGGATGCCTTTACCAAAGCTGCGTAGAAGAAGCGCATTTCCAGTCCAAGCGCCTCTGGAGCCCATCTCAGCGTAGGAATAAATGGCGGGGAATTTAAGCTTCACTTATGGAATACTTCCTCGAAACTTCAACGTTTGAAGCGCTCCCGCCATTTATTCCGAAGCGGACAGTTCACACCCCTTGCGGGGCGGAGGCCGAAGCGTAGACTGGAAATGCGCTTCTTCTCCCCCACTACAGCCACTTTTCAACACAAAAAAGAACAGTCCATAAGAGACTGTTCCTTTCTTCTAACGCTCAATTATTTGCGCCGTAATCATAGCCTGCCCCACGAGCTGTTCGCCATGGAATACCGATACTTCGACTTTTCCGAAGCGGCGGCTGATGTCCAATAGGCGCGGCTTCACTTCGATATGGCTTTCCATCTGGACTGGCTTCAGGAAATAGACGGTGATATTTTCCGGTACCATGTCTCCTCGACGATGATGACGCAACAGGTTACAAGCAGCCTCGACCATGACCGTCGTCATGATTCCGCTGGCAATCGTACCGAGGTGGTTGGTCATTTGTGGGCTCACATCCCCCAGATAGACCATCTCATCTGCCTGTCGCTCCTCACGGAAATGGGACATGATCAGATTCGGGAACGTTTCACTCATCTGTGGTTGCTTAGCTGTAAATTGCAGTGCTTTTAACACGTCGTTGCGGCTCAAGACCCCTACGAGCTTGCGATGATTGTCTACGACAGGCAATAGCTCGATTCCTTCCCACACCATGGTGTGCGCAGATGACGCTACGGATACCCGCGGCGAGGTCGTGATCGGGTTCTTCGTCATGACCTTGTCGATCATTGCAGTCTCCTCATGACCGATGATGTCTTTGGAGGTAACAATCCCGATCAGCCGCATCTGCTCGTCAACAACGGGGAATCTCGTGTCCTGATACAGCTCCGTATACTGGTGCCACTTGGCAACAGAATCTGAAGTCAATAAGACAGGCGTTTCTGCTAGCGGCTTCAAAATATCCTCAACCATTACGATTTCTTTTTTGATCAGGCGATCGTAAATGGCCCGGTTAATCATCGAAGCTACCGTAAAGGAGTCGTAGCTAGAAGAGATGATTGGCAGCGCTAAGCGGTCAGCCAGCTGCTTGATTTCCTCGCTTGTATCGAATCCCCCGGTAATTAATACTGCAGCCCCTTGCTGCAAAGCGATTTTGTGCGCCTGATAGCGGTTACCGACAATCAAGAGACTCCCGGCATCGATATAGCGCATCATGGCTTCGAGCTGCATGGCCCCTATTACAAATTTATTCAAGGTCTTGTGTAAGCCTTCGCGTCCGGCTTGCACATGACCATCGACGATGTTCACAACCTCCGCAAAGGTCAAACGTTCAATATTTTCCTTTTGCTTCTTCTCGATTCTCACCGTACCGACACGCTCAATCGTGCTGACGTATCCTTGTGTTTCCGCTTCCTTGATCGCGCGGTATGCAGTCCCTTCACTCACATCCAGGTCTTTCGCGATCTGCCGCACGGAAATCTTCGAACCGATCGGAAGGCGATCAATATGTTGCAAGATTTGTTCATGCTTCGTTGCCATATTGCTATTCCCCCTTCCTTTTCTCCCACCCGTTCCATGTACGTGCGCTCCTTCGACCAATATACCCGAAGGCGGGGCAAAAAAAAAGGGTAGCTTTTTCGAAAGCTACCGACCAGAAAGTATATCATTAAGGGGGTTTTCATCGTGCTTTTATCATACCCAAGGAATATTACAGGATTATTACAACACAGTTACAGTTTCTTTTCAGTTTTGTTTAACTGAGTAAATTTGCCAATATACCTTGGACAAGCCCAATAATCCCGCCGAGGATAAATCCAAGCACGGTAATCATACGGAATTCCTTGCCTGAGATTCCGACTACCATCTCTTCAATTCTTTCAATCGGGAAACCCTCTACTTGCCGGGTAACAATATCCCGGATGGCCAGGCGCGAAAATATTCTCTCTATGTTTTGTTGCAGCGTGTCCACCATCCACTTGGCCAAACGAGGAACGAGTTCCGTTGTCACCGTTTCAGAAATAGGCGCCGTCAAACGAGACAGAGGCTCGTCCACGATGCGCAGGCTTTGCTCCTCCAGCTTGGCAAAGAGCTTCCGCGCCCAATCGTCCACCTGATCTCGCCCAATCCAGGCAACCACTTCACCCACATTTTTGTCCAAGAGCTTGTCCGCTTCCTTATGTAAAAAGTGGTGCACGCGTTCTGAAAGCTCTCTGCTTTGCAAAAGCTCATCGAGATACGGGAGAATCTTGCCCAAAATCTTGTCATCCCCAAGAAACATCCCGACCAAGCCACCAAACATGCCTCCGCCTCCACCGAGTAATCCGCGAACCATGTTTTGCAAGGTTTGCTGGCCTTCCGGGGAATGCAAATATTCACGGAAACGTTTCAAGAGTAATTCGCTCACACTGCCAAGTGCAGCATCCAAACGCTCGCGTCCATTGTCCGTTACCAACTCTCGCAGTTTTTTCTCTTCATATTGTGCCAGAACCTGATCGACAAAGGTACCCCATTTCGACTCGATAGGCGCGCGGACACCCTCACTCCACGTTCCGTCTTCCTTAAATAACTGTGGCATCACCGTGAGCAATGCTTGACGCAGACTACGCTCATCTGCCATCCAATCCCGAGCGATGGTGTTCATCCATCCTGTCAGTGTGCTCTCCAAACCACTTTGGTTCAGCGCACGCTTGACCCCCTCTGTCGTCAGCAAATGTTCTTCGACGAGTCTGCCCATTTGTATCGCGATATCGTCCCGTCTTCTCGGGATCAAACCCGGGGTAAAAGGCACTTTCCATCTGCCTATATACCACGGTTTTACTGGTTTAAACAGCATTCGGATGGCTAACTCATTCGTCACTCCACCGATGACAGAGCCTACTGCAATGTTCACTAATAGTATCCAAGCGTTCATAAATCCTAACAACCTCTCTTCTCTACATGGCACCAAACGTTTTGGATGCTCATACCATAGACTAACTTTGCCTGATGGGAAGGGGATACTCATGTCCTACGTTCCAACAATCGTTGTCGAAAACGAGATAATATCGGAAGTAGACCTTTACCTGCCCCAGGCGCACTTGCGCAAATGGAATCTTTCAACACCATCCACCATTGCGGTCCAATTTGGGAGCAAAACCGTTTCCGCACGTGTAGGCGGTTGGGAACGGGGAGGCAAAACCTCGGGTAAAACCTTCATTCGACCCTCTTTAGCTCAATCACTTTATCTACCCAGGGGCGTTCCTCTCTTAGTCCGTTATGATGCGAGTCAGAAAATAATCGTTTTCGGACCGTATGTAGGTGTTCTTGTTTCAGGCTACAATGCAGCGGTCTCGCAAGGACCGTTTGGACACCTAAACTCTTTCTTCCATGAGATGTCCGATATCACCCGCAAACGCGGAGGGATCCTTTGCGCATTTCGGCTTCAGGATGTCAACTGGGATGCAGGAATCGTGCGCGGCCTCGTCAGAAAGGGAGGCGTCTGGAGACAGACCTTACTTCCGCTTCCGCAATGCATTTACAACCGGCTCGTATCCCGCCAACGCGAACGAAGCGAACAGATGGCCAACTGGGTTCAACGCTGCAAGGACGCTTCCATTCCCTTTTTTAACGAGCGTTTTTTGAATAAGTGGCATGTACACGCCGCACTCGAGAATCAACCGACAGCCTCCGAACATCTTCCCAGTATGGTTCGTTATTTGAAACAGGAAGACCTGCGGCAAATGCTATCTACCTATCGCACCGTTTATGCAAAACCAGCTAACGGAAGCATGGGGCGCGGGATCATTCGAGTTCGCAGTTCGCCCGAGGGATACCAGCTCGCGTTCCCAGGAGGATTGCGCAAATCATTTGCTAGCATTCAGGGCTTACATCAGTATTTGCAAAAAAGGACAAAAGGCACATCCTATTTGCTGCAGCAAGGGTTACCGTTAATCGGCATCCAAGGACGACCGACAGATTTTCGTGTATTGGTGCAAAAAGACCGAAAAGGCGAATGGTCCGTCACTTCCATGGTCGCTCGCCTGGGATTAAACCGCATTGTTTCCAATATATCCAGAGGCGGGCAGATGATGACTCCCCTTCAGGCGCTGCGAGTATGTGGACCTCGGGCGAGTGCGATTCGACCTTCTCCCCAAACGTTACACGCCGTAGCACTGAAGCTCGCAATCCTTTTAGAGGAATCACTGCCTGGGCATTACGCAGAATTCGGAATTGATCTGGGAGTCGACGTCCATGGACGGGTGTGGCTATTGGAGGTCAACAGCAAGCCATCCAAGTCAGCCAAAACTGTTCCGCTGCCTGAGGGTGCCGAAGAGCTGCCTCGGCGTGCTCGCCCTTCTGTCATTCGCATGCTGGATTATTCCGCCTTTCTAAGTGGTTTTCCCCGGACCATTCAACCACAAAAGACGATAAAAAGAAAACCGAAACGCAACAATAACAGGCGAAGGTGACCTACATGACAGCATCCGAGAGAAGTCTTGGCATCATGGCCCGGTGCCAAGGCTCCCACTTTGTAGACAAAGGGTACTACAAAAAGCTTACGCTCTATGGACGCAAGCACGGTATTCGCGTCTTCGTTTTTTCACCACGTCAGGTTAACTTTTCCACGCGTATGGTAAAAGGCTTCGAATATCGCAATGGGTCCTGGCACGCGAAAGACTTCCCAATCCCCACCTTTATCTATGATCGTTGCTTTGTGGGCCCATCTTATCGCCACTATAAACCATTTGTGGAAAAGTTGCAAAACGATCGCAACATTACGTTTTTGGGGCATGGTCTGTCTGGAAAATGGCAGGTGCACCAGATGCTCGTTAAGTCCCCTCTCCTCGCCCCGCTGCTACCACCTACTGAAATATTCTCATATCCTGTGCTTCATGCAACCTTGGAAAAATACGGGGCAGCCATCATTAAACCTATGGCGGGAACTCACGGTATTGGCGTCGTGAGAATCAAAGAAATGCGCAGTGGCTATGAAGCTTCCGGACGAAACCGGGACAATAAACCTTTCACCAGGCGAATTCATGACACTGCCGGATTAAAAAATTTTGTGTCAGTCTTTACTGCCGGCCGCAAGTTCCTGGTACAGCCCTATTTGGAGTTGCATACCCCGGATGGTACCCCATTCGATGTCCGTGTTCTCGTTCAAAAAAACGGGCTGGGTAAATGGGGAACAACGGGCAAAGCTGTGCGCCTGGGAGACAAACGCAGTATCACCTCCAATTTGCACGGAGGAGGGAAAGCAACACCTCTGGCCTCTTTCCTGCCCCTTCACTTCACATCCGCAAAAGCGGCACGCATCGAGCAAACAATCAACCGAGTGGCGGAAGAACTTCCCCGTTTTTTGGAAGAGTCACACGGCAGACTCGTTGAGCTGGGAATCGATATTGGCATCGACACCGCAGGTAATGTTTGGATCATCGAGGTAAACAGCAGACCAGGGCGAACTGTTTTTCGCATGATTGACGACCCGACTGCGCAACTGCATTCGATTACTCAGCCTGTTCGCTACGCCCAATATCTCATGAAAGAGCGTGTAGGAGGTTAAAGCATGGAAACGTTCAGAATGCGGCTTCGCTTCCTTTCCAACCCACGTATCAGTGGGATTATCCTGCCAGCTACTCTCTTCCAACAGCTACAGCTACGGCAACGCCAAAAAATTAAAGTCTTACTGGGTAAAAAGGAAGTAGTCGCAACTGTCTTACAAGATAAACGCAATCCGGATACGAACGTCATGAAAGTGACAACGCTCTTGCAAACGGAGCTGGGCATTCCTCATCCTGGCTTGATCCAGCTCAAACTAGAGGGCTCCGCACTCCGGATCGGTCCTTCCATCGGGATCGTTACGACTGGCATCAGACGAGATCCCAAGCAACCAATTGGCTCTCGCACCTCGTTTTTTTACAATTTGTTACAGGCACAAGAAGGGAAAGGCGTTTTCTACTATATATTTTCCCCAAACGATGTGGACTGGGAATCCAATACGGTCAAAGCGTGGTTTTTGCGTAGAAACAAGTCAGGTGGATACTTTTGGAAAAAGCATGTTACCGCTATGCCCGACGTCGTCTATGATCGCATTCCCTCTCGTTCGGCAGAAAAACATGAAGCCGTTCAGGAATTCAAGTATCGACTCGCCAGCTACCCCAATTTACCGATGTTCAATCAGGGCTTTTTTAACAAATGGGGCGTGCACCAACTGCTGTACCCGAATCCAGAAGTGAATGAGCATATCCCGGAGACTTACACCTCTCCGTCCCTTACAACAGTTCGAAACTTGCTTCGTAAATACCCTATCGTTTATTTGAAGCCCAAAAATGGAAGTCTCGGGTACGGAATTGTCAAAGTTGTTCGCCAGGCCGGCGGTGGCTTTACTGCCTCTTATCATACAGGCAGCGGCAATGTCAAAAGACAATTTTCCAAGCTGTCCAGCCTTTATCAGCATGTCTTCCGTAGTCGCCGGGTCAGTGCGTATCTGGCACAACAGGGCATTTCGCTCATGACCTTCCATGGACGACCGTTTGATTTCCGTGTTCACTTGCATAAAAATCAGCAAAATGAGTGGGTCGTCTCCTGCACGGCAGCCAAGGTTGCTGGTTCTGGCAGCGTAACTACCCACGTACGCACTGGTGGAACTGTCATCCCCGGCGATGACCTGTTACAACACCTGTTTGGCAAACAAAAAGCCCTCATGACCCAGCGAATTTCCGATGCCTCGATCCGACTCGCTACCGCGATTGAACTGGCAAAAGGAATCGATTTAGGCGAATTGGGGCTGGACATGGGGATTGATACGCAAGGTCATGTCTGGATGTTCGAAGCGAATTCCAAGCCTGGCCGTTCTATTTTCAAGCACGCCCGTCTCAGGCAGGCTGATCAAGAATCACGCAAGCTGCTCGTCGATTATAGCTGTTACTTGGCCAATTTCTAGTCACACGCGATCTGTACCGTTTTTCAGGAAGGAGGAACACCATGCTTCAGCAGCGCTCCGGGTGGCTGACGATCCTCCCTAGCGGTAGATGGTTCGTACAGTTACCTCGGCTAGTCCTTAAACGCTCGCCAAAGCCACTGGTCGCCAGTCTTGGTCCCTTTTCTCATACGAAACGGATATACGCTGGTTTACCCCGCGTGCAAGCAAGCCGCATTCGTACACGCATTAACTGGAAAATGGCGGACGACTCCCTGAAGCTTGGCCCATTATTTGGCATATTGACTGTTGGTGAAGGGGCAGCATTTTTAGGAAACCGAGAGAACTTCAAAGATATTTCTCAATCGGGAAAGCAATGGGGTGCACTCGTCTATGTGTTCACTCCACAAGGAATCAATTGGGAGAAGAAAAAGGTGCGCGGCTATTTGTACAACAATCGTCTAAACTCGTGGCAAGAGGTGATTCTGCCTTTCCCCCATGTGGTTTACAATCGAATTCCGACGAGAAAAGCAGAACGGCGACCTGAAGTCCGAAGAGCATTGAACCGCATACATGAGATGCCAAATGTCACATTGTTTAATCGCGGCTTTTTTGACAAGCAGCAGCTGTTTACGATGCTTGAGTCCCACCTGGAAGTGCAAGCCTTTCTACCGGAGACGAAACAGCTGGACACCTTGGCTCGCTTTCGAAGCTTTTGCACAGAACATCGCTTTGTCTACTTGAAACCTGTGCGCGGTAGAGCTGGTCAGGGAATTATGCGCATTGATTTCAAAAACGATAAGTGGTTCCTGCAACGGTTAAAGGAGCATAAGGCCATTACTCGACGCTTTTCCAACTTGAATGAAGTATGGAAGCATATTAGACTTCATGTCAAACAGCAAAAGTACATCATGCAGCAAGGTATCCGTCGTGCCCGTTACAACGGCAAACCTTTTGATGTGCGCGTCCTCGTACAGAAAGATGGCGAGGGCGAGTGGAGTGTAACCGGGGTTGGCATCAGAAGGTCCGGCTCGCAAAGCATCACCACTCATGTGCCACGCGGCGGCTCAATCCACTCGTTATCAACCGTTATGCAAGCCTTGTTTCATAATCATCACGAGCAAATGGAAAGACACATTCACGATACAGCGCTCGCTATCGCACGATCATTAAATGAAGAATGGACGGATTTGGCTGAGATGTCGATGGACCTTGGCTTGACAGAAGAAGGAAAACTATGGCTCTTTGAAGCAAATGCAAAGCCGGAGAAATTCGATGAACCATCGATTCGACGATTATCGCTATCAAATTTGATCCACTACGCACAACATGTCTCCCACTTGCCAGGCAAGCGAGGGAGTGCCGCAGGATAAAGGAGTCGAGCAGCACTTTGATTCACAGACGACCTTCGTGCGATTTGCCCGTCAGGAAGGGGAACGGCGCATCACCCAACGAACGACTGGCTGACGCGATTGACCCCCAAGCTGTTGACTTATAATGGGTCAATCCTTCCTGGTTGTAGATAAACGCTACCGCAAAAGGTGAATCGGCATGCTGGCTGTACGTGCGGGTAGCACTGAACAATGAGGCAAGTCTCACGTTTTGCTTTAAAGGAACATGCCGTTTAGACTCCGGCATGTTTTTTTCGTTATCGGATGCATGACAAAATCGAGCTTGGAAAAAATAATCCATGGAGGTGGTCTTAACCATGACCTACACAAATAACAATATGATGCAATCCCAGCAACAACCGCAATTTTTTGGAGCAGTAGGCCCTGCAGGTTCGATGTTCCAACCAGGCTTCGCCGGAACCAACGTACAAGAAGTACAATATTGGAACCAAGGCGGCCATGCACAATCGCTCGGAACGCCTTCATCTGCTGCATCCTTCAGTGGCGGAGTCGGTGGTGCCCAATCCATCTTTTCCCCAGGCTTTGCGAATACCAATGTACAAGAAGTAAGACAACAAAATGCTAGCTATCCAGTACAACAACAACAGCAACAATTTGGTTTTGGTCAAAATCAGGCATCCCAGTACATCCCAGCGCAGCCATCGTATCAACCAGCATTTGGTGGAGCGAACGCGGTCTTTTCTCCTGGCTTTGCTGGAACTAATGTTCAAGAGGTTCAGGCGCGAAATCAAGCTGGCTATAACAGCTTCGCGGGTCAAACTGGCTTCGCAGGTCAAACTGGCTTCGCAGGTCAAACTGGCTTCGCTGGACAACCTGGATTTGTGAACCAAGCCGGAAACGCTGGCAGCATCTTTTCCCCGGGCTTTGCCGGAACCAATGTTCAAGAAGTACGCCAATTGAACAACACCGGATTCGGTCTGCAAGCACAGCAGCCTCAACCCCAACAGCAGGCTTTTGCTAATACAATCGGCATGGGAGCACAATCTGTCTTCACTCCAGGTTTTGCTGGCACGAATGTACAAGAGGTGCGCCAATTGAACGCTCCAGGTCAGGCTGCTCCACATACAGGATCAATCTTCCCTGGCACTTTCTAAATGAGAAAAGCGTGACCATCCATCGCGACGGTCACGCTTTTTATTATCGGTGGTTCAGCAATCTACATTTTCCCAAATCGCCTGATACACGGCGTGCAAATCTCGCAGACTCTCTTCATCCACTGTAAAAATAATACTGCCAAACACGTAAGCATCCTTCTGCACGCAGGACCATCCATCTCCGATTGGTTGAAACTGCGCCTCCACACAAGCCTCCGTTTGATCCAGCAGTTGCCGTACCGCTACATGCTTTTCCAACGATGGTCGGTATCTTTCCATCACTTGCGCAAGGCGTTCATCCTGACGCGCCAGCCGATACAGGGCAAGCTCAATCTGGAGCCAGCAGGTCACATAAAAATGGAACTCCAAAAATAACGTGTGTACGGCTGCACGGATTTTGTCGTGGTCACCAGTTTCCAAGGCCGCCCGTGCTTCCTGCTTTTTCTCCTGAATCAAGTCAAAATGACTGACAGCTCCGCGGTAAAATTTGCGCACCACGTTGTACAACATCTCTGGTGTACGCTGCGGGAGATTGCGATGTCGTTTTTGCACATCTCGCATGACTTGTTCTCCTCTTTCCGACACTCGTTTTCTCCTATTGTACAACAATGGTGCACGATGCAGGCAGCCTACTCTTTCCCGTTTTTCCAGTAGTCATAGGCATGAATGGCGAGCCCCCAATAAGAGGAGTATCGATCCAGCGCTTTTGTCACCAGATCCAGCTGCCGATCCATTTCGCCCATGCCTTCATCGTGAAAGGTGATTCCTTTCCCTTCGTGGCTCTCTTTTGTCTCCACGGCGACGACCAGCTTTTTCTGGAGACTCTCTGCGTACTTCATCTGATTTTCAACCAAGCCAATGATCCCAGGAGCGCGATCGCGAAAGGCCATCAAGGTCGTATGATCAAGCTGCTCGATCATCCAATGCGAAAAGGGCAATTCAGGCTGACCCGGAGTAGGTGTCTTGTCCAGCCACGCGGCGAGATCGACGCTTGCTTCCAGGGAAGTTTCTTTCTTGGTCTCCTCGACAAAAGCTTCGATGTTGCCCATCCATTGACGTAAAACTTCCTCTTTATCCTCGCGCCAGACAGGAAGGACATACGGCTCAATGTCTAAGTGAATGCCGTGAAACTGCTCGTCTGTCGAGACAGCCTCATTGTAGGCTTTCACCCAATTCACGAGCTTCATGATCTTGCTCCGACTTTCAGACAGAGCCCAAATCGGATGGCCGCCCATCGCATGAACCTCGATCCCCGCTTCACGAGCCTCTCTGACGAAATCGCGATAATAGGAAGTCGGTTGCTCTAAATCCAGACGAACATAGAGGAGATTCACCCCGTTTTGTTCCGCAAAGGAGAGAATTTCCTCCTTTTCCGTGCCTATCAATTCTGCACGCCATATGTAGGTGCCTTTATAACGCTGCTTCGTTATCGGGGGCAGTGGAGCCGCCTCCTTCCAATAGCGATAATCGTGGATCGCGACTCCAGAGAAGGACGGATGGTGTGCCAAATGTGCAGGCAATTGCTCTAATTGCTGTTTCATAAGAGCCGGGCCTTCCTCTGCAAAAGAAGCGTGGTCTTCATCCAGTGGCTTAATATTCACAGCAACCAAGACACGCTTCTCTAATTCATCCGCTTCCTTCATTTCCTGATCAATTAAATTCAGGATGCCGTTTTGACCGGAAAGGGTGTCCCGATACGCCATGATACATACCGTATCAAACTGGCTGATCATCCATTTGGACAGAGACATCTCTTTTTGTCCCGGAACAGGAATATCGTCCAGCCAAAATGGAATGGCTGCGCTGGCAACCAAATCCTCATCTTTTGACACCTCGGCTGTGAACGCCTGTACATTGGCTTGCCATTCACCGATAATCCGCTTCTGATCGGTATCCCAAAACGGCAGGAGATACGGCTCGATGTCTAACTGAATCCCGCTAATACGCTCATCCTTCTGTGCTTCACGGTTGTAGCTTTTTACCCAGTGGACGATGTTCATCATCCGCTTTTCATTGCTTTTGAGCGCCCACGCCGGATGACCGGCTACCGCATGAACCTCGATCCCCATCTCTGTTGCTTCGCGGATAAAATCGCGGTAGTATTCATAGGGCTTGTTCATCTCGATTCGCAAGTAGACGAGATGAATATCGTTACTTTTGCAGAAATCGAGAATCTCTTGTTTCTCTCTCCCGATCATTTCGGATTGCCAGATCCATGTTGCTTTACTCTTCTTCTCCGCGGGGGAAAAGCCGAACAGAAAGCCGACCGTCAGGCAGAGTACACTCAAATAGATGCGCGCAGCTTTCATTCGTCAAAGTTGCTCCTCTCGTTGACTTGCGTGCTTCCAGCTCTCGTAATCATGGATCGCACTTCCTGCAAACGCCGGATTGTTTGACAGCTCCTCCTGTAAAATGGCCAACTGATTGTTCATCTCTTTTGTGCCTTCTTCAAAAAAGCTCACATGCGCGCCTTCCATCGTTTCCATGATGTTGACGCCTACGATGACCGACCCTTTTTTGCGTTCATTGGCATCATCGACGATTTTTTCTACGATTTCGACGATCCCATTTTGCCCAAGAGCCTGATTGCGGTAGGCCATTAACGTAATACTGTCGAGACGCTGCACCATCCAGTTGCTCACTTTCTCATCACTGTCAGGAACGTTTACGGAGTCGATCCAAAAAGGCAAGTCGGCACCGACAGCGAGATCAGTATCCTTCTTTGTCTCCGCTACCAGATAGCTGACATTTTTCAGCCATTGCCGGACGATTTCCGCCTGGTCTTCCTTCCATGCAGGCAACAAATACGGCTCGATATCGACGTGAATCCCCGCGAATCGTTCATCTGGCTTGGCACTGCGATTGAACGCCTTCACCCAGGAGATGAGATCGTTGATGCTCTGTCGATTCGCTGTTAACGCCCAATTTGGGTCACCGCCAAGCGCCTCTACCTTGATGCCTGCCTGGTTGGCTTTTTCAATGAAGGTACGGTACGTCTTAGGCGCAACTGTTGCTGGTTCGACGTGAAGATAGATCAGGTTGATGTCGTTTTTCTCGGCAAACTCGATCATTTCATCGGTTTGGGTCTCCATTTGCTTGGCATCCCATATCCAGGTTGCTTTTGTCAGCGGAGAGCGGGTGTTTGCCAACGACAGCATGATGATCGAAGCCACTGTCACAAGGAGCAGTGCTATCCAAAGCCAGCTATATCGACGAAGTACCTGCATCAGCGCTGGTCGATACCGTACTGTTGTGTCGTCGCTCCCACTCCAGCAAAAGCCCGCTCACCAAACGTACTGCCATCAACCGCCGAAAAGGGCTGAATTCTCGTGTAATCCTCGATGCTCTTGTTTTTGACCAGCGCGTACGGCCCGATTTGGCAGCCTTCACCAATCTGTGTGTCGCCAAGTAGGCAGGTTCCCGGATAGAGCACCGTATCGCGGCCGATCATTACGTCCGAATCGATGTATGTCGAGCTCGGGTCTATCATCGTAACTCCGTTTCGCATATGGAAATCGTTGATTCGCTTGCGCATCAGTTGTTCCAAATCTGCGAGCTGCACACGATCATTGACGCCATTGCCTTCTTCTGGATCATCCGTTGCAAACGCCGCTACCAAATGACCTTGCTCTTGCAAAAGCCCCAGAACGTCTGGCAAGTAAAACTCCCCTTGCGCGTTTTCATTTGAGACCATCGGCAGCATCGAAAACAGCTTTTGATTGTCAAAGCAAAAGATTCCGGTGCTAATCTCGTTCACCTTTTTTTGGCCCAAGGTCGCGTCTTTTTCCTCGATAATTTTACGGACATCGCCGTTCTCGTCGCGAATGATCCTGCCATAGCCTGTAGGCTCGTCCACAATGGAGGTCAAAACCGTGGCTGCTGCTTGTTTGAGCTGGTGATACTCGAGCAAACTTCGCAGCGTCTGTTCTTGTACGAGAGGTGTATCGCCATTCATGACAATCGTAACACCATCCTGCGCCCCGAGAATTTCGTGGCTCATCCAAACAGCATGAGCAGTACCTAGTTGCTCCGGTTGATACGCATACTGAACGCGGTTTTTCAGCTGCTCTTTGACTACTTCGGCTCCGTGACCGACAACGACGACCAAGTGGCGAAGCGACAAGGCCTCCAATGTCTCTACGACATGCTCAATCATCGGCTTCCCGCAGATTGGATGCATGACCTTGTAGAGCGAAGACTTCATTCTGGTTCCTTTTCCTGCTGCGAGTACTACTGCATGTATGTTCATCCTATCGCCTCCGTCTTGGTCAGCTCCCCATTTGCAAGCTGACCCTGTTGGATTTGCTGATCGAAGTATGGTTTCAATTCATAGGTCAGTGTGTCAATCATCATGCTCAAATTAATGTCTTTCCTCTGCACGCCCAGCTGATAGGCCTGAAGCATAATCTCCAGTAATTTCTCCTGATTCAACGTCCGCTTCGAGGTGTTCATTCATCTTTCCCCCTTTTTCCTATTACTCTCTAGCCTTAATACGACTGACGTTCGTGTTTACTCAACTGTTACACTTTTGGCCAAATTCCGTGGACGATCTACGTCATTGCCGAGCGCAACCGAAGTGTAATAGGAAATGAGCTGGAGGGGGATAACGCCTAACACCGGTGTAAACAAGGCATCTGTCTGCGGAATCAGGCATACATCATCAACCGAGCGATGCAGCTCTACATGTCCATCCAAGGTAATACCGAGAACCTTTGCTCCACGGGCTTTCACTTCTGTAATATTGCTGATCATTTTCTCATGCAGCTCATCCTGTGTAGCCAAGGCAATGACTCTCGTTCCCTCTTCGATCAGCGCCAGCGTGCCATGCTTCAGCTCCCCTGCCGCATACGCCTCCGAGTGAATATACGAGATTTCCTTCAGTTTGAGTGAGCCTTCCATCGATACTGCATGATCGAGTCCTCGTCCGATGAAAAACAGATGCTGCTCGTCCTTGATCGACTCAGCGAAATGACGAATCTCATCTGCATGCGCGAGAATATGCTCGACTTGATCCGGGAGAGCCGTCAGTTGGTCAAGCAGTGAGGCACGGGTGCCAATATCCAGTGTTCCCTTCGCTTGCGCCAGATAGATGCCAAGCAAGTAAAACGCAACCAGCTGCGAGGTATATGCCTTCGTCGAAGCAACCGCGATTTCCGGACCAGCATTTGTCGTAATTACGTCATCAGCATCACGGGCAATCGAGCTTCCGACTACATTCGTAATAGCGAGCACTGCCGAGCCGTTTCGCTTGGCTTCACGCATGGCTGCCAGTGTATCTGCTGTCTCCCCTGATTGGCTGACGGCAATCGTGAGCGTATTGGACTGAAAAAGTGGGCGACGGTAACGAAACTCCGACGCTACGTCTACTTCTACCGGAATCTGTGCCAGTCGCTCGATCACATGCTTGCCGATCAAGCCCGCATGATAAGCGGTACCGCATGCGACAATGTAGATTTTCTCCACACGCTTGGCATCCGCTTCCGATAATTGAAGAGTAGGAAAAATAACCTTTTGCTGGGTAGCATCGATTCGACCCGTCATTGTGTTGCGCAGGGCACGCGGCTGCTCGTAAATTTCCTTTTGCATATAGTGAGCAAAGCCGTCTTTTTCCGCTTGTTCCTTGTCCCACTCAATCCGCACCAGCTCTCGCTCGATTGGCTCCGTCGTATCCAGACGCATGACGTGAACAGAATCTTTGGTCAAAATCGCCAGGTCTCCGTCTTCCAGAACGTACACATCACGCGTGTGCTCCAGGATCGCCGGGATATCAGAACCGATGAAATTCTCATTCTCTCCTACCCCGATAATCAACGGGCTCGCCATGCGTACTGCAATCAGCTTGTCAGGCTCATGCTCCGTCATCACACCAAGGGCAAATGCTCCGCGAATTTTGCCAGCGACCTTCTGCACTGCCGCAACCAGGCTATTGTCGTATTCCTGCGCCAAAAGGTGTACGATGACCTCTGTATCTGTCTCCGAGGTAAACGTCACGCCTTTTTCGATCAACTCCTGCTTGAGATCCAGATAGTTTTCGATAATGCCGTTATGCACGATCGAGAACTTGCCGGATTGATCAAAATGAGGATGAGAGTTTTCATCAGAAGGTCGCCCGTGTGTCGCCCAGCGCGTATGACCAATGCCGATGGAGCCTTGCAAGCCGGACTTTTGGGTTTGGCTCTCCAGTACATCAATTCTGCCTTTTGCCTTGCGAATGCCGATGGTTGCTCCATCACAAATCGCAATGCCTGCTGAATCGTAGCCTCTGTATTCCAGCTTTCGCAGCCCATTGATTAGGATCGGCTGCGCTTCCCTGTTCCCGATATATCCCATAATTCCGCACATGTCTTCGGTTCCTCCCTTGTTGCGTATAATGCTCGGATTTTGTATTATGCGAGCAAGCTGACGACTTCTTTCTCCTGCCTGATTGCGACGGAGGTTCCGATGCGATACACATTCGGATTCGTGATGCCCTCAAATGCATTTCGTGTGTCGATAATGGCCACTCCCAAATCCGCCAGCTCCTGATAGGCAAAGCATTGGTGATTCGTAATGAGCACCATGCAATCGTATGTCTTGAACGCCTCGTAGTCATTGGCGATGGAATGGACGATCTCGCCTTTTTTATTCACAAAGCTCTGCGCATACGGGTCGTAATAGTCAACCGTTGCTCCACTATTAGTGAATAGCTCGTAAATCTCCAGACCCGGTGATTCACGCAGATCATCTACTTCCGGCTTGTAGGCCATGCCGAGAATCAAGATGCGCGAGCTGTTGATCGCTTTGGCGTAAATATTGAGCACCTGTGCTGTCTTGTTTCGGACATAGTCCGGCATGTTGTCGTTAATCGATTGGGCGATCTCAATAAATTGGCTGTGAAAACGAAAGCCCTTGGCCTTCCACGACAAATACATCGGATCGAGCGGTATGCAATGCCCACCGATTCCGGGTCCCGGGTAAAACGGCATGAACCCGAAAGGCTTGGTCGATGCGGCCTTGATTACTTCCCAAACATTGATGCCCATTCTGTCGCACATCATTGCCATCTCATTCATGAAAGCAATATTGACGCTGCGGAAGGTGTTTTCCAAAAGCTTGGACATCTCCGCCACTTTTGGCGAGGAGACCGGTACGACGGTTTTGACCAGACTGCCATACAAGAGTGTGCCTAGCTCCATGCAGCGTTCTGTCGTCCCGCCGATCACCTTTGGCGTATTGTACGTACTGTATTTGCGATTGCCCGGATCGACCCTCTCCGGCGAGTAGCAGAGGAAAAAGTCGACGCCAGCCCGATAGCCCAGCTTTTCAAATTCGCGCTGGATCAGCTCCTCCGTTGTTCCCGGATAGGTTGTGCTCTCCAGCGTAATGAGCATTCCTCTTTTCATGAATCGCTTGATTTGCTCGACAACGTTTGTAATGTAAGAGGTGTCCGGGTCCTGATTGGGACTGAGTGGAGTCGGAACGCAAATGCTGATCGCATCCAGCTCCTCGATTACGCTATAATCAGTCGTCGGAAAAAAGCGATTGGTCGCGAGGCATTCCTGCAAGGTCTCATTAGAAACATCCTGGACATAAGACTCTCCTCTTTTCAGGCTCTCGATTTTTCCGCCATGCAGATCGATTCCGATTACGGTATAACCACTCTTGATCGTCTCTACCGCCAGCGGCAGCCCTACATACCCAAGCCCAATGACACCCACTCTCGCTGTCTTTCGTTGAATCTTCTGTTGCAGTTCCTCGTATCTCGCCATCCTCGTCTCTCTCCCTTTCTCTTTCTAAAATTATGAAATTAGCCTTTTCACCCTGGCTTCCAGCTCTACCGGGGAGAATGGTTTGGTAATGTAGTCAGATGCTCCCATCGCAAATGATTTTTGCACATCTTCTTCCAGACGTTTGTCTGTGAGCACCATAATCTTGCTCATAGAAGCGCTGATATCCTTGATTTTTTCCATGAGCTGGTATCCATTGAGGATAGGGAGATTCAGGTCGGTAATCACGAGATCAGGGGCGACCTCCTGATATTTTTCCATGCCATCCATCCCGTCATTGGCTACCGTAACGAGATACCCTTTGCGCTGAAAGTAGATGCTCAAAAACTCGTTGACAGTCTCATCATGGTTAACCAGCAAAATACTTGCCGGCCCCTCTTTTTGAGCGGGATTCTGCTCGTAAATCTTGATTTCCCCATGAGCGCCTGGCTCTCTCATCTCTTGGATCATCCGCATCAGCATTTGACCGGACGAGCGAGAGCTTTCGGGAAAACTTGCAATCAAAAGGCTGCCTGCTAGCAGTTTGTGCTCTTGCAAATAGTCTTTGACACGCAAAGCATAGAAATGGGTGTTCGAAAGCTTCTGTCCTTCCAGCAGTATTCCGAAGAGCTGCTTGTTTTTGTCATACGCGTAGTGCAAAGCAATCTCGGGGCCGTCTCCTGAACTGGTGCCCAGGTCTTGCTTGATCAGCTCCATTGACTCTTTCGTGAGGGTTTTGCAAGCCGCCAGAATAACCCCACACGCCAAATGTTTCTCTTCCATCTTGTTCAGATGCTCGTAAAAAACAGGTACGAGATTACTCATGATCTAGCCTCCAAACTTGAAATGTTTTCGCTGCTCTTCGTCTGCCAGCTCGTCCGCGTCATCGTTCCCCAGGAGTTGTTGTTGCGCAAATATTCAATATGACCGAGGAATCTCCAGATGACGCCGATTTGCCGATAGCCGAAGAACATCAGAATCGTATAGAAAAGCATTTTGACGATGTCCCGAAAACGCGGATACCGTCGAAACGCGATTTCCTCCAGCAATAAGGAGCCAATGCCAAGCAGCATGCCATACAGCACATTGAGCAAGCCGTAGAGTAAGAGGACGTAGCCGTTGGTCATATCCAACAAGGTATAACCGATGAGGGCCAATAGACCCGTGATACGGAAGTACGGATTCAGGGTTTCAAACAAGATATTGAACGGTAGCGTGAGCATCCCGAACAGCTTGTACTTGGGGCGAAACGCCATGTATCTGCCGTACTCAATCATGTTTTTCAGATTGCCTCGACCCCATCTGCGGCGTTGACTGCCCAAGATTTTGAGCGTATCCGGCGCTTGCGTCCAGCAGACCGCATCGGGGCAAAATGCCACTCGGTACGGCAGCTTGTTTTCAAGCATGTACTTGTGCAGCTTGATGATGATGTTCATGTCTTCACCCGGATACCCCTCGCGATAGCCGCCTACCTTGATGATGTAATCCTTGCGAAAAACACCGAACGCACCTGAGACGATAATCAATCCGTTGATTGCGCTCCAGCCGATTCGTCCCCCGAGAAACGCCTTGAGGTATTCGACGGATTGCATCATCGGCAAAAACTTGTCTGGTAAACGAATGTCTTTCACGACACCGTCTTCGATCTTGCAGCCGTTGGCAATGCGAATATCTCCGCCGATAGCTACGGTTTCATCCGGGTTTTCCATATACACCTTCGCAATGCGAATCAGCGCGTCTTTTTCCAGCAAGGAATCTGCATCGATAGAAGCGATCAACGGATAGTGGGAGAGATTGATCCCCGCATTGAGCGAGTCAGCTTTTCCTCCGTTCTCTTTGTCAATCAAGTACAGATTCGGAAAAGCCGGATTGTGGTAGACTCCCCTGATCTTCGACGTATGCAGAAGCGGCTGCACCGGCATGTGCTCGGAATAAACCAGTGAAAACTCGTCAATCAAGACCTGCAAGGTAGCATCCTTCGATCCATCGTTGACCACAAGCACCTCGTAGCGCGGATAGTTCAAGGACAAGAGCGACCTTACGTTTTCAATAATCGTCAGCTCTTCGTTGTATGCCGGCACGAGAATCGAAATCGGCGGAACGTGCTCAGAACCTGAAAGTGTCTGGAATCTCGAATAGATGGAGCTTTTTAAGATTCCCATGATGCTCTTGAACGAGAACAGCATGATGATGAAGTACAAAGAGTTGATCGCGATGACGTAATAGACCGCAAATACTCCGTAGTAAAGTAGAAATTCTCTCATGGCAGCCTCCTTTCGCTCTATCTTTCCAATACCTGAACCGTGGAGATCGTTTTGCGGTACGACTTGCGGTACAGATGCAGCTTTTCGTTGTATTGCACGAGCTTCTCTGTCGTTGTTGCTGTCGCACGCTGTAGAACCAGCTTCTCTTTTTCCAGCTCCTCCTGGATCACTTGATGAGCCATCTCACTCTTATGACTGTTTCTCTCTTCCTGCAAAATTTCACACAGGGCAGCAAAGCCTTCGACCTCTAGCTGCGCCAGACTGCGCGCACTGTGATGGCGAACCCACCAGTTCGCATCGCCCACCGCTTTTTTCAGTGAGGGGATGTACGAATGCAATTTCAGTGAGCCAATTGCTTTCGCTGCCATTGCCCGAATTTCCCAATCTTTGTGGTTCATAAAATCTGTGACTGTCTGCTCATTCATATAGCGGATATCCCGACTCATGAGCTTGACTGCCTTAATTCGGACTTCCTTGTCAGGCGATTGAATGAGCTGGTATAGCGCAGGCTCAATGCCAGGCTGGGCATGCACCGCGTAGCCAATCAGTCCGATTTTGACCAGTTCAGCATCGGATTCTTGTAAAAACTGTGCGAAAAGCGGTGCTGTATCCACCTGCGCATCACTGATGATGTCCACGATAAGCTGGTGGACATTTTTCTTCGCTCCGACAACCCGGGTCACCATTTCCCGCAAATCTTCTGTGTTGCGTGCACATTTGGCGACGGAGCGCGCAATGATAAAAACACTGGTGTCATTCGTGTTTTTTTGCAGCAGGGTGAGTAGTGCAGGTACGGCGAGCTTGGAGCGCATGATCCCCAAATTGTAGGCGGCATCCACCCTCGTCCATTTCCACCAGCCATTTAGTCTTTGCATGTCCAGCTCTACGAGTCCCATATCCTCGCAGAGCCAGATCAGCTTGTCCCGATGAATGCCTGTGACTCGCTCCATCAGCTCAAACAGCTTTTTCTGAATGATTTGCTTTTCTTTTTGGGTCACATCGCCATAAGGCACTTGCAAGCGCTCGTCTTCTTCCCCGTGTGCTTGCAGGTAAACGAAGTAGTCGCGATATTTTTCCAGACAACGCATGGTCTGTTTCTCCACCGAAATGTTGCGCAGCTTCAGTGCGAACAAGACAAGCAAGCCTAGTACTGTCAATCCACATAGCGCGTACAGAAAAACAATTGCCGTCGCCAATGGTGTTTGCACGTTTGCCACTCTCCTATCCAATCAAGGCTGAGTCCCGATCTTCACCGGAGCCTCAATCTCATGGAATGCTTTTTTTAGTATGGAATAGCTCTGTTTTTTGCGTTCGTGATAGCCGACTTGCTCCCAGCCTTGCCATGAATACATCGGGAGCTTCGTCAATGCATAAGCCTTTTGTCCGACGATTTGTTTGGTCGCTGTATCCACCAGGAGCGGCAGGATGCGAATGCCTTTCGTCTTCTTCGTCGTGAAGCTTTTGCCGTCATCTTCATAGCTCATGACGGACAAGGAGCTCGGGTCTGTAAATCCAAGCAGCATCCACGGTACTCTCAGCTCTACCACTTTGCCCTTCGCTTGCCAGGCGGTTCGTGAGTCGTACTGCGGGTCTGCGGCATCTGTCGTTCCCCGGATTAGCTTGCCGACCTCGACTTCCTCCAACGGATAGTACTTCTTGCTGTCTGGCGGCTCCATCTCCAGGCTAACAGCTAGCTTCCACGGCTTGAAAATCCCGGAATTGTCTTTTTTCTCCTCTTCCTTGATGGCAAGCATGCCGTAGCGTTTTCCGTATAAGCGTGCATGAAAGTCGTAATTGGCGGCGATTTGAATCTGGCTCTCGTCTGCTTTTCCCAACGCGATCAACGTCTCTAGCCCCTCATCCAGCGTCAGACCAGGAAGCTGAGCCGCATGCCTGTTCCCGCCAGGAAGCGTATCAATACCCATATAGAGCTGTTGTTTTGCCGGGTCAAAGTCTTCCTTCAATTGAGCAAGAAAATAGACGTACCCTTCATCATGTGTCATCCAGATTTCGTCGACGCCCGGGACTTGAACATCGAGGCGTTGCTTCTCTTCCGGCACGAGCTGATCCCAATCCGTGCGATTCCCATCGATGGTCAGCACGCCTTCTTTGTTCGGGTACATCCCGAGGACTCCGAACAGAGACTCGTTGGTCAACACGTTGATCCACAGGGAGCGTCGATCTTCCGGCAACTCAAAGCGCATCGTGTTCCACGTTTTTTTGAACCACTCGTCCTGCCACACGAATACGATTGCTCCCGAATACCCTTCCTGATGGATTTCCTGCAAAAGCTCGGCGTCGATCTCTCCCTGCTGCTTTTCTGAATGACCACCCTGATTGCGCCCCAAATTGCCCAGATGGGCGACTCCCACCGATGCTGGGACCCCGAATTCTGTCACCATGATCGGCATGTTTTTGTGATACTGCTTCAGTTGTCGTAAATACGCTTTGTACGTATCGATTTGCCCTGCATCGTTCTTCAACTGTTGCAGGGTAGTGTCGTAACGGAAGAAATCCGGATAATACGGGTACACGTGATAGGAAGCGAAGTAGCCTGCCTCCCACTGCGCTGGCTCTATATGGGTAGGATCGACACTGACCAAATCTTCATGATGGACCGGCTCTCCCGGATGCGATAAGGGATCTGTAGTCACCCAATTGGTGAAGGTCATCGGATGCTGCCAACCGTATTTGCTCTCTTCCATTGCCACCGTATCTACCATTTCAGCAATCCATGTCTCAAAAGCGGTTGCACTCGGTGTCGCGTGGAAGTACTTCCCTTGATAGGGAGTAACTTTTTGATGCAGGCGGTTGGTGTTTCGTACCATCACGGGGTCCCACTCGGTCCCTGTGTGCCAGCCGATCAAGTATTTGCCCGCATTGGCACGGTATGTACCACTTGCCTTTCCCGGTTTTTCTGGCAGGGTGATACCCCCGTAGACAGCGCCGACTGCATCCTTGATTTCCTGTCGAAACTCCTCGCGAATCTCTGGCAAATAGGCGTCTTTCTTTTCAATCAACAGCTCCTCTGGACTCCAAATGCCCTGCATCAAATAGAGAGGGTCCCCTTCTTTTCGCCGATTGTAATCGACCAGCGCTTCATAAAAGACAGGAGAATGGATGGTATACACACGAATAACGTTCGCTCCCATCTCGTCGATCATTGCGAACCAGCGCATGTAATCCTCTCTTGTTATGGGAAGCTCACCCGGATAATGACCCGGTAGCGATGCCCCCAGATTGACGCCTTTCGCAAAAAAGGGCTGCCATTTCTGATTCTGATAGACTTCGAACAGCTCGCCATTTGCGCGAAATTTTAATTGAGCACCTGTATTCGTCTCCATGCTTTCGACACGATCTGCTGCCCAAAACCACCAGAAAGCACTTGCCCCCACCACGATCAGCATGGTCAGGCTCATCCAGCGCCATCTTCTCTTTTTTGTTGGCTCCATTTCTCGTCAACCTCCGATATGTTGCCACGTCACAGTCATTGTAAACATAGGGAGCAAATCGTTCCCATAGACAAAATTCACTATTGTGTCTTTTTCAGATTTGTCATGAAAATGTAATGTTGGGACAGATTCACCTCCATCGTCCTACGTTTTTTGGAGGGAAGTCCTGCAACCGGGACGGTCTTCTGGCCCACATTTTTTGCCAACTAGGTACATTTACTCCTTCCTTTTTTTTCCTTTTGGCTCGTAAAAATGGTAGGTTGCTACTATTTGAAAGGCGCTGGATTTTTCCGATATAAAGGATTATTTACAAAAAGAACACAAAGTGTTTCTCGGCTTGATTCCTGGGAAGGTTCGTTTATAATAGATATTACAGGTCTATAATAGTTATTTATTTTTATTACAGATATAAAGAATCTGCAAAGGTGGTATACAAACATGAATCAACTTATCGATGTAGGGATTATTGGCGGCGGACCAGCAGGTATGAGTGCCGCTCTCGCACTTGGCAGGGCAAGAAAAAGCGTCGTCGTTATCGATGAAGGCCGCCCGCGCAATCGAGTTACACGTGAGTCGCATGGCTTTCTTACGAGAGACGGCATCACTCCGGGCGAATTTCGTCGCATTGCAAGAGAACAGATCAGCGCCTACCCCTCCGTCCGTTTCGTGGAGGATACAGCTGTAACGATAACGGGACAAGATGGAAATTTTCTCATTACGACTGCACAGGGAACGACTTATCAAAGCAAAAAGCTGCTGTTCGCAGTGGGAATGAAGGATCTTCCTCTACCTGTTAACGGATTGGCAGAAGTGTATGGAAAAAGCGCTTTTGTCTGCCCTTATTGCGATGGATGGGAATTACGCGACCAGCCACTCGTCTTGATCGCCAACGGGGAAAAGGCATTGCATTTGGCAAAAATGCTGTCTGGTTGGACCAAACAATACACCATCTGCACCAATGGACCAGATGGATTCACAGAAGAACAAAGGTTGGAGCTGTTGCAGCATCGCGTTCCTGTCTATGACTCCCCGATTGAGCGAATTGTATCTGTCGATGGGATGGTACAGCGCGTTGACCTTGCAGATGGCGATAGCATTTCGTGCAAGGGGATCTTTTTTGCTCCAAAACTCGCGGCTGGATCTGAGTTGCCGCAAGCATTAGGCTGCCAGGTAACGGAAGCAGGAACGGTCATCGTCGACAGCTTTGGGAAAACGAGCGTACCGGGTGTCTACAGTGCAGGCGATGCAGCTACTACACAATACCAAGTGATAACTGCTGCTGCTCTAGGTTCTGCCGCTGGAATGAGTATCAACAACGAACTGCTTTCAGAGGCATGGAATCATCAAAGTTAGCTCCATCCCTCCTCGTTCCTTCCATAAAAAAAGACAATCCCTCCGTCTGCAATAGATGGGTGGGATTGTCTTTCTTCTATATTATAGAAGCAATGCTTTTTCTTTGATTACAGCGTCTTCTGACCTGGCTTCCAGTTCGCCGGGCACAGACCGCCAGCCTGCAGAGCTTGCAAAATACGAGTTGTTTCTGTCACGCTGCGGCCTACGTTCATGTCCGTAACTACTTGGTAGCGCAGAATGCCGTCTGGATCTATGATGAACAAGCCACGGTGAGCTGCACCGGTCTCTTCGTCCAGGACGCCATAAGCTCGTGCCGTCTCTTTTTTGAAGTCGCTCGCAAGCGGGAAGTTTACTTCACCGATGCCGTTTTCATCCCGAGGTGTTTTGATCCATGCCCGGTGCGTATGTACGCTATCCGTGGATACCCCCAGCACTTCGCAATCCAAATCTTCGAACTCTTCCATGTTGTCACTAAACGAAGTAACCTCTGTCGGGCAAACGAATGTGAAGTCGAACGGCCAGAAGAATAAAATCAGCCATTTTCCTTTGTAATCAGCCAGCGACACACGTTCTTCCAGTGTCTCAAGGTTTTTGGTCGTGAGCATGTTAAAGTCAGGTGCTGGTTTTCCTACTTGAAGTTGTACAGTTTGCTGGGTTGTCATTGTTGTCATGATAAATCTCTCCTTTTATATGTTATCTAATGAAAATTACTTCGCAGCTTCTTCCAATGCTGCCAGTGCTTTTTTGATACGTGTCGGGTTGAAGCCCAAAATTTGCTTTTCACCAATGACTGTCAAGGGAACAGACATCACGCCTAAACGGCTCAGCTCCTGACCGTACTCTTCCTTTTCATCGATGTTGCGTTCTTCAAAAGAAATGTTTTGTTCTGTCAAATACTTCTTTAATTCCTTGCAGAAGTTGCAATTGGTGCTGGAGTATACGATTGCTTGTGCCATGTTTGTTTCTCTCCTGTTCTTCTATTTGTATTGGGGGACAACTTTTGAACGCTTGTTGATGTATTTGTCTACAGCCATAGCCGCAATGACACCGTCTGCCGCAGCGACTACTGCTTGCTTCACAGGTGTTTTGCGCACCTCTCCCGCTCCAAATACGCCTGGAACAGAAGACTGCATGAACTCATCTAGAATCATAAAGCCTTCCTCATCGAGGGGAACCTGTCCATCCAAGAAATCGGTACCCGGCTTGCTGCCAGACAGGAAGACGAAGACCCCGTCTACGGATAGCATTTCTTCCGTCCCTTCTGCCGTGCGAATGCGCAACCCTTCGACCGCTTTTTCTCCCACTATTTCCAATGGGCGCGTACGGAAACGCATTTCCGTATTCGGCAGTTCGGGTAGTCCATCTACCCCTTGGAGATCAGCGCGCGGCACCAAGAAGGTGATCTTGTCCGTAAATTTGGTCAGTGCATGTGCTTCTTCCAATGCTTCCTCCGTATCACCGATTACCGCCACATGCTTGCCTTCATAAAAAGCTCCGTCGCATGTCGCACATGTGCTCACGCCTCGTCCGAGCAATTGCTCTTCTCCTGGAAGCATACGGTTACGCCCTTTGGAACCAGTCGCTACGATCACGGCCTTCGCTTGGAAAGTACCATGAGCCGTGAAGATGCTTTTATCCTCATCCTCTACGTCTACCGCAGAAATCGTAGTCTGGATGAATTCTGCACCGAAGCCCTCCGCTTGTCTGCGCATTTTATCCAACAGTTCTTTCCCAGTCATCTCGCCTTCAACCCCTGGGTAGTTGGCAATTTTATGTGTCAGGGCAAGCGCCCCTGTTCCGGGTGCCTTATCGATGACGAGCGTCTTTAGATTTCCACGAGCTGTATAAATGGCAGCGGAAGCACCAGCTGGTCCTCCCCCGATGATGATGACATCATACATGAACGGCTCCCCCTTTCCTTATTATCAAATTGTAATCATTATCAACTAGGAACAATTATCATTCTACTCGATAAAATTTTAAAGTCAATATCTTTTTATAATAATTTTAAATTAGTTCTTATTATAAAAAGCGCACAAAAAGTCCGCCCACTGCCTTGAATTATTTTACGATTCCGAATTCACCCGATTTCGTTGACGAAACAAGTAATTCAGGATAAAGTACCACTAACACTTGAACGCACAAAAGCAAAAAAGCAAGAAAGCACAAAAGTGCGAAAGTAAAATGTGCCTTCTCACTGCTTTCAGGCTGATTTAACAAGGAGTTGCCATTATGAACAAGCCATTATCTTTTTCACAAAGTATTTGGGTGCTTGTCACCGTATTCGGAATCTTGTTTCCTGCCCTTTTCTGGGGAAAAGTTGAGCCGCATATGCCGCTCTTCCTCGCAACCATAGGAGCTGCCACTCTTCTCTTCCTGTTCGGCGTTCCGTGGAAGCAAATGGAGGAGGGCTTGATCAAAGGAATTCAAACCGCGATCGCCCCCATGCTGATTCTTTCCTTGATCGGCATTTTGATCGGGGTGTGGATGATGAGTGGGACCGTTCCGATGATTCTGCACCTCGGCATTTCGCTCATCTCACCGGAGTACTTCACACTCTCCGCCCTGTTTCTGACGGTGATCGTCTCGACTGTTACAGGAAGCTCTTTTACCACGGTTAGTACGGTAGGGGTCGCTATGATGGGGGTCTCCACTGCACTCGGACTTGATCCGTTGATTACAGCTGGAGCCATTATTTGTGGAGCTTGCTTTGGGGATAAAATGTCGCCGCTCTCCGACACGACCAACTTTGCAGCAGCCATTGCGGGCGTCTCCTTGTCGGAGCACGTCAAGTTCATGTCACGCACTGCCGTTCCTGCCCTTGTCATTACCGCGATTTTTTTCGGAATTCAAGGACAAAGCGCCAGCGTGAATCTTGACGCCATTCAAGAAATCCAGCTTGCTTTGGAACAAAACTTCTCGCTTAGCCTCTTATCGCTGCTGCCTGCATTCGTCGTCCTGTTATGCTCAGCGCTGCGAAAACCTATCTTGCCTACATTGGTATTCGGGATTTTGAGCGGGATTGTCACAGCTGCTCTTTCCGAAGGAGTTACCTCTCCGGTCGAATGGATGACTGTCATGCAAAAAGGCTTCACCAGCAATATCGCCAATGAAGCCGTTGCATCGATTGTAGACCGCGGTGGACTGTTGTCGATGACCTGGTCCCTCGCCTTGATTTTGATTGCCTTGTCTTTAGGCGGCATCCTGCAATACAGCGGTGTGTTTCATGCACTCTTTTCCGGATTCATCAATCGAATCAAACGGGACGCTGAAATGGTCGGACTAGCCGGATCTTCTTCTATTCTCGTGAATCTGCTGACAGGAGAACAATATTTGTCCATCCTGCTCCCTGGGCAGATGTTTCGTGAAGCATTCACAGCTCGCAGAATGGCGGGCAGACGACTGTCTCGTACTCTCGAAGACTGCGGGACACTCGTCAACCCACTCATTCCATGGGGGGTAAGTGGTGCATTCTTTACCGCTACCTTGCATGTATCTACAGTGGAATACTTGCCTTACGTCATCTACCTGTGGATCTCGCCAGTTTTGACGTTTCTTTTCGCCATGCGTCGGCAGAAAGCTTAGCCGGCTGCATACACGGTCGTACAGTTTTTCCCTTTGCGCTTGGAGCGGTACAGTGCCTCATCTGCTGCCCGCTTCAAGCCATCTGCCGTGTTTGCGTCTTGAGGGTAGCGCGCGATGCCAACACTGACCGCTATCAAGATGCAGCAATCGTCCTGTGTTAACGGGCGCAAGCGCAAATATTCCCGAATGGCATGCGCTTTTTCCTCCGCCATCTCCATCGACGATCCGGGGCAGAGCAGCATGAACTCGTCTCCCGCATAACGATACGCAGTATCCTCTGGTCCCGCCACTTCTTTCATCGCTTCGGCAATTTGTTTAATCAGTGCGTCCCCTGCATGATGACCATAATGGTCGTTTACCGTTTTTAAGCTGTCTGAATCCAGCATGATCAAAGAGACAGACGCATCCTCTTCACCCAGCAGCTTTTCCAAATCACGATGGAAAGCACGATAGTTCGCAATCCCTGTCAGCTCATCCTGAAACGACATCTGGTACATTCGCTCATATAAACGCGCCGTTTCGATAGCACTTGCTACCTGAAAACCAATGATTTTCAGTAGTTCCTCGTGCTCTTTTTTATAAGCAAACTCGCGATAAGACTGGGCAGAAATAACGCCTTTGATCTGATTCCCCAGCATGAGTGGAACGAAAATGCATGTATTCGTATCAATTTCCGGGCTTCCCCAGCGGATCATTTCTGGTTCGCTTGGCTCGTTCTTCATCGTCTTGATGTGGATGGTTTCCCTTGTATCAATCACTTTGGACACCATCGCTTGCCCATAGGGAATGGTGAGCGGACCATAATTGACCCCGTTATCGATGCTGATCGGAATTTTGATCTCACTGTCGCCTTCATCATAAAAGGCGATAAAGAAAGCATCTGCACGCATTACGCGCGAGACCAGCTCGAATGCTTTCCACAAAATTTTGCTTTCCTCAAACGTTTTCGCAAAAATGTGGCTGAGATCGTGCAAAATCTTCATATGCTCGGAGATCCACATCATTTCGGTTACCTTATTTCGCAGCTCCACAATCTGCTTCAGCAGTTCTGCATGCAAGACACTGTCCTGTTCCGACAGCATACTATCTACCTCACGAGATAATGCTTCGACCTCGCCAAGCTCGACTGCTTCTATGTTGCCGAGCCATTGGCTATAACGCTCCAACAACTGTCTTGCGTACGCTTCTCTAACGTCGTGCTTCTCATGCATATTCAACCCTCCGGCTATTGGGTAGCTTTACGCTTTTTTTTCATGATATCGCTCAATAGCTGCACGGATGGCTTGCAAGACAGCTCCCTGACCAGGTGCTAAAAAACGTTCTTGGATCGCCTTCGTGATCTCCTGCATGCCATCTGCAACTGTCTTGCCTACAAGCAAGCTCACCAAAAACTCACTCGTCTTGTCCATGACAAAGGTAAAGCTGGCGTCGCAAATCACTTCGGCGTCTACATCAATGATGAGTACACAGCCTACCATGGTTGAAACCTCGTACAAGGTAGTTCCCTTGGGGATTTGGGCGAAGCCTGCTGTCAGTACCGTATTTTTGTTCATCCAGTCGTCCTCCTAGCTGCTGATCGGCAAGCATACCTCGACTGCCGTTCCGTTACCTGGGGTGCTTATCAACCGCAGAGTCCCCCGATGGTTCTCGATGATTTTGCGGCTCACCATCAACCCCAGGCCCGTCCCCGTTTCCTTCGTCGTGAAAAAAGCCTCTCCCAATCTCGCCATCTGATGGGCCGGGATCCCCACTCCGTTGTCTTCAAACCGAATGACGACTCGGTCATCTTCACACCGTAGTCGAATCACAATTTCTCCATTCCCTGCGGTCGCTTCGATCCCATTTTTCAAAAAGTTAATGAAAGCTTGCTTCAACTGATTCTCATCGCAATGGATCAAGGGAACCTCCGATTCGAAAACGACCTGAATCATGACCTTTTTCAAAATCGCCTCCGTCTCTAAGAGCGTAACCACATGCGTGATCAGGTTGGACAGATCGCGGGCTTCAAACACAGCCGTATGCGGCTTCGCCAAGACCAACAGCTCTGAGACAATCATCTCAATTCGCGCCAATTCCGAGCTCATGATCGAAAAATACTCCGGCTTTCTCATGCCATCCTTTTGCATTAATTGCACAAAGCCTTTTAACGAGGTAAGCGGATTGCGTATCTCATGCGCGATTCCTGCCGCCAATTGCCCGACCAGCGCGAGTTTTTCCGAGTTTTGCAAAAATTCTTGCGCCCGTTTGCGTTCCGTAATATCCCGAATCAGTATGTACACGGAGAGCTTGTCCAACATCGTCATCGATGTTCCACACACTTCTACCTCCGTCCGACTGCCATCCAAACGGATTAGCTCGACCTCAATTGGCGAGGCTGTTTCCCCTTCTTCCAATATGCGGATGAGCCCCTTGATCTTCGGTACATCACGGGGATGGAAAAACGACTGAAATGGATACCATAACAGCTCGTCCAAGCCAGAAGCCCCAACCAGTTGCATCCCTGCTTGATTGACGTATTGAAGCTCCCCAGCACGGAAAATGAACGCTCCTTCACCGGAAATATCCAATACTCTGCACTGTTTGGAACCATAGCTGTCTCCAAACGGGGCCGGGAGCTTCTGTACCATCGCATAATACCCAATTGATGTCCCTTCCTCCCAAAAGGCTCCATATGTAATATGCACGGGAATGCTTGTGCCATCCTTATGACGAAAAGCGGTGAAAAAAGGTCTCGGATCACCATTCATCGCAAATTGTGTTTGAAGGCGTACCATTTCCTGTTCTTCCGAAATAGCCAGCTTCCAAAATGAAGACCCTTCCCATTCTTCTACAGAGTAGCCATTCAACACTTGGCAGGCAGGATTGCCTTTAAAAACTCTTCCAAATTGATCGAGCAGAAAAGTGGCCTGCATCATTTGATCAAAGAAGGAACGATAGAGATGACCACTTCTCCATCCACTGTCCAATAAATTTTTCATCGTGCCCCTCCCTCCTGGGACGAGAAAACGGCTACTCCAAATTACGGAAATAGCCTGCAACGTTCTCAAATCCTATTCTCACCCAATTTTACCCTATTCGTTCTGTTGTTTCCATCCCTCGGAAAATTTAATTGTGCGATTTTTCCGGTACCTCTGAACTGATACGCAGTTGCTCTGCCATTTTTTCGTCAACAACTACGCCCAGCTTTGTGAAAGCCGCTACCAGCGCTCCGACGACAGGGGGTACCGTGGGAATGATCGTTTGAAACGAAGCTCTCCCAATTAGTTGTTCGCGTAGGATTGTATTGGCCGTTAACAATCCTCCCGCTAAAACGACTGGAACAGGCTCCTGAACCTTTTTTAAGCAAGCATCGGCTAATTCTAGCAAATCTTCCACTGCTTGCACGATCAATGTATTCGCCACCCGATCACCTAGTGTTGCAGCTTGTTCTACGAGCTGACTCGTTTTTGCCAGCTCCATTCGCGGATTGCTTCCCCCGTAGATCAGGCTGATCAGCTCATCAGGACGCTCAACGCCATAGTGGTCCATAAACAGTTGTGTCAGTACTGTCGACTCACCGCGCCCATCGTATTCGCGCAATACGGCGCTTGCCGCTTTTTTGCCCAAATCAAACCCGCTGCCCTCATCTCCTACCAGATACCCCCATCCGCCTACACGGTGCCGCGCCCCCTCTTTTGAAAAGGCACAGGCAATCGAGCCCGTACCAGCAAGGAGTACGACGCCTGGCTGCCCCCACGTCCCTGCGTAAAGGGCAGCGATTACATCGTTATCAATCAATAGCCGTTCTCCCCACTCATTGGCAAAGGCAAGCTGAATTCTTTCCTTGATCTGCGGACGATCTGCACCGCCAAGCCCAATAAACAGACTGGCTACTTCCTCTTCTTTGGCACCTGCCTTTATTCTCACAGCATCCATGAGTTGGCGTAGTGTAGCCTCCACATCCCCCCAGCTTCTAGAGAGCGGATTTGATGACTCCCCCACCACAATTGCTCGAACCTGTCCCGCCTTATTGCAGATGGCTGCTCTGGTTTTGCTCCCACCCCCATCGATCCCGATAAACCACTTTTCCGCATTACTTGACTGCACCTGCCGTCAACCCCTCCATAAACTGCTTCGATGCCATCAAAAACACGACGATCATCGGTAAAGCAGACAACGTGAGCCCAGCAAACAACAGGCTCCAATCCGTTTCATATTCTCCAAACAGCACCATCATGCCTACCGGAATCGTCTTGAGCGCTTCCTCCTGAATGAAAATCAACGGGAAGAAAAAGTCGTTCCACGCATGGATGAAATTAATAATGACCACCGTAGCCAAGGCAGGACGAATCAGCGGCAAGAGTACGCGCCAAAACACCTGAAAATGGCTGCATCCATCGATCCGCGCCGCTTCCTCCAGCTCAATGGGTAACGTCCGAAAGAAGCCCGTCAAAATAAAAACAGAGATCGGAATGCCACTCGCCGTATAAATCAGAATCAGCGACCACAGAGAATTCAAGAGGCCGAGATTCTTCATCAGCAAAAACAAGGGAACGATCCCCAGCTTGATCGGAATCATCAGGCCAATAATGAAAAAGAAGTAGAGCCCCGCTGTCCATGTAAAGGAAAAGCGCGACAAGTAAAAGGCCGCCATCGCTGAAAAAACCGTAATGAGCAAGACAGATAGAGCACTGACGAATACACTGTTCCACAAAAAGTCGGCAAAAGGCACGGCTTCCCACAGCTTTTTGTACGTATCCAAACTAAACGTCTTCGGAAGGGAAAGCGGACTCGCAAATATCTCCATATTCGTTTTCAAGGAAGAAGAAAGCATCAGTACAATCGGATATAGAGCGATTAACGCAAATAAATACGCCAGCACATAAGCTATAGCTCTCCCACCCACAGTCATCTTCACGTCGCATCCTCCTTTCCACTCAGGAACACGCAATTAGTGTTGGACCTCTCGTTTCCTCATCAAATAGAGCGACAACGCCGACACAGATCCGACGATGAAAAACAACACGACAGCCAATGCCGAACCGAGTCCAAGTGTGACATCCCCAGCTCCGCTGCTAAACGCCATGCGATAAAAGTAAACCGCTAGCGTATCCGTCGAATAAAACGGCTCACCCATCGAGCCTTGCATAGCGTAGACGAGCTCGAACGCTTCAAACGCCTGAATGAACGTAAATATCGTCATAATCGTAATCGCTGGCATGCACAGCGGCAAAATCATTTTCCACAGCATCCGCAAGCCTGTTGCCCCATCCAATCTCGCCGCCTCGATCAAATCCTCCGGGATCGACTGAAGTCCCGCCAAAAAGATCAGCATGGCAAAGCCTATACCAAACCAACAATTAATCAAAATAATCGCAAGAAGCGCTGTATCTGGGTCCCCCAGCCATGGTCTGGCCCACTCCCCTAGACCAATTTTTGCCAAAATCGTATTGAGTGCCCCATAATTCGGATTCAATATTAACTTCCATAAAAAACCAATTACAATAACAGACAACAGCCTTGGCATGAAATAAGCAATCTTGAGAAAGCCGGAACCTCGTATTTTGCGATAGATGAGAAAAGCCAGACCGAAGGCAATCCCATTTTGCACAATCATTTCGACCACAAAGTAGAAGACGTTATGCCGAAAAGCATTCCAGAACATTTCGTTGAAAGGCTCTACCGTAAACAGCGTAATGAAATTTTGCAGTCCAACAAAAACCCCGCGCTTGATGCCATTCCAGTCGTACAGACTGTATAAGAATGCCGAAAAGATCGGGTACACGACAAACAACGTATAAATAACAAGTGCGGGCAGTGGAAACAAGTGAATCAGCCAGCGTACTTGCCCCTTTGTTCGAATGCTTTTTCGGTTTACCGTCTCGATGATACCCACCCCTTTTTCCAAAAATCATCGCGGCCTGTTCAGAAGCCGGGAGTGAACCCACCTCAGGTCCACTCCCCCTTTTTGTCTGCTATTTTCTACTTTTTAAAGGGAGGGAACCAGGTAGCCGCCGACTTTTGCACTTCTTCTACGACCTGCTCAGGGGTGAGCTTGCCTAAATACATGCCTTGGAGGGCGTTTTCCAATGTTTGCTTCGTGGTCGGTTTTCCTTCCGCGAAGCTGACGACCATCAAATAGGGTGTGGCGCTTGATTGGGACAGCTCTGCCATCTTGTTTACCAACGGATCGTCAGTCGATACACCTGGCACCGCGCTGATTCGTTTGAACTGATTGGCGAATAGCTCCCCAAACTTTTTCGTCGCCATGAATTCCATGAACTTCAATGCCTCTGCTTTGTGTTTGGACTTGGCGTTTACAGCATAGGAGCCGTCGACCCAGGTTGTTAGGACTTGTTTTCCGTCATCGGTTGGCATCGGGAAGAAATCAAGCGGCAAATCAGGGTTGAGCTTTTTGATGCCTTCCAGTTCAAAGCTGCCATTGATGAACATCGCTGCTTTTTCCGTGGCGAACAACGTCCGCATATCATTCAATTCGAGACCCACATAATTTTCCGGGAAATAAGGGATAAGTTCTTGCATACGCTGCACAGATTGGAGGAACTCAGCGCTTTTTAAGTCACTTTCTCCTTTTAGCAGCTTGTCGAGATAGTTCGTACCGCTATAGCTAGCTGGAGCAATTACACCATGACTGAGAGAGAGGAGCCAGCCTTCCTTTGCTCCGAAAGAGATCGGGACGATTCCTTTCTCTTTTAATGTTTTGGCTGTCGCAATCAGCTCATCCCAGCTTTTCGGTGCCTGGAGGCCATTTTGCTCGAAGATTTTCTTGTTGTAGTAAAATTGCGTGGAGTTCAGGGATAGTGGGACACCGTAGACTTTACCATCTTTACCTGTGGCCGCTGCGAGGACGTCTTTTGGGATGGTAGATATGCCTGGCACATTGTCGAGCGGCTCCAAGTGTCCAGCTTCAGCCAAGGCAATCCCCGGAGCATAGGGACGTAGCTGCAAAATATCTGGGCCACTGTCGCTTTGGAGCGCCGTGTTGAGGATGGTATTGTACTCCGTTGCTTTGAATGGTTTGAAGTCAATTTTGATATTCGGATGGTCTGCCTCAAAAGCTTTGATGATGGCTTTGTAGCCCTCCGTGTCTTCTACGCGCCAGCTATGCATCGAGAGTGTTACCTGCTGTCCTCCACCCTGTCCGCCGACTGACTCTGCTTCGGTTCCTCCACTGCTACATCCTGTCATCACCATAACCGCAGCCAACACGATAGCAGCTACATAGCGAAAACGAAATTGCTTCATGCGAAACCCTCCCCTTTTTCTTCCCTTAGGTCTGCAAAAGCTGGGCCGTAACAGCATCGTGCAATATCGGTCGTAATTGCCGAAGCTGATGATTGCGGCCTAGATGAACGGCGTTAGTCAGAAAGATGACAGCAAACTGTTGCTCTGGGTCGATCCACATACTGGTTCCAGTAAAGCCTGTATGCCCAAAGCTCCTACGATGCAAGCCGCTTCCACAGCTCAAGGTCGTGGACGCTTGATTGAGCTCCCAGCCATACCCTCTACTCCCTCCTGCTTGCTCTGTATGATTGCGAATCGCCAGTTCGTACCATTCGCTCGCAAGTATTCGAGGCTCTTGGTACAACCAGCTCATCGCGTATCGGCAAAGATCGTCCGCTGTTGAGAAAAGTCCAGCATGTCCCGCAACCCCTCCCATCGCAAATGCTTTCTCATCATGAACCTCTCCTGTCATGTAGTCGTTGGTCAGGCTACAATACTCAGTAGACGCAATATTCCGATAAATATGTCGGTTCGGACAGAAAACCGTATGTGTCATACCCAATGGGGTGAAGATGCGCCGGGTAACAAACTGGTCTAAGCGCTCTCCTGTTACTTGCTCGATAACGAGGCCCAACCAGATCATGCCCAAATCACTGTAAACTACCTGGGCCCCAGGCTCGTGAATCAATTCTTGCGCATACAACAGCTCTGGCAAATCGATCTCGCTATCGCGCCTTCTCTCTGCCAAATCTGCCGGCATTCCTGAGGTATGCGCAAGCAGCTGTTCGAGTGTGATCCGCTTTTTGTCAGCGGGACAATCGGGAAAAAATTGACCAATCTGATCATCCAGCGCTACCACTCCCTCCTGCACGAGCAAGAGGATAGCAGGCAGCGTCGCCGTCACTTTGGTGAGCGACGCCAGGTCAAACATGGTATTCGGCGTCACTGGCTGGTCTTTGGCAATACTCGTCGTTCCGACATCACACGCATACCAGATACGACGATCACGCACGATTCGCAAGGCAGCTCCCGGGAGCAAACCGCTATCCACCCATCCTTGCAAAAGCAGCTCCAGATCGTCCATGTCTACCCTCCCTTCTCCTACGTCGATGAGCGTTTCGTTCGACTAACAGCAAGCCTTGATTTTTCCAACAGGGGAATGACTCGCTCTTGCATCCTGCTGATCATGGTAATAAACAAAATATCGATGACGTTCAATTGAGCAATGCGTGAAGCCATTGCTCCGCTGCGAATGCTTTTTTCTACCGAGCTGGTGAACAACCGAATGTTGGCTAGTTCGGCTACTGGCGAGGGACCGAATTTGGTCAGGGTAATGATGGTCGCTCCCTGCTGCTTGGCCTCCGTCAACGATTGAATAATGTCTTCGGTCTGTCCTGAATAAGATATGCCGATGACTACGTCTTTTTCCGTTAAAGTGACTGCCGACGTCAATTGTGCGTGAAAATCCGAATAAGCCTCACACCACAAGTTAATCCGCGAAAATTTTTGCCGGATATCGTCAGCAATGACCGCCGATGCACCGACGCCGTAAACATCGATCTTCCTGGCAACCGACAGCACGTCGACTGCTTTCTTTACTTCTTCGTTGGACAAGACAGAGAGCGTATCCTGAATGGATTGAATATTGTTCCAGCTAACCGCTTGCATAATCGATTCAACTGAACCCTCCATCATGATCTCCTGATAACTGCCCATCGCCGTCTGTTTCGTCAAATCTCCTGCGACGCGCAGCTTTAGCTCCTGATATCCCTTCATATTAAGAGAGCGAGCCAAACGGATAATCGTCGCCTCGGATACCCCACTATATTCCGCCAATTTTTGGACAGATAGCTTCACGACATCTTCCGGGTGAGCCAGGATATAATCAGCGACTTTTCGCTCCGAAGGCTTCAATTGATCCAAGATTGCTTGCAGGCTGACAAGCCCTCCATTTAACATATGTGACATCTCTTTCTTCCCCCAAATCTTATCTACATTTTATGTAGCGTTATTTCTCTCGTCAATTGTTATCTAATAAACAATATTTCAAATTTGCAAAGCTCAGCACAACTCGTCTGAATTTGTTCTCCCTTTTTCAAAAAATTCCCTCCTTGACTTTCTCGCGGCGTCAAGCTTTACGCTTGCATCGCAACTAGGAATAAAAAGGAGGATTTTCCCATGGAAACGTTACTGATTAAAGACTGCATGATATGGACGATGGTTGAAGGAGAGAAGCCATTTCTCGGGGATATTTGGATCGTGGATGGTAGAATCGCCAAAATCGGACCATCCCTTGAAGAGGAAGCAGACCATGTCATACTGGCTAAAAATAGGCTAGCGATGCCCGGTCTCATCAATGCTCACAACCATGCCAGCATGTCCTTGCTGCGTGCTTTTTCCGATGATCTCAAGCTGATGGATTGGTTGGACAAAAAGATGCTCCCGGCTGAAGCCCGGATGACAAGAGAAGATGTCTACTGGGGAACAACACTGGGAATCGCGGAAATGATCGCTTCTGGCACGACCGCCTTTGCCGATATGTACGTGCATATGGATGCTGTTGCCCAAGCGGTACTTGATTCCGGGATACGTGCTTCCCTGACTCGCGGCATGGTCTTTCTCGAGGATGACGGAGGACGACGAATGGCCGAAGCCTTGGACCTCATCGACAACTGGACGGGAACTGGCGATGGCAGAATCACGACGATGCTCGGTCCGCACGCTCCTTATACGTGCCCGCCAAAGCCCTTGCAAGGAGTCATCGAGCTTGCCCGCAAGCGCCAAATCCCACTCCACATCCATCTGGCCGAAACAATTGAGGAAGGAGAGAAAATCCGGGCCAAGTACAATCAGACTCCCACGGAGTACTTGCACGAACTGGGCATGTTCGCCGATACGCACGTCTTGCTCGCGCATGCTGTTCATCTGAATGAATCCGATGTCGCGCTTCTTCGCGGGATGAGAGGCGGTGTCGCACACAATCCTGTCAGCAATTTGAAGCTCGGCTGCGGCATCGCCCCTGTCAGGGAGCTAATCGAGGCTGGGGTCACTGTCGGGATGGGAACAGACGGTGCCGGCAGCGCTACGACTCTCGATATGTTTTCCGAGATCAAAGCCGCGACTTGGATGCAAAAGCTCAAGCACGGTGATCCAACGGTACTGCCTGCTGAAACGGCCTTGCGCATGGCTACCATCGAAAGTGCAAAGCTGCTTGCAATCGATCACGAGGTCGGAACACTGGAAGCCGGAAAGCGAGCCGATCTCATCCTGATCGATCTGGATAAACCGCACCTCCAGCCTGTCCATGACATCCCTGCCCTGCTTGCCTACAGCGCAACGGGAGCCGATGTGGATACGACCATTGTGAACGGAAAAATTTTAATGCATCAGCGCCAATTCCAAACCCTCCATTGGGAGGAAATAAAAAGAGAAGCGACAGCACGAGCCAGCCGACTCGTCGAGGGCCTGTAATTGCTATTGTACTCACAGGTTGCGTAGGCAGAAGCCAATCGTGAGACACATCGCAAACACGCTCCACATGAAATAGGGAATGAGCAGCGAGGATGCGATTTTGTGGTGGGGACGAATGGCGCGAATGAGTACCCATGTGGAATACATCACCAGAATGGTATCCAGCGCAGCCAACACGAGCAGTTGATAACCGATAAACAACACGAAAAAAAGTTGATGAAAAAACCAATTGATTCCATAGAGGAGCAAAAGCTCACGGTCTATCTGCTTCGTTCGAATCAAGATGAGTAAGGACCATGCTATGAGTGCATATAAAATGAGCCAGATGATGCGAAACAAGTAGATTGGCGGTGTTCCATCGGGCTTGGCCAGAGAATCATGCCAGGCCCCACCGTCTGGAAAAGCAAGACCACCCAGTGAATAGAGGACCACTCCCGCAAGAAATAGAAGACTATTGTGCACCAATCTCATCCAGGAAGTCACCCTTTCTTCTCTTTCTTCTTTCCTCTTCTATATCTATGAGTGGTCCTTCTCTTTTCATGCTAGTTTCAGAGATTTCTTTTTGGGTAAAAAATCTTGGCTCGTGCTGTAGTGGTGGGGAGGAAACAGGAGAAAACGCTCCAGCTTCTAGGGCCACCCGCTGGGGGATTGACTGCCCGGCTCCATGAAAAAAAGCGAAACCCGCGTCCAAAGTCGTCCATTCAGGTGGCGTCTCAGAGGTGGACGCTAAAAGCTTGTTTCTCTTTTTTTCATTGCGCCTCGGTCGGTGTCCCTAAGATCTTCGCTTATTTCTCCTGTTTCCTCTACGTGTTTTCCGTGTTAAACGGGTTTTAAAAGCATTAAAAGATTGAAGAATGTAGCAAGTTACGACAGAGAAGAATATTTCCAGACGTAGCGACTTGTGGAGTCCTACCGAGCGGAGAAGGGATTCGCGGGCAAAAGAAGCGCAACGTGCCCGGGCTACGAAGCGGCTACCACTTTTGCGTTTCCCCGCGAATCCCTTCGGAGCGGACAGTCTCAGCCCTCAGTAGGACGGAGCCTGGAGCCTAGTCTGGAAATATTCTTCTCCCCACCGCCAGCTACATAACTAGAGACCTTATGTTGTTGCTGTAGTGCTGGGAGGAAACAGGAGAAAACGCTCCAGCTTCTAGGGCCACCCGCTGGGGGATTGACTGCCCGGCTCCATGAAAAAAAGCGAAACCCGCGTCCAAAGTCGTCCATTCAGGTGGCGTCTCAGAGGTGGACGCTAAAAGCTTGTTTCTCTTTTTTTCATTGCGCCTCGGTCGGTGTCCCTAAGATCTTCGCTTATTTCTCCTGTTTCCTCTACGTGCTTTCCGTTTGATCCGATTTTTCAAAAGATGGAAGAACGTAATCAGTTCACGACAGAGAAGAATATTTCCAGACGTAGCGACTTGTGGAGTCCTTCCTAGCGGAGAAGGGATTCGCGGGCAAAAGAAACGCAACGTGCCCGGGCTACGTAGCGGCTACCACTTTTGCGTTTCCCCGCGAATCCCTTCGGAGCGGACAGCCTTACCCCCAGCGGGACGGAGCCTGGAGCCTAGTCTGGAAATATTCTTCTCCCCACCGCAGCCACATACATAGAAAAAAACCGCTAATCCATCCTCCGTAGATTAGCGGTAATATGTATCGAGATCGTGTTATGGCAGACGCAACGTCTCTCCTGGCTTCAATGCCTTGCCTCTGATGTCTTTCTCGGCCAGCTCAGCCACGAATGCTTCCCCATCCTGTTTGATCGGCGGGAATGTATCATAATGAATCGGCACAACAAAATCTGCTTGTACCCACTCGGCAGCCACGAGTGCATCCTCAGGTCCCATTGTGAACACATCTCCAATCGGCAGGAACGCCAAATCGATGTTATGACGCTCTCCGATCAGCTTCATGTCACCGAACAGCCCTGTATCCCCTGCGTGATAGATCGTTTTTCCACCCAGCTCGATCACAAAGCCCCCTGGCATTCCCGTGTACACGATTTGTTTTTCATCATCCAACACAACACCGGAGCTGTGGAACGCCTGTGTCATTTTCACTTTTCCAAATGGCAGTTTGACAGAGCCTCCCAGATTCATCGAGATGGTCTTGACTCCCTGCCAGCTCAAATAGGTAGCAAGCTCATGGGTTGCAACGATTGTCGCATCGTTTTTCTTGGCCAACTCTACCGCATCCAGAATATGATCTTGGTGTCCATGTGTCAGAAGGATGTACTGAACCGAGATGTCTTCCAGCTTGGTTGCTGCCACTGGGCTTCCTGAAATAAATGGATCAATCATAATCGAATGCCCTTCACTTGTTACTTGCACGGAAGAATGTCCGTGAAACCGAATATCCAACATAGTGGTACCCCCTCTATTCGCAACGTTTTTTCAGTCCCTTTTATGTTACCATGCTGCAGGGTGTAAAGAATAGGAAAGGCCGTCGATCACTCGACAGCCTGAGAAACAAACTCTAATTTTCTACAATCAGAACTTAGCAATCGTCGCCGTCATGCTCTGTAACAGCAACAATTTTTGAATCACGAATAATGGTGCGGCGATTACCATTGCGTTCTTCCAAAATAATAGTGGTCGATTTTACTTGTACCAGACGGCCGAAAAAAGTACCGTCTACAGTAGCAACCTTAACATTTCTGCCTTCGAATTTTTTTACTTGGTCTTTAAATGACATGGTCAATCCCTCCTTCTCATGCATCCTATGTACATTTGGCATAGCCCTATTGAGCAAATGCGGAGTGAAAGAGAAAATGTACTTGTACCCGTCCGTCATTTGTCCTTATTTTGCCCTACACTCTCTTACCAACTTTGTCGTCTGGTGGCATAGTGACGCCAAAACCGTCCTCCGTTCACGAACACTGTGAGATTTTGTCGCACGATTCCAAAAGGAAAACCATTTTCACGTACAGAAACGGTATAGCAAGAGATGAGCGGACTTACGTCAGAGGAGGGATTTCTATGGGAGAGGTTATCGAGTTATTGGCACGGGAGAGAACATACAGTGGCAGAGAAGTTGCGGGACTGTTAGGTATTGGGGCCAGCACCCTGCGCAAGTGGAGCGTGCTCTTGGAACAGCACGGCTACTGGTTTTTGCGAGATAGTCAGAATCGTCGGGAGTACAGGCAGGTTGATATTACGTGTCTTCAGCGGTTTTATACCTTAACAAAGGATCAACTCATTCCGCAAGATGAAGCTGCCCGAATGGTTGCTACGCAAAGCTCACCTGAACCTGCCCGAAAGGAAACAGCCGTTGCGGTTGCATTCGCTGCCCCTGTTTCCTCACATCCAGCTTTGAACCATACTGCCGTTATTGAAGAACTGGATGAAAAGCTGCATGCCTTGGCTTCCCATGTCCAGCAACAAGACGCTGCCTACTTGGCGCTGTTAGCCCGTGTCGAAAAGCAGGAAACCTATATTACCAACAACCTGAAGGAACGAGATCGCCGCTTGACCAAGGCAATGAATGACATTATGGATGCCAAAATCGAGTTGGCAAAGATCAAGGACGCAAGTAGAAAAACTTCCTTTTGGCAAAAGCTGATTCGTCTGTACTAGTTTCGTTGTCACTAGCTGGAAAGAAAAAAGTTATCCCCTATTACACCATGGTGGAATAAGGAATAACTTTTTAGTTTTTAAAATTTTCGAGTCGGTTAAAAACAGCCAGGGTCTTTTTACTTGTTGTCTTGAAACAACCCTTCTGGAATTTTAGCATCCCAATTTTCAGGCAATTCCAACCGAAGCGCATGGGCTACTACGGCGGCAGTGTCTGTGTTTACTACCTCTGAGAGCTCTGTACCAGGCGTGATGGAGCCACCTTTTGCCGCCCAGAAAATCGTCTGTTCTCCCGGTGAAGAACCCCCATGCCCTGTCCCTTTCCCACCGTGGTCAGTCGTAATGATAATCAGGCTATCCTCCATCAGTCCTTCCTCTTCCAGTGCCTCGAGGATATTACCTACATACTCATCTGCTTTTTGGAGCTTTTTATAAAATGCCGGTGTGAAATAGCCTTGATTGTGACCAGCCCCGTCGACTTCATCCAGATGAACGAAAATGTTACGAGTATTTTCACCCTCTTTTTTGATATAATCGACTACTTTTTTCGCAGTCGCTTCATCCGACCCGCTGTTTTGCTTGTAAGAACCTGCTGAATCTTCAATGATACCGATATTGATCGGGCTCCATGTAGCGAAGGAAGCTTGCTGGAGCTTAGGACGCTCTTGTTTCAACAGCTTCATATAGGAAGGATACTCGTTTTTCTCCGGATAAGGAGTAGCCGCTACGCTATCGTTTGTCAATTGATGCTTGTCAGGAGTGACGCCATGCAGGATAGATCCCCAGTTTTGCGCACTGATCGTGGGCAGCTCTGCTTTGGCTTCAAATGTTCCAGCACCTTCTTCGATCAGTTTCAAGATATTCGTCGCTTTTGCTTCCGGATCTTTGACTGCATTCCCTGCACCATCGATGCCGATTACCACGACACGTCTGTAAAGGAACTCGTTCTCATATGGAGCCAGCTTTTCTTTCATCATCTCCACATCGGCTTTGTCCACTTTCTTGTCATTGTTAATATCCGCGTGTTGCGCTTTTTCCCAGCGCCGGTCACCGAAGCGGCTCTTTTGGTTGTTCATAATGACGTTCAAATCTTCCTCGGTTAGGAGGCCGTCTCCCGATACGTCAATCGAATTCGTAACGATTACTTCCGCTTTCGCCGTTTTGCCTCCATCGACAGTTTTCACTGTGAGTTTTGCTTTGCCCGGTTTACCTGCTACAACAGTTGGGCGTCCATTGACCATTTCGACCTTCGCGACTTCTTTGTTGTTGGAACTCCATCTGACATCCTGAACGGATGCTTCTTTCGGGGAAATTACAACTGTAACAGGCATCGTTGCTCCAGCTTTCAATTCGAGCTCCTTCTGATCCAATGAAATGCTCTTCACTGGAATTTTCGGAGCACTTGCGTAACTATCAGCTACTTCTTCATCTGTAACGGTACGACTCAGAATCTGCAATTGGTCCAACTGTACGTCATAGCGGTTTCCAAAATGGTTTCCAGCGCCATCTACTCCAATCTTGGTAGTGAAGCTAGTGTCGATTGTTCCCTTGGATTGGCTGATGTCGATTGTTTTTGCTACTTTACCGTCGACGTAGATCGTTGCCAGTTCACCCCGATCATGAGAAACGACGACATAGTGCCATGCATTATCCGCAATGTTTGGAATCGTTGCATCGAGACGGGAGCTGTCGGATGTGCGCCAATTCCACTTTAACGTAGAACCTTGCAGTCCGATGAACCACCCCACGTTACCACCGCTTGACCAGTTTTTATTGGAGATAATGCCAGGATCAGCGTCAACGCCAGGAGATTTTACCCAGAAGGCAATGGTGAAATCTTGTGTTTCCCCAAACTTCATTTCGTCATTTTCACCCAGATCTATCCAGGTTGCATTGTCTTTTGAGGTTGACTGGAAGTGAATGGATTTCCCCAATCCTACACGTCCTTCCACGAACGTTGGTGTTCCGAACACTTGCACTGGATAGTGAGATTCTGAGCTATCCTCTATGCTATTCTCAAACAGGAAACGATAGAGTTGCTTTTCAGATGGGAGTTCTTTCGCCGCCTCTGCCGTCGCATAAACAGACGAATTCAGAAATGGAGCTGGTGCGATGACTCCACCGGTAACGAGAGTTGTAACTGTTAAAAGGGCAGCAAGTCCTTTTTGGTTCAGGATTTTTTTCATGATACCTCTCCTCCTCTGATCTCAATTCATTTTCTTTTCATCGGCTTGATTTGCTTCATCACTTGCTTACGTAATTATCAAGCCTCCCTTTTTCTGCCCCGATCCCTATCACTTAGAAAGAATCCAGGTCTGTTTGCATTCATTTTATAGCTGCAGTGTTGAGGGTTTATTAAAATCAAAAGAAAAAACAATAAATTACAAATTAAATACACAACACATCAACCACAAACACAACAAAACACACGCATTACGTACCACTACCTGAGTCCCGGATTTGCGGGCTCTTTTGGGAGGTAAACGTAAAAAAGCAGCTTGCCACATTGACAAGCTGCCTTACTTTTGGATTATGACTGGAGAATGATCGCTACCCTGTTTCTATTCCATCACGATTTTTCTGGCCGCGTTGACGAACATTTTTACGCCGACTTCGAGCGCATCCTCGTCGATTGTAAAACGTGGATGGTGGTGCGGATATGTGATGCCTTTTTCTTTGTTTCCGGCGGCGACGTAGAAGAAGCAGCCTGGCGCTTTTTGCTGGAAGGCCGAGAAATCCTCGCCCCCCATGGTTGGGCGCATATGCTCTACCCATTCTGCTCCCAGTGATTCTTCCACGACCTCTTCCATCAATTTCGTCACTTCGGCATCGTTGATAACCGGGCGATAGCCAAATTCATACTTGAATTTATACCCTGCTCCATGTGCTTCTGTAATGCCTTTGATCACGCGTTCCATGAGTCCCGGAACAGACTCGCGCAGATTTTTGTCAAAGCTGCGGACTGTCCCGCAAATCTCTACCGCACCCGGAATGACGTTGTGTGTCGTTCCCCCCACAAATTGTGTGACAGAGAGAACCAGATTATCGAGGGGATCGGCATTGCGGGATACGATGTGTTGGAGGTTGGTCACCACTTGTGCCGCAATCGCGATGCTGTCGATCGTTTCATGCGGGAGCGCCGCATGTCCGCCTTTTCCAAGTACCGTGATCCAGAACGTATCGGGAGCTGCCATCATTGGACCTGGGCAGATACCCACTGTCCCAAACTCCATCGTCGACCACAGATGCGTACCAATCACCATGTCTACGCCGTCCATGACGCCTGCCTGTACCATTTCCTCCGCTCCGCCCGGATATACTTCCTCCGCGTGCTGAAAGAAGAAACGAACCTCTCCCTTGATCTGATCCTTCATCCCGGACAGCAGCTTTGCTGTTCCGAGCAGCATGGAAGTATGTCCATCATGTCCGCACGCATGCATAACGCCAGGATTTTTCGAGACGAATTCAAACGTATTCTCTTCCGTAATCGGCAATGCATCCATGTCAGCGCGCATGGCAAGCACTTTTCCAGGCTGGGAACCGATCAATCTGGCCATCACACTGTTTTTCGTCGGTCTGGACACTTCCAGATTGCCAAAAGAAAGCAATGTCTCGTATACAAACTGTGCTGTTTTTTCTTCATGGAAGGATAATTCAGGGTTCTCGTGCAAATAGCGTCTCCACGCAATTACCTGATCCATGATTTCTTCGACCGCCTTATTAAGTGTTACCACTGCTATTGCTGTCATGCCGCTCTCCTCCTGATTTTCGTGGCTCCCCCACTTACTATCTCATATGCCTATTTTGCTAAGGATAAAACGGTGCGGTACAGTACTTGTGCTCCGTTCGCACAATCCTCTTTTGTCGTAAACTCTGCCGGGTTGTGGCTAATGCCATCCTTGGACCTGACGAAAATCATGCCAACCGGGCACAGTTCAACCAGCTGCATGCAATCATGCCCTGCGCCACTCGGCAGTCTAAATGCTTCCAAGCCTTCTGCTTCACATGCTTCGGCTACAGCATGCTGGATATCGTCCGAGCATACAGCAGGAGCTATACGTTGCAGCAGCTCTACTTTCAACGTCACATTGCGCTCAGCACAAATCGCTTTGGCCCGTTCGTAAATGCGCTGTTCCACTTCATCGCGGATCGCTTCGTCCACGTCGCGCAAATCAAGCGAAAACTCGACTCGTCCAGGAATGACATTCACCCCGCCTGGGAATGCTTGCAGGCGTCCAACCGTTCCTACACTGGTTCCTGTCCGTCCGGCTTCTTCCTCGATGACCAGCATCACTTGAGCGGCTGCTGCCATCGGATCACGGCGCAAATTCATCGGCGTTGCCCCGGCATGACCGGCTTCTCCCTCCAGCACGAAATTCAACCAGAGCGGGCCCGCCACTCCTGTCACGATCCCGACAGATAGGTCGCGGCTTTCCAGTACTTTACCTTGCTCGATATGTAGTTCCACATAAGCTTTTACACTTCCAGGCGTTCTCGCGGCGAGACTGGTGCGGTCTGGATCAAGCCCTGTTTGTCGCATTGCTTCGGCAATCGTGACCCCATTCTTGTCTGCTTGTTCCAGCTCGTCACGCTTGATCAGACCCGCGATACCGCGACTGCCGATCATCCCGTAACCAAAACGGGTTCCTTCTTCATCTGTGAACGCGATGACTTCGATCGGATGCTCTGTTTCGATTCCCTGTTCTTGCATCGTCTGTAAAACTTCTACGCCAGCCAGCACGCCAAGTGGGCCGTCATAATCGCCGCCATTTGGTACGGAGTCGATATGCGAGCCAACCAAAACGACAGGAGCTGCCGGATTTTTCCCTTCTTTTCGCCCAATCAAGTTCCCAACCTCATCTTCGCGAACGGTGAGACCTGCTTCTTTCATAAAGCCTGTGACGAGATCTTTTGCCGCCCTTTCCTCAGGCGTAAAAGACAACCGCGTGATGCCGCCCGCCTCTTGCTTCCCGACGTTGCCAAGCTGTCCCAATCGATCCCACAATCGATCCGAATTGATCATGACGCGCCACTCCCCCTTCTATGTAAAGCCAATAACGGTTGATTAACGGTTATGTCCTTAATTGTATAATAGTCTGTCTATTTTGAAAAGGAGGCAGCCATGGCCCCCTGAAATAAAGTCCTAGACTGTCTCAATAGCTGTTCGATTTCCTTACGGAGATCCTTCTACGTAATAATTGATTTCCTCCAATGCTTCCGCCGCAGTTTCCCTAATAGAATCGTTCGGAGAATGTAAGTACGGCTCAATTACTTTTATAAATTTTCGGTTTTTTGAAAAACCAAGGATGGTTAATGCATAAATAAGGATAGCGTCTTCCAGTGTTGGCAGAACATCTGCTAATGGCTCCCATTCTACATTTCTTGCGACTCCTTGAAAGGTTACTGCATTCATGAGTAGATAAAACAAACTTTCCTTTACTTCAAAGTTTTCCTCTGCAATCGCAAGTTCCAGGACATACTTTGTAAATGTGATAACGTCATTTCGATTAGGGTTTCCATACTCGAGCAAATCACCAATATCACCCAATCTGAGATGTAGATCTTCCCTTCTATTTAGGAATAACCTTTCCAAGTAAGTAACGTCTATCATGTTAAGCCTCCCTGCTATCAATCTTCCTCAATTCCCCTTTCAAATGTCCGATCGTCTCCACTCGATCTTGTTCTTCCTGCTCATCAAACAGAAGCTGCTCTAGCAGTTCACCTATATCTTCCAGCCTACGCCGGATTTGATAGAATTCCAGCGCTTGTCGATTGATCACATAATTTGGATGTGTCTTCCGATAGGTAGTCATAAACTCCTCAAAAAAAGGCTCATCTACCAAAAACATCAGATCGGCTTCTACTGGAGCCAGCTTCAATCCTTCCCAGTCTATGAGAATGAGCTGGTGATCAGATTGCATCAGGTTCCAGTTGTGAATATCCGTATGGCAAAGCTTCATTTTCACCTCACTGCCTCGCAATTCCTCTGCAATCATCTCCAACTTATTCATGCGGTCAGCCAGTACGTTTACAAAAGGTCTGACGATTTCATCCACATCATCAGGCAGACGATGGATATCTTCATTCAGCATTTCTCTAAACTGCTCGGCAAATGGGATGCGGAAGTCTTCCTTGATGGCAGCCGTACTGACCGGGATTTCTTCTGTGTACAAATGCAACTCTGCTATGATTTCTGCCAACTGGCGAACTTGCATCGAGTTTAACACTTGGCTCCCAATGGTTTTCCCCTCAATATATAAAAACAGTTGATAAATCCCCATGTCGTCTTCATGTTTAAATGCTGCGTTTCTAGTCAGCAGCGGAACTGGAATTTTGCCTTGCAGTCTGGTCTGACCTGACAGCCATTGGATGATGGGAACATACTTATCGATCAGCGCTGTCCACTTGGGCGTAGATGCTCTGCTTTTTTCATAGACCTTCAAGAAATAGGAGTGCTGGTGGCTAATGACTTTATAAGCAAGCGCCGACCATCCACCTTGTTGAGGGGTCACATCAACAACGTCTATATCATAATGGTGTCTCACTATGTTTTTTAGATGATCCATGAGATACTCCTTTCTACTCCATATACACACAAGGTAAATTACCATCAACATACAAAAAATTGTCTTGCCCCACAATAGGAGCAAGACAATTTTTAATAGTATGACAAATATTTCGTGTCGCAAAATACTTTAGTGATTATTGCACGCCAACTGCATCATACGCATCTCTTACAGATTCTACTTGTTGGGAATTAGCACCGAAAAGAACTGTTGCCGATTGAATAGCTGCTTGTCGCATAGCGGAGAAATTAGAGTTTGGATTGAGGTAGTTTGTTAGAGCGTAGTAGTAGATTTTTGCTGTGTCATTGCGACCAATGCCTGTAACCGTTACACCGTGGTGTGAGCCACCCTCTGCGAGGAGGTATGCCGCTTTGTTGTTGATACCGCTGTTCGTGTGTACGCCTCCGTTGTCATTTGGACCTGTATATCGATCGCTGTAGTGGTCAGGATCACCAGCAATGGTTGGATCTTCGAGAGAGCGCAGAGCATCTCCTGGAGTTCCTGGCGTGTATACATCTTCACCCATGAGCCAATCGTCGTTGTCAATCATTGCCCCGAAGATATCAGAGATGGATTCATTTAACGCACCGGACTCATTTTGATAGATCAGATCGGCTGTTTTTTCTGTAACAGCATGTGTTAATTCATGTGCGACGACATCCAAGCCAGCAGACAGTGGACGGAATACGCTTCCATCTCCATCACCGTATACCATTTGTACGCCGTTCCAGAATGCGTTGTTATAGTTGCTACCGTAATGGACAGTGGAGATCAATTTCGCACCGTTGTTGTCATAGCTGTTGCGGTTATGTGCGTTTTTATAGTAATCGTAGGTTGCCTGTGCATAGGCATGCGCGTCAACAAGTGCTCCATCTGTCCACTTGTTATCGGTATCAGAGCCAAGAGTGCCTGGGAGAGTGTATCTGTTCCGTGCAGTGTACGTCTCAATTCCCTTGCCGCGAGTCGTATCTTTCGTTGTATAGTTGGTATTGCTTACTTTCGTTACTTCGAACGATTTGGAATCACCTAGTACCCCTGTACCCGTCCCTGTAATCTCATGGAGCATATTGTATTTGTTAATCACGTCACCAGTGTTTGCATCGATGAAATACTTCCAACGGCCTGGCTGTGGATCGAGGAAATTCAGCTCCACTTCGTAAGCCAAATACGATTCATCTTCGTGGATGTAGATGTAGAGGTTCCCTTCTGGCTTCACTTCGAACTTCTTCACTTCTTTGTCAATCTCATCCTCCAAATCCTTGATAGCCTCTTTAACCGCTTTATCTGCCTTGAGTTTTGGTTTTTTCGTCAGCTTATCATTGTCTGACAAGTCAGGCGCGTAGTTCCCGAGGAATGCCGTTACATTCCCATCCTCGTTTACGTGAATCGTCTGCTGATAACCATAGACCGGGATGCCCTCGTACATTTCTTGTACGCGATAGTGAGTCATGTCTGTCTCTTTGTCTGTCACTTCATCTAGCACTTTAAAGTGATCTTTCACATCTCCATCAATGCGGAAGGAATCTTGGTACTGTTCCAGGAATCCCCAAACTTTTTCTTCGCCATCCAGCTCTTCTGCTTCGAACTCTTCTCCGATAAATTCGGGGGTATCCCACTCAGCGCTATAGACGATGCTTTCGGATGCGGCCTGCGTAGCCAACGGCAGGAATGTAGTGGTACCTAATGCGAAGCTGAGTGTTACTGCAAAAACCGATTTCTTCATACTTGTTAACTCCTCCTTGGTAATTATTGTTTTTTATGTAATTTCATAGTTGTTTACATCTCTTATTATTTGTCATAAATGTGAATTTGAGAACAATTTTTTAACGACAAAAAAATCATTTCCCGAAAGAAATGATTAATTGGTAAATTTATTACAATTGCGATTGCCATACGATTCGATACACCTTTCGCGGTCTGCCCCGCGGGTGCGGGTTTTCTTCTCTGATTACCTGCGCTAGTCCCTTTGACTCCAGTTCAATCAGGATTCGTCTGGCGCTTCGTGGCAGAATTTGCAGATATGAGGCTAATTCTGTCGCATGAATTTCCTGAGAGCCTCGCTTTTTGAGTATGGAGTACAGCTTGGCGAGCGTCATGACACTTAGGGAGGTAAGCTGACTGAGCTCTTGCAGCTTTTCTGAGTCGTACCGATAGGTGATCTGTTCATCACGACCAAGCGGCCCTGCGATGCTTTTGTCATCAAAGAAGACCATCCAGTTGCCTGCCCCGCGCTCTTTGGCGTGCAGCAAAGCCGCGCCACCGTGGATCTCTGCTTCATAAGCGGTCTTGCCGATCCCGATTCCGCACGTCACCAGATCAGCGCGAATGCCAAACAGCTCTTCCAAATCCGGCATGGTCGCATAGTCACGGGTCACTTCTTGCAGGTTGCCCCGCGTTGTAAAAATGACGTAGCGTCCGGGACCTGCTGTCTTTAGTGAGCCTTGCAAATGCTTTGCGTAGCGCAACAGCTTTTCCATCGTCTTGATCTCGGCATTTTGCCATTCATCTGTGGAAAAGTTGCCACCGGCAAGCTCGCGAAATGGATCGATCTCCATCATCTGCACAGCGATTTGGGTATCTTTGAAGTGAAGCATTTCGTGTGTCCGCAAAAGCATGTGAATGACCGAAATCACGCCTGCACGTGTCGGCACGACCCGATGTACTGGGACACCTCTGCGTGCCAGCTCTACATCTGCTGTCCGCAAGCAGGTGACAGCCACCTTTGTCTTGCCTGCCCTCCAAAGCTGTTCGTGGTAATCCGCCAGTTCATCGGCTGAGATCGCTCCCTCGTAATGCTTGAGCCATTTGTAGCCGCCAGCGATGCCCGCTTCATCCATAAAATGCTCCAGTTCTTCTGGTGAAAATGTATCAAAGCTCACTTCCTCCACCCGGATTCCCAATTGATGGGACAGATGAAGCAAGGTTCTGTACAAGCTCGCACCGAGATGAGGCACATACGCCATCGGGACTTGAACCTTGCCTGACTCGCTCACCATGGCATAAGGGACTTGTCCGGAGAAAAGCCACATATCCACCTCATCCACATGCGGCATGATCAGATCGAGGATTTCTTCTTCTTTCCAATAGACAATCGGCAAGTATTCAATTTCGGGAAACTCTCGCATGACTGATTCGATGATGGCAAGTGAATCATCCGCGCCTATTACGCCTAGTCGCAGCTTCAACAAAATTCCCTCTTTCACACCAATCTTCTCCTACTAGGATAACATACTCCCTTTCTTTTTCTCATCGGGGGATCATTTTACCTGCTGCCTCCCCAAGCCGGTGTGCCACGTACAAAACAGGTATGATCAGCAAGCTGAACGGCAATGTGCTCCATAGCAACGGCCACGTCACAAGCCCCGCCTCAAGCAATCGATCATACGTATATAAACTATACGGCAAAACGAATGCCACAGCCGTCACCACACCAGGTGTGTACGTGCGAAGGACAACGGTATGACCAACATGCATGAACACATGGAGAAACATCACGTGCAGACAAACAAGGAAAAACGGAAGGTACGTTCCAGCCGAAAGCGTCGTGACAGTCAGGATGACCGCTGCCGATAAAACCGCGAAAATACAGGAGACTGCGACAGCAAATTGCGCCGTATTCATTGAAAGAGACGGCTCCAGCATCTTCATAAGCCGTTCTGGCACAGTCCGTCTAATCATGTCTTTCTTGGCTCGCACCCAACCTTCTACCATCACGATCTCCTCGAAATCATGAAACATGAAAACAACTAAAAATAGCCAAATCAGATGGGACAGCTCCAGCATACAAGCACCCACTCCCTATTCGTTTGCCTGCAAAATTCCATATGCCAAAAAAGATACCGCGTCATCTGCAAGCTGCTCCGCTGTTTTCTCTCCTGTCAGCAAATACCGCGCCGTCATCCGGTCTATAACTGCGATCATTGCCTCAGCCGCTACCTCCACAGACAACTCGACACGAACATGCCCAGCAGTCTGATTTTGTCGCAAGTTGACAGCAACAATCGAAGCCAGCTTACGCTGCAGCTCTTCGCCCTCTTCTGCCTGATACAGCACAATCCGGGTCAAGTCGGGCTGATCCTGAAAAAATCGGAACAAGGCGAGCAAGTTTTCCCGTACCTGATGGAAGACATCTGCCTTCGTCAAAGCCGTTACCTTTTGACCGCTGTTCGCCAATTCCCACAGCTTGGTGACGAATGTGTCCGTCAACTGCTGATACAAGCCTTCCTTGCTGTCGAAATACTGGTAAAAAGACGCCTGAGTCAGACCTGCTGCTTTCACAATGTCGCTCACTCGTGTACGATGAAAGCCTTTTGCCGCGAACTCAGAAGCTGCGGCCGCAAGCAACCGACTGCGACTCAGCTCTCCTTTTGACAATTTGTCATTGGTCATTTTCTCACCCACCAAAAGTAACTCGTCAGTTATATAACTCTTGAGTTATTTTTACAACTTTTGGATTTTCTTGTCAAGACCCACTTGCTTTTTCCTTCCGCTCTATGTAAAATGTTTGCTCAAAGGGTATCATTTGATGGCAATGAGGAAGAAGAGTAGTCATTTTGCGAGACTTCAGAGAGCTGATGGTTGGTGCGAATCAGTGTTAAGGAAATGATGAATGGGCTTCCGAGCTCCAAACCGAACCCGCCCTTATGGCGGCAGTAGGCCTTGGCGTTACGTCCGTACGTTACAATGGACACCGTATCAAGCTGTCTTACACAGAAACGGTACGGATTAAAGAGATTTTGCGTATGGATGATTCCTTGCGCGAAATAACAAGGGTGGCACCACGGTTCATTCGTCCCTGTCCAGGGCGGATGAACCTTTTTGTATTTAAGCGGACATTCAAAAAATCGACTTTTGATCACGAAGTAGTTCTGAAAGCTTATGCGGCATCGAAAATGGCGTTCACCTTCGAAGTCCGGTGCTCATGTAGGTCCCCTACATTCCGCTCCTCCTTCTTCAGCTTCTCGCCATTTTCTCGGTGCTGAAAAGTCGACTTTTTGAATTCATATTTCACGATTGAAAGGAGCAACTTTCCCATGAAAACCATCTTTTCCGGCATTCAGCCGAGCGGCATTATGACACTCGGCAACTACTTGGGCGCAATGAAGCACTTCGTTCCGCTTCAAGATCAGTTCAACTGCTTTTACTGCATCGTCGACCAGCATGCGATCACCGTTCCACAGGAGCCTGCTGTTCTGCGCGAAAACATTCGTCGTCTCGCGGCTCTCTATTTGTCCGTTGGCCTCGATCCGAACAAAATGACGCTATTCGTCCAATCGGAAGTACCGGCCCATGCCAAGCTCGGCTGGATCATGCTGTGTACCTCTTACTTGGGTGAATTGGAGCGCATGACCCAATTCAAGGACAAATCCGATGGACGCGGCGAATCTATTCCAGGCGGTCTGCTAGCTTATCCTCCATTGATGGCTGCTGATATTTTGCTGTACGGCACTGATTTTGTCCCAGTGGGCGAGGATCAGAAGCAGCATCTGGAGCTGACACGTGATTTAGCTGCTCGTTTTAACAACCGTTATGGTGACATTTTCACCATTCCGGAAGTTCGCCTGCCAGAGACTGGCGCACGCATCATGTCCCTTGCTGAAGGCACCAAGAAAATGAGCAAATCCGATCCAAACCAAGGCGCCTTCATTTCCATGCTGGATGATGCAGACACCATCACGAAAAAAATCAAGCGCGCACAGACGGATTCCGACAGCGTTGTACGTTATGACAAAGCAGAAAAGCCTGCTGTCTCTAACCTCATGACCATCTACTCCCTCTGCTCCGGAAAAACGCTGGACGAGATTGAAGCGATGTACGAGGGCAAAGGCTATGGCGCATTCAAAACCGAGCTGGCAGAAGTTGTCGTAGAAACACTCCGTCCGATTCAAGAACGCTTTGAGCAGCTGTTCCACTCCTCAGAGCTGGATGATATCCTGACTGCCGGGGCAGAAAAAGCGAATAAGGTCGCGAATGAGATGCTATACAAAGTTGAAAAAGCGATGGGGATGGCACGTATCTAATCCATTTGCACAACAAAAAAACGGGCTGGGAAACTTTCTCCCAACCCGTTTTCTTTTCGTCAATTGCTCTTAACCGTGACAGTTACCTTCGCTGTCTTGCCAGCGTAGCTGATCGTGATGGTCACTCTTGTCCCTGGTTTGGCATCATCCAAGACAAGAATACGTCCAGACTCATCCACCTCTACCTGTTCGGGCTTGCTTGATGTGAACTCGATACCCGCTGCTTCGGTAACGTCCTCTTCTGCATCATTACCGAGGATCGCCTTCACCTTGAGTTGTGCTTCCTCTCCTTGGGCTAGCTTGAGAGATTTCGGCTCGATCTCGATCCTTTTCAGGGCACTCTCTCCGACGACATAAGTTGCCGCCGTTGTTACTGTAAAGCTACCCAAATCATCTTCCTTCGTCACCTGGATCGCTTTACCCTTGAGTCCAGTAGCTGCTCTCCACATATTGCTACGGTACGAATACGCCTGGAGCTTTTCGCTTGCGTCCTCGGCGACTGGCAGACCAAGTGTAAAGCCTGTTTTGCCGAGATTTGTCACTTTTTTACCGTTGCTCCACACTTGCAATTGATACGCTTCGCCAGGGTTCGGCACACCTTTCCACCCGTTCCCGTTTGCTTGTGTCAGAGCGAGGGCAAATTCTCTTGCACGCTGAGCGGCAAAATATGTGCCAGGCACCTCAACCCATGCTTCGCTGTCCAAGGTTACGCGAATGCCTACCTCTTTTTCCTTTAATTGTTCAACGAGTTGCTGTTCCAGGGTCACCGTCGGATCAGCGGATTCTCCCTTGCGAGAACGCGTGTCGCTCGCATCGTCATCGCCTTCTTTCACCTGAACGAACAGCACAGGAGCAAAGCCGATCTTTTCTTTCACGGACTCGATTGCCTTCATGAATTCCCCGAGTACGTCCAGAAGCTCATCTACTTGTTCGTCATCTGCCTTGATTTCATCCCCATCTTCTATGACGACAGTGCCAAGCTTTTTCAAGAGCTCTCCTGCCAATGTTCGGACATGCTTGGCTACCTCTTTGGAAATATCCTTTTCATCGAGCGGCTCCAGCGCTGTTTTCGCCAAACTCGTCAAAGAGGCAAGTGCCAGGCGGGCAATCTCTTCATCCTCGATGCCATCTTCAGTGAGCGGGTCAAATGCTTTGTCCAAAAAGCTCTTCGTCACATCTTGGAGTGTCTCTTCACTGATAATTCCTCGCTCAGCCTGCTCGGTTACTGCCTCGAGTACAGTCGTGATCGTATCCGTGACTGTCTCCCATTTCTCCGTCGGCGTCCATTGCTTGGCATCCAGAAGTTTTTCCAAATGGCTGAGTACTTGATCCACCTGACCCAAAATGGCGTTCTCCCCGTTACTTGAGGAGATCACTTGAGCTGCTTGCTTGTTCAACTCACGCTGCGAGTCTGGTGTCGGTGTTCTGTCCGGCGGCGTAACTGGCGGTGGTGAATCCGGCTTGGCTGGAACCTGTACGGTCAATACTTTCGTTTCTGCTGTAGATTGATCAGATGCTCGCGTGACCTCCAAAACTAGGTCTACATTCGTCTGGCGATATGTCGGCGTGATTTTGCCATCCAGCGCAATGACTGCTGGATCACTAGACGACTTGATCGTGATAGTAAAGCCTGTAGGTACTTCTGGCAGCTTCAAACGGGTCTCACCCGCTGCGGGCTGTGTGAGCTGCGTAATGCTTTCCGCGACTTCTTGTGCTGTTTTTTCCGGCGTACCACGATCCTTCAAGTCCAGTTGGACAAGGACGGGATTATGATCACTCACACGTCCCTCGCTCTCGGTCAAGCCAGCGTTGATGTGAACGATGTCAACCTTTGTGTCATCCTTCAAGTGGTTGCTGACCAAAATTTGATCCAAGACTTGGGAGTTCCCTTGGTACACGTACGTATACTGCTCACCCTTCGGCAGTTTCTCGACCATATTGGTCAAAACGCCATCTGCCAATTCCTGCACCGGATTCGAAAACGGGAAATCGTTGAGATCGCCCAGCACCACAACATTTGCTTTCGCTTCCGCTGCATGGATTTCTTTTACAAAGTTATTTAGCACACGGGCAATTTTCATGCGCTGTACTTCACTCACCAGCTGTGGCGGCTGATCTTTTCCAAACAGCGCTTGATCTCCACCCTTGGAGTTGAAATGGTTGGCTATGACAATGACTGGCTCGCCCTGGAAAATGAACTCTGCTGCCAGTGGCTTACGGCTCGAAGCAAACGCCGCGTTGGTCGGATCTACCCGTCCTGGATTGTGTGACAAATGCGCTATACCATCTCGTGTCTCGATTTGCACCGCATCAGTCGCACCACCTGGCGTTCCTGCTGCCAGCTGTACCCGTTCTGGGTTGTAGAAGAAGCCGACACGGATGTTTCCTCCTGGCTGTCCACCATCCTGATTGTTCTGTGGTGCAATATCGATGTATCGGTAAGTCGGTCCGTTTTTGTTTGCTATTGCTTTGATCAATGCGTCCGCAGACTGCGTAGCATCTGTTTGCCCATTGTCCGTCGGGCCATTATCGTCCTGCATTTCCACCACTCCGACAATATCCGGCGCTTTCATGTTGTCTACAATCGTCTCGGCGATGCGATTGATTTTGGCAGAATCGGTTTTTGCCGAGAAATTCTCGATGTTGTACGAAGCGATTGTCAGCTTGTCTTCTTTTGGGGAAATACTTGTCACTGGCTGCTCATAATGGCTTGGCTGTACCGTAAACGCTCGTGTATGGAACAGCTTGTAGTTCGCAAAGCTGTAATCAATGATACCTACCAGCGGGCCGTCAAATTTGTCGCCGACTTTTACTTCTCCGGTAATCGATTCGAGTTTGTCCGATACCGTGATGCGCTCAGGGTGAAAATCATTGGCTTCCAGCACCACTCCGCCGGCTGGCGTACGTGGCTGATTCGGATGGGCTTGATCATCGATGACGACAAACTCCGTTGCGCGTGGATTGGTAAACGTCTTGGTTTCGCCAACCACGATTGGATTTTCGATTTGTACCAGCATGCCTTCGAGGCTTTCCCAGAAGTCGATGCCGTCTTGGTCTGGATCGAATTTGCCGAGACTGTCGTTGTCGATAATTCCTTTCGGATATTCGTAGTTGTCTTTGCCCAAGATGAGTGGGTCTGGGAGTCCCTTTGCTGGATTTACAACGGCGTACGAGGTTGCATCAATTTGCGTTTGAGTGAGGTCTGTACCCGCCCTGTTCGATGGTACATATTCCTTGACGGTACCACTCACAGTTACTTCATCGCCAGGGGCGACCGCTGCTTTTGGCTCGTAAACGTAAATGCCTTCAGAGGTAAATGGGTCTGCGTCCGGTTGCGGGTCTTGCATATAAAAGCCTTGTACATTACTGCCGCTTTTGACGATAGCCGTGACGATTCCTGGAATATTGGTCACCGTTCCATCCGTCATCGGTGAGCGGTGCGAGGTTCCTTGAATGTCATGGATACGAATGTTATCTTTTTGAATCACATAGCGGAAGGTCGCTATATTGCTGTCTGTGTAACCATCCTTGACGGCTATGGCTGAAAGTGTCGTATCCGTATCAATCTGGATCGGTCCCGTATACTTGATGCTTCCTCTGCCGGGCGTTGAACCATCTACCGTATAGAAGATCGTAGCGTCAGCCATCGTCGTTGTGAGCGTGACATTTGTTCCTTTTGTCACCATAGGACCAGCTGGGCTCGCTGTGACCATCGGGACTTTATTCTCGTCCTCGACAAGATCGGCAACAGTGCGCGGCACCAGCTTGTATACATTGCGGTCGTAGTTCACCACGCCTGTAATAGCTGCATAGCTCTTGTTCACTGGTAGCAGAAGAGAGGCATCCGGTCGAGACACAAACGTACCGTGCTGATCCTCCAGCGTATAGTTGCCGCTTGATACTGATTTGACAGTAACCACCTTCACGGTTACCAGTTTGCCTTCCAATGCCTCTCCTGTAGCAGTTGCAAAATCAGTGGAAGTCACAACTTGCGGGTTAGGCACACCTGCTTGCTTTTGCACGATTTCCACGTTATTGGTGAGTGCTTCGAGTTGAGCAAGTCCATAATAATCATTCATTTTTCCGGTAGCTCGGATCTTGTCTCCTACCTCAACTTTGCCAGTCAGCCCTGGCGCACGAAGTACGAGTCCTGCCGTCTCATCTTGGAAGTACACGTTGTTTTGTCCGCCCGCTTCAAACATCGCGGTCACCGTTCCGACGACAATCACGTTCGTCCCAACCGGGGTTTTTCTTGCTTCAGCAATCGTCGTCAAACCTACGGCTGACTTGGTGACGCTAACTTCCGGGCTCTCAAACGACTTGCCATATGCCCCAACTGTTTGCTGCGTTACGAGGATATGATCCAACTGGTCGATGTTTGGAATCGTAAAGGAAAATGACCCATTTGCCTGTGCCGTTCCAGTTTCTTTGTTACTAAGCATTAGCGGTTGTTTTTGTGGATCGTATGCACGCAGTATCGCATTCCCTGCTGCCGCACCTGCTTCTCCACGCAGCTCGCCCACACCGTTCAATGCTTGCAGGCTGACTTTATCCTGGATCATAGCTGGGCTTGCTACCGCTGGCCTCAGCTCAATGCTCGCGCTTTCCTTCTTGCTGCCTTCCATTGCCGTGAGATAGACTCCCTGTGCATTTGGATCGGGATTGGTAAAAGTCAGGTCGATCAGTCCGGAAGCATCCGAATCTTGCTGTGCCAAAGGAGTGTCGTTACCTGTTCCGGTAGGCTGACTCGCATAAACCTTAATAGTCCGCCCTTGACCGACATAGCCGCGAATTGTTGCTTGGATAGGATCCGTATGATCAAAAATGAGTTCTGTGGCATTCGGCTTTTCGGTCACATCTGTTGGTAGCGGCGGTTCTACCGGGCTTTGGGTGTTTTTCGGGGTAGGTGCCCCTGTAATAAAATCGTTGCCGTTGTTATTGGTATCCCAGCCATTTCCTCCGTTCGGCACAATGCCGCTGGCGTCGCTAATGCGTTGGGCACTGGTCGTATTCGAGGGAGCTGGTGCTGGTGAGTTGCCCTCAGATGAATTGGCATCACCAAATCCAACCATATCAGCAACACCTGCTTGTGAGGATACATCTGTTCCAGTTAAAGGTGTTGTATGGCTGACGAGAGCGACTTTCCCTTTCGTACCTGACAAATCAGTCTTTCCAGTATCATCAGGAGAAGAGAGTTCTGTCCCTCCACCTTGTCCTGCCGCTTGCTGAATCAAATAAAATCCATCGGGGGCAATGCTTCCAGTCAAATTAGTTGCCTGCCATTTCTCACCCGTAGCAGAAGCATACTGAACTGACCACCCTACTAGCGAAACAGCCGTGTCTGTCGGGTTATACAATTCAATGAAGTCATTCTTGTAATGGGCACCTGAATTCCCCCCACCCCCATACACCTCACTGATCACCACATGATCAGCCCGCTCGGCTTTTGCCTGTGGTATCCACCCGGTCGGTAAAACAGTTCCCATCATGACCGCGGCTATTAACGCCAACTTTGGCCATCTGGAAGTAATCCCTCTTTTTTTCAACATTCTCGCATCATTCCTCCTCACATCATTCGGAAGTAATTACTATAAGATGGTAAACGTATAACCTGAATCTTATGTAAATTTGATGTAAAGTTTGTATAATCCTTCTAAACATGGAAAAACAAAAACCGCCAAGTTTCATCGTCCTTGGCGGTTTTTCCGTGTTTTTGTCAATTAGCTTTCGTCCACTTTCATACTACGTGCGATATAAAGAGCCGGCGTCGAAGCTGCCGATACGACAAACTTGATCAGGTAGGTGGTCAACAGGATTTGCCACCAAACATCCATCGGGAATTCTCCCAAAAAGGCAATCGTACAAAAGGTAACCGAGTCAAGCAACTGACTAAAGAGCGTGCTTCCATTATTGCGAATCCAGAGCTGATTTGGGCCCGGACATTTTTTCTTCAACCACGAATAGATTTTCACGTCGACAAACTGGCTGACAAAATACGCACACAAGCTACCCAATGCAACTCTTGGCATCAAGCCAAAAATCGTCTCTAAGGAACCTTGGGCAATATCTGTTTCCTGTGGTTCAAACACCAGCACGAGTTGCATGATGATCGTTGCCGCAATTAAGGTAAAGAAGCCGAACCATACGGCTTTTTTCGCTTCTCTTTCCCCATACTTCTCGTTCAATAGATCGCTTACCAAATAAATAGAAGCATAAATCGTATTGCCGAGCGTCATGACCAAGCCGAACATTTCGATCGTTTTGACCACTTGGATGTTGGCCAGCACGGTTGCCATCCCGATCCACGCGTACAGTCCCATTCTGCCGAACAATCGGTAGCAGAGCAGGAACAGCCCGAAGTTCACCAGAGCAAACAGCACTCCGATCCAAAAATTAAACATATGATTTCCTCCTAGTTTTGATAACGCGGGAGTTTACGAACCGCGGCCCGTTTTGAGCATTCAATCATTTTACTTGCATTCTCTTTTTTTATCAACCATTCTCGAGGCATGTACCGCAATCGACATGCGGGACACCAACACCATTCCCTCATCGACCAAACTCGCTAATGCTAATGAAACAGTTTCTCTGGTCGCCCCTACCATGTTGGCAATCTCCTGGTGGGAGAGAGATACGGTCAATTTCCAAAACGGCCCCTCTGCTTTTCCGAACCGCTGACATAACTGAACCAACAGATGCAACACGCGATCCCTGACCGATTCCAAGGCCAGCTTTTCCATCCGCTCCTCTTGTTCGCCCAATCGTTTTGACAACTGGTACATCATTTCTTTCAAGCGTGGTGGACATGCTTGCAGCATTTTTTCCATCCGAGTCGCACTCCAATGAGTAAGGGTCGTTTTTTGCATCGCTTCAATGTACACAGCACGTGACCCCAGCACCATTTCCCCAATCTCGCCAAAAACAGCTCCGGGTCCCAGCAATCCCACGGTAAAGGATTTTCCATCCTCGTTTAACCGAGAGAGACGCAGAAGTCCCTTTTGAATGAAAAAAATGCCCATTCGAGTGTCCGTCGGTGTCTGAAACACCGTTTTCTTGGCTAGAACGATTTGCTCACTCATGATACATCCTCTCCACACCGCATACCTAGTTACCTATACTTTTATGTATTTCATCTCATTTGTCAATCACCCTCTCCTCTTCTTTCTCCATGAAAAAATGACCCCCTAATAAAAGGCGGCCATTGTTTACTGTGATATTGCTATACCCAAAACACAGGATAAGCACGCTTCTTATGCATGTTATTGACGAATAGCGCAATCAGCACAACCACTACTGCACCTATAAGTACCGGAGACAATAAAAACTCCCACCCCTTGCCGTCCATGACAATGACGATCGGATTGGCACCCGCAGGAGGATGGGTCGTTTTCGTGACATGCATGACGACAATCGCAAGACCGACACTAACTGCTACGACCCACAGCTGCGATCCGCCTATTTGATAAAGCAGCACGCCAACCAAGCTGGTAAAAAAATGCCCCCCGACGATATTGCGCGGCTGAGATAACGGCGAATCCCAAGCCACGAAAGCAAGCACACAGCTTGCTCCAAATGAAGCCATCAACCAAACAGCGGTGGTGAATTCCGTCAGCATGCCCAACACCCCTATCGTCACTAATCCGCCAAGGCCCCCAATCAAAGCAACCGAGCCAGATATTTTCAAAGGCGTTCTGCTTCTCCCCTTCATTTTGGCTACAAATCCCTTTATGCTCCATCCTTCACTCATCACAGCCACCTCCTGCTCCCATCTTAGCAAGTGACCTTTCCTTGTTCTGTAAGCTATCTTACAAAAACACAAATAATAGCTAGTTACCTAGATATTTAGTAAAATAAAATACAAACACCAAACTGTGAGGCGAATATCCATGACTCAATCACTTGTGCGGCTAAATCCAGACTTTCCAATCCCGATTCATGTGCAAATCAAAGAACAATTGAAGCTTCTCGTTGGCCTCGGCCACCTTCAACCGGGCGAAATGCTCCCACCTGCTGCCCAATTAGCGGATCAGCTGCAAGTCAACCGCAACACCATCAATGCTGTATACACACAGCTACGGGATGAAGGTCTCGTCCATATGCAAAAGGGTCGCGGCACCTCTGTCGCCGACAATTCTGCGATTACTGCCTTTCGCATGCGGCAGCAATCGCTTTATGATCACGCCAAAACCATCATGACCGAAGCACAGCAGCTTCCGTTTTCGCTGGATGAGCTTATGCTTGCTTCCATTGCTTACGGGCACTTGTTTCTTTCCCGGTCCAAAAAAGAAGCCCGATGGCTCTTGGTAGAATGTCACGAGCATGACCATCCTTTTTATCGTAGGAAAATAGAAGAGATCATTGGTCAGCCCATTCAGGCTGCCTATCTTGAAAACCATTCAGATGTTCTCTCTGCTATACAAGATGCCGACCAAATCGTCACCACCGTCAATCATGCAGAGGAGGTAAAAGAATTAGCTGCTCGTTATCACAAATCAGTCCTCATCATTGGAGCAAGTGCCCAGACGAGCACGCTTCTGGAGATCGCTCGCCTGGAGGTAGGCCGTGCAGTTGGGTTTGTTTGTCTCGGAAAAAAAGGCGGGGAATGGATGGCGAGACGGGTACAAGAGGCAGGTATCGAACAGATTCAACACATGACCGCAGGATTCGTTGATGAACGCTCCTTGCAGCAGATTATCCACGATTCTGACTTGCTCTATGCCTCCGCTGCGGTATATGATCAGCTCCTCGCGTTAGCTCCAGACAAAACACGTCTCTATCCCATGCTGTTGGAGCAAAGCAGCGAGGCACTGCTAAAAGAAGCGAGCAACCTCCTAGCCCCCTAACTTTTACCTGTTACCGATTTGTAGGATTTATGTCGATAGTCTGTAACCAATGCAGCCACCCTATCGTACATAATGAACGTGTAGCAAGGACAAGCCAAGATGCAGCAGACTACACATTTACATCATGATCAGTCAGCAAGACTGGGGAGGAGATTCACCACATGAAACACTTGAAACACTTGAACAAACTCGTAACAGGAACAGTACTAACTTCCGTACTTTTCACTGGAGGGTATGCAATCACAGCAGATGCAAGCAACACAACTGCTACAACAAAAGGCTTGCAAGAGATTACGAAAAAAACAGCAGACGTAACGGGTGACAAAACCGCAGACACAGTGGTTCTGTACGGGAAAAAAGAGAAAAACAGCCCATACGTGAAGGACCTCACCATCAAAGTAACAGATGGCAAAACGAAGAAATCTTTTAACATCGACGTGAAGGACAACGGCTACGAGCCGAAGCTGTCCGTTCAAGATTTCACTTACGATAAAAAAGGCGAGATCATGGTTACTGCAAGCACTGGCGGAAGCGGCGGCTACACAACCAATCACATCTACACCGTGAAAGATGGAAAAGCGAAAGAACTCAGCCTGCCAGGTCTCGATAAAAACAAAGCAGGCGTAGTCGGAGCGGACTTCGTCGAACTGAAACCGATCGACCTAAACAATAATGGCCTCTACGTACTGGAAGGCACAGAGCGCCTGACTGGTGATTACAATGCAGATGTTCGCGGCTACCTCAAATCCAAATGGAAGTGGAACCAAACCAAATGGGAATTGATGAGTGCCAACTTCGAACCAGCTGTAAAACCACTCGAAGTCTATCATGATACTTTCAAAAGCCAAGACGCAGCCTTTACTTTTAAAGGTCCAAAATCTTGGAATGGCAACATCCTTGTTGAGGAAAAAACAGGCCCAAATGCAGACGAATACTTGCCAGAAGCAAAGAGTGTAACCCGCTTCATCTTCAATGCTGACAAAGCGGAAGATCGTACACCAGTTGTAGTTATCACCGCGTTTGACCTGAATGACTGGAAAAAACTGAACAACCCGGACGAGCCACCAGTCGGCGTCGAAATTGCACGTAACCAAGCAACCAACACGGTTTATGTAGCAAGCTTGCCACAAGACACAGTATTTGATCCAGCAAGCAAAGAAGGGAAGAAATTCATCCCTCTGATGATGTCTCTGGACCAAGTAAAACAAGCGTTTACGCTGGTAAAACGATAATCAATGCGCATCTCTCCGTGAATAATCCCTTTGCCTCTCTCATTGGCAAAGGGACTTTTTCATTGTTTTTAAGATGGTTTTACGAGGCAAATCGCACGGGAGAACAGAACAAAAAAACCCCCGACACAAGTCGAGGGAAACCTTCTCTTTTATGCGAAGATCGGCAGCATGAGATTCAGCAAGAACAATCCCGCGATGACATACATGAGCGCAGGCACTTCACGGCGTTTGCCCAATGCGAGCTTCAAGAGCGGATACGCCACGAATCCAAACGCAATTCCATCTACAATGCTGTAGGACAACGGGATAATCGCGATGATCAAAAAGGCAGGGAAGCCTTCCGAGAAGTCCTTCAGATTGATATTCTGTACATTTTGCAGCATCAGTGCGCCAATGATGATGAGCACCGGAGCAATGGCTCCATCTGGAATCATTTTGATGACAGGAAGCAAACCGAGCGAGAGCAGGAACAAGGTACCTGTTACAAGTGCGGTCAGTCCCGTCCGTCCTCCCGCTGCGATTCCTGCTGCTGTCTCTACCGTAGAAACCGTCGGACTGGTTCCCAGAATGCCAGAGATGGCAGCCGACAATGCATTCGCTTGCAGCGACCGGCCAAACTTCTCCGGCTGCCCAAGCATCGAGGTATGCCCATGAATCAAGCCGATATTTTCAAAGACGATGACCATCGCCAATGAGAAGGTCGCGATCCAAAATGGCAACGCCCAAATGGCTGAAAAGGAAAGACCCGCAAATACGCTTCCGTAATCCGCGAACGAAAACGATCCTCCTCCTCCTGGCTCGATAATCCCGAACAAAAAGCCAAGTCCTGTACCAACCGCAATACCGATCAAGAAGTTGCCCGGTACATTGCGAACAAACAAAATCAACGTAACAATCAAAGTTATCAGCGTGACGATCACATGCGGGCTGGACACGTCACCCAGCGCGACAAATGTAGACGGATTCATGACGATCAGCCCGCCTTTTTGCAGACCGATGAAGGTCAAGAACAGCCCGATCCCTACGGTAATCGCTTCTTTTAGCGAAGCGGGTATCGCACTGGACAATATTTTCGCGGCCTTGGTAAAGGCAATGACACTAAAGATCAGACCCGAAACAAAAACAGCTGCCAATGCTTCTTGCCAAGTGAGGCCCATCGATTTGCATAATGTGAACGTAAACAGGGCGTTGATCCCCATGCCGGGAACCAGAATAATAGGTGCATTTGCCCAAAAGGCCATAAGAAGTGACCCGATAAATGCCGTCAATACAGTCGCCAGAATGCCTGCTTCCATCGGTATTCCAGCATCATTTAAAATCGAAGCGTTTACGGCAACAATGTAAACAATGGTGACAAAGCCAATAAATCCGGCGATGAGTTCCCTTTGAAACGTCGTGTCGTAAGCGCGCAAGTGAAATAGCTTTTCCATCCACGTACGCACGGATTTCCCTTCTTTCCTTTATGTCTTTTCCATGAAGTGAAGATTCACAGGAAACATGCTATCATAGCTTCATCAATATGAAAAATATCCATAAAATCTAATTTTCATATCGTTTTCATATGGAACCATTCTCGTAAGGAAAGAAGGCATTGTGTGTGGACATTCGGCAACTGCGTTATTTTATCGCCATAGCGGAAGAAGGTCAGATAACGGGAGCGGCTAAAAGGCTGAACATGGCCCAGCCGCCTTTGAGCCAGCAACTGAAACAAATGGAGGAGGAACTCGGAACCTTGCTTGTTGAGCGCTCAGGCAAACAAATGGTTCTGACAGAAGCAGGCGTCACTCTCTACAAACAGGCCCTCAATATCGTTCATCAAATGGAGGAAGCCCTTTCCGAGGTCAAAGAGACAGGCGAAGGCATTCGTGGGACGCTTTCCATCGGTGTCAGCGCACTGTCGGCCTATCGTCTGCCAGAACAAATTCGCGTGTTTCAGCAAAAATATCCGCTCATTACGTATAAAATTTGGAAAGGCGATACGCAGCTCCTCAATCAGTGGCTGGAGCGCAGAACCATAGAAGTCGCTATCGTACGTCTCCCCCACTCATTGAACAACTGCACCATGATTCCGTTGGAGGAAGAGGATTTTGTGCTCATTGTTCCTGCCACCTCCCCTTATGCCGATCGCAAAGAAATCGAAATGCGCGAGATCGCCCAGCTCCCGCTCATCATGCCGAGCACGCCAGGATTGGGCATCTACGACTTGATTATCAAGGAATTTTCCCGTCTAGGCGTGGAACCGCATGTCATCTGTGAGTGCCCGGACATCTCGCTCATCGTCAGCATGGTCGCCTCCTCTGTCGGTTCCTCCATCGTCCCCATCTCGGCATGGGAAACTCATCAGAGCGAACAAATTCGCGGGATTCGACTCTCCGGTACTTCTATTTATTCTTCCGCTGCTGTCGTTTGGCAGTCTGGACGCCATCTATCCAAAGCAGCGAATCGGTTTATCGAGACGTTTTCATCGTAACTCCAGTGGAATAATCTTGGAAATCCCGCGGGATGATAAACTATTACCATTTCTTGTAGATTCCCGGGAGGATAAAGATGACTTTCCTGATATCCTTGGTCATTGTATTTGTCATTGTGCTGTTCGGCGCGATTTCTCCTGAGCTGTTCGCCTCTGCGGCTTCCCATGTCCTGAAAGTGACCACGACGAATTTTGGCTGGTTTTATTTAATCGTGACTTTCGGTTTTCTGATCTTTTGCATCTTCCTTGCCTTTAGCAGATACGGACAAATCCCTTTGGGGAGCGACGATGACGAGCCGGAATACTCGCTGCCTACGTGGTTTGCCATGCTGTTTTCTGCTGGGATGGGGATTGGTCTTGTCTTTTGGGGAGTAGCGGAGCCCATTTCTCATTACTTCGCTCCGCCAGCAGGTGTGACCGGACAAACGACCGAAGCCGCACAAACTGCTCTGCGCTATGCGTTTTTTCACTGGGGTCTGCATCCTTGGGGGATCTACGCTCTCATCGCACTCTCTCTCTCGTATTTTCAATTTCGCAAAGGGGCGAAGGGCTTGATTTCCTCCACCTTTGGCCCACTGCTCGGTGAACGCATACACGGACCGCTCGGAAAAGGGATCGATATTCTAGCTGTCATCGCCACGGCATTCGGTGTCGCAACCTCACTTGGCCTCGGAACTCTGCAAATAAATGGGGGCTTGTCTCACCTCTTTGGACTGCCGTCCAGTACCACAGTGCAGATCGTCATTATTTCCATCATTACAGTGCTATTTCTGCTCTCGGCTACGACAGGGCTGGATCGAGGTATCAAGTATTTGAGCAATACGAATCTCGTATTCGCTTTGTTGCTCCTCCTGCTAACGCTCGTACTGGGACCAACCTCATTTATTTTTGACGCCTTCACCAGTACGCTGGGCAGTTATTTGAACAATCTCATCTCGATGAGCTTGCGACTGACCCCTTTTACACAAGGGACATGGGTAGCCAACTGGACGCTGTTTTACTGGTCGTGGTGGATTGCCTGGGCGCCGTTCGTCGGCATGTTTATCGCACGCGTCTCCAAAGGTCGCACGATCAAGGAATTCGTCATTTGCGTGATGCTCGTTCCGAGTTTGTTAAGCTTCATTTGGTTTTCGGTGTTTGGCGGGACTGCTCTTCATCTCGAAATTTTTGATCAAGCGCCTATAGGGGCGGCGGTACAAAGTGACATATCGACTGCGTTGTTCCTCGCCCTGGAGCAGTTGCCTATGGGGTACATTCTCGCTGTCGTTGCGATTCTGTTAATCATCACCTTTTTTATTACATCAGCGGATTCCGCTATTTTCGTGCTCGGCATGCTGTCTTCTGATGGCAACCTGGACCCGTCGAATCGGGTAAAAATCACCTGGGGCGTCCTCCAATCCGCTATCGCGATTGTTCTGTTGTTAAGCGGCGGCTTGGAAGGCCTACAGACAGCCTCCATAGTGGCAGCACTGCCTTTTACCGTCATCATGGTCTTGATGTGCTTCTCCCTTGTCATGGCGTTGCAAGAAGAAGACCGGATTGCGAAAAAGAAGCGGAAAGAACAGCAGAAGAAGCTGGAGAGGTTGTTGAAGGAGTTGTAAAAGGCAGGAAGACCCTTCTATCAGGCATTATGCTTCGTGAAGGGTCTTTTTTGTGGTATTATATGGAAAATATTTCAAAGGATTTGATCGTATGGAGCTAGATCGTTCTTTTCGAAAAAAGATAGTACCGATACCGTACTGGAAATTGATGATTGTCTTCACACTATTCATTGCTTCGTTTATTATCTTGCAAGTATGGGAAAATCAAAATCGCCTCTATACCGACAATCTGTACATGAAACGATCGATTTTTACAGGTGTAATGTTTCAAGTGGAATTTATCAAGGAACCAAACAGGAAAGAAATAGAGCTGTACAGCTTTGCAACCTCAGACGCTCGAGTGGATCGCCAACAAATGCACAAAGACAACCAACTGGAGTTTTCATTACTGGAGGATAAAATCGATCTGCTCATTCGAGAAGAGCGCAATGTCATCTTTTATTTCCTAATCTTGTCGTACATACTGTCCGTTTGGTTTATACTGCGAAATGTTATTCGCGATCATAGCCTTCCTGCGTTAGCATTTGTTGCATGTGTCTTCTTCAGTTTTTCTCTTTGGCGTTCTTGGTTCAAAATACAGGAGTTGCTTGAAGAGACCGCTTATTATATGAGCAGATTGTAAAGGGGGACGCTATTCATCGCGCCCCCCTTTGTTATTCATTAGATGTTTTCACCTCAGATGTTACCTCAATCCCGTTTCTGCGAAACAGCGCTGCCGTCAGCCCGACACCCGGCACTTTTTTCCCGGAAAAGCTGCCATCGTAAACGAAGGAGCTCCCACAGGACGGGCTGTTTTCTTTTAAGATAGCAGATGTGGCTCCAACCGTTTTCGCCAGCTTCAGTGCTTGGTTCGCCCCCATCAAAAATTCCTCGGTAACGTCTCGGCCAGTGTCGTCTATGATGCGTGCTTTGCCATCCAGAACATCATCTCCCGTACCCCCGATGATTTCGGCTGGCGGTCGTGGTGTTGGCAAGCCTCCCAGCTGTTCAGGACAGACGGGAATGGCCTTTCCTTCCCGGAGCAATTGCTCCAGCTCTTGGTTCAAGCATGACTTCTGATCGTAACGGCATTCACAGCCGATCAAACAGGCGCTAATCACTTTCATGACAACCGTCCTCCACCTTTTTATTTACAGCTTGCGCAGCTTCACGCTTTGTACCCTATGATCCTGCCCCTTGTCCAAAATCAATTGAGCGCGAACACGCGTCGGCAAAATGTTTTGACGCAGGTTAGCTCCATTGATCTCCGTCCAAATACCGGTGGCCACCTTAGTCGCCTCCTCATCAGACAAACTCGCGTAACGCTTGAAATACGAGGATGGATCGGAGAACGCAGTCTGACGCAGCAGCTTGAACCGCTCTACATACCATTGCAGGATGTGCTTCTCTTCCGCGTGTACGTAGATCGTGAAGTCAAAGAAATCCGAAACAATGACCTCGGAAATACGAGTATCGTTTTCGTCACCTCTAGGCGGTTGCAGCACATTCAAGCCTTCAACAATCAAAATGTCAGGCTGTCTGACGGTCTGCCATTCATCTGGCACGATGTCATATACAAGGTGGGAATAAACTGGTGCTTTCACTTCAGGCAAACCCGATTTTACATCGGATAAAAAATTGATAAAGCGGCGCAAGTCATAACTCTCCGGGAATCCCTTGCGCTTCATGATTCCTCTGTCTTCTAGGACCTTGTTCGGATACAGGAACCCGTCGGTCGTTACCAAATCCACCTTCGGATGATTCGGCCAGCGGGACAACAGCGTCTGCAAAATGCGAGCCGTTGTGCTTTTGCCTACAGCCACACTGCCTGCGATACCGATAATGAATGGAACCTTGCCATCCTGGTTCCCTAAAAAAGTGTGAGTCGCCTGGTACAGCTCCTGCGTGCCCCCGACATACAAATTCAGCAGACGGGACAACGGAAGGTAAATGTCGGAGACTTCGGTCATGGACATTTTCTCGTTTAAGCCCTGCAAAAGGGAAAGCTCGTTATCAGATATGGTCAACGGCGTGGAAGCCCGCAGAGCACTCCACTGCCCGCGATTAAATGTAACATAGGGTGATGCCATGGGAATGTACATCCTTTCCATCATGAAAGTGCTTACTTTATTTCACACAAGGTTAGTTTACACCAGCATGTCTTTCTTGGGAACAAGGGGGTTGCCCTAAATCAGACCAGCTCTGCACTTTGCCTTCATGAGTACATAGGAAAAAAGCCGATACCCCATGGCATCAGCTTTGCTTATAAAAGAATTTCTTGTTATTTTCCCAAGTGGGCTTGCAGCATCCACACATGCTTTTGCAAGCTGTCCATGATCCCTAAGAACATATCGCCAGTCGCTTCATCGTCCCCTGCTTCCGCGGCTGTAATACCTTCTTTGAGTTCTTTGATCAGGAGTGTAAAATCGTTCACGACTGCCTCTACCATCTGATCCGCAGACTCTCCACCTGTCGCTTCCTTAATGGAAGCCTGCTCCATACAGGCCTTCAACGTCGAAACAGGCTTGCCCCCAACCGTTAACAGCCGTTCTGCCAGCTCATCCACATTTTTGGCTGCCTCGTTGTATAGCTCCTCAAATTTTTCATGCAGGGTAAAGAAATTCGGTCCTTTGACAAACCAGTGATAATGATGCAGCTTCATATACAGCACAGACCAGTTGGCAACTTGTTTATTAAGTACGTCGGTCACGGGCCGACTCATTGTCATACTCATCCGGACGCTCCACCTCTCATGGTATAGATATAGCGTTTGTAGTATGTGGTCAATCGGGCGATTCTATTCTTTTCATGACAGTCCATCTTTTCTACAAGCTGGACGAGCTTATACAACTAGCTCCACGTATTGCTAAAGCTCTGGAATGAAATCTGTGTCTTTTTCATGTAAAAAACCACAAATTACTCATTTCCCTTTTTTCTGTCAATCATAAGCTATTTCTAGATTGACAAAAGGAGGATTACTATGGCGCATAAAGCGAAAACGAAGGTTAGCCCACAATTCAAAAGACTCTGTACCCGATTTGGAAGAATATTAGGGGGCGAGTCGGAAATTGACAGTGGGCCGGTTTGTTTTGTCATGCGGCTTACAAATCTTCGAGAAACCATCTTAGGAAGACGAACGCTATCTCCTTTAGTTCGAGCTCAAATGTTTTCGTTTGAATCCCTTGATAAGTCGGGTCGTGCCCTTTGTTTGGGAGAGACTGCCGTTCACCAAAATCAGGTGAACCGCTTGATGTCGAATCTCCGCAAGCGCGGAATTAAAGTGACCGCACTTCACAACCACTGGCTAAAAGAAAACCCGCGCTTAATGTACATGCATTGGGAAGCGATAGAAAACCCTATCGTATTCGCTAGGAAAACCAAAGAGTCCATCGCATTCCTGGGTTAACATGGTGGAGCCATGAAGTTTTCATTTCATCATAATCGAAAGGATGACGGATATGGGCAAAGTAAATGCAAAAGCAAAGGCAAGTCCCCAGTTTAGAAGACTGTGTAACCGATTTTCAGCCATTTTAGGTGGAACAGAGCATGAAATTACAAGAGGTCCCGTTTGTTTCGTCTCCAGAAATAGAGTATTCAATGCGTCTATATTAGGCAGAAAAACCACATCTCCATTGGTCCGCTATCAATTGTTCTCATTCGAATCCTTGAACAGTTCGGGACGTGCACTATGTTTAGGGGAAACGGCTCTCTTCCAAAACCAAGTAAACCGTTTATTGTCAAACCTTCGCAAAAACGGGATAAAGGTAACAGCAGTCCATAATCACTGGCTCTTTGACAACCCGCGTCTTATGTATATTCATTGGGAGTCAATTGATAATCCCATTGCATTTGCCAGGAAAGTGAAGCGTTCTATTGCTTTTTTGGGATAATCATTGGTATTGATAACAGAAAACAGCGGCAGGATAACGTGATCATATCGTCCAAGACTGCCGCTCAGCTTCAAACCAAAAACGCGAGATTTCGTACACAATCCACGATTAGTATCCCCTGAATCTCCGTGCAATTGCGGATTCACGGGATATTGCCATTTTCGTTACTACTTTCACCTTTTCCTGTTGTCTCGCGCATTTTGTTTCACGAGCTGCTGTGCAATTGTATTTGGGTTAATGTAGGGTATTATTCATTGATGTTGATGGGGAATGTTCCGACCAATTTCATCATTAATCTTGTATCCCATAAAAAAAGCTCACTCCTTCTACCCTAACAGAAGGAACAAGCCTACTTCATTTATTATCCTGTTACAATTTTTGGGGTGTTGGACTTGGCAAACTTTCAAACGCTTCCCCATTAATCCCGGCAAAATCCATCTTTTTACGCAAATCACTGACAAACTGCGTAAAATAGAGGCCACGATCCATGCTGCCCGCATATTTTCTCAAGTCGTAATCGTAGGTTAACGAATCGTATATGTAATGCAAATCATCAACAAGCACCTTTTTCATATCCGCATTTTTAATAGATGGATCGATACTGCATTCGTTCACGAGCGCCTGTAATGTTGCCTTGAGCGCATCGTTGTCATAGGACGGGTGAGCGAGTAAAAATTTCAAATCGTACAAGTCTTTAAACCTCGGTCTGACAATTGTTTGATGCAGCTTCCAAGCAACCTGGATGGACAGAGGCACAGTGTACGGAACCAGAAAGCTTTCCCCGAAAGCAGGTTGGTACTGTAGCGGAACTGGGTCTGCTTCCATTTCCAGGTTAAACGAAATATCAAGATCAAGCTCGTTATAATCATTCGCTTCCCTTGTTTGGCCTTTGAAATAATAGGCAATATCCGTATTTATCGTCGGAAAATCATCTGCCATTGCGTAATCGATATATCTCCAAAAGGCATTTTCACGAAAGCTTCTAAACACGACGCCGTCGTTCAGATCCATTTCGGTTACTTGAATCATCCATTGTGTAAATACTTCATGGGCGTGCTCGACGTCCCTGATCTTCCCCGCATACAATAAGTCAATATCATCCGCGTCCCGAATCTCTCGGTTGTCCAAATATTGTCTGGTGAGAAGGCTGCCTTTTAATACAAAGGGCATATTCACAAGAGCAATTCTTCTCAACAGTGCTTCCAAAACTACTAGCTCTCTCGCCTCATATTCTAACTCTGCTACATCATCATATGTTATCATCATGATCCTCCATCTTAAAAATTAGGATATCCAGCCGCTGTCCAGTTCTTCTCGGCTGTCATAAATACATAGTTCGTATTGTTCTTTGATTAACTCGATCTGATTTGCTTGCAATATGGTATGTATCATTTCTACTCGATCGTAAAACTGTTTCGGGCTCTCATATTCTCGGACAGTGATGAATCTCACCTTTCCATTCGCATTCAATGAGTTTCTCGAAATATGCCCGCCATGATCCTCACATAAATTTCGTAACGCATCGACATCATCGACCTGTACTTTGCCATGCCATTCGAAGTAAGGCTTCGAGTTTTTTAGGATGGGCTGGTGAAAGTACGTTTCTTCCTTTGGAGAAATCTCTACTTTTTTTCGGACGATGGTAAAACCGTTGTTTTGAAACGTAGCTGCAACCTTTTCCATCTCTATATTCGCTTCATGAAAATCTGCTCGCTTGATTACTCCTGTTATCATCGGTTGATTGATGTAATTTCCCTGATCCAAAACGATCATGACCGGTTTCACATGTTGCGATTGGCAGAGATCGATAAAAGCTTCCTTTTCATCAAGTTGTAGATCGTTGAAGGTAACATGAAACTCAAATTCCATTACTTCACTCCCTGACTTTCCTTGTATGGCACAATCAATATATTTCCTTTTCTTCCTATTTGTATCGACATATCTATGCTAGCTCTTAACCGTTTCGTTTAAAAAATAAAAAAGTAGAGGTTCGCTGAGAATCTTCTCTCAACATATCTCTACTTTGTATGGTGCTAGTTGCTAACCATTTAGCTTGGTGGTTGCTGAAAAGTCCAGAGAGTGCACGTTTTGGGACCAGTACTCCAAGATTTCATCGAGTCTTAACGCCTAAGTCCTGATCTTTGAGCCTAAAGAGCTTTGATACGTAAGGTTTGAAATCTGAGCGCTAAGCTTTGAGCTTTCATCCGCATATTCACCAAATAATTTTAGGATGGCCTGGTTAACCCACCAGGCAAGGGACTCTCGTTTATCAGCTATTCAAATGATTAGCAAATCACACTGTTAATCCACAAGATTGATTTTGGTAATCGTATTGGATTCGCTTAATATAAAATCGACTTCACACTCAAACTCGTCAATTTCTTTACTAAGCGTATCCATTTTCTCTTTCAGCTTCAAGGGGTCTACGAGCTTCGCTTCATTTTGTTCTTTAAACGGTTTGGAGATCGCTTCCATTTCCGTATCCTTCACCTTGGAGTCTTTGCCAAAGTTCGCTTCGAGCAGCTTTTCCAATCGCAGCTGTACTTCTTCATTTTTCTCTTCAACCTGCATGACAGCGTGGTTGTAATCTCTTCTCATTTTCTCCAGCAGTGATTTCTCATATTGAATGGAGGTTTTTCGCTCGATTGCTTCGGCAACTGTCATTTTCTTGCCGCTTATCGTTACCATCGTCTTTGCGTTGGACTCGACGATCAGCGACTTAATTTTTTGTCTTCTTTTTATTAAATCAATGGTGGATTGGTAGTTGCGCTCTGTTGTTTCCACATACAGTTCTGTTGACGTGTAACCAGTTACTGGCTTAGGTCCAATGGCCGAAGACATGAAAGTCGTTTCATTGATTCCTTTTTGAATTCGTTTATCGAGTAACTTTAATTCTGAGAGTCCTCTTGTGATAGACATTTCCATCGTGTCATTCCTCCTCGTGGAGTTTGGATAGAAGAGTTGTTTATATATAGGGGGGTTCATTTGATAGTTTAATATACAACTATCTGTAAATAGCTGTCAAATGACCTATACAAAAAAACCAGGGCCTACTCTCCCTGGCTATCACACGTTACAGAAGTCCTTCCATTTTCCCTTTTTGTACCGCGTCATCCCGATTCCGCACGCCGAGCTTGTCATACAGAGCAGACGCATAGTTACGCACGGTCCCGTCTGACAAATACAGCTTGGAAGCAATTGTTTTATAACGCATGCCTTGGGAAAGCATCTGCAAAATCTCCTGCTCCCGCTTCGTTAAACCATAAGCATTCTCGTCTTTTTCGCTTAGTTTCGGTGCACCGAGCAAATCTTCCTGTTCGCTTGCTGGCTGTGCATCCAGCATTTTATGAAACAGGTCCTGTGCAATCATCGTACCACCGCGATGGACGAGGCGAATCGTTTCCGCAAGCTCTCGTGAATCGATCGATTTCAAAAGATATCCGTCTGCACCACTGCGCATGATTTCCTTGGCTTTTTCAGTATCTTGAAACGTAGACAGGACAAGGACACGAATACCGGGCCATTTTTCCTTTATTCGTTTTGTCGCAGTAATCCCGTCCATATTCGGCATCTCCAAGTCCATCAGCACAAGATCTGGTTCCAGCTCCTCGCACAGCGCCACAGCCTGGACCCCATCCTCTGCTAACCCGACTACCCGCAGGTCCCGCTGTCCCTCTAATATGGAACGCAAGCTTTCCCGAATAAACGAGTGATCATCGACGATAAACAAACGAATGATTTCATCGGTGCTCTCTACCATCCTCGGAACCAAACAAGTAATGAGCGTTCCTTCTCCCCGCTCTGAGTATACGGATACTCTTCCTTGCAGAAGCGCGGCCCGCTCTTTCATCGTCGTGATCCCGAAGCCATCCTCCCAATTATCCACCCCGTGACCGTTATCCTGTACTTCCAGCCTCGTCTGTTGCTGCTCAAAATGCAAGGAAACGACGATGTCTGTAGCGTTCCCGTGTCGTACGGCATTCGTCAAAGATTCCTGCAAGCAGCGAAACAAGGTCATTTTCACTTGTTTACCGATCGGATACTCTTCTCCAATTGCACGAAACCGCACATTCACTTTTGCATGTGTCTGAAACTCCTCTGCAAGCTGCCTCAGCGAATGAACCAAGGGAAGCGTCTCTTGCGGTGCCCCCATCTGATGCAAGTACCCTCGCACTTCCTTCATACCTTTTCGCGCAAGCTGCAAGAGGGATTCGAGCTTTTGCGCCCCTTCCTCCGACGCTACATCCTGACGCAAGGTTTCCAGCCCCATGATGATCGAGACATAGGAATGCCCCATCGTATCATGCAGGTCCTTTGAGAGTCGGTCCCGCTCCTCCAGCAGAGTCACTTTCTCGATTTGGGTGAGGTATTGCTCCAGCACACTGTTTTGCTTGAGAATAATTTCATTTTGCCGATGATTGACGATGAGCAAATGAAAGGCAAACCCTATCGCATAAGCAAGCCCGACTTGCGAAAAAATCACGAAGACATCAATTTCCCGCGAAAAAAGCACAATCAGCAGTGGAAGGAAAACAATTGTAATGGGAGCCGCCCAGCGATACGATTTCTCCGCACTATTGGCGGCAATCAAAAAAGCAGGCATCAATAAAGTAATGTACGCCTCCGGAAACATAGACGTGAGATAAATCGATAATCCGCCAAACAAGAGCATTTCTGCTATCAGATAATAACGATAGCTCAGCATTAAACAAATCCACGGGACGGAAAACACCATCATTTCCCAAAGTATAACCATCCATAAGGGTAGCGTGAGATAATCTCCAAATTTTACAGTCGTAACGGTGAGTGAAAAGCAAACGATCAGACGTAAAAAAAACATCACCCAGTCATACCAAGCCCATTGTTTCACGACATCTAACAAACCATCATCTCCTAATTGCTTTGAACATCAAGCGGGTGTACCCACCAACTAATTGTACCAGACCGTTCCCTAGCTTGGAGCATCCGATCATGAGTATGAATCCTAAACCCATGATTTGCAATGCCTTCAGCTCTGAATCCACTACGCTCCCGAAAAAATGTATCTCCACGAAAGGATAGCACAACGGTACGATCGCAAAAAATACGGGTGCAATGTAGATGAGCACTCCGACCACCAGGCAGATACAGCCTAGGACAAATTTTTTCATCAGCCAGTAAACGGATATCCAGTTTTTTACATCCGATAATTCCGCCTTAGCCTGCATCCATTGATTTCCCTTGGCTCTTTCTCTCATTGCCAACGGTTCTATGGAAATATCCGTATAAATCTTCGTCTGAATACGTTCATGCTGGACAAAGGTTTGAGTTGTACGCAAAACATTGGTGAGCAATGGAATTCCCACTACGGTAAAGGACAAGGCCAAGCCAAGCATGATACTGACCATGTAAAAACATAAATAAAATACTCCCGAGACAAATGTATACAGCAAAAAGATAACATTTTGAACGTTACGCATGATCGCTTTTTTCATATAAGCTAATTCTCTCCTATCTATACTTTTTCCGACACACTAATGACGGTCTGCCATAACCGTAAACCACTGCGCGTCACATGAGCCAGTATCAAAATGTCATATGACAGGCTAAGTCATGTCATTTCATCAAAATCATTTGTTAGTCGGAAAAGTGATGACAGGAAGTAACTACCGAGTATGACACGAGCTTTGCCATACTGTGCTCAAGCGCTCGCTCTCAGAGTCGGTGCGCCAAAACGTTTTGTAACACAAAAAGGAGAATCGCACATGAAAAAAGTGATACAAAAAATGAGTCTCGTTGTTTTTCTTCTCTCCACAACCTTGATTTCCGCATGCACACAGTCGCTCGGTGCTGTTGAATCTACTCAGACTGCTTCCATTGCTACCCAAGGACCGGTGGATGCCAAAGAAATAGAAACGTTTGCTGATCCACTGTTTGCAAAAAAAATGAAAGAATTTAATGTGGCTGGTTCCAGCTTTGTTGTCGTCCGTGATGGCAAAGTCATCGTGAACAAAGGCTACGGTTTTGCTGACAAGGAAAAGAAAACCCCTGTTGATAAAGACACGGTGTTCCAAATTGGCTCAGTATCGAAAACCTTTACCGCCTTGGCTGCCATGCAGCAAGTCGATGCGGGTAAAATTGACCTGCATGCCAATATAGAGGAATATCTCGGTGGACTAAAAATTCCGAATAAGACAGGAAAACCAGTCACCATGTACGACTTGCTCGCCTACACACCCGGCTTCGAATTTCCGGACGAAACTACCTTTACCGGTCCACAATACATCGGGCAAGACATCTCTATGGATGAATTCTTTCCAAAGCACATGCCGGTCATCGTCCGACCACCTGGCGAAGTCTATACGTATGATAATACAGGATTCTTGCTCGCTGGCTACGCTGTGGAAAAAACAAGTGGAATCCCATTTTACCAGTATATGGATGAGAAAGTGTTCAAACCTCTCGGAATGTCCTCGACCAGTGTACGCTTGAAGCCTGAGCTCATGAAGAGAATGGCTACCAATTACTTTAATACTGGCGAGCAACGTCCGCTAGAAGGAACCAATCCAACTGATGGTCCGCAGGGAAGCATTATATCAACAGCAGATGACATGGCAAAGTACATGATCATGCACCTGCAAAACGGAAAATTTGACGGCAAGGAAATCGTCAGCCAGAAAAGCTTGGATTTGATGCATACGCACCAGTATTCCGCGGGTGACATCCCGATCACAACCTTAGGCTTTGAAAACTATTTTCCAGAGTATGCAAATGGTCAGAAAGTTGTTTTGAAGGGCGGAAACATGCCAGGCCATTCTTCCCTGATGGTATTGATCCCGGAACATAAAACCGGCTTTTTCATGTCCTACAACAATGATTCAATGGTTAGCGCTGATATTTACAAAGAATTCATGGATCATTATTTCCCAGAAACAGAGAAAAAAGCTGAGCCTGTTTTCATGACCTTGAGTGAAGCGGATGCGCAAAAATATGTCGGGCTGTATCAAAATACACGTGCCTATTGGACACGCACTTCTATTACCTATGAGAATGGATCACTCGTGCTTGAGAGTGAGGCAACCGGAAAACAAAAACTGCGAATGATTAAACCATTGCTATTTGAAGATGAGACAGGCGAAAAAGTCGCGTTCAAGGAAGACAAAAACGGTAACATCAACTACTACTATTATACAACAGCAATAGGCGTTAACATTGCTGGCGAATCTCAAAGAATGGAAATGGAAAAGACCTACTCAGACGTCCCTAACACTAGCAGCTATAAGACCCATATCAACAACCTCAGCGCCCTTTCCATTATGGGAGCGAAATCAGGAAGTAAATTTGATCCTACAGGGACCATGACACAAGGCGAATTTGCTGACACCCTGATCAAAGCAGAAGGCCATTACGTAATGGCCGGGAGTGAAGACGGACTTAGACAGCAATTGGCCGCAGGCATCCCTAATTTGAACCCATCGGCACCAATTACAAGACAAGTCGCTGCTGCCATGATCCAAAATTTAAAGCAGCTTGAACCTGTGGCAACCAGCAAAGTGACGCTGCAAGACCCGGCCGACGCATGGGCAAAAGATGCGATCACTGCTCTTGTTTCACAAGGCATCGTCGATCCTGACACGAAGGTAAACGCAGATGGCTCTTTCACATTCCGCGCAAAAGATTTACTGAAGCGTCAAGAAGCCAGTGCCTTGCTTGACTTAGCATTTGGTTACTATTCATTGCCGATTAAACGATAAGCATCCTTTTCCTATTTTTGGGATAAAGTAGGGACTTGTTGTATACCCTACTCCTTTGAGGGAGGTGAATGGTCGTGGAAAATAGCGATAAACACAGGGGACAAGCTGAGCAAAAAGTTTCAAGTGACTTGAATGAGAAGGAAATCGAGCTTCAGCATCAATTTCAAATGTTCCCTACCCCGGATGAAAAACGCGCCTCAAAAGTGATTACCGAGCTGAAAGATTAATAATTACTCTCCCCTACTTTAAGGCTGTCGAGAAACTCGGCAGTCTTTTTCATATGCTCTTGGAACCTGCGTATGAGCCAGTGCCAAAGTGTCATATGACAGAAAGTTACTACCGAGTATGACAAGAGCTTTGCCATACTGTGCTCAAGCGCTCACTCTCGGAGTCGGTGCGACAAAACGTATTAGCAAAACTCAAAGGAGAATCACACATGAAAAAAGCTTTTCAAAAAATGAGTCTCACGGTTTTTCTTCTCTCCGCGACCTTGATTGCCGTATGCACCCAGCCACTCGGTGCAATGGAAATAAATCAGACTGCTTCCATTGCTGCCAATAACATAAAAGGACCGCTGGATGCAAAAGAAGTAGAAGCGTTTGCCGATCAACTGTTTGCAGAGAAGATGAAAAAATTTAATGTGAATGGTTCCAACTTTGCTGTCGTCCGTGATGGCAAGGTCCTCGTGAACAAAGGATACGGCTTCGCTGACAAGGAAAAGAAAATCCCTGTTGATAAAGACACGGTGTTCCAAATTGGCTCTGTAACGAAAACCTTTACCGCCATGGCGGTCTTGCAGCAAGTCGATGCGGGCAAAATAGACCTGCATCATAATGTAGAGGAATATCTCGGCGATCTAAAGATTCCCAATAAGACGGGAAAACCGCTCACTCTGTACGACATGCTTACCTATTCAAGCGGCTTCGATTCTCCTGACATCACTACCTTTCTCGGTCCACAATACATCGAGCAGGACATCTCGATGGCTGAATTCGTTTCAAAGAATAAAATGCCGTCCGTCATCCGACCACCTGGCGAGGTCTATTCCTACGATAATACAGGATTCTTACTCGCTGGCTACGCCGTGGAAAAAGCAAGTGGAATCCCCTTTGCCCAGTATATGGATGAAAAAGTGTTCAAGCCTCTCGGAATGACCTCGAGTAGCGTTCGCTTAAAGCCTGAGCTCTTGAAGAGAATGGCTGCCCATTACCGCCCTAATGGCGAGCCACATCCCGCAGAAGGATTCATTCCAAGTGATGCTCCGCAGGGAAGCATTCTATCAACGGGAGAAGACATGGCCAAGTACTTGATCATGCAGCTGCAAAACGGGAAATTTGACGGCAAGGAAATTGTCAGCCAGAAAAGCCTAGACTTGATGCATTCTTACCAGATTTTCGCGGAAAAGGACATCCCGGTCACAACAGTAGGCTTTGAAAACCTCTATAGAGAGCTGGCAAATGGTCAGCACGTGGTTTTCAAGGGAGGAAACATACCTGGCCATGCTTCCCTGATCGTATTGATCCCTGAACAAAAAACCGCCTTTTATATGTCCTACAACAGTGATTCGGACATGAGATCCGATATTTTCAAAGAGTTCATGGATCATTATTTCCCCGAAAAAGAAAAAGCAGAGCCTGTTTATTTGCCCTTGAGTGAAAGAGATGCACCAAAATATATCGGGCTGTACCAAAATACGCGTGGCTTTTGGAACCGCACTTCGATTGCCTACGAGAATGGCTCACTCATGCTGGAGGATAAAACCGGTGGAAAACAAAAGCTACGAATGATTCATCCACTGCTGTTTGTAGATGAGGAAGGCAATAAAATCGCGTTCAAGGAAGACAAAAACAGCAACATCCAATACTTCTATTATTCCACGCCAAAAGACGTCACACACGCCGTTGCCCATTCACAAAAAATGGATAGGAAGGAGACTTACTCAGACGTCCCTAACACCAGTAGCTATAAGACCTATATCAGTAATGTCAGCGCTCTTTCCATTATGGGAGCAAAAACGGAAGGTAAATTTGATCCTACAGGGACCATGACACAAGGCGAATTTATTGACGCTCTGGTCAAAGCAAATGGCTGGTACGGATTTCCCGGGGACGAAGACATGAATAGACAGCAATTGGCCGCGAGCCTCCCTGATTTGAACCTTTCGGCACCTATTTCAAGACAAGCCGCTGCTGTCATGATCCAAACTTTGAAGCAGCTTGAACCCGTGGCAACCAGCAAAGTGAAGCTGCAAGACAAAGCCGATGCATGGGCAAAAGATGCGATCACTACTCTTGCTTCACAAGGCATCGTCGATCCTGATACGAAGATAAGCGCAGATGGCTTCTTCACATTCCGCGCAAAAGATTTGTTGAAGCGTCAAGAAGCAAGTGCCATGATTGATTTAGCGTTTGGTTATCATTCTTTGCCGGTTAAGTGGTGAGTAGCTGTTTTCTCTTTTTTGGGAAACTTTCTTTCGCCCACGGCTGTCGAGTAACTCGGCAGCCTTTCTTCTTTTAGAAAAATCCGCTTATAGGACATGGATTCTCTCCAGACCCTTCATCTCTGCGAGACTCTCGTGTGCATGCTTAAAAGGCTCATTCCTCCTCGCCGTTCGAGTTGGAATAAGCCTTGGGAAGTTGGTCTAAGCGTGTTTGTCAAGTTTTTAAGCGTTTGGTTTGTTGGTTGTATTGTACGATCTAGTTGTTGGGATTGTAAATGGTTACACAAAATCTTGACAGACTCGGTTGCCTACTTCAAGCATAGTAGCATTTTTCAAGAAATCCTTTCCAAAATCAGTGTTGATACCCCAATATTAGTGTGAAACTTTGCATATAAGCATGGTGAAAGCTTTAATTTTTTTTATTAACACATAATTCAGCTAGTAAGGTTTCACCAATAATGTCGATTTGTTTATCTAAATCACCTGCTATAAATCCACGCAAAGAATTATTTCTACTATCGATGTAAAAGCTAATGCCGTCTTTAAAACCTATGTGATGGGTCAGGTCACTAAACCAACCTCTTTGAAAATTATATGTTTTTGAAAATTTATCAATTATGCCAAAAACATCCGATTCATTATGCTTCTGTATTGCTTCTTTAAGCATATTAGGTGATCCAGCAAAGATTATACACTTATCATAATTTAATCTTTCATATTTACTAAATGCACATTGAAATAAGAGTTTTTCAAAGTTATCTGCAAAATAACTTACAAACTCGCTATCCTCATCAGTCATAACAATCAGAGGATTATCAGTTTGGGTAAAATCAAATGATAGTTGACCATCAAATAATTCTTTTTGAAAAAAATGTATATATTTATCACTTAAAGTGTCTGGTGCTTCCTCATGTATCCCTTCATAAGAATTAATTATCTCAGAAATTGAAGCATATCCTGGAAGTTGAGTTTTTAGTAAACCCTTATCATCCTGCCCCATATAATTTAAATAAATCTCATATTCTTTAGGAAAATGATAGTTATATTTATTAATTTGTGTTAGATTTTTCAGCGTATCTATGTCCTCTTTTTTTGCTGGTTCTATTTCATTTACCCATTTCTCATCAAATCTTGATATATATTTTGATAATCGTTCAAAAAGATTTGTACAATCTCCTATGGGTGGGATGTGATTACTTTTTATTGGCATTTGCATATTTCATGTACTCCTCTATATTTTTTATATCACTACACGTTAAACATGGATTCATTTGGTTTGAACCTTCTGCATATGGATACGGATTTTCTTTTTTAGATGAGCGCCAAACAGTATCCATACCCGTTATTTTACTTGGGTTATCATGTGCAGCATTTACTACTTTTGATTCTGCACATGTACCTGCAGTATTACTACCCTCTATTGTATCTAGTTTTTCTGTTGGCATCGGTTCAGCCTTTACAGTGTATTTATCTCCATATTTTTTATTTAATGCATTTTGTAATTGTCTTGCTGTTTCAATATTTTTAGGACTTGCTTCACCTGAAATCCCAACTGAAACCGTTCCATCTTCGTGCGTTATTACAGAAACGACTGGATTTGGGGCTCTTTTACCATCTCCAAGTATTTTATTAAGCTCACCTACCACATTTTGTGCTTCTGCAGTAGCCTCTGGAGTTCTAGATGGGTACGAAGCCACGTTCCCCTTACCCTCAGAATCCCTCTGCTCTTGTTCTCTTCTCTCTCTTTCTTCTCTTTCTCTTCTCTCTCTTTCTTCTCTTTCCCTTCTCTCTCTCTTTCTTCTCTTTCTCTCCTCCCTCTTTCTTCTCTCTCCTGGTCTTCCTTCCCATCCCTACGACGATGATTCCCTCCACCACCGCCTCTATTACCAGGCATATCATCATGCCGCATCCAATAAACCATAGGCTGACCTGTAACAGCATCTCTGAGAACGACAACTCTTCCATTAAACACACCATTCATCTGCTTGAGGAACTTATCCACTTTCTCTTGTAACTCAATCATCGACTCTGCAAAGCTCTTACCATGCGTCTTTAGCTTTCCATCCTTAAGCATGGCGCTCATTGCATCATCAATACTGGAATTAGGCAAAAGGACACCTTTCCCATTTCCCTCATGGTCACCAGACTTTTTCTTGCCATTCGGCCCATCCAGCTTATTGGCCAGTTTCACTGTCCGCGTAACGGCTGTACCTGTACCAGCACTAAGAGCACTTACCGCTACCTCTGCAACCACCATGTCTTTCTTAAACTCATTCTGGCCCTTTGCATAGCTTTGTTCTTCTGATCTGGTCCACAGACCGCCGCTAAACAAGTTATCTTGATCATATTGGGCGTCTTTCACGAATGGGTCGATATAGTCATCGTATAGCCCTTGTCCAAACGACTTTGCATCGGATTTGATTTGTTCCCACGATTTATTGCCCGTTACCGTATCTCCCACGTAATTGACTGCATTCGTAGCGGTTTCTACAGCTCCTCTCGCGAGATCATTTCGTTCGAGGAGAGAAGGTCGCTCTTCCCCAGTCACCCCTTCGTAAATGGCGTCTACCAGATACGATGTTGGTAACGCGGTCGACGCAATATCTCCGGCATCTACTACCACATTCCACAAGCCTAACAAGGTATCTCCGAGAGCATCTAATTTCCCTTTCGCCTCAGCCACTTGGTTGTTGAAGGCTCTACACGACATGATGGAAGCCTTTCCGCTTCCTACAATTCCTTTTCAACAGTACTTCAGTAGTCAACTGCTCTCTTTCATTAGCTACAAAATCTACTTTCATTCGGCTACACATAAAAACAGGTCAATCATGGGGGGAACTAACCATAATCGACCTGTAAGATATAAAGGAAAGGCACCACAAATCAGAGCATTAATGTACCTACAAAAATAAAAACGGAAGCTTTATATGGTATTACATGAGTCTGTAAAATATTCTGTGTAAACTCTCAACCTCTAAACTACAATTAGTCTTAGAAAGGTTGGGAGATTTTTATGATGTCAAAAGAGCAGATCAAGCAGTGGATCAAGGAGAAAAACATGAAGTCTGTGGACGATGTTCAGTCAGCCTTGAAGGATTTGTTTGCTGAAACGATCCAAGAAATGCTCGAAGCTGAGATGGAGTCCTCACTTGGATATGCCAAGCATGACATGAAAAACAAGCGAACAACCAATAGCCGCAACGGTTATAGCAAAAAAACGGTTCGCTCCGAGTATGGCGAAGTCGATATTCAAATTCCTCGTGATCGTGAGGGAGAATTTGAGCCTGCCATCGTAAGGAAGCACCAGTCCAATGTAACAGGGATCGAAGATCAAATCCTCGCGCTGTATGCAAAAGGCGTATCCACACGTGATATTCAAGATCATCTACAGCAGCTCTATGGCATCGAAGTCTCACCAACACTCATTTCTAATGTCACGAACAAAATCGTTCCACTGATTAAAGAGTGGCAAAATCGCCCCTTGCAATCGGTATATGCCGTTGTTTTCTTAGACGCTATTCACTTTAAAGTAAAACAGGACGGGGCTATCGTCAACAAGGCTGCCTATATGGTCATTGGCATTGACCTTGACGGTCATAAAGATGTCCTTGGTATCTGGGTTGGCGAGAATGAATCGGCTAAATTCTGGCTACATGTACTCAATGAACTGAAAAACCGTGGAGTCCAGGATATTCTCATTACTAGCGTCGATAACCTCCGAGGCTTTACGGAGGCTATTTCAGCATGTTATCCAAAGACAGAGATTCAGAAGTGTGTCATCCATCAAATACGTAACTCTATTAAATATGTTTCCTATAAGGATTTAAAGAGAGTGACAGCTGAACTAAAGCCTATTTACAAGGCTCCAACGGAGCAAGCTGCACTGGAAGAATTCGATCAGTTTGAGCAAACTTGGGGGAGTAAATATCCCTTAATGGTACGCTCCTGGCGTTCCAACTGGGAGGAGATTGCGACCTTCTTTAAATATCCTCCAGAGATTCGAAAGCTGATCTATACAACTAATGTTATTGAAAGTTACCATCGTCAACTTCGAAAAGTAACGAAGGGAAAAGCTATATTTCCGACAGACGATGCCCTTCTAAAGATGTTATATCTCGTAACCATGGATGTCTTACGAAAATGGACGGGAAGGGTCCACAATTGGGGACAGATTCTCATGCAGCTATCTGTTTTCTTTGAGGATCGCGTACGGCCACACATCCGTTAACAAGTAAAAGAAAGGCTTCATCCCCGAAGGGATTGTCTTTTTCTACACCCACGTGTCAAGGGTTCGCTTTGCCTTACGCCCTTGACCCTGTTGGCTTCGAAAAAGATGTCCTAATTAGGGGGATGAAACCTTTTCATATATCGGTTGATTGAGTTTACACAAAAATCTTGACAGACCCTATTACATGGGTCAAATGTGATTATTGTCTGCATAAATAATTTACTCAGCACTCAATAGATACTTAATAATCAATTGCTGCCTGTACTACATTTTCGTAGGATGCATCCCTGTTTTTATTTCTGAGTTTATTATGTCTTGTAGCATTCTTACTTGCCTGAAAAATTTTCCTCAATAAAAGGGTAATTAAGAAGGTTTAAATTTTCCTTAGTAATATACTTGACACGATATTCATCTAAATTGCTATTTATATATAAAATTTTATCCTTTCTTTTCATTAATGGAAAAGAACCATCATCCAGCAAAAGCACATCTCCATCAATAATTTGTAAAATTCCCCCGATTATTTCAAGGAATCTCATCCATCCAACATTAAACGTCTTTGAAATCATCTGAACACTAATACGCATATTTGTATTAACGTCATGATATCTTAAATTCATCTCCTGATACTCTTCCATATCATCATCTTCATCATCTAGATCAATGTCTATCGAAAAAAAAGCACTGCCAATATAAACATATTCAAAACCAAGGCTATGTTGCATTTTTTTAAACTTAACTTCCTCACCTATTACTTCACTCGCTACTTTATATAATAAATCTCCTATGCTTTTTCTTTCCAAATTAGTATTTATAAATAATTCGTAATCCATTCTTTCCTACCTCCCAAAAACTCTGTAATTTGACCATCCTTAACAATTAAGAGTTCGTCCAGGTGTTTTAAATTTACCTTGGGCGTTGTTTGCCTCAAAATAGTCTTTTATAGCTCATCTATATTTTCAGCAGGATATTCATCTAGATTAAGTACAATTCTTTTAAAATACAGCTTTATCTTTAAGGCCAGCTCAGGCATGAGATACAGCCCTACTCATTCGCCACTGGCTGGGGTATTCTTGAATAGCCGCCACTTGTATGACTATTTATTAGCATGAAGCGGCGGATAAAAAAGAAACCACAACACGGCAGTTAGCTCGCATTGTGGCGTTACATTATAGTAAGAATATACATATACATTATTTAGAGTTGCTTGTATAAAATAAATTACATATCTAGAAAGACCCCCACGGCTTAAAACCGCTACCCCCAATTAAACTTTCCCATGCTTCTTTTGCATTATCACCTAATTTCCCTGTACTACAGTACACTTTTCCACTTTCTGATACAAATAGCACAAGATTGTCACTATCAATAAAACCCACGGGCACTAAATTTTCTTGAGCATATTTCTCCTCTGCTTTGAAAGCTCCCTGGCTTCTGAACTTCACACCTGTATTGTGGGTCTCATCGTTTATAGTATCTTCTATTACTAGATTACCAAACTCTGATAAAAATTTTCTCACTTCCGGATAAATGGTGAAACCTAATTTTTCCAAATTCTCTTCAATTTCTTTAGTGTCTATATTTCTTCCCTCATACCAACCAGAATTCCTTAAAATCTTTATAGTTTCATTACTCATATTCACTTTCTTTTTCCTCCTACTCCATGGATTGCATAAAATCCTCAAATGTAATTGAACAATTTTTACAAAAAGGTTTAATACCTCCAGTATGTCCATTTGCAGATCTTAATACTATATTTTCAATTTTTGAACCTTGAAGTATACTCCTGCTTTTTTCATGTACGGCGCGATGGCCCGGTTGACCTCGTATGGCGATTTTTCTTCCAGCTTCATTTGCTTGTGTCCCTCGGGCATGCCGATCCACAAGCGTACCTTATGCGCACTCAGTAAAGTATCCTTAAAAGAGTTATCCGCCGCTTTTACCAATCCCCTTCAAGAATCAAAAATCCCCCGAAATCGCAGACCGCCAATGGCGTGTCTGCTGTTTCTTCTTTAACTGATTCTTTTTTAATTCTTCTTTAATTGATATTGTTTATGATTATTATTAGTGAGACTGTCGGACGGTTCGTAACAGACTTTATGTCTTTCATTCAGACTCCCTGTCCTTCTTAACCGACTCTATGTCTAAATCATGGACACATTGTCTACAGCACCATTTATGCATCCTTCAACAGACTATATGACGGTTATTCGGACAGAGAGTCTGCTGAAATGACAGACTCATCATTTTTACCCGTTCACATCGGACGGAAAGCGTTTGGTCATCTCAGCTTTCAGGAACTGAGCATAGCTTTCCAGAATCTCCTTCTCAGCAAATTTGTCAATGGGCAGTCTTCTTTCATTGAGTCTTTGAAGTTGGTCAATATACGACTTGTATTCGTCACGCTTGACCATGCCCTGAATCCAAAGCGTCAACTCTCGCTCGTTTACTTGCTTCCGTACGCTTCCGATAACCTCATGGGTCTTTTCCGACATTAGCAGATATGGGTGGCAATGCAGATAATTCGACAGGGAATAGGTGTTATTCTTACCCTGACTGACTAGAATCATCTTCTTGTCTGCCAATTCCTTGATATGGCGTTCTACTGACTTTGAACTGCATCCGATGTTTCTAGCCATCATTTCGATGGTCGGATAGCATTGACTTTTGTCGCTCATATACGCGATTAGGTCAATCAGAATCAGCTTTTCATATTGTGTTAAGCCTTAGCACCGATGGATTTTATGCGGCACTTTGGTAAACCCCTTATGTTGTGACGTGAACTGACTCTCTTGGCTCACCTTGTCCATGTACTCATTTGCGGCTTGGGTTATTCTTAATCAACCAGAAGTTACTCATTTTCATTACCACCCTTCTCATAGTTTTATGCCGCTGCATGGCAGCTATGAAGTTGGGAAGGTGGCTAGCCTACACGTTACCTTACCTGTTATATGTCAACTGGTCGTCACCAGATTTTGAACTCTACACTGTTAATAGTCGGAACTTCTACTCGCTTAGTTGCGATGAAAAATTCTTTGACCGTCTCTCACACTAACTATCGTTTTATTCTGCCAAATTGTTGCGATAAATTTTAAAAAAGCTGTGAGAAAGCGAAGATAACAAAAAACAGGTCAATCATGGTGGTATCTGACCATAATCGACCTGTTCGATGTAATGCTATTACGTTAAATAGGTTATAAAATTCAAGCTTCATGTGCGTACAACAAAAATGAAGAATCCTTTATGCGGGTATTACATGGGCTATATGTGTTATTGGTTAAATGATGAGCTCATTCGGCACTGGGTGGGGTCTTTTGGGGAGAGCCGCCATTTGTTTGTACTGTATAGCAATAGCGGCAGATAATAAAGAAACCACAATACGGGCGTCTAGCTCGCATTGTGGCGTTGTTGAATGTACTTATATGATATAGCTTTCGAACTGAAAGTTGTTTGACTGAAGCCTATTTTAATAATTATTTCGGTATTGTCTCATTCCAATTTGTGTCGAGTTTATCCAAAGTTTTTTCACTAATATCCTCTGGTTCAACCGTGCTCATTTCTACAGAAATAATTCGAGAACGTGCAGCCCTTCCATAGGTTAACTCTCCATTATGGTATCTTATCCTCCCTCCTCTACTGAACAGCTTGATAATAGGAACATATAGTCCTTGGAATTTAAGTGCTACGGATTCGTTCTCACCAGATAAATATGCCCATTCCAAATAACTTTTGCAAGCTGATTTGACTAACCACTCATCCTTAATTTCGTTTAATTCATCGCAGTATTCATATATTTCAATTGGCAATTTTATACCGCACATATCTGCAGCACTAAAAACTGCCAGTCTCTTGTTAGGTTCGTGATCTATAAAGTCATAAAATTGAGAACCTCTCCTTAAAAACTCATATATTAATATTCCGTGTGAAGGTTTGTTAGGTTCTTCATTTTCCCAATTAATGTTTCTTATAATGGTTCTAGCATCTTCAAACATCTGATTCAACTAAGCGTCCTCCTAAAATAAATTTACTTATAGAATTATAAAATAGTCTCATCCGCTTTAAAATCTGGGAAGTCTTTTGGTGGAAGAGGTGCTAGATCATGAGCTCCCTCGTTAGGTGGTTTTCCAGTTAATCCTTCTTTAGGATTCCATGATTCAATTTTACGATATGGCATTCCTTCTTGCATCATTTTACTTTCCGCTAGTTCATGGTCTGCTAATTGTCTAAACCATGCTTTTCCTGCAGGCGATAATTCCCCTTGAAGTGCCTTTTCCCACCCATAAGCAATATGCATATCCGGATGAAAATAACCCGTATAATAATATTTTCCAGTAATAGTATCCGGTAAATTAACATGCTCAGTTAAAAACAGATGTTTCTTCAATTCAATAGCTTCTTCCAAACTAAGTCCTGTGTTTTTGGAGAACAGTTCAAGTTCATTCATATCTAGACCTGTTCTTCTTAACCTATCGTATGTCTGTTGAGCAATTTTTTCTTGCTTAATAAGTGGTTCAAATTTTATAGGCTCTCCTCTCGGTTCAATAGGTTTAATTGGTGGTACATTACCCGTCCCCTCAGTATCCGGCTTCTTTTCACCTTGAGAATCATTTTTCTTAGTACTATCACCCTTCCCCTTAGGAGGCGTAGAATGATTCGAATGCCCAATTCCGCCGTTCACTACCTTTGGTAAATCCTTCTCATCAGGAATGTCGAGAGGTTTTTCAGCATGTTGAGCTTGTCCTGTCCTTGCCTCATTATCTGGCTTATTACTTCCTTGAGAATTATTTTTGTTCGTACCATCTGCCTTACTATTCAGCGATGGTGAATGATTGGAATGCCCAGAATCTCCGTTCACTACCTTTGGTAAACCCTTCTTATTGGAAGTGTCGAGAGGTTTTTCAACATGACCAGTTCTACCATTCCCTGCATCACTATTGAGATGATTACTGCCACGACCGCCTCCAGTGCTACCAGGCATATCATCATGCCGCATCCAATAAACCATAGGCTGACCTGTAACAGCATCTCTTAGAACGACAACTCTTCCATTAAACACACCATTCATCTGCTTGAGGAACTTATCCACTTTCTCTTGTAACTCAATCATCGACTCTGCAAAACTCTTACCATGCGTCTTTAGCTTTCCATCCTTAAGGACGGCGCTCATTGCATCATCAATACTGGAATTAGGCAAAAGGACACCTTTCCCATTTCCCTCATGGTCACCAGACTTTTTCTTGCCATTCGGCCCATCCAGCTTATTGGCCAGTTTCACTGTCCGCGTAACGGCTGTACCTGTACCAGCACTAAGAGCACTTACCGCTACCTCTGCAACCACCATGTCTTTCTTAAACTCATTCTGGCCCTTTGCATAGCTTTGTTCTTCTGATCTGGTCCACAGACCACCGCTAAACAAGTTATCTTGATCATATTGGGCGTCTTTCACGAATGGGTCGATATAGTCATCGTATAGCCCTTGTCCAAACGACTTTGCATCGGATTTGATTTGTTCCCACGATTTATTGCCCGTTACCGTATCTCCCACGTAATTGACTGCATTCGTAGCGGTTTCTACAGCTCCTCTCGCGAGATCATTTCGTTCGAGGAGAGAAGGTCGCTCTTCCCCAGTCACCCCTTCGTAAATGGCGTCTACCAGATACGATGTTGGTAACGCGGTCGACGCAATATCTCCGGCATCTACTACCACATTCCACAAGCCTAACAAGGTATCTCCGAGAGCATCTAATTTCCCTTTCGCCTCAGATAATTGGTTGTTGACAGTTCTGCGCAACATGACGGCAGCCAAACCGTTTTCCTGAACGTCCTTTTCAAACGCACTTAATATTCTCGGAAACGCCTGACGTACGGTCGCATCCAGCTTAATCTCCTCACTACTGGATTTGTTTTCCTCCAACAGTTCTATCGTATCCGACGCCGTTTTCACGTTCAAGCTCTCAGTCCCGGACAAAGACACGGCTGCCCCTGTCAAGGTCAGGGCACCACTCGCACTGATATTCACATTCGAGGTACTTTTCAAACTGACGCCAACATCCTTGTTCATCGAGATGTAAAGCATCCCTTCCTGAGCAGTCATCGTCAGCTCTTTATCCCCGAGCGTAAACTCTTTTCCCTGCGGATTCCCAAACGTCTTCACACCGGGGTCCTGCATTTGCCGCTCCTGCTTCTCGGCAGCCGCTCCTTTGGGCGCATGGCGTACGGAGTTCATGACCATGCCGTCGTCTTCTTCGGCGCTCGGGAAGTACAGCTTTACCTTTGAGCCGAGCTCGGGCATGAGGTACAAAATTTGGTTGCCTTCCGCCGCATACGGGAACCACTGGGCCTTGCTTGGCTCTTGCTTTTTGTCCATGTTCAGGTGGAGCTTGACCTGATTGCGACCAATTTGAATCACTTTTCCGTCGATCGCCGCACCGATGATGGCCTTGTTGTACAGCTTCGTTTGCTTGACGGCTTCTGGCACGGCACATATGTAGCTCCACCTCAAGAGTCCCTGCTCCAGCTTCCCAGTGACTTTTGTAATGACAAACGTTTGCCCTTCCCGCTGCACCTCATCCCCGATTTGTAGCAGATCGTCATAATCGAAGGCGTACGTCGTGTACTGGTACTCGCTGACAGACGAGGAGCCGTTTGCGGCTTTTTTCATGTACGGCGCGATAGCCCGGTTGACCTCGTATGGCGATTCCTCTTCCAGCTTGATTCGCTTGCGTCCCTCGGGCATGCCGATCCACAAGCGTACCTTATGCGCACTCAAATCCGGTACGAGCACGGCTCCGACATGGGACGCGATTCGCTTTAAAAAGGTCCAGTCTGTTTCCTCGTACTGCATGATGAATTTGCCCTGCTGGCGGTCGTCGAAGGCTTGATCGATGACATCTCCACCGTGATAGATGGACATGATTTCGTCTACGACATCCCGGTACAACCGATTCACCTGTTGAAACGAACGTGTTTTCACGCTCATGTCCAACGCATATGTATGCGACACGGCCTTTATTGTGACGTAGTGAATATCCCGTACGACCTTGATTTCCACATGATCCAGCCGCCCCATGAAAATCGGCTGTTTTTCCCCGCCTTCCACCTTGTACAGCTCGATGGGATCGTGGGTGCCGGCACGATTGATGATCTCGTCCTCTTTGTCTTCCGGGACAATTCCTGTGATCGTGAGCGTGGCATGCGTGCCTGTTTGATGGACGAACTCCAGCTGATCTAACCGTATTGGTCCATATGGCCAAACGACTTTTATATCCTGATAGGTCATGACGCCGCTTGTACGCTGCATATTCTCCCCCCTCCTTCTCTAGCAAGCGCGATAAGCGTCAATCCTGACCGTCTTTTTCAATCGTGATGATGCCTGAACGATTGCAAACCAGCTGCGACCTGCTCAGCAAGGCATGCTCGTTGTCGATGAGCACATCGTGTTTTCCATCTGTCCATTTCGAGAACGTCTGTGGTACACACTCCACTCCTCCTGCCGCTTTGCAAAACCCAAAGCATCCGATATTCACGCCGGGGACGTGATCGGCGACATTCATAACAGGCTTGTTAAGGCTGTAAACGCCATGGCACAAAGGTAAATTCAATACGCCGGGGTCGGTTCCCTGACTGCACTTGAGAGTCGCTCCCCGCACGACATATGAGTACTCGGGGCTGAACAACCCCATTGCAAGTGCTTGAAGTAACGCTAGCATCATTAGACCTATCTCCCCTTCCCAAAAAATCCTCCGCAAGCAACTTCCATATTTCGTCTTATTTTTACATTCCATCTAATAATCGGGATAAATTGGAAAATAATTTATGGGTCAAACGTCCTGTTTCCTTATTTTTCAAAATAACCCAAAAAGGCCTCCACCAACTCTGCGATAGTTGGGGAAGCCTTCTTGAAAGAAAAAGCAATCTCGTTATATCGTTACACTTTCTTCGATCACCAGCTCACCGTTTGTCGCGTCGAGACTGGCCTCTACGCCCAGAGGGAGAGCAATGTTGCACGCGCCATGCCCGATCTGTATGTTCCAGATGGTCGGCTTTCCGTACGGTACGACGATATTTTGAAACACATCCCAGACTGAGAAGCCTTCGCGCTTTTTCGGCTCACAATCGGTCCAGGTCCCGATGACGACGCCCGCACAATCATCAAACAAGCCACCCTGAGCAAGCTGTGTCAGCATGCGGTCAATCCGGTACGGCTCCTCGTCGATATCCTCCAAAAACAACAGCTTGCCTCTCGTATCGAGCTGGTACGGGGTCCCCATCAACGCGGAGACGAGGGCGAGATTCCCGCCGACTACAGGTCCAGCTGCCTGACCTTCGACGAGACAGACGATTTCTTCCCCCGGCGGATTCATGATCGCTCCCAATGGCTCGGGGCGAGTCATGGCGCGCAGCAAATATTGCTTGGACCAGTCATCCAATCCATGCGCAATGTCTGAGGTAGCCATCGGTCCGTGAAGGGTAGCCAGATTCGCACGCTGTCCAAAAACGGTATGCAGCGCCGTAATGTCGCTGTAGCCGATAAACAGCTTCGGGTTTTGGGCGATGAGGTCATAGTCGAGCAAAGACAGGATTTGCGGGGAACCGTAACCGCCACGCATGCACATGATCCCGTCTACTTCCTCGTCGACGAACATGGCATTTAGCTCAGCCGCTCGTTGCTCAGGAGTTCCCGCCAAATACCCACCGTACGATTCTCGGCACGTATCCGATATTTTCACCTTGTATCCCAAACCTTGCAGCTCTGCCATTGCTTTGTTCAGCACTTCTTCTGTAGCAGGGCTAGAGGTTGCCACTACTCCGATTGTATCGCCCGCTCGCAATGCTTTCCCTTTGTTCATCTGTCCAGTCTCCTCCTCCGGGTTCTCTCCCCATTATCGTACATCTGTGTCAAATGGTGCATAGCCATTTTCGCAGCTTGCGACTTGCAGACGGCTGGCTGATTCCGAGCGCTTCCGCTACCTTTGTCGTCGTTTTATGCTGCTCATACGCCCGGTGCACGAGCTGCCGCTCCACCTCGTCCATTGCCTCCTGCATCTGCATTACACGATCAACCTTGATCCCCTTGTGCTCCCTGTACTCTTGGTTATGTATGTAACGCGGAATTTGCGCGGGCGTAATGAGGGTATCGTGAGACGTAACGACGAGCCGTTCCACTACATTTTCCAACTCTCTCACATTGCCAGGCCAATCGTATTCACTGAGGATGCGATAGCAGGTATCTGCGAGCTGTCTCTCCAAGCAGTACTTTTGCGAAAAGACATTGAGAAAGTAATGAACGAGCACGGGTATCTCTTCCTGTCGTTCGCGCAGCGGTGGAATTTCTAACGGGACGACGTGAATGCGATAGTACAAATCCTCGCGAAATTTGCCTTCCTTGACCATTTGCCGCAGGTTTTTATTCGTGGCCGTGATCAGCTTTACATCGACTTTTCGCGAAACAGAGCTGCCTACGGGCGTAATCGTTTTTTCTTGCAACACATTCAACAGCTTCACTTGCAAGGAGAGTGACATCTCCCCGATCTCGTCCAAAAACAGCGTGCCTCCGTTTGCCTTTTCAATCAAACCTGCCTTGCCATCCTTGTCTGCTCCCGTAAAAGCACCCTTTTCATAGCCAAACAGTTCTGACTCCAGCAATGTCTCGGGAATGGCTCCGCAATTGATATGCACGAATGGCTTGTCCACCCGCGGACTGCACTCGTGGATGTATTTTGCCAGTACGCCTTTTCCGACGCCTGATTCCCCTAGCAGGATCATGGATGATTCTACCTGCGACAGTTTTTTTGCCATCATGGCGACTTGCTCCATGGACTGACTGCGGTAGATCAAGCTAGTCTCTCCTTTTTGCCTGTTGTTCTCCTTGGTCATTTCACTCTGCAAGACCGTTCCGACGTACTTGACTTCATTTAATTCCTGCTGAAGTTGCTCCTGGCTCGTTATATCAATGAACGTATGGATCACTCCGTTAAAATTCCCGTCCTGATCCCAAATCGGTGTACCTTCCACAAAAAGCTTACGATTTTTGCGGGTGGTTTGAATCGTGTGTATCTTTTTCTTGTCGCGAATGACCCGCATCGTGATCGTTGGCGCAAAATAACCGTGATGATAAAACTCTTCAATCGGCTTGCCCATCATCTCCCTGGGATCGATTCCGAAAAATTCCTCATAGCTTCCCGAGCAAAACAAGGTCCTGCCTTCTGCGTCTGTTACGTGTACGATATCAAACAGCGAGCCTAACAAGGCTTCATAATCGACCATGGCGCTCCTTACCTCCCGTGCCCCCCGCATCTTGTGGAGTGACACGTACATAGCGATTCGTCGGTCTGCCTACCCCACCATAGCTGACATCCATTCTGACACTCCCGCTCTTCTCCAGATAGTCCAAATAGCGTCTAGCTGTTACTCTCGCGATCCCTACGCGTTCGGCCACGTCATCTGCCGAGAGCGGCTGACTCTCTTTCTCGATCTGGCGCATGATCTGCTCCATGGTGACAGCGTGCAGTCCCTTCGGCAGCACTGCCCTGCCAATAGTGGCATCGGCTTGTTCTTTTTCCGGGCTTTTGCGGAATAGCAGTTGGTCGACTTCATCCTGGGATGCGGTTCCCTCCCAATCAATCCGTCGGCGAAACTCTCGATAATTTTCCAACGACTGCTTGATCCGCTCAAACTGGAACGGCTTGATAATATAGTCCATTGCCCCATTGCGCAGCATCGATTGAATCGTGGTTTTGTCCTTTGCGGCTGTCACGACGATGACGTCCACTGCATGTTTGGCGGCACGCAGCTCCATCAGCGCCTTCACCCCGTCCTGGATCGGCATGAAAATATCAATGATCACCAAGTCAGGATTGAGCTCATTCACTAGCTTGAGTCCATCTGCCCCGTTGGCTGCAATTCCGACCACGACGAAGCCCGGGACGCGCTCAATGAACTGTTTGTTGATTTCCTGTACCATCGGATCGTCTTCCATAATCAGTACGCGAATGTGATCGTTATCCTTCTCCATGACTCTCCACCACCCCCATCGGAAACGTTATAAGAAAGCTGGCCCCTTCTCCGCGTGCCGAATGGCAAACCAGCTCGCCTCTCCCTTTATTGACCAGCTGCTGCACCAGATGCAGACCAAGTCCACGGTGCGCGCGTTCTTTCGTAGAAAATCCCCGTTCCAGCATGTGTCGGCGCGTCTCTTCGTCCATGCCGATTCCATTGTCCTCCACCAGGATGGAGCAAATCTCTTCGTCTTGCTCGATACTGATCATAATCTCCTTCTCCTCGCGTTCGATTTGCTCCAGTGAATCAAAGGCATTCTCGATCAGATTCCCCAAAATGAGCACGAAATTATGATGATCCATGTACGGCGGAAAACGTTCCAGATGACTCCTGCGATCAATCACAACTCGAATACCCAGCTCTCTTCCGCGACTTACTTTGCCAATCAATAGCCCTGATAAATTCTCATCCATGATCCGCGTCGTTAAAAAGGAGATGAGCTCCTCCTGCTGCTCGTTGACCTCGAACAAATACGCGAGCGCCTTTTCATGCTGATGGAGCTGGAGCAAGCCTGCGATGGTATGCAAATGGTTCATGTGCTCGTGGTTTTGTACCCGCAGCGCACCGACGAATTCTTTTACGCCTGTCAGTTCCTCCGCCATTCTCGCCACTTCTGTTCTGTCCTGAAAAATCGCAATCGCGCCGACGATCTTTTCCTCGACCTTGATCAGAAAACGGTTGGACCAGAGCAGTGTATTGCCGACGTGAATTTCCGTGTTGGTAAAATTCTGGCGAAGCTCCAGCACTTCTGGTAATCTGGTGTCGTGCAGGACAGACCGTATGTGCTTGCCCAGCACCTCTCCTTCGATGCCAAAAATTTGCTTCGCCCTGTCATTAAAGATCGTAATTCTCTCCCGATTGTCGATGGCGATGACTCCCTCATGCATGGCATGGAAGGTTGCGGTTCTCTCTACCAGGATTCGCGCGATTTCGTCCGGCTCCAGGTCGAGCATCTGCTTTTTCATGTGACGGGCCAACTGATAGGAACCCCACACCCCGAACAATAAGGAGAAGAAAAAGGTCAGTGCAATATTGTTTCGCTCGCTGTACAAGATCCCCCAAACATCAGGCATGACACGTCCGACCAAGACAACACCCACCTGCTGATGCTGGTCATCCATGATCGGCACGTAGGCCCGCAGAGCCATTCCCATCTCTCCTTTGACTTTTTGAAAATAGGAGTGCTCGGCATAGGCCTCATCAACCGCAGGGTCCATAAACACCGTACCAATCCGCCCATCTAATGGGTCTGAATAACGGACACGCTCCATATTCAGCACGACGATATACGTCACATCATTGACGACGCGCAGGTTGTTTGCTGTCGGTTGGATCACCTTCCATCCGTCTGGTTCCTGAATGCTTTTTTGTACATTCGGAATCGTCGCAACCGTGCGCGCTGTGGTCATCAGCCGTTGTCCCAGTTGGGTTTCCGTAATCCGAATAATCCCTCCGGCCATGATCAAGTTTCCGATGATCAAGGAAAAAAGAACGATTCCGACGGAGAGCAGCATAATTTTCCATTTGATTGTTAAACGTTCGAACAGGTTCGTTCTTTCCTTTCCATTGGGTTTGCAACTCACATTCACTCAACATAAGCAGGTGTTTTGAAAATGAAATCATTGGTAACCAGTACATTCATTGTTATACTCGGACTTGTGAGCGCTGTCATTATAGGCTTCGGACCAGATTCTCTGATGGAAAACAGAGGGTATGATGAAGAACAGGTAGGGTTGTCCAGTCAAATTATCATCAAGTTCAGCCACGTAATCGCGGAAAACACGCCGAAGGGTCTCACTATCGAACGCTTTTCCCAGCTCGTGAAGGAAAAGACAAACGGACGTGTAGAGGTACAAGTCTTTCCCAACAGTATCCTTCATACCGAGAAAACCGAGATGACTGCTTTGCAAAACGGCGAAATCCAGATGATTGCCCCTGCGTTCTCCTATCTGTCAAACACGATTCCCGAATGGGCTGTCCTTGATTTGCCTTATCTGTTTCGATCACAAGAGGACGTCGAAACCGTATTCAATGGAGAAATCGGCCAAATACTATTCGATAAGCTCGAAGATTCCGACATGAAAGGACTGGCCTTCTGGGGAAGCGGCTTTAAGCAAGTGACAGCCAACCGCCCGTTGATTATGCCTTCCGATTTTGTCGGCCAACGTTTGCGGATTATTCCTGGCAACGTGATCGAAGCTCAATTTCGCACGCTCCGGGCAATCCCTGTAGGCTCTTCCTTCAATGAATTATACAGCATGCTGGCTGCCGGAAAAGTAGACGGCGAAGAAAATACGATCTCCAACGTGTACACTAAACGGCTCTACCAAGTTCAAAAGCACATGACGATCAGCAATCACAGTTATTTGGGTTACACTGTGGTGATTAATAAAACCTTTTGGAACAATCTCCCCGCCGATATTCAGCAGGCGATATCGGAAGCGATGCAGGAAGCGACAGCTTACAATAATCAATTGGCTGTATCGATGAATGACAAACAACTGCGCTTGCTCCAAGAAAACGGGGGAATGAACATCCACATACAGACAGCAGAAGAACGTGCCGCCTGGATCGAAGCGTTGCAGCCAGTCTACGATCAATTCGCTCCGAGCATCGGAGAACCATTGATGCAGAAAATCAGAGAGCTCCACCAACGCCGGTGAAGCTCTCAAGCAATCTCCTCGCTCTGGTCCTTGCGCATAGGCAAAATGAGCGTAAAAACCGATCCCTCTGACGTGCTCTTTGCGAGGAGGAGATCACCGCCAAGCGCCTTCGCCATCATGCGAGAATACGACAACCCCAACCCAAGTCCACGTACTTTGTCTTTTTTATTGCTACCCCGGAAGAAACGCTCAAACACAAGAGGCTGTTCCTTTGCGGGTATTCCTGGTCCATCGTCTTTGACGTCGATTCGTAAATCTGTATCCGTTTTGTAGAGAGTGAGCGCTATGTTCCCCTTCTCACCAACAGCCTGTTTCGCGTTGTTCAATAGGTTAATCAAGATTTGCTGGACACGGCCCGGATCGACATAGATCATTGTCTGCTTTTCCAGAACCCTAACGGTAAACGTGACGTGACCGAGGTCGTGGACAATCTGCCATTGTGAGGCGATCTCGCGGATCAGCTTGTTCACGTTTTGCTCTTCCTGACAAACAGTGATCGCTCCTACGGCAAATGAATTGAAGTCTAGCAAATCCTCTACCATTTTTTGCAGGCGCTTTGTTTCCTTCAGACAGATTTCCAAAAACTCCTTCTGCTCCTCACCGGAAACCACCTCGTCGTTAATTGCCTGGATTAATCCGCTAATCGACGTAACGGGGGTTTTCAGCTCGTGTGTCACCCCAGCCAAAAGCTCTGTTCGCATGCTTTCCAACTGCCGAAGACGGTCGGCCATTTCCGCAAAGGTATGCACCAGCTCGTGAATTTCTTTTTCCTTGATCGTTTTATTGAGCAAGACGTCGTAGTTTCCTTCTACGATCTGTCGTGCGGACATCACCACATTTTGAATCGGTTCAGACAGCTTGCGCGCATGAAAATAAATAACCGCCCAGCCAAGCACACCCAAACTCCCCAGCATGATGACCAAATATTGGATTTCCTCTTTCCCTACCTTGATATCTGTTTCGGGGAAAAGCAAGATCACCTTGCCAATGATTTGGTCATTGAACTCCAGATTTTTCCTGATTACATACAGGGTCTCACCTGACGGATGCCTCACTTTATCCCGCTTATCTGCCTGCTCCAACAACTCAGGTGCTGCCTGCTGCAATGGAGGCGGAAGCTTGGTTGGCCGACTGTATACGACCTTTCCTTTTACATCTTCAATGAATAAAATCAGATTGCGATCCACACCCATAAACTTTCGCCGATTATCCAATACCTGATGAAGTTTTTCCCCCACCAAAATATTTCCAACATCATCGACGACCCGATCAGCCACTTCCTCTGCAAACAGTCGCGTGACCTCGATCTGCTTTTCAATCGCGGCGTACTTGATCCAATAGGCAGAGACAGCCCCAATGATGAGCAATCCGATCACGAGGGTGAGTAGATAGCGTGTGGTCCAATAGCGCAGCAGCGATACGGGCTCATTGTTTTTTATAAACACAGAATTGATACCCAACCCCTCTTTGCGTCTTGATCTCGCCTTCCTGAACTGGCCAATTCTCCAGTGTCTTTCTGACCCGCTTGATCGCCAGGTCTACAGCACGGTCACTCCCGCCATAGTCCATTCCCCATACTTGTTCGATCAATTGTTCTCGGGTAAAGGTCTGATTCGGATTTTGTGCCAGAAAAAGCAGCAAGGACAAATCGCGCGGGTGAAACGTCAGTTCGAGACCATGAAGCGTCACGTGATGGGACTGAAAGTTTATTTTTAAGCTTCCAAATAGTCGGGTTTCCTGATCTTTCACCAAAATAACAGAGCGGCGCAGCACCGCATTGACTCGTGCAATTACTTCATCCGCGACAAAAGGCTTCGTTATGTAGTCATCTGCCCCTTGATTGAGTCCTTTGAGCTTTTGGTCTGTTTGACCGAGCGCCGTCATCATAATGACTGGACAGGAGCTCTTTTCGCGAATGTACTGGAGAATCTCCCAACCGTTGCGTTCAGGGAGCATGACATCCAACAGAACCAGATCCGGCTTTTTTTCGTCAAAAAGCTCCATCGCCTTGATTCCATCGTTCGCTTGCAAGACCTCATACCCTTCCTTTTGCAAGTAAGCCTTCAGCACGCGCGATATCACCAGTTCATCTTCTACCAACAAAATGCTTTTCATATCTTCCCTACCTGATTTACAGACATATGATCATTCCTATTCGAGAATTCTCTCGCATGGTCTCTCTAATCATCTACGTACTTCTATTCTATCAGTTTACAACCTTGTATTAAAATTTGGCTTTGATGTTTTTGGAAAATAGGAAAAAAGCCTTGCATCCTGTGAAAAGGAGCAAGGCTTTTTTTGTGAGAAACGTCCCCACTTTGCGGGAAGTTAGTTGATAACGTCACCTTCGAAAGTGATATCTCCATCGCTAGCGTCAGCGGAGAAATCATACAGGTTATCGTCATCCTCATCGACAATTTCACCGTCAATATCTGCATCTTCGAACTCATCCCAAATATCTTCCACTACTTTTTCCACGAGTTCTTCGAAATCAGATTCATCCAGATCCTCATATTCATCTTCGAATTCTTCACGGTCAACTTGGATTTCTACATCGATATCATCTTCGTCGCCACTCAGAGAGATCTTCCACTCGATATCTTTGTAGTCATCGTAGTAGTTATTCAGATCGTCTTCCAGATCGTCCAGATCGTCATCGTCTTTGCTACTGTTATTCTTCTTGCTGTTTTTCAAATCAGAGATCTCTTTGTTCAGGCTATCGATGGTGTTTTGCAGACTTCTGATTTGAGCATCACGTGCAGCTAACTCGTTTGCGTGTTGGGAGTTAGGCAAGTCTTTTACTGTGATGGTGTACTTCGCGCCATCCCATGCTACATCCTTGCTGAATACGCCAGCCATCATGCGAAGTGGAATGTACGTGGTTCCGTTTACGATGAATGGTTCGATTGTTGTTGGAACAGCTGCACCGTTATAGATAACTTTAATGTTGTTGTACTTAGCTTGCAGATTCTTCGTTCCAGTAGCCGCTTGAGAGCTCGTCGGAATAAGTGTGGTAGACAGAATCAACGCTGAGGCAATCGCCAGATATTGCTTCTTGAACATAGAAAATCCTCCATTCTCCCGGTTGTCTGTTTCTTTCGTGTCACTATGTACATCTCTTACTTTACCTATCGTTCGTGTCGAGAGTATGTCAACAATTGATTTTTTCCTTTCCAATTTGAGGGGTTTTCTATGACCAAAAGGACCAAAACAACCAATATGACCGTATCATTTTCAATTTTCCACACCATTTATACAATGCAAAAGAGAGGGATAAAGCGCTTTCAATTCTTGGAGGAGGAGTGATTCGATGCGGATCAACTTTAAAAATCTGACCGTACAGGTCGTTATAGCCATCATCCTCGGTATTTTAGTTGGTCATTTTGCACCCAAATTCGGCGCAGAGCTGAAGGTGTTGGCCGATATTTTTGTCAAACTGATCAAAATGGTCATTCCACCGATTGTCTTCTTCACCGTGGTGAATGGAATCGCCAGTATGGGAGACATGAAAAAGGTCGGTAAGATCGGCGGCAAAGCGCTGCTCTATTTTGAAATCGTTACCACAATCGCATTGGCCATCGGACTGCTCGTGGTCAACCTGATCAAGCCTGGGGTAGGCTTTGACAAAACGGGACTGACCAGCGGGGACGTTTCCAAGTACACGGAGGCTGCTGCTCAGAGTAACAACGGTTTTATCGATTTTATTGTGAAGATTATCCCGGAAAATGTCGTCGGGGCGATGGCAAATGGCGAGCTGTTGCCTATTCTGTTCTTCGCTGTCCTGTTTGGTCTCTCACTCACTGCCATGGGGCAAGCGTCCCAGCCTGTCATCAAGCTGTTTGACAAGCTGACACACGGATTTTTTGGTGTCGTCAATATGATCATGAAGGTCTCGCCAGTAGCTGCATTTGGCGCGATGGCGTACACGATTGGGAAATTCGGCATCGGGTCGCTGACCAGACTGGGCCTTTTGATGACGGCTGTCTACATCACAATGTTTTTGTTCATTATTCTCGTCCTGGGCGGGATCGCGCGCTACTACAAATTCAGCATCTTCTCGTTTATCAAATACATTCGGGAGGAAATCCTGCTCGTGCTCGGAACATCCTCCTCAGAGTCCGCTCTTCCAAGAATGATGGATCGGCTGGAGAAGTACGGCTGCTCCAAATCCGTTGTCGGTCTGGTCGTACCGACGGGCTACTCGTTTAACCTGGATGGCACCTCTATTTATTTATCTATGGCTGCCATTTTTATCGCCCAAGCATATGGCATCGAGCTCAGCTTTTGGGAACAGGTCACTCTTTTAGGAATTCTGATGATTACGTCAAAAGGGGCTGCCGGTGTCACAGGTTCTGGTTTCATTACACTCGCCGCTACCTTGGCAGCCTTCCCTGTCATTCCGGTCGAAGGCATTGCCCTCTTGCTCGGCGTCGATCGATTCATGTCAGAAGCTCGTGCCATCACGAATCTGATCGGAAATGGCGTAGCTGCCGTGGTCATAGCCAAGCATGAAAATGAGTTCCATCCGGGACGCGTCCAGCAAACAGATGAAACTGCCACCGAGACGGACAACGAGTCAGAGGCAAAACCGATTATGGCCTAGTCCAGATAAAAAAGAGGTTCTCCTATTCCCGAGAGAACCTCTTTTTGCTTTAGTCATTTGGCCATGTTTTACGAAGCTCCACCTCAAATTGGCGCAGGTGATTAATTCGCTTCTGTGCTGCCTGATACTCCTCCTGCCAGCCCTCTTTCTCGCGCTCTCTGATCAGCTCCGCCTTTTTCTCCAACTCCCTTACCTCATTGCGCAATGCGATCACGATGTCCAATAGCTCATCCATCTCCATGGACCGCATGTCTTGAATAAAGACCCATTCCGCTTCTGTTAATCGATACTGTTTGTTCGCCATGTTTCATCATCCTTAAAATAACCTCTTTCGAAGCCGGCTCATGGAGGAGCGACTTCGCTTTAGAGGAAAGTTGATATTCCTGTACGTTTATAAGTGTGTCATTTTTTAATAAAAATGTTTCATTTCAGAGAAAAATCATGTCATTTCGTGTATAATAGTTGTTGTAGGTATGAATGTCGACAATAGTCCGCACAACAGGGGGGATTATTACTAAAATATCACCGGAATGGATATAATTCCAAATAATTATTGACGACTTGTTGCTCACTGGGAAAAAAGAGCCGATATCTATGCCAATACAGTGTCTTGCGTGAAGGAGGATCTTACATGTTCTCGATTAGAGAATCCGATTTGCCAGGGATCGGCAGGAAGTACCAGGTCGAAACCAGAAGTGGCGACAAGCTGGTTATCGTCATTCACGATGATGGCCGCCGGGAAATGTATCACTTTGACCGTGATGATATAGACGAAACAATCTCCATGGTTACCCTTGACGATGATGAGGCGAGACAAATTGCTGCCATCGTAGGCGGTTTGACGTATAAACCATCTGCACTGGAAACAGTCGAGGTTGCGTTAGACAAACTCATGATCGAATGGTACAAGATTGAATCGAACGCTCCTGCCATTGGCAAGACGATTGGGGAGCTCAACATTCGTCAAGAAACTGGCGCTACTATCATCGCCGTTATCGAAAAAGACCATAATCAAACGATTAATCCCGGCCCCGAGTATGTCCTTTGTACAGGATCTACGTTGGTCGTTGCAGGTGAACGGAAGCAGGTGAAGGCTCTCAAGACTATTCTCAGCAACGGAGGTGAGTGATATTGGAGCACATCGTTTTTGAAGTCGGTCTTGCCCTCGCACTCATAGCAATGGCGGGGTTCCTCTCCATGAAGTTAAAATTCTCCATCGTACCCTTCTACATTCTCGTCGGGATGATCGTGGGTCCACACGCTCCCGACATCGGCTTGTTTGATCTCCGCTTTATTGAAAGCGCCCCGCTCATCGAATTTATGGGCAGAATTGGCGTACTCTTCCTGTTGTTTTACCTCGGACTTGAATTTTCAGTAGGCCGCCTGATCAAGGCTGGTCGATCTATTGCCGTTGGCGGTACCATTTACATTGTCATCAACTTTACCCTCGGCCTCTTGTTTGGTTGGGCTGCTGGATTTCCACTCAAAGAAGTTTTGATTATCGCAGGCATTACCACTATTTCCTCCAGTGCCATTGTGGCAAAAGTACTGGTGGATCTCAAACGTACAGCAAATCGCGAAACAGAGATGATCTTGGGGATCATCATGTTCGAAGACATATTCTTGGCCGTCTATATCTCAATCGTATCTGGCTTGGTGTTAAGCGGTGCAACTTCCCTTGCTGGCGTCCTCTCATCCGCATTGATTGCACTTGGCTACATGCTCCTCCTCATTATCGTAGGCCGCAAGCTCGTTCCTTTCCTGAATCGGGCATTGAACATCAAATCAAACGAAGTGTTTATGATTACGGTGTTTGCCGCTCTGTTTCTGATTGCGGGTTTTTCCGAAACGATCCATGTTGCCGAAGCCATCGGAGCACTGCTCGTAGGTCTCGTTTTGGCAGAAACACAACACATGAAGCGCATCGAGCATCTCATCCTGCCATTTCGTGACTTCTTCGGAGCCATGTTCTTCTTCAGCTTCGGTTTGACAATTGATCCATTGTCATTAGGTGGAGCCGTATGGTTGTCCATTGGTGCCGTCGCCCTCACCCTTTTCGGTAACGTCGTCGCCGGACTTTTGGCTGGGCGAAGTGCCGGATTGCCTCCGAAGGCTTCTACCAATATTGGACTGACCATCGTATCTCGCGGTGAGTTCTCCATCATCATGGCTAATCTCGGAAAAGCGGGCGCACTCATGGAAATTTTGCAACCATTTGCGGCTCTTTACGTTTTGATTCTCGCCATTTTAGGACCATTGCTAACCAAGGAATCCAAGCATATATACAAGCTGCTCAATGCTGTATTTCGTCTGGATCGAAAGACATCCGTCAAGGAACCAGCAAACAAAGCAGACGCTGGATAATAGGAAAGACATGACTACCGACAGCAGATATGACTGCTGTCGGTTTTCTATTTGATCGCAGACAACATGTTTTCCATGATTTCTTCACTCATCGGGCCGATGTATTTGTTCTGGACTACGCCGTTCGAATCAATAATGTAGCTGGTCGGAATCGAAATGGCTTTGTATACATTCGCTACTTCTTTATCGGGATCGAGCAAGATCGGAAAGGTGATGCCATACAACTTCACGAAATCCGCCACCACTTCCGGGCTCGTCTCCGTATCGGTCAGATTGACCCCGAGAATAACAACGCCTTTTTCTTTGTTCTCTTCGTAGTAACGCTGCATGTCCGGCATTTCTGCGCGGCAAGGAGGACACCACGTCGCCCATAGATTGAGAATGACTTTTTTCCCCCGGAAATCGGACAGCTTGACTGTACCGCCACCTATCTGCTGCAGTTCAAAATCCGGGGCGGTATTTCCTTTTTCTATTCCAATCTGCCCGTTGCCTTGCTCGCCAGATGAAGCGATGGGTTCCTGCCTGTTCAAGATTTCCGCATCAAAAATACCCCATCCCAAAAGCCCCAAGAGTACGAGAATCGCCCAAACATTATGATGCTTCTTCATCAGTCGTTCCCCCTATCGGCTTCACTCGTCTGGACAAAAAGAGCAGCAAGAGAGCGAATGCATAGTACATGAGCTGATCGCCAGAAAGTCCTGCAAACACAGCTTCTCGATTCGGAATAAAAAAGTGCACATAGACTTGGCTAATGGCAAACCACATCACGGGTGCAAGCCAAGCCGCCAGATGAATGAGTCCTTCCTTTGCCCGATGCAGCCACCAAAGAAAGAGGACGCATATGACGACCTGCTGTAGGTGATACCACATGCTGCTCTGTTCCAACAGGACCGTGAGCAGTTGGTAAACACCAGTTGCAGCAAGAAAACCTGTCGCCATTCCCAAGGCAACGAAATGAACAAGAATCGCTTTTTTGCGTACCGTCTTGGTGAGGTAGACGACAACTGCCACGACTGCCAGGATGGCTCCGGTTTCTCCCCCGGAAAAATAAAGAATCGATGAGGGATTCTCCACTGCCTTCGAAAAATGAAACAGGACGTAGCTGAACTTCCAAACGAGAAATGCCAGCAACAGTGCATTACTCAACAGCTCAATAACCGCTGATTTCATTTCTCTGCTATGTTTAAGCTGAGCGGATATAGCCACAAAGCCGAGCGAAAGTGAAACAATGACCGCCAGCATGCTCATTTTCAACAAAAAGGGGCCCATTTGAAAAGCATCCGACATTTTCGTTTCCTCCTTTAGGAAAATGGCTTACTCTGAGAAGACAAGTATTCAAACAACTATCACCATATCAGGAAATGGGGAATAAAGGAATGCTCACGAATATTTTTACTTTGCAGGAGCGCTATGCCCTTGCTTTTTCTACGCGAACGGAGCATCCACAAGTACGCGTATATCGCGATGAATCGGTCCCGGACATGTATAGCCATAATTATACAGAACTGATGTCGGTTCCCACTCAAGACTGGATACAAGCTTACATCGAGCAAGAGCTACAACATGCCAAAGAGCAGCAGCTCGGCCACTTGAAGCTGGAACTGCACCCGTCGCTACCTTTTTCAGAAGAGTTAGTGTCTTTTGCTTCCCAGCTTGGGTTTGAAGTAAATACGATGCTGTACATGCTTGCTCCACTGGATGTTGCCGATAAACTGGCTCCGAATCCACAATGCTCCGTTTTACGAGGGGATTCAACTGACATCATGGAAGCAGGAATACGCTGCCTTACTGCTTATGATTCCGTTATGATCAATCCTGATTTTGCTGTACGTAAAGCGAACCGGAAAAGAGAAATTTATAAAAAAGGCGAGATCATTCCGTATGTGTGCTTTGTCGATCAGGAGCCAGTCGGTGCATGTGAATGGCATCTTTACAACGAGCTCGTTCGTATGGAGGAATTTTTTATACTGGATGCCTGGCAACGTAGAGGATTCGGCACGGAAATCATTCGGGTCATGATGCAGGACGCCAAAAAGCTCGGCGCCACCCATATGTACTTGACGACCTATGCAGATGATACGCCGCAGGAAATGTACAGAAAGCTCGGCTTTGAAGTGGTCGGGAGGCATTTGGAAATGATCTGGCGAAAGAAGTAGAAAAAAGCTCCCACCAAGTCGCTTAGTGGGAGCCATCCAATTTTTGCGTTGATCTACTCTCTTGTCATGGTAAGCAGTGCTGCGGCCTCCCGATCTCTTCGGTCGATTTCGCCATTTTTGGTCCACTGTAAAAAGCGGTCGTCCAAAAGCTCTGCCAAGATTGCCCGTCTATCCGCCTCGCTTGCCGCCAGCGAGAGTACTTGTCTTCTCATGCTGCCGAGAAAAAGCGTGTAGTCCTCGTATTCTGGTCCCACCCATTCTTCGAGCTGACGGCGCATTTTCTTTGCCAGACCCGGGTTGTTCCCACCCGTAGAGATAGCAATCTGCAGGTCTCCACGTACAACGACAGATGGAACGGTAAAGGAACAGAGGTCTGGGCGATCAACGATATTGATCCACTGATGCGGACGGCACGCTTCGTATACAGCCAGATTGACGGTGGGATCACTCGTCGCCGCGATGATGAGAACCACCTGCTCTACGTCCTGTGGGGTAAAGGGGCGCTGTGCTACCATCAGCTTCCTAGCATGTGCCCACTCAAGGATGGTTGCCGTACAGGAGGGACTCACAACGGTGACATCTGCACCAGCAGCAAGCAGACTGCCGATTTTCCGCTCGGCTACCTGCCCGCCACCGACCACCAGGCAACGCTTGTTTTGTAGATTGACCATCATGGCATAGTGCGTCATCAGCGTTTCCCCCCTCGTTTTCCTATTATTGCACTTGCCCCATTCCAAGCGTAGCTTCAAACCAGTTGATTTTCTCACGCATTTTCACGACATCACCGACCAGAATGATAGCTGGATTCGTGATGTGACTGTTTTGGGCCAAACGTTCCTCAATATCAACCAGGGTACCCGTTACCACTGCTTGCTGCGGGAGTGTTCCCCAAGAGATGACAGCGACTGGCGTATGTGGATCGCGTCCGTGCTTGATTAATTGGGTGCGGATCAACGGCAGATTGGCTACTCCCATGTAAAAGGCAACCGTGTCGATGCCATTTGCGAGAGCACTCCATTTTTCTACCGCCAGCTCCGGCTTGTCTTCGCGTAAATGTCCCGTCACGACAGCGAATGAAGAGCCGTGATCGCGGTGTGTCACCGGAATACCCGCGTACGCCGAGGCTGCAATTCCAGCTGTTACTCCCGGGACGATTTCAAAGGCAATTCCACGCTCAGCCAAATGCTGCGCTTCTTCTCCCGCTCGACCAAACACACAAGGATCGCCGCCTTTTAGCCGTACGACGACTTTTCCTTCCAACGCTTTTTCCGCTAACAGCTCGTTAATCGATTCCTGTCTCATCGTGTGATGATCCGGCAGCTTGCCGCAGTAGATGCGTTCTGCCGTCTGTGGCGCGTACTCCAGCAGGGCTGGATTTGCCAGACGATCATACACAACCACCTCTGCCTTTTGCAGGCATTCCATTCCTTTTACAGTAATCAGCTTTGGATCGCCAGGGCCAGCTCCTACGAGATAGACTTTCCCCGCGCCGCTCATCGGTCACTTACCCCTGCTGATGCAAATGTCGCCATCTCACGAACCATCCGTGTCGCCGCTTCCACGATTGGAAACGCCAATGTTGCTCCGCTTCCTTCGCCCAGTCGCAATTTCAGGCTGAGCAGTGGCTCCTTGCCTAATGCTTGCAGGACAAAATCATGCCCCGGCTCCTCAGAACGGTGACCCGCTATCAAGTAATCAGCAACGAGTGGCTCCATTCGAACAGCAAGCAAAGCCGCTACCGTAGCGATAAAGCCGTCCAGCAGCACAGGGACACGGCGAGAGGCTGCTCCCATGATCGCACCAGCCATTGCTCCGATTTCCAGTCCGCCGACTTTTGCCAAAACGTCCAACGGATTAGTTGCATCCGGGCGATGCAGGGCAAGTGCTTCACGAACAACTGCCTTTTTACGCTGCCAGCCCGCGTCATCCAGCCCTGTTCCTCGTCCGACGATTTGCTCAGGATCAGCTCCGGTTAATGCTGACAGGATCACACTGCTGGCTGTCGTGTTGCCAATGCCCACTTCACCGACGATCAGGACTTTGGCGCCTTCCCCGATCATCGCTTCCGCCATCTCGAGGCCAACTGCGATGGAGCGCTGCGCTTCGTCTGCGGTCATTGCTGGTTCTTTCAGCATATTGCCCGAGCCTGCTCTGATTCGCTTGTTGTAAACACCCGGTGCTTCGACCTCGACCGCTACACCGACATCGACGATTTTTTGAATGGCTCCGATTTGTCTGGCAAAGACGTTGACTCCAGCTCCGCCATGAACCATATTCAGCACCATCTGCGCTGTCACTTCCTGCGGATAGGCAGAGACACCTTCCCGTGCCACACCGTGATCGGCCGCAAAAACAAGCACGCCCGGCGGTGTTACAACAGGCATCGTCTCACCTGTCATCCCAGCCAGCTCAATAGCCAATTGCTCCAGGCGTCCAAGGCTGCCAAGCGGCTTGGTCAACTGATCCACATGCTGTCTCGTTTGCTCACTTGCTTCCTGATTTCGTGGCTCAATCGCCGGATAAATGACTGCCATTATATTTGCACCTCTTTTTCTTGAAAAGCCTTCATGTACTCTTCGATCGTATCCAACCTCACATGGCGACGAACAGTATCCGCCAACAGATCGTACCCCTGCTCTCGTAGAGCGACAAAAGATGGGCGATCCGTAATGGGGGAGAGTCCTTTTTGCTCACGGATGGCATTCAGCAACAGCGTGCGGAAGTGGTCATTGTGGAACAGCCCATGAAAATACGTACCGATCAACTGCCGCTCCTCCTGACAATAGCCCTCCGTACGCCCCTCCATCTGGATAAAAGGAAAATCATTGCGCGAATAAGCGGATTGCCCCATGTGAATCTCGTAGCCTTCCACCGTCAGCTTTTCCTTCGCAAATACTGCTTCCCCACGGGACAAAACGGTCGTTTTCTTCTGCTCCATCGTCGTGATCATCGGGATGAGACCCAGCCCATCAAGCTGCTGCAACGGAGACTCGACCCCAGCCGGATCATGAATGGCTTCTCCCAGCATTTGATAGCCGCCGCACAAACCGACGATATACGTCTTCCCTTTATGATGAAGGTCTTTGACCGCCGCAGCAAGACCCGTCTCTCGTAAGAAATGCATATCCTCGATTGTATTCTTGCTGCCCGGCAGGACAATCAGGTCAGGTTCCCCCAGCTCTTCCAAACGTGTCACAAAGCGCATCCGGCAATCCGGCTCTACAAAAAACGGGTCCACGTCTGTAAAGTTGGAAATTCGCGGGTAGCGCAAAACCGCAATGTCAATCTCCCGCGGCGTCTCACGCTGACCTTGATAACGGTGCAAAATCAGCGAATCCTCTGCATCGATCCACAAGTCTGGAATAAATGGCACGACACCAAGAACAGGCTTGCCCGTATATTCTTCGAACCAGTCGAGTCCCGGCTGCAAAAGTGTCAAATCACCGCGAAAACGATTGATGATGACGCCGATCACACGATCCCGGTCTTCGGGTTCAAGCAATTGAAGAGTACCGACCAAGCTGGCAAACACACCCCCGCGCTCGATGTCTGCCACCAAAATGACGGGCGCGTTCGTGAGACGAGCGACTCGCATATTGACGAGCTCGCGGTCATTCAGATTGACCTCTGCCGGACTGCCAGCCCCTTCAATGACGATCCGCTCATAGGAACTGGCGAGTCGCTGATACGCTTCCTCAATGATCCGCAAGCCCTCGTCATAAAATTCCGTTCGATAGGCAAAAGCTTTCATGTTGCCGTATGGCTCGCCGTTGACGACAATTTGCGATTCAGAATCTCGTGTCGGCTTGATCAAAATGGGGTTCATGTCAGTCGTCGCCAGAATTCCCGCTGCCTCTGCCTGAACGCCCTGCGCCCGTCCGATTTCTTTTCCATCCAGCGTCACGTAGGAATTCAGGGCCATATTTTGCGATTTGAACGGAGCTGTCTTGTAGCCATCTTGGGCAAAAATACGGCAAAGCGCTGTTGCAATCGCACTTTTTCCTGCATCCGAGCTGGTACCTTGCACCATCAACGGGAGGGATTTAGGCACGAGCGGCCACCTCCGCGCATCGGTTCAGCCAACGCTCAACCAGTTTGGGGTTGGAGCCGAAATGCAAGTGAGTATAGCCTGCGACCAGATTATCTTGGGCATAGCCCTCCGGCTTCGTACCGCGAAGCCCTTTCGTCTCATATGCTGCTGGCAGCTCTTGATCCGAAGCATACGTAGAGTAGTGAAATTCATGCCCTTTTGCCTGTTCTTCGGTACCGAGCAAGAAATTGCCTTCCTTGCCGCGCACTTCCCGATAGCCAAGCGCTGCGAGCTTTTTCTGCATGGTCACCTTGCCTGAGATGAGCCCCACCATTGGATAGCTGTCGCCATCGGTCGTGACGATTGCCTCTGTCAAAAACATGTAACCGCCGCACTCAGCCAAGGTAGGCAAGCCTTTTGTGATCGCAGATCGGATCGATTGTTTCACCGCTTCATTTTGCGATAGCTCTGCTGCAAATTCCTCCGGGAAGCCTCCCCCGATGTACAAGCCATCCGCATCCTCAGGCACTCCCTCACCGGCCAGTGGGGAAAAGAACGCGAGCTTCGCGCCATATGCTTCGAGCAGCTCCAAATTTTCCGGATAGTAAAAATGAAAAGCAGGGTCCTTCGCTACAGCAATGGTGACATTGGCAGACGCTTCTCGCGGAGCAAACAACGTAGGTTTGGCTTGCAGCGGCTCTGCCTTTGCCAACTCCCAGATTTGCTCCAAATCGACTGTCTCCGCAATCAGATCAGCCAGCTTTTCAAACAAGGGAGTCAACTCTCCACGTTCGACAGATGGCACCAACCCGAGATGACGTTCCGGTATTTCCAGCTCGTTCTCCCGTTTCAGGTAGCCCACGACCGGAATCCCGCACTCCTGCTCGATCGCTGCCTTCACGATTTTGTGATGCCCTTCACTGCCGACCTTGTTCGCGATGACACCGACGATTCTCGCCTGTGGATTGAGCAGTTGAAAGCCTTTGACAATCGCAGCCGCACTACGCGCCATGCTCTGACAATTGACCACCAGCAGAACCGGAGAGCCAGTCAGAATGCTAATTTCTGCGGTGCTGCCTTTATCGCTGGTTGCTTCCTTGCCATCGTACATGCCCATGACACCCTCGATAATCGAGATGTCTGCACCCTCGCTGCCGCGGACAAAAATCTCCTTCACGATCTCGTGCTCTAGCATAAAGCTGTCCAAATTTCGCGAGGCTCTGCCGGTCACAGCCGTATGATACGTAGGATCGATATAGTCAGGACCACACTTGAAGCCCTGAACGGTATGCCCTTTTCTTTTCAGAGCAGCCATCAGTCCGATGGTAACGGTTGTCTTGCCCGCTCCGCTGCCTGTTCCGGCAATCACAATACGGCGGCTGTCCGTCATGCGCGCTCCTCCTCGTGATAGGGAATCAATCCGACCGAAATGGTAGTGTTACCCGACTTCTTCTTGGTCAAAACGAGTTCGCCTACTCCAGCGTACAGCTTCGCGGCAGGCTCACTCACTCCGTACGCTCCCGTGAACTTGAAGACGGTATCAGACGGATCGCTGATTTCGACCTTGTTTAATTCTTCAGGCGAATACCAGACGAACGGCCAGCCGTATTTTTCGCAAACAGCGATGAGACCCGCTTCATCCTTTTTCAGCTCGATGGTCGCCAGTGCTTTTACACTTTTGATCGAAAATTGCAGTTCATCCAGCGTTTCCTTGATGACAGCCTCGATCTCCTCTGCGGAGGTTCCCCGGTTGCAGCCCATCCCGAGCACGATTACCTTCGGACGATAAAGGACGCCATTATCCAAAATCGATTGTTCCTCCGGTGTGAGCAGGCGATGAGAAACGACTAGAGCAGCTTGCGGCTGATCGGCTTTGGCCTCAGCGATTGTCGCGTATTCCTTGATGGACGGTGGCATTGGGGTGTCATGCATCCACCAGTCGCGTTCACCGGATTCATTGATGACGGCTACACGCTCCTCGTTAACAACGGAAGCACTGACAGGAGTCAGCTTATCAGCGGAATCCCACTCCCAGCCAAAACGTCTACCGAATAGATCGACGGGAATAGTCTTTTGTACATCCGATGCTGTCGTGATAATCGGACGAGCACCCATGACTGCCGCTACCTCGCGAGCCAGCTCATTGGCACCGCCCAAATGGCCGGACAGCACACTGATGACATTCTCCCCACGGTCATCGACGACGACGACACCCGGGTCTTTCTTTTTGTCTTCGAGCAAAGGTGCGATCATCCGAATAACCGCACCCAGTGAAATAATGATGATCAAACCTTTATAAGCAGGCCAGAGAGCGGGAAACAGCATCCGTACACTGTTGGTAAACAGCTGGATGCCGCGCGCTTCCTCATCTCCGCGTTCGAACTTGCTCATGTAGTACAGGTCTGTCCCAGGAAATTTCTGTGCCAGATCTCGGGCCATCTCTACCCCGTGCTTCGTGATCGCGACAATGGCATAGTCTCCGCGCTGCTCGATAACAGGGATTTCTCCCTCGATCAGTTCGATGATCTTCATTATTCCTTCACACCTTTTCTGAACCCGTGTGTAAAGGTTTTATCGTACAGCTTGGAACGGTATTGCTCGCTCTTGTCGTGGATGTTCGGGTCCAATGCCCAGCCAGCCAAAATCATCGCGTGCTTGCGAATGCCGTTTTTGCCCATGTCTTCGTCCAAATTTTTCAGCGTGGTGCGAACGATCAATTGATCCGGCCAGCTTGCACGTTGTACGACTGCTACTGGCGTATCCTCGCTCCAGCCTGCATCGACCAGCTCGCGGACTACTTTTTTCGTCAACGTCGCGCTAAGGTACAGAGCCAACGTGCAATGATGCTCAGCGAGCGCACGCAGCTTTTCTCTTTCAGGCACTGGTGTGCGACCCTCCGCACGGGTAAGGATGATCGTTTGTGTCAGATCAGGAATCGTCAGCTCGGCTCCTACTGCTGCCGCTGCCGCAAATACGGAGCTCACACCTGGAACGATTTCTACCTCGATGCCTTTTTCTTTTAACAGGGCGATCTGTTCCATGATCGCACCATAAATGGACGGATCACCTGTATGCAGACGTACAACTGTTTTTCCGCTACTAATCCGTTCTACCAATTGTTCTACCATTTCTTCCAATGCCATCCCCGAGCTTTGCAGTACTTCTGCATTCGGATTGCCGAGCGCAACCAAATCCTCGTTCACGAGAGAGTCGGTATACATAATGACGTCTGCCTTTTGCAGCAGCTTTAAGCCTTTTACCGTAATCAATTCGGGGTCACCAGGACCCGCTCCCACTATGTACAGTTTCATTACTTTTTCACCACCATCAGTGTAAGATAGCTGAGCTCTGCCCGCTCCAGTTCACGCATATCGGTCCAAACCATTTCCTCGGAGGAAGTGACCTTGGTCGCTACTGCTGCCTTTTCAGCCAGCCCCATTTCTTTCAGCAAGCCAATGATCATTGGCAGTACTTTTGCTACCTTCAAGAATACGACGGTATCGTGGTTCTCCAGCGCTTTGCGCATGGCTTCCTTGTCTTCTGTTGCCGGGATGATGCCGATCTGCTCGTCGCCATCCGCCAGCGGCAGATTGAAGCGGGACGCAGCTCCCAAAAACGAAGAGACGCCTGGTACGGTTACGATTGGCACTTCCGGGTGCTCCTCATGCATAACGCGCATCATGTGGATGAACGTGCTGTAAAACATCGGATCGCCTTCTGTTACAAAAGCGACGTCTTTGCCTTCAGACAGACGCTCCCAGACGATCTCTACTGTGTTGTTCCATTCACGCTCCAAAATTTCTTTGTCCCGCGTCATCGGGAATACGAGTCCGAGCATTTCCTTGTCTGGAGACTGCACATACAGCTCTGCGATTTGATGCGCGTAGCTTTTGCTGCCCATCCGTTTTTTCGGGTACGCAACCACTGGTGATTGCTGTAATAGACGAAATGCCTTGACGGTAATCAATTCAGGGTCGCCGGGACCTACTCCCAGTCCGTACAATGTTCCGATCTTGGTCACTTGCTGTCTCCTCCTAGTTCTTCTGCCTGCTTGGCCCAGGCCGTAATGATGTAGATCGGATTCAATGCTTCAAAGCGCGTCAGGGACAAAATCGGCTTGCTGCGCGATAGCTGTGCCAGTGTCACCGATGTCTCGAATCCTTCCTGCGCGAATGCTTGTGTCGCTTCGTACAATGTCTCAATAGTCGCCGCGTTCACCACAATCCGGCCTTTCGGACGCAGTCGTGTGCAGCAGATATTCAACAGCTCTCGCAATTCTCCGCCACTGCCGCCAATAAATACGGCATCCGGGTCCGGGAACTCATCCAAGCCATGTGGGGCACGAGCGTTAATCACTGTCAAATCCGTGCGAAACTTCGCCATGTTCTGGCGGCAGTTTTCCAGATCATCCACGTTCTTCTCTACGCCGTACACTGCACCCTCACGCGCAATCCGTGCCGCTTCAATGGCGACAGAGCCTGTGCAGGTGCCGATGTCCCAGACGATACTTTTCGCATGCAATTGCAGCTGCGCGATGCTTAAAATGCGCACTTCTTTTTTCGTAATGAGTCCCTTGTCCGGCTTGCGCTGGGAAAACTCCTCGTCTGCAATTCCAAACGGCCATACCGGGCTTGGACGGCGTTTTTTCAAAATCACGACATTCAGATCAGAAAAGATACCATCTGCCATTTCCTCAAGGGAATACCAGCCTGTCCGCTCTTCCGCACTGCCCAGATTCTCCGCCACGAACGCATCGTACTCGGTCATCTGAAACGAAAGGAGGTACTTGGCGATCGCTGCTGGCGAGTTCTCCCGATCCGTCAACAGTGCGACCTTATCCTTCCCGTCTATCCGCTGTGCCAGACCTTTGATACTACGTCCGTGCACACTAGCCAATGTCGCATCCTGCCATGCTTCGCCCATTTTGGCAAAAGCGAGCTGGATGGAGCTGAGGTGCGGGTAGATCTCCACGTTCAGCTTTTTGGAAAGCAAGCCGCCAATCCCGTAAAAGAGCGGGTCGCCTGACGCCAGAATGACCGTCTTGCGCGTCTCGGTGCGTAGCTCTTCTACCATCGCGGTCAGTCCGCCCTTTAGTACACGCTTTTCCCCTGTATACTCCGGGAAAAAACTGAGGTGTCGCTCTCCTCCAACCAACAGTTCACTTTCTTCTATCCAAGTCCGGTACAACGGCAGCAGGCTCTGCTGTCCATCATCCCCGATTCCAATTACTTTCATCGCCTGTGTCATTGATCGTCACCCTTCCCAACAGGGACCCTTTCATTGTGATGATGATGGTTTCGACCTCGATGCCGCCGCCCACTTCTTTTAATGCAGCGCGACAGCAGTTTTCGCACATGATCTCGAAAAAGGCGGGCGTGTCCACCATCATATCGCCTACCTGCGAAGCGGTGTTGGCTCCCAAAATTTCGTCAATACGCTCCTGAGAAGCTCCTGCATCTGCCGCCATTTGGGCGAGGAAGCCGAAATCGACGGGTGCGCTTTTGGAATGAACCATCATGACGCCTTGCGCTACCTTGGAAAACTTGCCCATCATCCCGACCAAGGTCACTTTGCGCATACCCTTGTTTTTGCACTGCTTGAGAGAAAAGCCGACGAAATCGCCCATTTCTACGAATGCTTCTTCCGACAGCTCTGGATAAGTAGCGACCCCGTAGGATTCACTCTTTCCGCCCGTCGACAGCACAATATGATCGCAGCCGGCTTCCTTGGCGACGTTGACCGCTTGCGCCACACTCGCCTTGTAGGCAGAAGTGGAAAACGGCACCACGATTCCACGCGTCCCCAAAATGGAGATGCCGCCGAGTATGCCGAGTCGTCCATTCAATGTTTTTTTGGCGATTTCCTCGCCTGCAGGCACAGAGATGACGATTTTGATCCCGCGCTGGGTCCCGTACTCATCCAGCACTGCCTGCGCGGTTTCCCTGATCATTTTGCGCGGGACGGGATTGATCGCTGCCTCGCCAATCGGAACGGGCAACCCTGGTTTGGTCACCCGTCCCACGCCGAGTCCGCCATCCAAAATAATGCCAGGCTGATCCGACCATTCCACAGTAGAGAGGATAAGGGCACCGTGTGTCGCGTCCGGATCGTCTCCCCCGTCCTTGATCGTGCTTGCTGTCGCCCTCTCCAAGGAAAACTCACAGCTCTCCAACTGAAAGGTGACATCCTCGCCGATTGGCAGGCGAATCGTCGCTTGGCTCTGCTCTTCCTGAGTAATCAGCGCGATCAAAGCAGCCTTGGTCGTCGCCGTTGCACATGATCCAGTCGTATATCCGTGGCGGAGGGGTTTTGCCTCTTTTTCGTCCGTTGCTGCTTTGGCTGCCATCTGCTTAGCCCAACCGTTCCGCCATGATCGAAATGGCATTCAATGCTGCTACCGTTACTGGACTTCCACCTTTGCGTCCCATGTTCGTAATGAACGGGATATCGAGCTTCGCCAGCTCTTCCTTGGATTCTGCCGCAGATACGAAGCCAACTGGCATCCCGATGACCAGACCTGGCTTTGCTTCGCCTTCCTTCACCATGCGGATCAGCTCCAGGAGTGCAGTCGGTGCGTTTCCGATGCAAAAGATTCCGCCATCCGCTTCCTTGATCGCTTTGCGCATGGAAATGATCGCACGGGTCGTGTTCAGACGCTTCGCCTCTTCCATTACATCGCGGTCGGAGATGTACACCTTCACTTGTCCGCCGAATTTTTCAATGCGGTTTTTGCTGATGCCGACTTGCACCATCTGTACATCTGCTACGACGATTTTGCCGCTGCGGATCGCTTCGATTCCCGACTTTACTGCGTCCGGGTGGAAAACAAGGCTGCGTCCGAGGTCAAAGTCTGCGGATGCGTGGATGACACGTTGTACTACCGGATATTGTTCTTCTGTAAAAGAATGCTCGCCCAACTCATCTGTAATGATTTGAAAGCTCAAGTCCTCAATCTCTTGCGGTTGTACGGTCATCGGTTTAAATTCCGTTTTGAAATCCATGGTTAGTTTCCTCCAGTCACTTGTTTGAGTTCGCCCAGCACGCTGGCGTAATCCGAAAACTTCGTTCCATAATCGATCTTTGGACGACCGATGACGATGGTTTCGATGCCCATTTCCAGTGCCGCTTCCACCTTTTCATCAAAAGCGCCTACCTTGCCGCTCTCTTTGGTGATCATCAGCGTGACACCATAATGATCGTAGAGCGCTTTGTTCAGATCCTTGGAAAAAGGACCTTGCATCGCGACAATGTTTTTTTGCTCGACACCCAGCTCTTCGCATTTCTGCATATTGTCAAGACGCGGCAGCATGCGTGCTACCAAGGTCGTGTCAGGCAAGCCCAGAAGCCGATCCGTGAACGTTTTCAGCGTCTTGCTGCCCGTCGTCAGCATGATGACGCCCCGCTTTTCTGCCGCCAGCTCAGCCGCCTGGACGTAGTCTTCTACCACAATCAGCTTCTCACTGCCCGGTGAGGAGATGCTTTCCCGCTCGTAACGAATGTAGGGAACTCCTGCGCCCTGTGCTCCTGCCATGGCGTTTTTGGAGGCTTCCTCTGCGAAGGGATGACTCGCGTCGATCACGCATTGGACGGCTCTGTCTTGGATCAGCTGCTGAATATCGTCTGCAGTCAGTCGTCCGACCTGAACAGGCACGCCTGCCTCCTCCATACTTTTCGCAGCATTGTCCGTGACGACCGTCGTCAACAGCTCGTAGCCCTTGTCCTTGATTTGCAGAGCCAACTCGCGCGCGTCGCTCGTTCCAGCCAGTACCAGAATCATGCTGTCTCCCTCCTACTTGGTAACGTGGTCGTGCTTGTGCTTGTGATCGTGGTCGTGGTCATGGTCGTGATCGTGGTCGTGATGATGATGGTGGTGGTGACCATGGTGATGATGATGTCCATGCTCGTCATCGTGGTGGTGATGGTGATGGTCGATGTGCTCCATCGCTGCGAGCCTGTACTGACAGGTATCACAGTTCAGCTTCACTTCACCGTGCAACGCTTCCTCCACACGATCCTTGAGCACTTCCTTCAACAACGGATGGAAGCCAAAATACTCGGCCATTTCGAACTGGGCTTCTGGATATTGCTCGCGGAACTTCTCCAGCTGGTCGCTCATCCGTTTGATCAACACACCCGTGAATAGGAAGTACGGCAAGAGAACGATGCGCTTCGCCCCCAGCTTCAAGCAACGCTCCACGCCCTCATCGTACAACGGATATGTCACGCCCATGAAGGCGGTCTCTACCCACTTGGCTTTATAGCGCTCCCAGAACAGTCGGGACATTTTGTAAATATCGCTATTGGCATCTGCATCGCTGCTACCGCGTCCGATTACAAGTACAGCCAGGTCATCGTGGTCTTCTCCGGAGGCAAAGCCTGCCTCTTCCATGCGAGCGGTCAAAATATTGATGACTTCGTCGTGAATGCCGATCGGGCGTCCATAGATGAATTGAACGTGTGGGTGCAGCTCCTTCGCCTCGTCGATGGCAGCAGGAATATGAATTTTTGCATGTCCGGCAGAGAACAGGATGATTGGAATCACCGCCACGCGGGTTGCCCCCCGCGCCACGCAGGTATTCAAGCCTTGCAGCATGTCAGGACGGGCAAACTCCAGAAAGCACGTCTCGATTATCGGTACATCCAAATCCGGTGTTAGCGTCGCCACAAACTGTCGAATCTCTTCATTGCCTTCCGGGTCTTTGCTTCCATGACCTACAAATAATACTGCGTCCATTTTATGTCCCCCTCGTTTTTACATGTGTTCTTGCATTAATCTCCGCATGCAGCATTCTCGATTTCAGCTTTTGCTGGCTCGTACCATGCAAAGCCCTCCAGCTCACCTACACGTTGGAAAAACTTGTGGAACCGCTCATTCGGAAATGCTTCTTTTTTGAATCGGTTCACGATTCGCTCCACGAGTGGAACAATCTCTTCTTTTTCGATGCCTTCTGCTACCGGAATACCGGAGTGTGCATTGCGTCCAACCGTTTTGGCTCCCAGGAATAAATCGAACTTTCCTTTGCGGAATACGATTCCGATATCCTCTTGAACCGCGCCGTAGCACGCCATCCCGCAGCCGTTGAAGCCGATCTTCAGTTCCTTCGGCATTTCTTTTCCACCCAGCTTTTGATGCAGTTCGTCGGCATAAGGGATGCTGTCTTTTTTCTCGCCGTCGCAGAAATCACACGCCTTTACCTGCAAAACATCTCCGATCGGACTGAGAATCAACCCAAGCTCTCGCAAGCGGCTAGTAATGCTTTCAGGGTTGGCAGTCGGCACGCGCAAAATCATTTGGTGGTGTGGGGTGTATTCGATCTCGCCTTTTTCGCCAGCCACTTCGGCAATCGCCATCATTTGCAGCGGCGTGATTTTTTTGTTGGCAACGCCCGGACTTACCGCGCATTCGAAAATCATCTCCGGCGTAAAGGTAGATACCGGACGGTGGACTTGGCCTGCAGCTGGCTTGGTTTCAATACCTTTCGCCGCATTGATAGCCGTCAACGCCTCCATGGCCCATGCGAATGGAGCTTTTGGTGCGGCTTCTTCTGTTACAGGAGGCGCTTCCAGTACTGCCGTGCTTGTTGCTGCACGATTTGCTGGTTCTGTAGCCGTTACGCTGTCCTCAGTCACAGCTACTGGTCTTTCTTCCTTCGATGTTGCTGGTGCTGCCGGAGCTGACGCTAGGCTCTCCTCGGTGGCCTCGAGCGACCAAGGCTCATTTTCTACACGCAGACGCTGATGCGGCTTCAGTGGCTGCTCATCGGCAGACAGCGTATATTTGCGCTGATAACCGCGCGGCGTAATCATTTTGCCGTCGTATACAAACGTCGATGTATTTCCGATAATCACGGTGGTCAACATGCCGATATCATGCTCCAGCATTTGTGCCAGTGTCGTCACGACAACCGTTTCACGTTCGCGATAAGCACTTTTCACGATACCGACCGGCGTATCTGGTGAGCGGTACTGCAAAAGAATGCGTTGCGCTTCGACGATCTGGCGTGTGCGTCGTCCGCTGCGCGGGTTGTACAACGCGATCACAAAGTCAGCCATCCCTGCTGCGTCAATTCGTTTGGCAATCAGTTCCCACGGCGTCAAGTGATCGCTCAGACTGATCGTACATGCATCGTGCATGATAGGCGCACCGAGGATCGCTCCACAGGAATTGATCGCCGAGATGCCCGGTACGATTTCGATGGGTACGCCGGTAGCTTCTGTCCAGCCTTTTTCCACCAACACCTCGTATACGAGACCTGCCATCCCGTAAACTCCTGAGTCTCCACTGGAAATGACCGCTACCTTTTTGCCTTCCTCTTCCGCCTGACGCACGGCTTCTCGTGCACGCGCCACTTCTTCCGTCATCCCTGTGCTGACGATTTGCTGATTCGTCAAAAGTCCGCGGATCAAGTCTACGTAGGTGGAATAGCCGATAATGACATCGGACTCCTGCAGGGCTTCCCGCGCCCGCTTGGTGATATGCTCAAAACTTCCTGGACCAAACCCGATCACAAACAATTTGCCGCTCATAAGGCCCCTCCCCTTTTCGCTTCCTGTTTATAATAAAATCGATATCATCACGCTAACGAGCAGACATAAGAGCGAAACGAGATACATCAAACGAATCGTCGCGACAATGTCACTTGCCTGCAATGGTCGCTTCGCATCTCCCATTTTTGCCCGATTCGACGCAACGCCTTGGTAATAATTCAATCCCCCGAGCTGTACGCCTAGTGCGCCAGCGACTCCGGCTTCCGGCAAACCGCTGTTTGGACTCGGATGCAAATGCGCATCTCTTCTGATCATTGCCCAGCACTGTTTCCCATTCAATCGTTGCAGCCAGCTTGCGACGACGAGCAACAAAGCTGTCAAACGGGCGGGTATGTAGTTCAGTACATCGTCAAAGCGGGCAGATGCCCAGCCGAGATTCAGATACTTCTCGTTTTTATAGCCAACCATGGAGTCAAGGGTATTGGCGGCACGGTACGCCATTGCCAACGGCGCTCCCCCAATCGCTGCGTAAATTAGCGGAGAGACGATCGCATCGACGATGTTTTCCGCCACGGTTTCCACCGCTCCCCGACATACTTCCGGTTCATCTAGCCGCTCTGTATCACGTCCGACTACCATGGACAAGGAGCGTCTCGCCGCTTCCATATCCCCAGCCATAAGATGACGGGCAATCTCCATCCCGGCATCGGCCAAGCCTTTTGTCGCGATCGTCGTGGAAATCAACCAGGCACCCAAGATCCAGGCAAGCACCGGATGGATGAACGTCGCTCCCCACAAAAGCAGCCAAACAACAGCGTAGCTGCCGCCAACGATCACGACCGGGAACAGGACTCCTGCCAGCTTCAAATGCGACTCCTCTTTGACCAGAGAACGTATGACCCGCTCCAATCGTGTAATCCACCAGCCCATGATGATCACTGGATGCGGCAGGCTCCGGGGGTCTCCTACCACCCGATCAATCAAGTAGGCCGCGCATAATATCCATACTTCTGTCATGTTGTCCCTCTCTTACTCTTCAGGGGTTATCGCATCCAATTCTGCCCTTCCGCATCCAAGCATTCCGTTACCAGAGCCTTACCATGCTTAAGGCCCTCGACCTGCCAATATCGGTCGGGATTGTTTTCGAGCCACGCGGCCTGGAACCAGCGGATTACGCCGCCATGTGTGACGATGACGACTGTATTGGATGCCTCCTCCTTGCCCACTCTCTCCAACAAAGAACGTAGCCAACGATCCACGCGCATCCCCAGCTCTTCCAGACTCTCCCCACGTGGAGGTCGATTTCGAAAAGGATCGTCGTACCATCTCGTTGCCCGCACAGGGTCCAACTGCATCAGCTCATCGTACGTCATCAGTTCCCACTCGCCAAAAGACAGCTCTCTCAAGGCTGGTTCCGAAATAACCGATAGCCCCACCATAGCTGCGAGCGGTTCGGCAGTCTGCCTGCATCTGAGCAGGTCACTCGAGTAAATCGCAGCGGGTCGTCCGATGAGCACTGATAATTCCTTGGCCAAATCACTCGCGTGCAGATGCCCGCGCTCATTTAAAGGAACGTCGCTATGTCCCAAATATCGATGCTCACGATTGCTGTCTGTCTCCCCGTGACGTATCCAAACCAGTTTCATAACCACCAGCTCCCGACTAACACCAGCAGAACGACCGCTTCACTGCTTTCGATAACAGCCCCGTAGCAGTCTCCGTTTAGTCCGCCCAGTTTTTTTGCAACCGAGCGTGAAAACAGTAGAGCGAACAACAGCGACAGGAAAATAGCTGTCATGACCTGCAAGCCCCCAAGATACCAACCTGCGGCAAACACGACGATGTAGCTCACGATGATAGCGGAAACGGAAAGCCCAGCACTGATGCCTTTTCCGATTCCTTTGTCCGCCGAAAGATATGGCCAGAGCTTGATCGACAAAAGCACATGTGTCCGCGCTGCCACTGGTGCTACGATCAAAAAGCTGCCCCATCCCGGATGTGCGAGCTCTGCGACTGCACCCGCCTTCATCAGCAAAAGCATAATCGCAGCAAGAACCCCCATTGCACCTACGCGGCTGTCCTTCATAATTGCAAGCACTTGCTCTCGCGGTCTACTACTGCCAAGACCGTCCGCGAGGTCCATCCACCCATCCATATGAAGACCACCAGTCACGTAGACCCATGCGACTAGCGTCAGAATAGCGGCGATCCACGGACTAAACAACACCAGTCCCGCTTGATGCACACCCCATAGCAGTAAACCGATGACGAGACCAACTGCGGGATACCAGTTGACGCTTCTTCTCCACGCCTCCTCGGAAGGACGAAGCCACGGAACCGGAATACGCGTAAAAAACGAGATCGCGTGTAAAAATGCATTCATCCTTTGATCCTCCACGGTATCCCTGACAAAACCGCGTAGACGGCGTCCGCTTGTCGCGCACTTCTCTGATTGACATCCCCCAGAACATCCGCGAACCATCTGCCCAAACGACTCAAGGCTACACCGCCCAATCCGACCTCGCTTGTGACAGCAATGACTTTTTGCGGGGAATTCTGAACGAGGGACAGCCATGCCTCCGCCTCTTGCAACAGGGCTTGCGTGTGTGAAGCACTTCTCCATTCCGCCTCATCCACGCTCATTAATCGATTACTCACCCAGGTGGACAGACAATCGATCAACACCACATCATACTGCTCACGAAATGCGTAGTAATCGGTTAAGCGCTCTCCTACCTCTACACAGCCCCATTCCAGCGGACGACGTGCTTGATGCAGCTCGATTCTCTGCTTCATTTCATCATCCCAAGCCTTGCCTGTCGCCACGTACAGGACTCGACTGCTCAGCTTCATTGCAAGCTCTTCCGCGTAGCGGCTTTTTCCTGAACGGACACCGCCTGTTACCAGCACCAAGCTCATCGCTGTTCACTTCCTTCCGCATGAGCTTCGCGAAGCGCTTCCATAAGTCGTTCATTTTCCTCTCGTCCACGCACTGCGATTCTCACATCATGTGCCGTCAAACCGGGATACATCGCACAGTTGCGGATCAGAACGCCTTTTTTGCCGAGCCGTGCCTGCAATTGTTCGGCTGACAATCCTTCTGGCGAGCGCAGTAGCAAAAAATTTGCCTCCGAAGGCCATACCTGCCAGCCCAACTCACTTCGGATGCTATCAGTTAAATACGCACGTTCTACTTTTATGAGCCTGCGCGTCTGTTCCTCGTATCCCTGCTCCTGCAAGCACAGTTCGCCTGCCAAAAGGGCCAGTGCATTCACGCTCCAGCTCACTTGCTTTTGGCGCATTTTCGCAATGACATCCGGGTGCGCAATCGCATAGCCCAGGCGCAATCCCGGGATCGCGTACATTTTCGTCATCGACCGCATCAAAATCACACGGGGAAAGTGGTCCAGCTGCGTCGCCAATGTATACTGCCGCTCTTCCTCTACAAAATCGAGGAAAGCCTCATCCACGATGAGCCACGTATTGGTCTCTTTCGTCCATTCCGCCATTTGGCGTAGCTCATCCGGCTGATACAGAATTCCTGTCGGATTGTTTGGTGACCCGACAAATACGAGATCACACTGCGTAAAAAGCGTGTACAGCTCGGCAGGATCGGGCTTGTACCCGTTCGCTTCCTTCCCGAAGCAGCCAATGACACGGGCTCCATACTGCTCGGAAAGTTGCGCGTATTCCGAAAAGCAAGGATATACTACTCCAACTGTTTGCGGCGAAAGACCGAGGATGGCCAGTGCCATCGCCTCCGCTGCACCATTGGCAGGCAGCAACCATTCCTCCGGCACTTGCAGCCGTCTCGCCAGTGCCCGACGAAACACACGATGTCCAGGGTCTGGGTAATGCGTAACAGCAGCCAACGAAGCCAGCAGCATCTCACGGACGCTCGCTGGCATCCCCAGCGGATTAATATTGGCACTGTAATCCAGAAACTGCCCGGGCTCTCGACCAAAGCGCTGCGCTGCGGTCAGCAAGTCTCCGCCATGACCATACGTCTCTATTACACCTGCGCTTGTCAAAATTCTACCCCCAGCACAGCTGGAATCCCTTCATCGTAGTAATGCTTGATTGGCTTCATCTCTGTCACCAAATCTGCGATGTCCAAAATCTCCTGCTTTGCTGCCCGTCCCGTAATCACGAGGTGGATATGACTTGGCCTGTTTTGAATCGCTTCCAACACATCGGACAATGGCAACACATCGTCAATCGGGAAGCGGTCAATCGCCAATGCATTATTCAGCTCATCCAGAATAACGACATCGTACGCTCCGGAAGAGAGCTTCTCGCTCGCAAACGCCCAAGCTTCTTTCAATGCCTGACGATGCTCCTCCGGTGTCTTCGTCCAGGTGAAGCCGACGCCCATTTGCACGATTTCAATGCCCAATTTATCGAAAATAATCTTTTCTCCGTATGTACGCTCTGGAGACTTGATGAATTGAACCATCAGCACCTTTTTCCCGCGCCCTGTTGCCCGCACAGCCAATCCGACTGCTGCCGTTGTTTTTCCTTTGCCGTCTCCTGTGTAAACGAGGGTCAAGCCCCGCTTCTTATCGTTTTTCTCCATCGTGACCACCTCAAAAAGTGACGTATTTTACTCCGCTGTTCCATCCATACTTTCCGAAGCAACAAAACGGTCATGACCGTTTTGTTGACCGCAAGCGGTCGCATCCACTTTTGTGAAAAACGTCGAGACGTTTTTCACAGAAAAAAAGCGCTCTGTTTCCCCCAGTACGTAAGGAAAAACAAAGCGCGGATAGCTGAAAAGCAACAATCCTCACCTCTTCCTTTGACCCGAAGGAAATCAGTGTAAACATAAAACAGGCAGGTCTCCTGGCTTGAGGATCATCGCTTTTCTTCTCCTTCCCGCTCCCGGATGGGCAGTGGATGGCATGGTGCCTTGAAGAATAGCTACTCTCTTACAGTGGCGGGACCGCGTTGGCTTTTCACCAAACTTCCCTTTTAACCTTGCTCCTGCGAATCGGTTTCGCAAAAACAAGGACCTGTTTCTCTTCCATATGTAAATGTCATTCGTTTCGTTGACAAGCACTTGCTTTAATAATAGCAAAAGCTACCGAGGATTCAAGCAAAAGCTGCCGATTCCTCGCAGGTGCCTATTGGCAGAAAATTTAAGATAATTCTCATTTACTTACCTAAAAATTTTCGTTACCCTATTGGCAAAGCTATCGAAAGGGTTGTGTAGTCATGCTATTTCCTCCGATTCCAAAAATACCGGACACGCTCCTGCCTAACCCACTACCAATCAAGGAATGCGGCGAACCGATGATCCCCCTCTCTTCTCTTACGGAGAAAATCACGGTCTATCCAGCCTACTACCACGAAGGCTATGCAGGAACACAGCCAGAAGCTTTTTTGCGAGAAGGGGCAGCACGCAGGCTCGCCACGGCAGCCGCCCAACTGCCCGTAGGCTACAAACTCGTCGTGCTGGACGGCTGGCGCTCGTTCGAGGTACAGGCATCGTTGTATGAACGTTTTCGTGAAGCCTTGCTTTTACAAGGCTGGCAGGAAGGACCTGCACTCACGGAAGAATTGAGCAAATTCGTCGCATATCCAACAACAGACCTCTCCAAGCCGTCCCCTCACCTATCCGGTGGCGCAGTCGATCTGACTATCGCAGGACCTGATGGCTGGCTGGAGATGGGAACAGACTTCGATGATTTCAGTGACAGGGCTGATACTCGCCATTATGAAGAGCTCGTACAGCCTACCCCAAAAGACATCGAGATTCGCGACAATCGACGATTGCTCTATCATTTGATGACCGCTGCCGGATTCGTCAACTATCCGCAGGAGTGGTGGCATTTTGAGTATGGTACGCGCACTTGGGGACAAAAAACGCAGCAAGAGCCGATCTATGGCGGTGTCTTGTCGATGTAACCACAAATACTCAAGTATTCAGCCGATAAAGGCATGAGCCCGGTCGATACCGTACTCATGCCCAGATGGCCGCTCACTCCTCAATAAATTCCTGTACCTTTTAGGTCACTGGTATTTCAGAAGATGCTGCTGAAATCAAAAGGCTTTTGTTGTATTCAGGTGACAATACAATATTTGTATAAGTTCCGCGACCAGACACATAGTGATAGGAATGCTCGACCCCTGCTGGGATAAAAATAGCTGCTGGACTCTCAACAGTCTTCTCTTCATCACCGAGTTGAACATGACACACCAGCCCAGTGCCATCAGGTGCATCTCCCCAAAAGAGGAAGGCACTGTCACAATGATGCGCATGTCTGTCTACATGTTTTTCAGGAATACCGGACAAATCGCATAGTCCAAACATCCTTTGGATCACATAGAATGAGGCTCGCTCATCAACACGCGAATCCATCATAACCCAGCGTATCCCTGGACCGTCACGATGATACTGTAGCTCTGAAGCACCTTTGGGAAACGGCTTTCCTACCTGTAAGGAAACAGGTAGCTTTGGACTTCCTATTGGAGGCCGCTTTTCTTCGAGAAGCCGTGTTCTTCCAATTGTTTCGGGAGGAAATGGCTCATACGCTTTGGAATTTCTCTTTACGGCTTGGACATGGTAAGCCGATGTATGCGTAAAGGCATTTTGCCCGGTGATAGGGCGCAATTCGTCCGGCCTATACCCTGTCGTCAAACGTATCGCTTGTACAAGTTCGGGAATTCTATCCAAAGAATAGCGATGATCATTTCGCAGCTTTTGCAACGCAGCAGTAAGCTGGATCAAGTCAGTAATGCCTGCTCTTTCACCGATCCCTAAAATTGTCGTATCAATGACAGAAGCTCCTGCATCAATAGCCGCCAGCGCATTCGCTTGAGCAAAACCGAAATCATTATGAAGATGAACTTCAATTTCGCATCCAAGCTCCTCAATGGCACGAGTTACGATTCTTTTGCATGTATCAGGCTCCCATATCCCGACAGTATCTGCCAGACTAATCCGATCTGCGCCTGCCTGCAAAGCGATATGACCTAATCTGGCAATCTTCTCCCACTCTGTCCTTGAAGCGTCTTCAATCGTGAATCTAACCTTTAAGTCAAGCTTTTTTGCTTCGATAACAGCTTGTCTGACTTTCTCTTGTATGTCACTTTCCTGGTGATGGCTGAATTTTGTTTGGATAGACACATCATTAATAGAAGCCCATATACCCACCCAGTCGGCTTTGGCCCGCTTTGCTGCATGTACTTCTTCAACAGTAGCTCTCGCATGCATTAATATTTGCGCTCGCCTTGCTGATTGCGCCACTTTTCGGCAGATTTCTTCATCCAGGGCAGAAATTCCAGGGTGGCCCACTTCTATGAGGTTTATTTGATAGCTTTCCAAGAGATGCAGTATGCGAATCTTGTCTTCGCATGTGAAGCGAACGCCTGCTTGCTGCTCTCCTTCTCGCAGTGTTGCATCCAAAATTTGAAACGGCTTCATATCCAGCACATCCTCACCGGTTTACTTACTTTTTCAGGAATTCGTCTGTTTCACGCAAGAGCTGATCACGATTTTTTTCATACAAAACCCAATGTGTGGCATCTTTGATAACCACTTCTTGTTTTGCCGATGCCTTGGTCAGCTTATGGAAGAGGGACTTATCGGCAAAAAAGTCCATATCTCCTCGAATGATTAACACTGGCGTCGTAATTTTCGCTGCATCAAAAATGGGTCTGTCCGTCCAGATATAGTACAGATCTACTAGCGGTCCCATTGGACGGCGGATGGATTGTTCAGATTGCTTGCTGCTGTTAGGATCAGCGTTGACGAAGACCTTGGATACAGCATTCATTGCCTCATCAGAAACCAGATCACGTTTATCTAGCATCATGTGCCAATGGTGCATGGCCTTGTCAAACTGGACAACCTGATACGCTGGTAATTGGGGATTAATTTCACCTGGCTTCCCTTTTGCTTCAAATGGAGTTGCCATCAAAGGCAAGGAAAAACCATGCATAACACCATAAAGCACGAGTTTTCCAATATCATCGGAATGTTCAGTCGCGTACATTCCTGCAACAACTCCACCCCATGACCATCCTACGATACTGATTTTATCCACTTGTCGGGTTTTCTTTATGTGCTGGACGACAGCCTCCAGATCTTTTACCGCCTCAGTAGCACGGACGACAGGAGCATTCTTTACAGGTGGTTGATCCATTTCAACTGGTCGGGTAGAATGCCCAAACCCTCGGAAGTCCATCGCCCAAGTGTCGTAGCCTTGCTTTGCATATTCCTCCATCCAGGAGAATCCCGGAACATCGAAAGCTTCGGCAGTAGGTACACTAAACGGTTCAAGAAACAACACAACCTCTTTGCTGGCGAACTTTTCCTTGTTTTTGGCACTCATATGCCTCACATATAAGGAGACGTCCTGATCGATGCTTGGCACTTTCAGTTCTTCCGTTACGATCTCACTGGTTGATTCCACCACTGATTGAGCTTGTGTTGTACTATTTTGATGGGGGGAATCAGGAGTTGAACACCCTTGAACAAGCAGCCCTAAAGATATGACTAGTATAAGAAAATGATTTTTCATTTGATGATTGAGATTCATAGTTTGGCACTTCTTTCAAAGTAGATTTAGAGGGCGCTATAAATTGAAGATTCTTGACAGCAACGCAATGCATCCAGCTGCAATGATTAAGCCTGCGGGCAGCCCATTTGACAGTAGCACGGCCAAAAGTGTTCCAATTGTTACGCCTATGAAAACAACCGGTTGATCTGGCAAAATACTTAAGCCTTTTCCCCCGACATAAGAGATGATAAAACCTGCCAAAATGGCTATCGTTGCTTTCCAACTGACCATTTCCTTACCAAGGGAGATGAAATCATATTTTCCTTTGGCAATCGGAATCAACAAGAATACCATTAGACAAAACAGACCCACATGGAAAATTGGTTTTTGGATTGCATCCATGACAGGCACTGCTTTTAGCAGAGATAATCCGAGCAGCAAGAGGGAAGCGTAGACGAGAACCAGATCCTTTGCCACTACTGACAAGAGGACGATTACCAGTAGGATAATGGTCGTATGCAACATAGGAGTCCTTTATAGTAGCGTGTTATCCCAGCTTCCCTCTGCCGGGGCTTCCACCTGTACCATTTGGACGGAAGCTAAATTGACTTTGATTAGTTTGGGAGCAACGGCTGGCAATAGGTCTGGTCTCTGAATGATTAGTTTGAATGCCTCAAAGCTAGCCAATACGCCGACGATATTCGCTACAGGAGCAAGCACTGCCCATGGAGCCTCTCTTTTTACATAGGCATCTGCCCATTCAGGCAAAGCGCCTTGCGATACGGAATACTTTGCACGCTCGTCTTTGATCTGACTAATTTTTTCACGCATCTCTGGTGTGAGAGGCTGTTGATAAGAAGGATGTCTCATGGCGACCTCATAGGGCAAGGAGTCCGGGGTCATGCACATGACTCCTCCACGGAAAGGTGGTGTTACCGCAATCCAGATGGAGGGAATACCCAGATCGGCAGCTGTTCGATGGATGATTACCCGTGCAACGAGATTATCCGTAGCATCTACAATCACATCTGTATCACCCAGCAGATCATGTGCATTTTCTTCGGTAACAAACTCCCTTGTTACCTTTACTTCCAGCTCTGGATTGATATCGTGAAGTATTTCCTTCGCTACTTCCGCCTTGGGAGAGTTAATTTTGCTGACAAAGCTGAGCATTTGTCGATTGAGATTGCTTTCCTCAAACGAGTCTTGATCGATGACATGAAGCTTCCCTACACCCATCCGGGCGAGTTGAATTAATGTGATTCCGCCCACGCCACCTGCACCTACCACCGTTACTCTAGCATTTCGCAGTTTGGCTTGCTCCTCACTCGTAATGATTCCAAAATTGCGGGTAAAACTATTGTTATATGATTGGCTATTTTCTATCAATGACACACAATCATCTCCTCTGTTCTTTCAAAATCGTTATAGCGTTGCGTAATCCCACGTTCCATCAGGGGGTGTTGTCACTTTTACCGGTGTGTCCGTATCTAGATTAATGAGAACTCCTTTGGGTGCACGTGCCAACGGTTCTCTGCCTGTCAAGATTTGCACGGCTTCATGAAAGCTGAAAAGCGATATGAGATGAGCGCGAACTGGTGTAATAATCCAGCCAGCCTTCCCCTCACAAAAATCCTCTGCCCATTCCTTTGGAGCTCCTTCTTTGACAGAGTGCCAGGCCCTGGCTTTTTTTATGTCAGCAATCTCTTGGCGTAACGCTTCATTGGTCAACTTTTCCCCTGCTCCTGGGATGTTCAATGCTGTTTCGTACGAGATGCCGTCTGGAAAAAAGGAAGAGACAAACCCTCGGGTTGGGGGGCTCCCTGACATGCCCACGCTTGGTATGCCCAGCTCACGCGCGGTGCGGTGGATGATGACGCGGGAGGGTATATCGTCTACTGCTTCAATCACTAGATCGTGCCCTTTCATCAGTTCAAGCACATTGTCTTCATCAACATTTGCCTGGACGCATCGAACCGATATGTATGGGTTGATGGATTGAAGAACTTCTTCCGCCGTGGCTGCTTTTGATTTACCCAATGAATGTACCGTAGCCAGCATCTGACGATTGATGTTAGAAACCTCGAATTCATCAGGATCTACTCCGGTGACATGCCCGATCCCCATGCGGGCGCAAAGAATCGCTTCCATTCCCCCGACCCCACCGAGTCCAAATATGATGATCTTTCCTTCCTTTAAGCGTTTTTGTTCCTCAGTGGTATACACCCCAATATTTTTCTTGACCATTTCCCAATAAAAGGAATCCGCTTCCAATTTTTCTTCCTCCTCTTTTCAAATTCAATTATCCATTTACATTTGACATTATAGAGTTCCAGTTACTAGCAAAAAAATAGCTCGTTCTGACTATTAATTGGGTTTTATTTGAAATTTTCATGAACATAGGAGAAAAATTTTTAGCTAGAATAGACAAAATGAAAAGGCTTGAGTCCGGTACAATACCGAACCCAAGCCTTACACTCCCCTAACCTTACTGCATAAAATCCGCCATGATGATCTCCGTATCAAACGGCGTAATCCCTTCCTCCAAGGAAAATACCGTATCTGCTTCTTCCGCTTGGTCAGTCAGCGTCCCTCTCGCCTGTGCATGAAGCATGAACAACTCATGCAGGGTAGGCTTCACCAACGAGGTGAGCGCTCTTCCCATCAGCTCCACCCCTCCGGCATTGGACTCCACATTGTTGGCAAAACGCGGATCGGAATTCAGGGCGATATCCGTCCAAATCACTTTTCTCTCCACAAGATCCAGAATGACCGGGATACAAATCCGTGTGTTTGCGGCGAGATCAATCTTGTCTTGTACCGTCTGCGGCTCGAAAATTTCTCCTGTCTGTGGCGCTGACCGAATCATCCAGCCGGCAAAGCATTCAGGCAAATCGCAATAAGGTTGACTCGTAAACGAATACAGGTTCATAACGACATATCGACCGCCATAGCGGATGACAGAATCCATGTCGATGTCGATGAACTCGCACGCGCCTTTGGGAGCCTCTACAATATCCCCGCTATGGCACGCTTGATACTTGTCGGAACGCAGATTGGTATAAGAAATATGCTCCATGTACTTCCAGTCTGCGTTATAGAGCACGGCAGACAAATCGATATCGACTCTGCCTGTAGGGACATCGTTGACGATCCCTTCCCTCCACCACAGGAAAAAGCGAATCGTTCCTCCATCCGGGATCGATAGTCGGGAGCCGCGTGCAATCGTGCGCAGTGCTTTGCTGGCAGATCGCATCGAAAACGGAACGAGATGCTCCTGCAGCCGCGGATCGATATAGACGTTGCCCAGCGACGGCAATTGGGCAAAACGGTTCAACAACGATGTCCGGCAAATATCCGCTGCCTTCTGTCTGATGTCCTCTTGCAAGCCTGGCACCCGGTTTTCGATTGCCTTTACTTTCGCCACTTGCCCTTTCGGAAAAAAGGTCCGCCATTCACCGTAGCTGTTCCGTTTGTCGAAGTGATTCATGACCTGCAAAAGAACTGGAGTCGATACACCATCCGCAATTTTCTCGAAGGCAGAAAGGACTGGACTCCCCTCCTCCGTCACACGCAGCAAATGATCCAGACGACGGGCAAATTCCCCAGGACGCTGTTCAAGCAGCTTGATCGCCGTATTCACATCTGCACGGACCAGCGCCTGCTCTACTTGGCTGTTGAACGTTTCGACCTTGTGATTGTTTCGCAAAATATCGAATGCTTCGGCCGCTTTCGGATAGCGATCCTTATATTCAAAAGGATGCAAGATTTCCCCGAGACGAATCCATCTGTTTTTGTAACGATTCATATCTTCTACGATATTCGAGCTGGCTTCCAGCAGGCTAAGGAGCAGTCTTCGTTCCCCGCGTTTAAACTTGCGAAATTTCGCAGGCTCCGCCAAGCTCACATCCCCATCAGACAGCGCCACCGCCAGACGCAATACATCTGTCGCGGTCTTGCAATAGTGGGCAAAAAAAGTTGCGGGAAGCTTGTCATACTTCAGCAACAAGCTCGCAGCGATTGCCACGTTTTCCTTTTGCGGAATCTCTGCTGGCAGTGCTTCTGCAATTCCTTCATAGCTCTGTATCAAGCCCTCCAGGTCTTCCTTGTCGGTAGCGGACAGCGAGCTATTGGAGCGCAGCAAATTCATTCCTATCTGAAGCAACTCTTCATCTGTGCCCAAATGAATCAGCTTCAGGCGAGATTCTCTCAGCAAGGGCAAACGTTTTTTCACTTCGTGCACAGGCAGGTCCAACGTCAAATAATGAATGATCGCATTTACAAACAGCTCACCCTCGCCAGCCTCCATGACTTGCTTGGGAAAATTCGGATACATCGGCTTGTACTGACGGGATGCCCCGATCTTGACTTTTAGCACAGCTACCACATCCGAATAGAGCGCGAAAAACTCTCCTTCCGACAGCGTGCGGATTCTTTCTAGCAATTCCAGTGAAAAAGTATAGCCCAAGCTCTCTATATTACGCAAAGCCGCAGCTAAATAAGAGGTAGGCAGTTGATGCTGCCCCAGATGTACGATGATTTTATTTTTCCTACGGAGGTAAATTTGATTTTTCATTGGCATCACGAAAAAAATCAGGAAAGCAGTACCCCTAATGATGAACCAAACCTTTTGCTTAGAAGGAAGGTGTACAATAGCCTGATTTTTTATTCCCTTTTGTAATTTTTAACCATCTTACTTCAATTTTGTCAGATGGTAAAGCTCTCTTTAGGAACGAGACATAAATCCGTCCCCGGACCTAATTCGATTTCATTCCGCTGCCCGTTATTCTGTATTCTTCCTCCCTGTAAAGTGAGTAGCAGAGTACCAAAACTTTACAGGAGGGAGAATTCCATTCATGAATCCATCTGTTATGAAAAGTCATACTGCACCCCCTTTCTTTCAAGGGGAGAAATGGTTAGTGTATACCGGCTTGCTCGGCTTCTTGCTCGCTGCGCTATGCGCAATCTGGGTCATGCTGTACGGAGATCCCGTCGCTCCTAATGGCGATGTCTCGAAAGCGTTTTCCTTTAATGCCGCACTCGGAATATTTTTATTAACGACAGCCGCCATCATTCCGTTATCTGCCCTGGGCACGCGAAGTAGAGCTTTCTTTCGCTGGTCTTATATCCTGCTTGCTTTATACTCTTACGGAGCGGAAACGGTACAAAACTTCCGCGGCGTGGACCCGAGGTTCGTCAAAAATGGCACACCCTTCGATGTTGCTGTCGGTTCCATTTTTACTTTTGTGGCTCTTCTCCTGGTCCTTTTTTATGTATTCATTGCCATTCAGTTTTTCCGTAGAAAAGCTTATTCCCTACACCCAGAGCTGGCCGTTGGCATCCGCTATGCCATGATTGCGATTATGCTATCGTTTGCGGCAGGTCTCTGGATTTCATTCAACGATGGTCGAGTGGTTGGACAGGAAGGGAATATCATTTGGCTCCACGGCATTGGCTTTCATGCTCTGCAAGCAGTACCTTTTGTCGCTTGGTTAGCGGAACGTAAAAAACATGTGTCCAATGCTCGTACTGGATTCATCCATCTCGCCGGTATCGCCTACTTGTTCGGTTTAGCTGCAATTGGCTGGCAAACCTATCTCGGTCGAGCCGTTTTGGAAATGTCCGTATTTCCGATTCTCGCCGCCTTCTGTTTCTTGGTCGCCTTCTATCCAATCGTTTTCTTCCTTCTCCAAAAGAACGATGCAAAAAAACTCCACAACACTTTTGATATTCCGAACTAATTGATTCTTCTTATCATTCGTGATACTTTGTTACCAGGACCTGACATACGGTAACAGAAACGAGGAGATCGATTTATGACAGCACGTATTGGACTTCCTGCACCTGATTTTACGATGGACACCGTGACGTTTGACAACGGATTTCCCCTGCCAAAGAGCTTGGTTGACTATCGTGGAAAATGGCTTCTTTTGTTCTTTTATCCGTTTGACTTTTCGAAAGTATGCCCGACAGAGATCCTCAGCCTGAACCGTCGGATCAAGGAGTTCGCGGATTTGAATGTCGAAGTGCTTGGCATTAGCGGCGACAGCATACATACACACAAAGCATGGATGAGATCGAGCGACGGCATCGGTCCACTCTCGTTCCCCCTCGCTTCGGATTACAGCAAAGAAGCGACCATGGCATACGGTGTGCTGGACGAAGCAACCAAAGCGCCGCTGCGCGGCAGCTTCATCATCGATCCAGAAGGCATCCTGCAATACGCAGTCATCTCCAATTCCAAGGTTGGCAGAAGTGTAGATGAAACGCTCCGTGTGATCGAAGCTCTGCAATCAGGCGGATTGTGCCCAATGGACTGGAAGCCTGGGCAAAACACGATATCCTAATCGATAGACAGAAACAAAGGCCGCATGATCGCTTGTACAGGATCATACGGCCTTTTTCATTTTTTCATAGACATAAAAAAATCAGGAAAGCAGTACCCCTAATCTCAAGTTATGTTAGAAGGAAGGTGTACTATAGCCTGATTTACTCACCATACCATTATTTATCTTCTTTGTAAATACTTATCTGGACGCAGCCGGGTACGGAAACAAGTCAACCACACGTATGGTCTCCCCGCTTTCGTTGGTAAACACGACATGCTCTCTCCGAAGCTCAGTCGGACTCTCCAAGCCACATGCCGCCGCCAGCGAGAACAAGCCTTCCCTCAACTGCAAAATATAGTTCATGACACGCCACTGCTTTTCCGCCGGAACCAACGCTTCCTGGTACTTGGAATCTGTCGTAGTGACTCCTGTCGGACATTTCCCTGTATGGCATTGCATCGCCATGATGCAGCCAGTTGCAATCATGAACCCGCGCGCAGAGTTGACGCAATCCGCTCCCAATGCCATGGCGATCGCTACTTTGTCAGGAGTAACAAGCTTGCCGGAAGCAAAAATCCTGATGCGGTCCCGGACACCGAATTTCCGCATCGTATCATCAAGAATGATGAGCGCAGCGAAAAGCGGCAAGCCCATGCCATCTGCCATTGCCTTGAACATTGCGCCTGAACCGCCCTCAGAGCCGTCAACCGTAATGAAATCCGGGTAAATGGACAGCTCCAGCATTTTCTCAAAAAAATGCTCCAACCGCTTTGGATCGCCGACGACGATTTTTACTCCCACCGGCTTGCCTCCCGCCTCCTGCAAACTACCGATGAAACGCAAGGCTTCATCCGGATTGCTGAGGAACTCGAAGCGGTTCGGTGAATTGACTGTTTGTCCCACAGGTACCAGCCTTGCTGCTGCGACTTTTTCCGTGACCTTGGCGCCCTCGAGGTGCCCTCCGCGTATTTTGGCCCCTTGATGAAATTTCAGTTCGAACGCTTTGATGTTCGGGATGCTTGCCTTTTTCTTGAATTCTTCGATTGAAAACTTGCCCTTGTCATCACGGAAGCCAAACATCCCCGGTCCGATTTGCGAAATAATATCTACACCTGTTGAGAGATGAACTTCTGCAACGCCACCCTCTCCTGTATTGATCCAAGAGCCGCCTGCCATACGTGCCCCATACCCAGCGGACATGATATAGTTTTCTCCCACTGCTCCAAAGGAGGTAGCTGAAGCACCGAACATCCCTTTTAGCCGCCAGGGCTGCCTTCTGTTTTCGCCCACGACAATGACATCCTCGTCATGCAGCATCCACGGCTTAACCTCTAGTTCCTCGATAAGCTTTTCTCTTCTTGTAAACAGTCCCTCATGGGTAATCTCATACTTTTTGCCAGGGACGACTTTTTCGTTATCTACCCGCAGCTCACTCGTCAGCCTCGGGAACATCGCATTGGACAAATAGAAGCCAGGCTTCTCGTAATCGCGTTTTCCACCAAACGAGATCAGGTCGGTCCTATATTTGGCCGCATAAACCATACCGACAAAGTCAGAACGGGAGAACGGCTTCCCTTCTGTATCCGATTCAAACCAATACTGGCGAAACTCAGGCCCGAGCTTTTCCAGCAAATAACGCATCCACCCCAAAAAAGGGTGGGAACGAATAATGGAGTGCTTCGGCTGTTTAGACAGAGCGTACATATAACCGAAAAATACAATGGGTGGCAAAAGAAGGATGATGATAATGACGCATAACAGAGTAGGTACCACTTGTGCTTACCCTCCCCAAACACAATATTCTAGTAAATCATGTCAAGGATAGGATGCAACAAGTTCTCTGTTTTTAATCGTATTTCTCATCATCCTCCCGAATTTGCCCATCTACGATCAATTCCAGCTCCGTTTCAAAATTCAGCATGATCTCTACAGGCAGCTGCTCTGCAACCTCTGCCATGTCTGGAAGAAGCAGTGCATCCTCTAGTGTATCAGGCTTCGCTTCCAGCTGATTGTACCAGTCGCGGATGTGATCCATCATGCGGTAAAACGAAGCCTCAAACTGATTCGCATCGTCCTCCGCGTCGTCCTCGTGGCTCTTTTTCATCCGATCCCAATATTCCAGCGTCGTGCGCAGTGCTTTTTCTATGTTTGTATCCATTTATCGTCTCTCCTTTTCGTCTCTACCATTTAGTATGACTGCTTTGCGTGCACAATGCCACCTCAGGTGTAACCCTCTCGACCCTTCCATTTTTTCATAATCGTTGCGTTTTTTGACACGTTTTATAGCCCGGTTGAGTCATACGAAAATGAAAAGAGGCTGTTATCCTAAATGTAGCTAGCAGCCGATGATCCGGCAATAAACAAGAGAGCTCTCTAGTGGAATAGGGGAGGATGCACCCTGTCATTACGATGGAAAGATCGAAAATTATCTCTCCCGCTACTTTTCGTCTCCGTCATTTGTATCGTTGCTCTACAGCTGCCTATCACAGCCAAGGCGACGCCTGCGGATTCTGACTCCTTGCAGGCGATGATTGATCAAGCACGTCCTAACGATACCGTAACCATCCCGTATGGTTTGTACAAAGGTCCTATCCGCATTACCAAGCCGATTCAATTGGTAGCCAATGATCCCGTGAAGATCATCAATCCGACCGAGGAAGAGGCAACGCTCACGATTGAAAGCGACAATGTGAGCGTGCAAGGAATCCATATCGTGGACAAGCGAATCAACAGTGACGTAGCCGCCCTTGTCATCCGTGGCGATCAAAACTTCCTGGAAAATGTCATCGTTGAAACGAAAGGGATCGGTATTCAATTACGACAAGCAGACTACAACACGCTGCACAACGTTCAAGTCATCGGAAAAATCAAAGGTGATGGCAGCCCAACGACCAGTACAGGACATAATCACGGAGCACAGCCCGAAGTAAAGCCAAAGCAAACGGAAAAAGCGAAACGAGGAAACGGAATTGACGTGCGTGAATCGGATCATAACCGTTTCATTAAAAATCAGGTGACGAATGTCGAAGATGGCTTTTACGTCGAAAATAGCGATCGAAACCATCTGGAACAAAATCTGGTGACGAACTCGCGGTACGGCTATCACTTCATGGGTACCTCTGATACGACGGTCATCAACAACATTGGAATGGAAAATGTGACAGGCTCCCAGCTTATGGAGTCGCGCAAATTGACGGTTACCGGGAATCAATTTTTGAAACAGCAAAAAAATCCTGGTTCACAAGGAATTCTACTCATTACCGTACAGGATACGCTGATTGCCAACAACACGATTGAGGGCAACCGGGTTGGACTGTATTTAGAGCAATCATCCGGAATTACGGTCAAAAACAATTTACTCAGTCTCAACTTTATCGGCATGCAGTTTTTGTCCTCTTCTGACAACGTATTAACCGATAATCAATTTGTCTCAAACGTCATCCAAGCGCAAGCCCAGGATAGTCAGAACAACAACTTAAACAAAAACTACTGGGACAATCTGCAAGGACTCGATGTGAACGGGGATTCCCGCAGTGATTTGCCGTACGAAATGAATCCTTTTTACCTGGGTTTGACCGATGCGGTTCCTGCCTATCAGTTGTTTTTCCAAGCCCCGGGATTTGTGTTTCTGGAAGGCTTGTTTACTAGCGGAGCCGGCTCAGCAATCAAGGATGCAACTCCTTTAATGCAACCCTCGGACACTGTGCTCATTGAATCGGGGCAAACGAGCAGTTGGGGCGCAGGCATTCTTGGACTTATCTTGTTAGTAGGAAGCTGTTGGATCATTTATATAGGAGTGAGAAAATCATGAACAAAATGAAAAAATGGGGTACAACAATCGGAGCAATTCTCGGCATTAGCCTGCTTATGGTCGGCTGCGGAAGCGAAGAGCCAAAACCTGTAGATATCGCGGAAGGCGTAGACAAATGTGACCTTTGCAAAATGCATGTCCCTAACGATCACAATGCTACTGAAATCGTCTTAAAAGATGGAAAAGCACTGAAATTCGATGATCTCGGATGCATGTACAACTGGACGAAAGAGAATGGCACCGATAACGTGGCTGTACAATTTGTCCGCGATTACTACACAGCAGAATGGACAAAAGCAGAGCAAGCTACCTACGCTTACGACAAAGACTTCAAAACGCCAATGACCTATGGCATCTATTCTTTCAAAGAGAAGTCTGCTGCAGACAGCTTCGTTCAGGAACAAAAGAAAGGTATTGTCATGAGTGCGGATGAGTTGAAAAATCATAGCTGGGAAAATGGTATGAGCAAGCACATGAACAAAGACGGTCATTCTTCCGAAGGTCAACATAATGGCGGTCACGAAAGCAAGCCAGCCGATCACGGAAGCAACAGTACTGCCCCAACCACACATAACTAACAGAGGGAGTGGAGTCTTTGCACATCAATCTGATTGCCAAACGAGAAGTGAAGGTAGGCTTTCGCAATCCATGGTCCTACTCGTTTATGGCTCTGTTCTCCCTGTTTAGTTTGGGACTCTTGATCATCCAATCGCAGTCCTACATGAAGGGTTATACGTACACGACAGGTACCATGCTGAATCTGATTTTGTATTTGCTGCCACTGATGACGATGCTTCTCTCCTCTTTTTCTTTGACGGCGGAAAAAGAAGAGGGAAGCTGGCAGCTCCTCTCTACCTACTCCATGACGACCTTTTCGTTCTTGGTGGGGAAATACTTGGGACAAGCACTCGTGTTAGTCGCGATTGTCAGCTTCGGGTATGGGTTGTCTGGTGTGGCAGGCATGCTGTTAGGAAAAAGCTTTGCATTCTCGACACTTTTGTTTTTGCTCGCCTTTTCCATCTGTCTCATTCTGCTATTTTTAGGTATAGCCATGCTGATTGGCGCCATCAGTAAAAACCGTTGGCAGGCTTTGACAATGGGGGTCAGCATCTGGTTCTTCTATATTCTGGCATGGCCTACTCTTCTCATCTCTGTGCTCAGCTTCGTCCCTTATACATGGATCAAGCCCCTGCTTCAGCTCGCAACGTTTCTCAACCCAGCGGAGTTTGTACGAATCTTTTCCGTTGCCAGATTAGGCGGTGGCTCGATCTTTGGACCTGAATACTACAAATGGGTGTACTGGGCTGATTCTCCGCTTGGTGATCTCATCTTTGTCGCACTCAGTCTGCTCTGGATCAGCGCGACCTTGTTCATAGCCATCCGGGTATGGGAAAGAAGGTAATGCAATGAATATGTTAGGACTTACTATCGACCAGGTCACCAAGGAAATCAATGGAAAAACAATCGTCCACCCATTCAGTATGAACATTGAACCCGGTCAGGTCGTTGCCTTATGCGGCGGGAACGGCGCAGGAAAAAGTACGATCCTGCGGATGCTGGTCGGTATTCTCCCTCCTTCTTCGGGAACCATTCAGCTAAATGGGTTGAACTGGAACGATAATCGCGTAGAGTATCTGCAAGAAATCGGTTATATGCCAGATCACTTTACATTTTCTGCCGGACTTACCGCCAAAGAAACGCTCGAATTTTACGCTTCCCTACGCAATCGCACCGCAGAAGAGGCAGATCGCCTACTGAAAATGGTGGGACTGCATGAAGTGAGAAACAAACGGGTGTCTCAGTTCTCCAAAGGCATGCAGCAGCGTCTCCTGTTTGCCCAAGCGATATTGGCCAAGCCCGCACTCGTCGTCCTCGATGAACCGACCAACGGACTCGATCCGTATTGGATGGATGCCTTCGTCGATCTCGTGCGGGAAGTAAAGCTCGCGGGTCAATCCGTTCTCTTTACGACGCATCAGCTACAGGTGGCAGATGCTGTGGCTGATCGAGCGATTTTCTTGATGAACGGGAAAATCGTGCGTGATGGCTTGATAAAGGAGTACCAGCAGCAGTATGGGGCAATTGGTTTATATGGTGCCTTTTCCGAACTTGTGAATCAGGCAAAGGCATGAATAAAAAAACGCGGGAGCTTTGATCGTTTAGATCGGCTCCCGCGTTTTTGCTATTTATAGCGCCTTTGCTTCCATATAAAAGACAGATAAAAACTTTTTCACACTAATCCGGCACTTCGTCGTTTTTTCGCCCGCCTCCAGTTCTTGCATCCGTTGGCGAATTTCTTGAAAGTCAAACAGTCTTGGTGCAAAGTGTTCAAAGGTCGGGTTGGCATAATCGGTCAAGCCTAATGAGGAAAGATGCGTAAAGGCTTGCAGGACCATCCGGCGAATCCGTTGTTCCATGGCACGCACCTCTTTGGTAATTCCATGCTCATCCAAGCTGGCATGTACCTTCAGCAGAATTTGTGTGTACAGTTCCTTGAGCTGCAATTCGTGCAGCTTGTCTCCTTGTCGCTCATCCTGTTCGAGCCATTCCATGATCAATAACAGATCAGGAGCACCAGCTTCACTCGCAATCCCTAGCTGCAACAGCAGTTTTCTCGCTTTTTGAGCAAGGATGTCCTGATCGGACGACTGACTTTTCAAGCCGCTGGTATGCGGTTCTTTTGCTTTGACGTCCAGAATTTGCAAGGATTTGCGGATCGTTTGCAGAGAGGCTTCCAGCGACAAGTAATCCGATACCCGTTTCAGTACAGCCATCACTTCGAGGCGGTTGATCGGCTTTTGAATAAAGGTATCAATCCCTTGCAAATAAGCCTCCCCGATCATTTCCTTGTTCTCTACCTGTGACACCATAATGAAGCGGCCCGCGAAGCCATCTGCCTGCAACTTTTTGATCGTTTGAATGCCATCAAGCCCCGGCATCAACAAGTCGATCAAAATGACATCGACCCCATATAGCTGATCAATCGATACGTGACTGCCGTCGCTGGCTTGTCCTACAATTTCTCCCAACCCGCTGTCTTGAATAATCCGTTCGAGCATGCGGCGCACTACCGCATCGTCTTCAATTAAAAAGAAACGTATCATACCTTACACTCCCTCCTTTCCGAGCAATTGGTCGGTCGGAATTTGCACTTCTAAATGCGTCATTTGCTTCTGATCAGGTAAAATACGCAAGCTTCCTTGCAGGCTTTGGACAATTCCGCGGGCATGCGTCAGTCCAATTCCGGTAGAGGCATTTCCCTGTTCATCGTATTTCGTCGTATACCCGGGCTGAAACACCCATTCCTGTTCTTCCAGCGGGATTCCCGGACCACTGTCAAGTACACTGAACACCAGATGACGATGAATCAGTTTTACATTCAGCTCAATCCTTCCCGACGTGGGAATCGCCTCTACTGCATTGGCTACCAGGTTGTTTAGCACGGAGAGCAGCGCATAGATTTGGCTGGTAGACAGGCTGACGTTACAGCTCCACTCGATCCGAATATCCTTTCCCAACATCTCTGCGTATTTCTGATTCGCCCGAGCAACCAACTCACACAGTTCTTTGATCGGCAGCTGTGGTGCCAGTCCCTCCTGATTGATCAGCTTGGAAATGCCCGCCAGCATCCGTTGTGAATCTTTTTTCACTTCATGCACATTCTCGGCAATCGTCAAGGCCGTCGGGGATTCCGTATGATCCGAGGTGAGCAAACGCCTGTAAAGCTGGTAGCTCTCGCGCGTGATTTCCTCCAGATGCGTCATCGATTTGCGCAAGTAAAAGGCTTCTTCATACAGCTCCGTATTGATCATCCGCAGACGCTCCAACTCTTGCTGACGCACCTCTCCCACAGCCCGCAACTGCCTGATCGAAAAGCTATTGTACAAGCCGACAGCAAAAAAGCTGCGCAAGACCCCAAAGAAGAGGAGCATCAAAAAGCTCTGCCAAGTAATCGGCGGAAAATCAGTGAAATACTGTCGTACCTGAATCTCTACCACATTGGAGATAAAATCAATGGATGCACCTATCAACCCCAACCATAGAGGGAACTCGCGATATCTACGTGCGCGGAGCAAATAAAACAGAACGGTAAAGCTGAAATAGTAAAAGGCGGAGGGAAGATGCGCAGCCACACTCTCCATGTATGGACGGTACGCAAAAAAGACATCCATTACGACGCGAAATCCGAAGATAAACGTCCCTGTAAAAAATCCCGTCAACAATACAGGTACGGACGAAAACCACAGCAATCCAAAAAAGAAAGCAGCGATGCCCAAGGAAAAACGAAAAGACCCTCCTACGGGGTTTACCTTCATCTCTCCAAAAAAAGCAGTTGCCAGCATGATAATAAACAGGATCAAAAGGCGTTCTCGCATAGCTGCTCCTTTCATACGGAAAAAGATCTCCTATTCTTATTTTACTAAGAATCGGAGATCTGCAAAGATAAAACGCTTAAGCGTGCTTGTTTTCCAGTCGCTTGGAGACGACTGACAACGCGTAGTTGACGACAAAGTACATCACTGCCACCATCAGGAAGGTCGGGATGACGTAGTTGACATTGCGTCCGTTGATGATTTGCGCATGGTTCATCAGCTCAGGCAAAGCGATTACGACAGCCAGCGACGTATCCTTCAAGAGCGAAATGAATTGGCTCACAATCGGCGGAACCATTCTTCTGAGAGCCTGTGGCAGGACAACATGCCACAGTGTCTGGACATAATTCAGACCAGAAGAACGTGCAGCTTCAATCTGTCCTTTTTCGACCGAATTTAAACCGCTTCGTACGATTTCCGACAACATCGCTGCTTCGAAAATAACCAACGCCAGAACAGCGGCCCAAAACTTGTCCAGCTTGAATCCCACTTCCGGGAGAGCAAAATACGTAAAGAAAATAATCAACAAGAGCGGCAAATTGCGAATCAGCTCTACGATTGTCCCGAGAACTTGTGAGACTCCAGGAATTTTTGCGTAACGCAAAACCCCTACGATAATCGCAATAGTAAAGCTGAAGACAATTGACAAGAAAGCAACCTGCAAGGTGACCCAAAAGCCTTCGAGCAGGAAGGTCAAATGACTGGGCGCATAAGCTCCGGTAAAGTCCATGATGTCCCCTCCTTCTTAGCGGCTTCCAGCCAAGCGTCGCTCCAAATAACTGACGAACGCGCTCAACGGAAGGGTCAGAATCAGATAGAAAACAGCTACAAAAATGTACACATCAAAGGTAACAAACGTGTCAGCGGAAATCAGATCCCCAAAATACATCAGGTCAAGACCTGCAATCACACCTAATACTGAGGAGTTTTTTACGAGATTGATAAACTGGTTGCCCATCGGCGGGATCACGACCTTGATCGCTTGCGGCAAAATGATATAGCGCATCGTTTGTCCATACGTCAATCCCGAGGAACGAGCGGCTTCTGTCTGTCCTTTTGGAATCGCCAGAATGCCTGCGCGGATCGTCTCCGCGATAAATGCTGCCGTATACACTGTCAAGCCAAGCGTACCTGCAATAAAAGGCTCCAGCACGATACCAATTGCCGGTAGACCCACAAAAAAGAGGAACACGACGAGAATCAACGGGATATTACGCACAAACTCAACATAAGCCGTAGCGATCCACTTGAGTGGTCGAATCGGAGAAATCCGAAAGATCGCAAAGAGCGTCCCCAGTGCAAAGCTCCCGACGAGAGCAAGCAGGCTCGCCTGCAAGGTGTTCCAAAAGCCTTCGAGATACATATCCATGTGATCAAACAAGATAGAAAAATCGATCATCTCTTATGCGATCCTCCTTGTATGCAAAATTCAGTTGGGGATATAAGGGAATGAGCGGCAGAGTAAACCGCTCATTCTTTATGGAGTCGAACCGCATTATTTTTTAGGTTTTGTTCCGATCCATTTTTCATAAATCTTGTCGTATTCACCGTTTTCTTTCATTTCTTTCAGCAAATCGTTCACTGTTTTCACGAATTCAGCGTCACCCTTGCTGATTGCAATACCGTATGGCTCTTCCGTGAAGGTTTCTTCTGTTACACGGTAGTTCGGATCTTGCTTCGCCATACCGTACAGGAGAGCGTTATCAGTTGTCAGCGCGTCACCTTGACCAGCTTTGAGTGCTGTGAAGGCTTCCGCGTAGTTTTCGAATTCCAGTACTTCTACGTCAGGAGCACTCGCTCTGATGTTTTTTGCAGAAGTAGAACCTTTTGCGGTCACGATTTTCATGCCTTTTTGCATGTCTTTCAGACCGTTGATTGAGCTGTCCTTTTTCACCAGGAAAGATTGACCCGCCAGGAAGTACACGTCAGAGAAGTCTACTTCTTTTTTACGGTCTTCCGTAATGGTCATCGTTGCGATGATCGCGTCAATTTCTCCGTTTTTCAGCATCGGGATACGTGTTTTGGAGGTTACTTCCTTCAGCTCGATTTTGTTTTCGTCCCCAAGCACTTTCTTCGCAATTGCCTTCGCAATATCGATATCGAAGCCTTCTACATTTCCGGTTGCCGGATCTTTCAAGCCGAACAAGTTCAGGTCGTACTTCACTCCGACTACGAATTTGTCTCTTTCTTTGATTTTTGCCAATGTGCCTGTACCTGCTGCAGCTGGTGTACCTTTTGCACCGCCTTCTGTTGCACTACCCCCACCACAGCCTGCCAACGCAGTTGCACTCAGCATGAGTACGAGACCCATACCTGCTACTTTTTTCCACAGCTTGTTTGCTTTCATCTGAATTCCCCTTTTCTCTATCGTTTTATTTTTTAGTGATTCAAAATCCGGCTCAAGAACAAACGCGCACGCTCTTCACGCGGACTTGCGAAAAACTCCTCTGGTGTAGAATCTTCGAGAATCGTTCCCTGATCCATAAACACGATGCGGTCTGCCACTTCGCGGGCAAAGCCCATTTCATGCGTTACGACTACCATCGTCATGCCTTCCTTCGCCAGCTTCTTCATGACGTCGAGCACTTCGCCGATTGTCTCGGGGTCCAGTGCAGAGGTCGGTTCGTCAAACAGCATGATTTTTGGTCGCATGGCCAGTCCGCGTGCGATTGCGACGCGTTGCTGTTGACCACCAGATAGTTGCGTTGGGAACATTTCTGCCTTTTCCGGAATCCCTACCTTTTCCAAATAGTAGAGAGCCGTTTCTTCGGCTTCCTTCTGCGATACGCCCAGTACCTTGGTTGGTGCCAGCGTAATGTTTTGCAGTACGGTCTTGTGCGGATATAGATTGAAGTGTTGGAACACCATGCCGATGTCCCGACGCAGCTTGTTGATATCGGTGTTTTTATCGTTCACTTTCACCCCGTCTACCACCAGTTCTCCGCTTGTAACCGTTTCCAATCTGTTGATGCAGCGAACCATCGTGCTTTTACCCGATCCTGACGGGCCAATGACCACGACGACTTCTCCCTGGTTGATATGCAGGTTGATGTTCTTGAGGACATGAAAGCTTCCGTAATGTTTATTTACTTGATGAAAACTGATCAACCTTAAATCCCCCCTGCTCTATGTCTTATTTTGTATACTAATGTCGAACTACTCAAAACTACTGAAAAAGACAAAGAAAAGTTTTTCTGTTTACAATTTTCTAATAACACACAATAAAAAAACAAAGTGAACCTACCAGTCGAATGGGAGCCAATATACCATGTAAGACCTGAATGGAGGCCGGCCTATGCTTCCTGATAGCTTCTCATTCCTTGAGGGCAAACAAGGTACTCCGTATAGCGTCATGATGGGTCAAGAAGGCCAGCAGTGGCTGCATGAGCTTCAAGAAGAAAGCAAGGAAACAGGTAAAAATGTCGTATGGAAAGTTGTTCCACGGACGACTTCTCCTATCGAAGCCTATACGAGCGTGTATGAGAACGAGCAGAAAGAACGCATCTTTGTCACGGTCGAGAAATTCCCGAAAGAACAGCTAGATGTACAATTGAGTACACCAGAAACAACAAAATACGATGCAGTAACTATCAGTGGAAAAAAAGCGCATTACACGAAAAATGACCAGTTCTTGTTCAGTGAATCCGGTCAGTATCAAGAGCTGTCTTGGTTGAATCAAGATGGAGATCAACCGATTATGTATCGTGTAGCTACCGATTCGCCAACGGTTTCCAAAGAAATGCTTCTCCAGGCTGCAAGAGCAAGCCAGCAGTAACAAATAGGAAAAAAGAAAAAACCAGTTCAACGCTCTTTATGCGATGACTGGTTTTTCCCTTTTACCCTATTACGCATTCAGATCATACAGTCCTGGACTGTGTTCATTTGGCTGTTCCGGCATGATAGGAACCGGGAAGCCATCAGGTGGCGGAACTACTTCCAAACTGCCGCCATTTCTACTCGGTGACTGTCCGTTGAAGATTTCTCCAATACGAGTGTTATCCAAGCGGAAATTGAACTGAGCATTGTGGAAGCCCATTTCGACATACTTGCGGCACTCAGGATACTTGTTTATGTCGTAGTTGGGGATAGGGAACAGCTTGCCCCAGTTCACGCCTAATGTCTCCAATGCCTTTGCGAAGGCGTTTTGATGGGCGTTATCCCGAACGATTAGGAAAGCAAGCGTTTCACGGAATGTTTTGTTCGAGCTCATTTCGTAAATGCGTGACTTTTGCAGGACACCGGTTGATTCCAGCACCAGGTTGTCGAGAAGATCGCTTATCAAATTTCCATGATTATACACATAATTCCCCATCCATGGATTTCCTGCTGCATCGACGGGTAAGGAGCTTTGCGCACCCACGATGAAATGGTGCGGGTTCGCGTGCTTGACTGCCTCATCAAGCGGTGCTCCGTCAACCCCCGCATTACCGGGAACATCTTCACCACTCCCCGTCAGCAATTGATTAATCGTGTGCTGTACAAGTTCCACGTGCGCTATTTCTTCCAAAAAAACACCCCGTAGCAAATCACGATACGGTATGGCATTCCCACGGAAGTTGTTCGCCTGGAAAAAATATTGCATCATGGTACGCATTTCTCCAAAACGACCACCCAAAATCTCCTGGATGACTTTAGCTGCCGCGGGGTCTGGTTTATCTGGAACAATCATGTTAATCAAATCTTCCTTGTAAAAGTACAAAATGGATGACCTCCCACCATAGTAGATGAATGCTAGGTCTTAGTTTGGATGATGACGATCTACTTTAACCGGAAAAAGCAAGAAAACGGCACTTGAATAAACCCGACTATTTTGTAAAACAGTAAGCACCATAAGGACTATAAAGGAAGGAGAATAAAAATGACTCGATTTTTAATTAAGGCTGCTGTTAACGGTATTATTGTTGTCGCTTGTTTATGGTGGTTTGCAAATGCATCCTGGACATCCGCCATTTTAACGGCACTCGGCTTAACCGTCATCGCCTATCTGATTGGCGATCAATTGATATTACGAGCTACCAATAATGTTACGGCCACGATTGCAGATGCAGTGATCGCTGGGATTTATTTATGGGCAGTTGCCAGATGGCTGAATTGGCCACTAAGTTTTGGCGAGTTAATCATTACGGTAGCCCTTTTAGGTGTGGCAGAACTTGTATACCATCGCTATTTGGGGATATACGATCATAATCGTGTCCAGAAAGAACCCGGTAAATAATTCTCCTCTTCCTTTGAGGGGATATATCCTGTCTCCCTTGTAAATCTTATCTATGGGTTACATCACAAAGTTAGGAGAACCCGAATGGATATCAAAACTCTATTGAGTACCGGGAGGACGTTAATGGGTATTTTATCAGGCAATCCGCAAAATGAACCTATGCATTATGGCGAGGTATTTGGAGTATGGATGTATCTTTCAACAACAAAGGGCTTGCTTGCTAGTTATCAAACAGCGCTCAACCATACTGGTGATCATGATCTGAAAAGCTTTCTCGAGGACATTACGCGAAGCATGAAACAAGAAGTAGAGCAACTGGATGAATTGCTCAAAGTGAATGGGATTGGATTGCCACCTGCACCACCGGATCGACCAGTAGCGAATCTGGAAAGCATTCCAGCTGGAGCTCGTATGAACGATCCAGAGATCGCTGCCGGTGTTTCAAGAGACATTGCAGCCGGATTGGTTGCCTGCAGTCAAATCATGGCTCAGTCCATCCGGGAAGATATCGGAATGCTTTTTGGTCAGTACCATGTTGCAAAAGCCCAATTTGGCCTCAGGTTGCTCCGCATTTTAAAAGAAAAAGGCTGGTTAGTTCCGCCGCCTCTTCATATGCAAGCGCCAGAACTTGTCCATGCCTAATCTTGGTGATAAGCACTGTCTGATTGGCAGTGCTTATCGTTTTTACCTATTTTGAACTGGGGGATGCACGATTGAAAAAAACAATGATCGGTGCCTTTCTCTTTGGAGTAGGTATCATTGGCATGCTGGACGGCATTATCTTTCATCAAATCTTACAGTGGCATAGTGTCGACATGTATGGAGATCGACACCATCAGATCATGAGTGACGGTTTCTTCCATTTATTCGTGACGGTTATCATTTTCATTTCGGGCATTCTTCTGTGGAAAAGCAATCCTATAGGGACTGCGTACTATTTTTGGAGTAGTTTTTTCCTCGGAGCTGGTATATTTAACTTGATGGAAGGAATCGTTAACCACCATCTCTTGCAAATTCATCACGTCAAGCCGGGCCCGTCTCAATTCTTATACGATATTTATTATGATGTATTCGCACTTCTGCTGATTGGGATTGGATGGCTGCTGTATAGGCGCACAAAATCCAAATGAAGCCATTCCATTTTGTCGGTTAGCGAGTAGCATGCTCGTACAATTTCCGCGCGAACTCCTCCATCAACTCTCGCTTAGCCAACAGCTTGCGCATCTGTTGAGGCAAGCCCTCTACTCCGTAATAGGCACCTGCCAATTGACCGTAGACAGCTCCCGTCGTATCCGCATCATCCCCGAGGTTTACCGCCAGGAACAGGCCTTCTTCAAAAGAACTACTGCTATAAAAAGCCCAAAGCGCCGCTTCAAGCGAATCGACGACATACCCCGATCCTTTGATCTCTTTTCTCGTTTTCTCTTTATAGGAGCCATTCGCAACACGGGCGATTTCAGGATCAAGCGGTTGCTTTTCCCATAAATCGGCTACAGGAGAGAACGAATCAGCAAGCAACTCCTCTTTGGAAATACCTTGTAGAGCACCCACAAGCAAAGCCCCCAAAAAACGACAGCCGTCTACTGCCTTAGCCGTCGCGTGTGTCGTGCGAGAACTTTGCGCGCAATAATCAATGGCAAGCTCCGGTTGATCGGCATAATAGAGTGCGACAGGTGCTAGCCTCATCATGGAGCCATTCCCTGCCGACATCGGATGATCCGATCCGCTAAATGGAATTTTTGTCTGCTCAAATCGCCACAGCGCTTCTTTGGTGATATTCCCGATATCGAAGCAATGATCCTTGCAGCTCATGTAACCCTCACGAAACCAGGCTACATATCGGTTCATCTGATCAACCGGATCGAAGCCGTTCTGCGTAATCAAGCTCTCAGCTAAGCAAAGAGCCATCGACGTATCATCCGTCCATTCCCCGGGTTTTAAATTGAACGGTCCTCCGCCGACCATTTCTGTAAGCGGCTCGAAGGTCCCCGGTTTGCGAAATTCTAAAGTAGTTCCGAGTGCATCTCCAACGGCCAACCCTAGCAAACTTCCCGTATAGCGGTCACGTAGTTCCACACCTGCACACACCCTTTTTCAGAATTATCTGTTCATATCAAACAAAACATCTGGCAATGACATTTTGACCAACGTATTGTTCATTCAATTCATCTGTCGCTACCTTTTCTTCTGTGCTCGCAAGCGTGATAATCTGCGGCAGAACCAGCTTGTAACGGTCCTCCATCACGGTTTCAAGAACGTACTGTTCCTCTTCGTCCCACAAAAGAATTCCTGCCAAAATTCTGGTCTCCACACAGATCCCCTCCATTTTTTCTCTTTTGAATATGTACGAAAGACGGGTACAATGACCCGCCTTCTAGTGCCTTACGTAATGTGTATACTTACTGCTCTTTTTTCAGGCGTGCATCCAGAACAAAGTTGCCGAATGGCAGTAATGAAGCGATAAATGCCCCGATTACTTTCAGGAAAGACCATTTATTGGTCATTGTAACATGTGCTAACGCCAAAATATACAGGACAAAAAACAATCCATGAAGCGAGCCAGCAATTTTTACTGCGGCTGGATAATCCCAAAAATACTTGAGCGGCATAGCAATCCCGAGAAGGACCAAATACGAGACACCTTCGATCAGGCCGATGAGACGGAAACGTCCGAGGGCAGAGTTCATCATGTGCGGGTACCATCCTTGCCATTGAAATTACCACTATTATAAATGAAAAACTATCATAATGATGAAAATAGTCCAATGTTCATAATATAGTCAAAATCAACGGCCCCAAGCTTCTTCTCGGATGCGTTCCATCCAGCGCATCTCTGCCTGCAAATGCTCAATGGCACCGATCAGAATCGCTCGTGCTCCCCAGCTGAGCCTCTCTCTTTTTTCCTCCTGGATCGATTCCAATAATCCAGCTAACCGTCTTACCTCCCGGATGTTATCTTCCAAGGCCTCATCCATTTTTTGCGGATCACCGTACGAAGCAAAAGTAAGCGCAGCGTAAATCGGATTGGTCAGCTGCATCGGTTTTTGCAGCTCTTCCAAGAGAAGCTGTTGAAATTGCTCTTCGCCTTTTGGCGTGATCCCATACATCTTCTTATCTGGGCGGCTAGTTTCACGAATGACTTCTTTGACCTCAATCATCCCGCTCTTTTCCAGTTGGTCGAAGGCGTAGTAGAGGGAGCCTTTGGCGTATTTCATGTAACAATCCATCCCTCTAGCCTTCACCTGCTGCTGAACCTCATAGGGATGCTTCTCCCCTTCCATCAGCAATCCCAGAACAAGCAATTTTAGACTCATGACGATTCTCCTCTATCCACGTTCCGGTTTCGGTGCGGAAGGCGATTTCCCCAGCGCCCGATCATTTCCCATCAGCAAAATGCACACGAGTGCAAGAACAGCAGGAACGAGCGCCCACATAAACGTATTCGCTATCGAAGAAGCGAGAATATCGATCATTTGATCCAAAACAGGAGCCGGAATGGATTCGCGCGCTTCTGGTGTCAAAATCGCTCGCGGGTCTGTCATGGCATTCGTCATCCCTTGACCCCCGAAGGCAGAGAACAAGCCGTTTTCAAACGAGTTACGTTGCAAGATCCCAAACACGGTGATCCCCAATGTCATCCCCAATGAACGGGAAAAAGAGTTCGTTGAACTGGCCGATCCTCTTTGACGCATATCAAAGCCATGAATCGCTGAAATTCCCAAGGTGGAGAAAGAGAAGCCCACGCCAAACCCTGCAATCACCATATAAAGCGTCACGATTGAACGAGGAATATCAGGCGTCAGTGTACTCAAAAGAAAAATACCTGGTATGAAAAAGGCAGCGGACAGAAGCATAATATTGCGGAAGCTGGTCTTCGTCGTCAGAAATCCTCCTACTTGGCTGCCAACAACCGAACCAAGCATCATCGGTGTCAACAGCAATCCGGCATTCGTCGCTGACCCGCCATATACCCCTTGGATAAAAATCGGCAGGTACACAGTAGCAATAATGAAAGCAGATCCATACAACAGTGCAATCGCATTTGTCGTGGCAAATAACCGCTTCTTGAACATGGAGAACGAAATAATCGGATCAGATGCCCGCTTCTCGACAAATAGAAAAATCACAAACAACAGGAAAAAGGAAGAGAACAGGCCAATAATCTGCATCGAATCCCATGCATATTGATTGCCGCCCAGCTCCAGTGCAAACATCAGACTCACTACAGCACCGACAAGCGTAATCGCTCCCCACCAGTCAATGCTTTGCTTGCGGTATTCCAACGATTCCTTGTAATACATCGAGATCAACCAGAGGGACACGGCACCAATTGGTACATTGATGTAAAAGATCCAGTGCCAGCTGACATACTCGGTAATATACGCCCCAAGCAAAGGGCCAAATACGCTGGACGTACCGAATACAGCTCCGAATAGTCCCGTCATCTTTCCACGTTTCTCCGGCGGGAATACGTCAAAAATAATCGTGAAGGCAATCGGCATCAGCGCTCCGCCGCCAATCCCTTGAATCGCCCGATAAATGCTCAACTCGACGATGCTATTTGCCGTCCCGCATAAAATGGACCCTAACAAAAATACAATGAGACCAAATACGTAAAAACGTTTTCGCCCATACATATCGGAGAGCTTACCAAATATCGGCATCCCCGCCATCGTAGCGACCATGTACGCTGATGTCACCCAAACAAATTTATCCATGCCGCCCATCTCACCGACAATCGTACCCATCGCTGTCGCGACAATGGTGTTGTCCATGGAAGCCATCAGGAGACCTAGCAGCAGCCCGGCTAACACCATATTCACTTTACTTTCTCTTGCAATCATTACTTCGCCCTCCTGAGTGGTCAAATCAAAGTACTATACGTTATTATATTCAAATTTGACTACATCCCGAAAAAAATGCTCCTTATTCTCGGAGCATTTTTTCTGTTTATTATCGCCCGAATGGTGACGGGCTAAATGGGGATGGCTGCTGGGCTTGATTACCCTTCCACATTTTATACGCCGCTTCTGACATCGGCTCCACTGTCGGCTTAATCTCTCCAGTGAATGGATTCTTATTATAGGGGAGGTTAAATGTCCGTGTCCCGTCGCTCTTACGCAACAAAGAACCATCCGACAGCTCCACCCAACTGCTTCCTGGTCCTCCATCGTCTACGACATAGAGGCCGTTATCATCCCAGGCCGGGTTAATTGGCACGTTATTTACCGGAGGACGTGTAGTCTGCTTCTTGACTGATTTTGTTGAGGTTTTCGTCTTTTGTGTTTTCTTCTTCGGTTTACTCGTTTTTGCAGTTGCTACCGCTTTTGTTTTTGGCTTCCCTTCGCTTTGTTTTTGCGCTGAAGCTGGTGCAGGTGCTGACACAGCCACAGGCTTTTCAACCGGATAGGCGGAAACGTTTGCGGCCCGCGGACTTTGATTGGCCAAATCCATAGCACGTTTGGTGATACCTGCTTTTTGGGAAATAGACGCTGTTTTTGTATCCGTTCGTCCATCGGTTTTTACCGCGTGAATCAATGTCGGCCACAAATAGGCGTTGAAGCCTAGTAAAGCGACCATCAAGGCAATACCTATGATTTTTTTCATAATAAGGACTCCTATGACTGAATGATTGTGGTAATAAAGCAATGACTTCTGGCCTATATCAAAATTTTAGACGATTGGAAGAAAAAAGAAAACACCTTACATAAACAAACTCCTTCTCATGTTGGTTTTGAGAAGGAATTTGTTTTGCAGGAGTTCCTTTGACAATTCATTTCTGAGCAGCTTCTTGCTTCTCGGAATGTTGTTTGATTAGCTCCATAGTGTGATCAAGCAAATTTTTGCCTCCCGTTTTCCCATGTCCGGGTACAACGGTTTCGATATGTGGATATTTTTCGATTACCTTCTGAACGGAGTCATCCCACTCCTCTACATTGGCATCAGAAAGATTTCCGAGATCCTTGGCACCCAATGCTTTGACGAAGCATCCACCAAATAATATTTTGGATTGGGGAAGCCAAACGGTAATGTTATCTTTCGAATGCCCTTCCCCAGGATAAAAGGCTTCTAGGATAGTGTCGCCTACCTTTATTACTGGCTTTTCATCAAGAGTCGGATTGGGGGAGGGATATCCATATTCTTTCGCAAGTTTTGCCGTCAAACGTGTACTGCGTACCTCTATTTTTTGATCGAGTAACGCACGGATACCTGAAATGCTGTCATCATGTGCATGTGTAATCAGCGCCAACACAACGTCTTTCTTCCAATGCTTCTTGATCATCTGTAAGAGCTCTTCCGTTTTTTGGGTGTCGCCCCAGGCTGTATCAATCAGGACAACTCCTTTGGAAGTAGAAACGATTAAGCCATTGTGGTCATAGGTTGTGCCATTCCATTCTTGATAGGATGTATGTAACCATACTTTGTCATTTAATTTTGTTAACACAATGCTTTTCCCTGGATTGGTAATCTGGGTGGGAGATGATGTTGTCGTTTGGGCAATCGTTTGATTAGAAAAAGCTGTCAAGACTACGGCCACTGTCAGGAACAAACTGCAAATCGTTTTACTTATCCATCCCTTATGAATCTTCAACCGAATCTCACCTTTCTAACGTCGATTTTACTTTTGCCTGTTTCAAACATCCAAGCGATATCCATATCGCGGAATCGTCGTGATTTGCTGCCCGTAGTGCCGAAGCTTTTTCCTTAATCGATACACGAGCGCATTGACTTCCACCCGTCCGACATCCGGGACATTCCCCTCATGTATTCGTTCCGGCCAAACGGTCAGCATAATTTCTTCAAAACTAACGGCCTTGTTCGCCTTTTGGTATAGAAGCTTCAGCAAGTCCATATCTTTTCCGGTTAAAGGCAGTCTATTTCCGTCGATACGAACTTCTCTTCTCTCCAAATGAAAATCCAAACCTGGCAAAAGCGATGCGTTCTTCAGCTGCGTGAAAGGGAGCTCTACCGTATCATCCAGTCTATTGACCTCTCGTAAAAAGACGAGCTCGGCTACCCCTTTTGACAAGCTGATTTGATCCCCGTGACGAAGAATGTGAGAGGAGTAACGAAGCGGCTTCCCGTTTACCTCTGTGCCATGCTTGCTTTCCAGATCGATAATTTTGTAATCGTTCCCGATCCTTTGAAAGGCTGCATGCATTCTCGAAATGTACGGACTGGAAAAGGTAATGTCCAGTTGAAAACTAGTCCCCCTCCGCCCGATTGTACAGCGATCCTTCGTGAGATATTTGCGCGTGGCAAATTGGCTGGGGTCCCCTTTTTTTACGAGTAAGTATGCACCATTATCTATCATCTGGTGATCACCTCACGTGTTGATCGTTTACGGTTTTGCAGCCGTCAGTGCGTCAACAACAATCTTGGTAGCTTCAGCAATGAGCGCATCATCATAAGTGGCGTCCTGCTTATCTCTGCTAGACAGTACTGCAATGACAATCGGCTTTTTATTCGGTGGCCATATGATCCCTATATCGTTTCGCGTTCCGTAACTTGCCGCTCCGGTCTTATCTCCGACCTTCCATTCTTTAGGAACGCCCGCTCGAATCAGCTTGGCTCCCGTCGTGTTGCCTTGCAGCCACTCGATAAGAATCTTCTGCTTGTCAGACGACAGCGCATCCCCTACCGTATAGGCTCGGAGGCTCGTTGCAAGTGCTTTAGGTGTGCTTGTATCGCGAATATCTTCTGGTTTTGCCTCATTCAATTCAGTCTCAAATCGCTCGGATGTCGTTACGCTATCACCAATCTGTCTCAGAGCTGATTCAAAGCCTTTAGGTCCACCCAATTCCTTGAACAACAGATTTCCCGCCGTGTTGTCGCTATAACGCACCGCAGCGTCTGCAACCTCGCGAAGAGTCATCCCGGTCGCGACGTGTTTTTCTGTGATAGGTGAATATGTAACGAGATCGTCCTTAGTGTAGGTGATGACTTTGTCGAGCTCTCCCAACGGTTTCTGATGCAAGATCGCACCTGCCGCTAAAGCCTTGTACGTAGAAGCAAAAGCGAACCGTTCATCTTCTCGGTAAGCAACTGCCAAATCTGTTTCGGTGTCGATCGCATATACGCCAAGCCTCGCATCAAACTTGTTCTCCAACGCTGCGAACTTTTGGTCCATTGCAGATGCCGGCGTTTCCGTTTTTCCGACAGGCGTTTCAGCAGAAGAGCAGCCAGTAAGCGTGAGAAGCGTGAGTAAAACCGTTTTCACTGTGAATCCGAACAGTCTCGAATGATGAACTTTCATGGATGTCAAACCTCTTTCTTGAATAGTATAGCCTTTGTATTACACACGTAATATCGTACTACATTTGTAATCAACTGATTTCACGATAATATTACACGCGTAATCCATTGCTGTCAATCACCTTTTTCTTGCAAGATTCTTGAAAAAAAAGACGCCCTTTCAAGCAAACTGGATAACCGTAAATGGTTTTTCCAAGTCAGCTAGAAAGAGCGCACTCTATTTTTTGGGATGATCGGTCGATGATTGTTTCGCATCCAATATGGAACGAAGCTCCTGAATCTCCTCGTCCGATAAAGATTCCTTCTGAATGAACTGAACAAGCATTGATTTTAGAGCCCCGCTGTAAATCCGCTGCAGAAAAGACTGTGCCTCGGCGTGCTGGCATTCATTTTGTGAGTACAGCGGATAAAACGTATAGACTTTTTGGTTTTGATTGACGCCAACAGCATTTTTTTGAACCAAACGATTCAAAAGAGTACGTATTGTTTTTGGGTTCCAATCCGTTTGACCTTCCAAGGAGGAAATAATTTCGTTGGCCGTCAGCGGTGACCTTTCCCATAGCACATTCATCACTCGCCATTCCGCTTCTGAAATACTTGGCATGGATGTAGACACTGAAGTCTCCCCCTTTCGAAAATAATGACTGTAAGAGCAAAGGCTAGTAGAGACCTTTCGCTTTCAAAATAGATAAGGTTATTTCTGCTGCTGCAGGTCCATTCGCGTCATCTTCGCTTTGTATATTGGTAGCAAAGAAGTAGGTGCCTTCCTCGTTCTCTACATACCCGACAAACCAACCGTTCACATCTTTTTGATTGACGGTGCCCGTACCTGTTTTCCCGGAAAGAATCGCCCCCGCCTTTTTCGATAACCGGATGGAATCTTTCACCGTCTGGATATTATGTTCTTGAAAGCCAAACTGGTTCGTATAGAACGCTTTTAATAATTGTACCTGCTCCACCGGAGAAATCTTCAAGGAAGATTCTATCCAATATTCGCCGATTCCACCAGATGTATTGGCGTTCCCGTAGTTCAATTGTTCCAGAAAAGCTTGAATCATATCCGGTGAGATGTTCTTATCCATCTCTTTGAAATACCAGGTCGTCGAGTTTCGCATCGCCGTAAATAGATCTTGATCCCGGTTCCACTGCTCATATGGATAGTGGATTCCATCCCATTTTAGCTGGGAATCTTCTCTCGAAATCACACCGGTCTCCAGACCAAACAAGGAGAGAAAAATCTTGTAGGTAGAGTTGGGTGAAACTCGTTGTGTACTTCCTGCCTCGTTATAAATCCGATACTGGTCGGCTTTCAAATCATATAAGACAAAACTGCCTTCAAAGCCACGGAAATAGTTGTCCAAATCCTCGTAAATAGTTCGATCATCTTGGAAATGATAGCGGCTGCGATCGTCGGCTAATGCGGAACCAACAAGAACCTGACTGGCAACCAATACGACCACGATGGAAAAAATGACTGTGCTTTTCAGGTGCAACAGCTTTGTTTCCGCCTTGTGAGATGCGATTTTCTCGATGCGTTTTTTAACTGCCTTCTTGGAACCGTTTAGCTGATTGGCCAAAACGAGATTCCCGGCTCGACTTTCTTTATCCAAAAACTTAATGATGGTATGACCATATTCCAAGTAATTTCGCTTGTCTAAAAAGTTCAATACCGCTACATCACAAGCAATTTCACGGTCCACTCTCATTTCCCGAAAAGCCAGCCAAACCAATGGATGGAACCAATACAACAGCTGATACACGACGGTCACATAGTTCATGACAATATCATGGTTTTTTTGGTGCATGAGTTCATGCAAAAAGATATATTTCATTTCATTGATCGACAACCATTCATCAAAATGACTGGGAAGGACAACGTACGTCTTAAAAACGCCAAACGTCATCGGAGATTTGACCTGATTGGATTGTGCCAACACAATATGCCGCGTTATTTTTACATCCTTCTTGCATTGTTCAAACAAATCGATGATTTCTTGGTTGGTGATCACAGATGCTGTCCGCTTGATCTGCTGGATTTTTAGCCAGGCTGATAACGTGAAGGAAGCACAAACGAGCATCCCGACTACCCAAAAGCTGACGAAAATCGTAGAAAGGGAGTCTGATGTATAGCGACTTACCGACAACGTTAAATCCTGTACCCAATTCGCATTTTCAAACATAGGAGCTTGCGTGGCGAGCGTCGAGCTGCCAGCTTCATTACGTTGATGCATGCCTGAAACAAAAAGATTTCCAAAATCAAAAAAGTAGTTCGGGATGAAAGCTGGCGTCAAAGCGACCAACAAGAGAAACCACAAATTGTATTTCCATTTCGCCGATAGCTGTGAGCGAAATACTTTTCGAATCAAGAAAATAAGCGCGATCGTGCAGGAAGAAACGATCAAGCTTATCACCACATGATTGACGAACATGCTACTTGTCTCCCTCCCTACTTATACCTAGATAAAATAGAATCCGTATCAATTCTCCAGAGCAAGAGGAACGCTCTTCAACCTGACAGGATTCTTCATGTCAATTAGCACAGTAGCTTCATTATGTCAAAAACGAGACCACGATACAAGTTATCATCGATTGGGTGAAAAAGGAAAACACCTTCTTTACAAAGGTAAGAAGGTGTTTCTAACCTGATTTAGTTTGTTTTCAAAACATCGTGATCGACGTAACGCTCGCCATTCAATTCGCTGATGATATTGATTGCAACCTTGGCTCCATCACCAGATGTAATAATCGTATGTACGCTTACTCCCGCGCACGTACCTGCTGCCCAAATTCCTTCAATGTTCGTCTTTCCTTGTGCATCGACATCGACAACAGTTTTGATCCGTGGCTCCGTACCTTCTTTAGTTTTTACCCCAATCGCTTCTGCCAAAGTCACGAGCGCTCCAGTTGCAAGAATCACATGCTTAGCCTCAAAGCTGCCTTTTTCCGCTGTCTCTACAAGTAAGCCTTGCTCTGTTTTGGTAATATTGCTCACTTGATCGGCTACCAGCTCCGCACCGAATTTCGCTGCTTGCTTTTTCCCGATCTCAATGAGGTCTGGGCCTGAGATTTCCATGATGCCGTAGTGATTTTCCATCCACGCGCGCTTGGTCATGCTTTTGTCATTATCAATCAACAACGTCTTCTTCCCTGCTTTTGCAGCAAACAACGCTGCACTTCCTCCTGCCGGGCCTGCTCCAATAATTACGATATCAAACAAAGAAATCTCTCCCTTCCAAAATAACTTTCACAACATAATTATATACTAAGTATTGTAAATGTAGCAACATCTATTAACTAGTTTATCCAGTGATTTTTATTTAGCTTCGAACGGAATACACCTTTATTTATTTTCAATGCAACACCATATTCAAAAAACAATTGATATAAGCATAAGTTTATATTATCCTAATAATTGGTAAATATTTGAAACAGGAGGATTAGAATGATTGATTTTATCAAAAAAGGAAAAAGATTGTTTTTAACCTCTCTTGCCTCAATGATGCTATTCAGCACTGTTCTTACCTCTAGTTTTGCTGCTGAGACAGATGTATTAACCAAATCATCCGTGAATGAAATGCTTCAATACGAATTTTCAAGTGAGGTCATGTCAGAAGACAAAAATGATCTTGAAAAATCACTTACCGATACTTTCGACAACCTAGACCTTGTTCTAAAAGGTATGAAATCCGATAGGGATCTTCAAGAAGCATTTTTAGAAAAGACTTCACTCGAAGATGACGTTAAAAGGGATCTGGAAGAGTATTTTTCCACCAGTCAAGATGATGAAAATGGGCTCAACAAATTGGTTAATGACGTAAAAGAGCAAATAGCTGAAAAGCATTCGGTATTGCCTGAAATAACAGAAACTCTACTATTGCAAAGTGGCTCAAGTTTTAGAAGCGAAGAAAAAGTTCAGCCTACCATATTACCCATTTTATTAAGATTTGCTCTTAAAGAAGCAGTTAAGAAAAAAATGGGGAAAAGGATACAAAAAATGGCTTATGATGAATTTGAAGAAAGAATAGAATCTGAAATATGGGCAGAAGTTGAAGCCTTGCATGAACAATATGATGGGGATATTGATTATGACGGGCCGGAGTCCAAAAGCGCTAGAAATGGCATTATCCAAGGAGAAAAAGTTTTCGATATAATAAACAAGAGGACGGGAAAAGACTTATTGAGATTTCATATGAAAAGAGTAGATGAAGGTTTAAGCATAGACTTCCATTGGCATAAAAGAGATGATAATTTTAAGTGGCATCATGGTCAAACTAAAATTACGAGAAAAAATCAATTTCCAGAACATTGGGGAGAAGATTAATGTATAGATAATTGGGGTACCCCGATTTTCTCTTCTTCAATAAGGAGTGAATGACAATCGAACTTCGAATAGGCTTTGTGATTGGCAAAAAAATTGATTGCAACAAAGTCCGGGAGATTTTATACACCTATGAAAACAAACAAGCTGCATCTTGCAAGGTAGTATTAGACTATATGGAGATGGACCCAGAGATTTTTTTAGATCGTTCCTACTCTTCCACATATCCAATCCCTATTAAAGATCCCGATCTCCTTGAAGCTGAACTTTCCCAGTTGTATGATTTTGTGTGGGTTGAAGTATTAGGTAATATTGAGCGACATGGCCACCCTTGCGTTATGATCTCCGATACAAAATATGAAGGTAAGCTCATCCATACATTAGACAAGCGAATGTTCATCTTTTTACGAGATATCATTAGTGACGATCAAGGGATACAACTTCTTGAGAAAATCCTCCATGTCCCAAAACCATTACAATGGCTCGTCCTCCCAAAAAAAGACGGAAAAACCCCACCCCCAGACTATATTCTTGACGAGATGGAGCAATGGGTACGCAAGTTGATTGCATACAAGATAGATGAATAAATAGGGAAAGGGCTATCTCAAACGTCTTGAAACGGATAATGAGATAGCCCTCTTCTTTTACAAAGATCGTGTAATCCAGAAGCGACGAATGACCAATCCATCGTCGTCTGTGCATTCTGACTCAAAAACGCCCCCGTTCTTCCGAATCGTTTTCTCCGATGCAACATTATCATAATCGCAAATCACCAATACTTCGTTTATACCCAACTCGCTTGTGATGTTTAGGGCTTGCGCTAAAATTTCCGTCGCATATCCTTTGCGTCTCTCCGAAGGGCGGATTCCATATCCGATGTGCCCGCTGTTTTTTCGTAGACGCTCGTTGAGACGATGCCGAATATTCACCGCCCCCACAATGCGTCGCTCCTCATTCACGAGCCAATACGTCGAATGAGGAACATAGCCATCCGGAAGATTGTCCTCGCTGCTTTCACTCTCCAGAAATTCCAGATACGCAGGAAAATCATAGGGCTCTCGATCCACTACCCACGGTACGATAGGTTCTCCACTTTCTTTCCACTCTTCGTAGAAGGAAATATACTCTGCTTGAAGCTCTGCACAAGGCTTCGTTACATACAGTTGCCCAGCCATCGACTTCACTCTCCTTGCATACTTTTGCGTAAAATTCTTTCTATTATAGCGGCAAGAAGATATTGTTACCAGCTAAATAATTTTCTACCTTCTTGAATCACTTGCATTGGATGACGAAAAGCCGCGTAGGAAGAAGCGCATTTCCAGTCCAAGCGCCTCTGGAGCCCAGCTCAGCTTCGGAAAAAATGGCGGGGAATTTCAGCTTCACTTATGGAATACTTCCTCGAAACTTCTACGTTTGAAGCGCTCCCGCCATTTTTTCCGAAGCGGACAGTCAATCCCCCTTGCGGGGCGTAGGCCGAAGCGTAGACTGGAAATGCGTTTCTTCCGTTCACTACCGCTACTATCAAAAAACAAAAAAACGCGGCACAAGCAACGATCGCCTGTGCCACGCTCTTAACTGATTAATATTTGTTAAACAACATGATCCAGAGGGAACCTGCAACGATTGTAAATACAATCACAAGTCCAAGAATCAATGTCTGTACGTTGTAGCGCGGTTTTTCTCCTTCGCGGATGTGCATGAAGAAGACCAACTGAATTACGAACTGCAAGACCGCCATTACCAAGATCGCGATCATGGTCGCCGTTTTACTCAAAATCGAGTTCATGACCAGCACGAGTGGGATAATGGTGAGCACGATCGACAGGATAAAACCGATTACGTACTCTTTCATCGATCCGTGACTATGATGTCCGCCATGGTTTTGATGTTGTGCCACCTTACATCACCCCCATCAAGTAAACGACTGTGAAGAGGAAGATCCACACAACGTCAAGGAAGTGCCAGTACAAGCTAAAGTTGGTAATTTTGCGGCGAGTAACCGCAGAGATTCCACGACGCTTCAGCTGCATCATCAACGCAGTCATCCAGAACAGACCAAGCGTTACGTGCAATCCGTGTGTACCAACCAGTGTGTAGAAAGCGGACCAGTAGCCGCTAGTCGCCATGGTTGCGCCTTCACTCATCAAGTGCATGAACTCAGTGACTTCCAACACTACGAAAGACAGTCCCAAAAGACCAGTTACAGCCAGCCAAGCAATCAGCTGCTTGACATTACCTTTGTTCATTGCCAGAACAGCGAGACCACTGGTAAAGCTACTTGTCAACAAGATGAAGGTTGAAGCAATAACGCCTGGCAGCTGGAACAATTCCTGTCCAGTTGGTCCACCAGCAAAGCTATTCATCATTACTGCATATGTTGCAAACAACGTACCGAACAACACGCAGTCTGTTACAACGAAAATCCAAAAACCGAGAACCTTAAGTTGCTCATGCTCTTCATGATGGTCGTGGTCGTGGCCGTGACCATGGTCATGATTCGTAGCCATCGTTACACCACCCTCCCCAGTGAAGCCTCAGTGCGACGCACTTCCTCCACCGGTACGTAATAATCCGTGTCGTATTGGAAGGAGCGTGCCCACATGCATGCGAATACTCCAATGAATCCAATAACGGCCATCCAAACCCATCCAAATGTGAAACCAAAACCTACCAGGAACCAGAAGTTCGCCATGATAAACGGAATTCCAGAGTTCTTCGGCATATGAATCGGCTCCAATTTGGCCGGTTGTTCTTTATAGGTGCCATTTGCTTTTGCTTCTTTTGTTTCCCACCAGTCATCCATTTCTTTCACTTGTGGAACAACAGCAAAGTTGTAGAACGGTGCAGGTGACGGAATCGACCACTCCAGTGTACGACCATTCCATGGATCTCCTGTCGTGTCGCGCTCACCATGCTTGATGCTGTAAGCGATTTGCCATACTTGGAAGATGAAACCGATACCCATCATGAATGCCCCTACAGTGGATACCAGGTTCAGGTCTGCCCAACCGCGATCCCAACCGTACGTGTAGTAACGGCGAGTCATACCCATGAAACCGAGCGCGTATTGCGGCATAAAGCACACGTAGAAACCAATATTCCAGAACCAGAAGCCCCATTTGCCCAGTTTCTCGTCGAGCTTGAAACCGAACAGTTTTGGCCACCAGTAGTAAATACCAGCCAGGTAACCGAACACTACCCCACCGATCAATACTTGGTGGAAGTGGGCAACCAGGAAGTAACTGTTGTGATACTGATAGTCTGCCGGAGCTACTGCCAGCATTACCCCTGTCGCTCCACCAATTACGAAGCACGGGATAAAGGCAATGGTCCACAGCATTGGTTGTTTAAAGGATATCCGACCACGATACATTGTAAACAGCCAGTTAAAGACCTTAACCCCGGTCGGAATCCCTACAATCATCGTTGATATCGCAAAGAAGGCGATAACACTTGCGCTCGTACCCATTGTGAAGAAGTGGTGAGCCCATGTAAAGAACGATACAACGGCAATGATCATCATCGCCCACACCATTGATTTGTAGCCGAAAATCTTTTTACGTGAGAACGTAGCCACGATTTCGGAGAAAATACCGAAAGCTGGTACGACTACGATGTATACCTCAGGGTGACCCCACATCCAGATGAGGTTGAGGTACATCATCGGATTACCGCCGCCGTCCATTGTGAAGAAATGGGCACCTGCGAAACGGTCAAGGAACAACAGAGCCAATGTTACAGTCAAAATTGGGAAAGCGAAGATAATCATAATGCAGCTGGACAATACGGACCAGCTAAACAATGGCATTTTGGAAAGCTTCATGCCAGGTGCACGCATTTTGAGAATCGTTACGATAAAGTTAATCCCTGTCGCCAAACTACCGATACCGGAGATTTGAATCCCCCAAATATAGAAGTTCTGACCTGGTCCAGGGCTGAATTCATTTTGTGACAATGGCGGGTAAGACAACCAACCAGCGTCTGGGGAGCCCCCGATTACGAACGAAAGGTTGAACAGCATCGCACCGAGCATAAACAGCCAGAAGCTGAGTGCGTTCAAGAACGGATACGCTACATCTCGAGCACCGAGTTGAAGCGGTACTACCATGTTAAACAAGGCAAACATCATCGGCATCGCCATGAACAAAATCATGATCGTACCGTGAGTCGTAAAGATGGCATTATAGTGATCCGAGTGCAGGAATTCTACGTTCGGGAATGCCAGTTGTACACGCATCAGCAGGGCATCAACCCCACCGCGGAACAGCATCAGAAGCGATGCGATCAAATACATAATACCAATACGCTTATGGTCAACTGTAGTCAACCATTCGCGCCATAGCCAACCCCATTTTTTATACTTAGTCAGAACGAATAAGATTGCAATGATGGTCAGTACAATCGATACGTCCGCACCGTAAATCAGTGGGTCACCTGTTACAAAGAACGTGGATGCAAAATCCTTAATGTTCTCCCACACGTGGTATTCCTCCTCCCTCTCGCCTAGTGGTTCATACTGGAATGATTCATTCCAGGCATGTTGTGCGATTCAGTCTTATGCTGCGTATTTAGCGAAGTCTCACTAGAAGACTTGTCACCTGCAGGCGCAGGCATTTTCTCCATCACATAGTCCATATCGTGACCATGGCCATATTTCGCAACGATCTCTTCAAACATACCTTCTGGGAATGCAGAATACGTAAACTTATCTGTCACGCCAGGCTTGCGAAGTTCTTCATAATCTGCCTTCGTCATAGCTGGTGTCGTACCTTTTACTTCTTTCACCCATTTATCGAACTCATCTTTTGGTTTTGCGACTACATCGAACTGCATTTTAGCGAAGCCTTCACCAGAGAAATTGGAGCTAAATCCAGCGAATGTACCTGGTTCATCTGCTTGCAGATACAACTCAGTAGCCATTCCCGCCATCGCATAAATCTGTCCACCCAATTCTGGAACCCAGAAAGAGTTCATCGGTGCATCAGCAGATACCTGGAAGCGAATCGGTACGCCTGCTGGAATCTCCAAATGGTTAACAGTTGCGATATTTTGTTCTGGATACGTGAACATCCATTTCCAGTCCAAAGCCGTAACCTGAATGGTCATAGGGGCAACTTCTTTATTCGGGTTTTCTTTTAACACATAAACATCACGGACAGTAAAGTAACCCAGCAATGCAACGATAACGATAGGAATAATCCACCAAATTACCTCTAGGGTTGTACTGTGTGCCCACTCCGGCTTGTAACTTGCTTTATTGCCCGGTGTATCCCGATAGCGGTATACAATGAAAGCGGTAAGCGCAATAACCGGAACGATAATGACAGCGACCAATATCGTGGAAATAATAATGAGATTGTACTGCGTTTCTGCTACAGGTCCTTTTGGATTCAAGACGAGGTATTCGCTACCACAGCCTGTCAGCAGAACGGTGCCCAACACTGCCAAGATCCAAAACTGGATATGCCTCAGCATTTTTCCTCCGCTCATTCTCCTAATCCCTCCTAGTCACAAACAACGAGCATGTAATACTTTGAGAGCGCAGTTCTTTTCGGGTGAACTTTGCCTCACGTTTGTCGATAGTGCAGTCACTCTCTATGGAGAGGTCTCGAACGAGGTTTTGGAAAACCTTCTTTTTTTACGTGCATTCACACTTTTCGAGAGTTCCTCACAATAGGGGTTTTTTAACACAAGTGAACTTCACTATTTGCCGCATATACATACTATCAGAGTCTGCGAGCTTTTGTACTTGTTTTTAACGACGTTCAATATTTCGTAGCTTTTCTGTTACAAAGTGTTCACATACCAGTCACGAGTTGATCATATTCTTGTTAGGATTCTCCTGTAATGATCTTTGACACCCATTTTTGGTCATGCCACCCAATTTGGATTGTCAAGATTTCTTTTCACTTTTAATAAAAAAAACAAAAAAACGCCAGCCTTATTTGGCTGACGGCAATTTTCCGTATAAATAAAAAACCTCTCATTATAATGAAGAAAATGAGAGGGATTATGGGACTATTTTTAACTAACTTAAGCGTCAGTTCTTTTTAGTGTCATCAAGCGAAACACCGTGCTCATAATGAAGATATTCATGCCAGCGATCAAAAATCCGATCGACACCATCAACGGCAAGTTCTCTGATCTGAAATCGTTTGCAGTGAAAGCCATAATAACGGCACCTACGAATAATACTGTCCAAGCCATCCATCTTAATACATCTGCTGCTTTTCGATCGTTATTCATAACACAAAACCCCTATCATCATAGATTTTTTGCGTGACCGTTTTTGTTTTATGCTCCTATTGTAACATAATATTCACTTGTTGTTCATATTTTGTTCAATTTTTTATAAAAAATTTGTCAAAACTTTTTTCATAAACCTATTGGCTATCGTATTGTTACAAATTTACTTTGTGTCACAAATGTGAAAGCGTTATTGTTATAATGAATAGAGTAAACGGTTTCATTCATTTATCGCATCTTGATCTGTCATCGAAGGTGGTTTGCCCATGGTTCATACACCAAAAAAAGCCCGCATCAGCCTCTTGACCCAAATGGTTCTCCTCATTTCCATCGTTGTCCTGATCAGCATGGGGATAGGAACTGCCTTATTTTCCCTCATATTAGATGACATTTTGGATCGCTATATTGGACAGCAAGCCATGACGGTCGCCAAGCTATCTGCCATGGACGAACGCATCATTGCAGCCTTTGGGACCGATCATCCTTCCAAGGTGATACAACCGATAGCCGAAACCATTCGAAAGGAAACGGGCGCCAGCTATGTTGTGATTGGAAACAAGGACGGTATTCGGTACTCTCACTACGACCCAAAGCAGATTGGATTACCAATGGGAACCAGCAATGACCCCGTCTTTTTAGAAAATCGATCGGTCATTTATCGTGGGACAGGCATTTCAGGTCCAGCTATCAAAGCGAAAACACCGATCGTCAACAAGAAAGGCGAAACCATTGGCGTCTCCTCTGTCGGCTATGTCATGAGTGATGTAGAGAAAAAGGTCGCGGAATACAAGGAAAGGGTCGTCGCCTTGTCTCTTATGCTGCTGGTTATCGGAATGATTGGCGCTTTTATCATTGCAAGAAGAGTCAAGCGTTTGATCTTTGGTCTTGAGCCAGAAGAAATCTCATTTTTGTTTACGGAAAAAGCAGCTATTCTTGAATCGATTCGCGATGCTACGGTAGCAGTCGATATGCAAGGGCGTGTCGTCTCGATGAATAAACGCGCACGTTCCCTCCTCCAAGAGGATTTGGCCGTAGGGAAATCGATTGCTAGCCCGCAATTGCGCGACATCATTCATTCTGTCAATCGAAATACACAAGAAATGAACTACAAAATTTTGCTGGGACACGAAATTTTTATAACCGACTACTCTCCTATTTTGAGCAATAATGAAATCAGAGGCGTGGTCTTCACATTTCGTCCAGAGTCTGAAATCGAGCAGCTGACCGAAGAAATTACCAAGATCAGTTCCTTTTCGGATAATATGCGTGCGCAAAATCACGAATATTTAAATCGTTTGAACACCATTTACGGTCTCCTCAAGCTAAAGGAGTACGACAAAGCAATCGAACTCATCACCGATGAAGTAAAAGAACGGCAGGATATTCTCGCCTTCATTATGAGTTCAGTCAAAGAGCCCTTCATCGCAGCTTGTCTGCTAGGGAAAATCAATCGTTCCAAAGAACTGAAGGTATTACTCGAAATTGATCAGGATAGCTATTTGGGAAATGTACCTGACAGCTTGGATACAAAGGTATTGGTCACTATTCTCGGCAATTTGATCGACAACGCGATGGAAGCTGCCCTCGAATACAAAGGCTCTGACGCAATGGTTCATGTGTCCTTTACTGATTTGGGTGGCGATATCATTTTCGATATCGAAGACAATGGACATGGGGTATCAAAAGAATTGGAGCCCCGCATCTTTGAAAGCGGTGTCACTACGAAATCAGGTGAAAATCGAGGACTCGGTTTGGCTATTGTGAAAAACGCCATCGAGCTGTTAGAGGGGCAAATCTCACTCGGGAAAAGTGATCTTGGCGGAGCGCGTTTCACCGTAGTCGTCCCCAAGAAATGGGACAAAGCAAGTAGATGAGGAGGCCATCCACCATGTCTGAGAAACCTATTACCGTCATGATCGTGGAAGATGACGAAATTGCAGCTAGAATCTATGAACAATTCACAAGTAAACTGGAAGGATTCCAGATTATTGCCACGGCCACGACCGGAAAACAGGCGCTGGAGATGCTTCACGTCGTTACGCCAGATGTGCTGCTCTTGGACATTTATTTGCCGGATATGAACGGGATTGACCTGTTGCGTGAAGTTAGGAAGCATTTTCGCGGGATCGATGTCGTGATGATCACAGCCGCAAACGATGTGGAAACCGTGAGAGAAGCGATACGTGGCGGTGCATATAGCTACATCATCAAGCCGATTATGATCGATAAATTCATGTCTACCTTGGAGCAATATGCAAATACGAGACGTCAGCTGCAGCAGCATACAACCATTGATCAGACAGCAGTGGACAAGCTGTTTACGAAAGCCGCACACACTCCTGCTGCCAAAACCGTTGAGACTGTCACTACGCTCCCGAAAGGCATCGACAAGCTGACATTAAAGCTAATCCGGGACAAAATGCAGGAGACCACCCAAAGCATGAATGCCGATGATCTGGCTGCACTGGCTGGCATGAGTCACTCGACCGTGCGCAGATACCTCGAATTTCTCGTCTCTATTAATGAAGTGACTGTCGAGACGTTCTATGGAACAGTCGGGCGTCCGGAACGAAAATACCGCTGGGTTCCGCAAAAAACGGCAAAATAATGCCAGATGGCAAAAAGAAGGGAAGCCTCATTTATGAACCTGAAGCTTCCCTTTTTCTTTTCTTGCTACCGGTTGTGTCGCACCTGGACTCTTTTCCCGAAACATCGTGATGATGGCAACGGATGCGATGATCATGACAGCAGCAATCAAGGTTTGGCTTGTCAATTGTTCATCAGCGATCAGCCAACCTAGAAATACTGCGACAATCGGGTTCACATAAGCGTACGTGGAGACCAGGGAAGGCTCTGCATTTTTCAAAAGCCAAATGTACGACGTGTAAGCGACAATGGAACCAAATCCAACTAAGTAGCCAAAGGCAATCCAGGAACGAAGGGTAATCTCCGATAGATGCAGCTTCGTCCAATCGTCGAGAAACAGCGACACGATCCCCAACAAAATTCCCCCGATGATCATTTGCAAGGCCGTTGCCATTACCGGTGATGCTGGGAGCTTTGCATGGCGCGAATACAGCGATCCCACTGCCCAACTGATTGAGGCAAACAGGAGCGCCAAGATTCCAATGGTATCGATCCCTTGATTGCTTGTGCTCTCGGGATGGATAACCATCACAGCGATCCCCGCCAATCCAAACAGGATTCCTCCCATGACTCCAACTGTTGGCTTTTTCTTGCTGCCACCGATCCAGTTGAAAACGAGAATCCATAATGGAACCGTAGCGATCAGCAAGGACGCGATTGCTGACGGTACCTTGAGTTGTGCCCATGCTACTACACCGTTACCCCCGAGAAGCAGCAACGCCCCAACAATTCCCGCTCCTCTCCATTCTGCAACACTGGGTAGGTCTGCCCCTTTCCAACGCCCAATCAGGAACAGGATCGATCCCGCCAGAAAAAATCGCGCACCAGCCATAATAAAGGGTGGCATCGACTCAATGGCGATCTTCATTCCAAGATACGTGCCTCCCCAAAACAGGTAGACAGCTAGCAACGCAATCGTAACGACAAATAATTTTGAATCTTTTTTTCCTGTCATTGTGTTTCCACCTTGGTTGTCAAATTTCTTTCCAGCCATCCTCGTAGATCGTCGACAAGATGAAAGTCGTAGATGTTTCCAGTATTTCGTCATACTGAACCATTTCATCGATCAGATTGGTGATATCTTCCGGTGCCGTCGCACGTACTTTTAGCATCATACACCACTCTCCAGCGAGCCGCTGGCATTCGATGATGGTCACGTTCGGTACCTGAACGTTCATAATCTTTGCGGTGATTCCTTTGAAGTCCTGACATCTTGCTTTGACGAAGATCAATACCTTGAGCCTTTGCTCTAATTTTCTCCAGTCAATGATGCCACGGTATCCCTTGATAACGCCATTCTTTTCAAGCTTGGCAACCCGTTGGTGGACAGCTGGTCGCGAGATGTGCAGCAGCTTGCTGATTTCCTCATGAGATATCCTTCCGTTTTCCTCGAGCAATTGAACAATTCTCAGGTCAACCTCATCCATCACATACCTCCTGTGGTTATAGTAGCATATTTTCCTTCATATAGACCATTCGTACTTTATATTGACCGAATTCAAACGAATAGTAAATACAGATGCAAAAAATTAAAAATATAATGCCAAAAACCGTCTCGAAAACCTCTTTATCATTACGAATCGTTACTTAGGTACCCATACAAAAAAAGAAAAAGCCCCCGCTTGATTGTAAGCGGGGACCAGCTTGGAAACATCGTCCGTATCATTCTGGTTTCTCAAACAACGCCATCCACTCATCAACTTGAATGGAAACGACTTGCTCTCCTTCTTTTTCAACCGCGAAGTAGGCTTGGATTACCTCATCAGCACTAGTGATATGGGCGGTTACTTGCTCAACCTGCTCCTCAGTCTCAGTCGTACGTCTGACCCAAGTCGCATACGGGAACGTCTTTTTACGGATGCGCGAATGACTCTCCACCAATCCCTCTTGCTCGATCCACGTTAACCATTCGGACCGTGAGTAGCTTCGTACATGACTGTGATCCCGAAGTTTCTCCAGCGTATTTACAAATCGATCGAGCTTTTCATCCTCTGCTGCGATATTGTCGATCAGCACGAATTTTCCACCCGGCTTCAGGACTCGGGCCACTTCTTTTACAAACGCCTCTGGGTTCGGGAAATGATGGGCCGCGATTCTACACCCGACTGCATCAAAGGATTCACTCAAAAACGGAAGTGCCTCCGCATCCGCAACCACATAGAAGACATTGCTTGTGTGGGATCTCAGATGGTTTCGCGCCGCTGCAAGCATCGGCTGTGTCAAATCAGTCGCAAAGACTTGACCGACATGTGGAGCGATTGCCTTGGAAAGATGACCGCCGCCCGTTGCCACATCAAGAAACACCCAATCTGGCGAAGGATTCAGCCAAGGCGTGAGGAGAGAGAGATCCTCTCCCGTAGCATGCGTCTGGCTATTCACATATTTTTCAGCATTCGTACCGAACTGCTGTTTGACTTCCTCTTTGATCTTTTTGTCATCGCGCATGAGAATCTCCCTCCTCTATTCTTCGTTCACGATTACTTTCTTCCCTCTCATTTTCATGATCAAGGGAATGGTGATCCAGAGAACCGCAATGATCAGAAACACTAGCGAAACTGGTTTTTGAATAAAGATAGAAAAATCACCATTGGACGTCGTCAGCGCGCGTCGCAAATTGTTTTCAATCATCGGACCCAAGACCAGGCCAAGAACGAGTGGAGCCATTGGGAAATCGTTTTTCGCCAAAAAGTAACCCACGAGTCCACAAAGGAGTAGCAAGACCAGATCAAAAACGGAGACACGGACTGCGTAAACACCGAACACGGAAATGGCAACGATCATCGGGATCAAATATTTAGGCGGCGTCTCAATCAGCTTCGCAAACACCTTTACGAGCGGCATATTGAGGATCAAGAGCATCACGTTTCCGATGAACATACTGGCGATCAAGCCCCAAGCGATGTTCGGATGGTCTTCAAACAAGAGCGGACCTGGCTGCACGTTGTACATAATCAGTGCGCCCATCAATACCGCTGTCGTCCCTGTACCCGGAATCCCCAAGGTCAGAAGTGGGATCATCGCCCCGCCAGATGCTGCGTTGTTCGCTGACTCTGGAGCCGCTACCCCAGCGATTGCTCCTTTGCCAAATTTTTCAGGCGTTTTACTGATTTTCTTTTCCAGCAAATAAGCAAGGAAGGATGCCAGTGTTGCACCAGAACCAGGAACAATACCTTTAAAGAATCCAACCAGTGATCCACGGAGAATCGGTCCAGCACTTTCCTTCAAGTCTTCCTTGGTCGGTATGATTCGGGAGATTTTGGCGATCTCTCCCTCATTCACATCGCGCTCGAGGATCGTCTTGAACACTTCTCCAAGCGCAAATACCCCTACGGCGATCGTCAAAAATTCCAAACCGGAATATAGCTCAGGCATATCGAAGGTAAAACGCGCCACGCCAGATACATTGTCCAGCCCGATCGTCGCGATCAATAAGCCAAAAACCGTCATCATCAATGCTTTGGTCACGGACTTGCCTGCCAGCCCGCTCAGTGCACATAGCCCCAGGATCATCAGCGAAAACTCATCTGCCGGACTGAGCTTGAGCGCTACTTCTGAGAGTGGCTCTGCCAAAAATACCAGACCGATAAGCGAGACAAGCCCTGCAAAAAAAGAACCAATCGCAGCAATGGAGAGAGCGACTCCCGCTCTTCCTTGCTTCGCCATCGGGTATCCGTCCAGTACGGTAACGACAGAAGATGACTCACCAGGTGTATTCAACAAAATCGAAGTGGTAGAGCCACCGTACATCGCTCCGTAGTATACCCCTGCCAGCAAAATAATGGCACTGGTCGCCGCTGCTTCTGGCGGCAGTCCACTCGTCAACGAAGCTGTCACCGGAATCAACAAGGCCACGCCGCTGATTGGCCCAATCCCTGGCAATACACCGACTACTGTCCCGATCAAGACGCCGACAAACGCAAAGATGATATTTTGCCATTGCAGGGCAGTGGCAAATCCGTTCAGCAAATAGTCAATCGCACCCATTTCATCCACCTCCTACAAGCCTAACCATGTTGGTAAACCGGGCAATGTGCCATCGAGAACTTCCACGTACAACAAGTAGACACCGAACGAAAACGCACTGGAAATGATCACGCTGTTGAGCCATTTCCCTTTCTGCATCGTCTGGAATCCAACGAAAAGGAACAGGAAGGTGCTGATCACGTAGCCGATTTCCTCCATAAGCAATACGTAGAATAATGCCGCGACAAGAACGATGAGGAACCGTTTGTAATCGAGCTTTTCCTTCTCTTTCTTGCCCTCTTGCTTGTATTTGAACGTCTCATAAAATAATCGCAAGCTGAGCAGGATCAGAAGACTTCCAAGTCCCATCGGAAAAATGTTTGGTCCGACATTGCTGCCGTAAGCGCTCGCCGAGATGTTTTGGCTCCCGACCACAAATGCTACGCCCAACACGAGAAAAATCAGACTGGCGAAGCGGTCAAATGTTTTGCTCACGTATGTTCCCTCCTGTTCGTACAAGAATCCAGAATGAAGGAGGAGAAGAATCGCTCCTTCTCCATCCCCCAGCAAAACTTTTTATTTCGCCATTCCGAGCAAGCCCAGGATTTCCTTGAACATTTTTTCTTGCTCACCCAGGTAGCTCTTGAAGTCTGCACCGTTTTTGTAGCCATCGTCCCAGCCATTTGCCTCCAGCTCTGCTTTCCACTCAGGAGTCTCTGTCATCGCTTTCAATTTTTGCTCCCAGTAAGCAACAGCATCTGGCGTCATGTCTTTTGGTCCAAATACACCGCGCCAGTTGATCAGCTCCGTGTCATAACCGGATTCTTTGTACGTCGGGATGTCCTTGAACATACCTTTCAAGCGCTCAGGGGAAGATACACCCAGGATTCTTACTTTGCCGGATTTCAAGTATTCACCCGAACCGGATACATCTGTAGCCAGTACATCAGCATTGCCACCCAAGAGAGATGCGATCGCTTCCCCACCGCCATCGTAAGAGATGTATTTCACTGATTTCGGATCAATTCCCGCTTTAACAGCAGGCATCAAAAAGGTCAAGTGATCAAGCGAGCCAGGAGCAGAACCGCCTGCAACCGTTACTTTGGTTGGATCAGCTTTGATGGCATCCATTAACGATTTCAGATCCTTGTATGGAGAATCGGCAGCTACTACGATCGCGCCGTAATCTTTCGTCAATTGTGCCAACGGAGTCATATCATTGTAAGAATGCGGGCTGTTTCCTTCTTTTTTCACATTGTTGATGACGATTGGTGTAGAGGGAAGCAGGAGCTTGTAGTTGTTTTTCTTGTCCTGCGTTACGAAATCAGCCAAGCCTACTGCCTGTCCGCCACCTGGTTTGTTTTCGACCGAGATCGTCTTGTCTACCAGCTTCGTTGCTGACATCACCTTTGCGAGAGAACGCGCTGTTTTATCCAAGCCTCCGCCTGCGCCCGATGGTGCGATAACCGAGATAGGTTTTTCTGGGTAGGTAGAAGCTTCTCCAGAGGAAGCCGTCTGCCCACCGCCGCCTCCACAGGCTGCGAGGCTAAGTGCCATTGCCGTAGTGAGGAGTACTCCGCTCCACTTCGTCCATTTGTTTGATTTTTTCATCTTTATGACCCCCTCTGTTGATAGCGTTTTCAATTATGGTAAGGAGATCATAGCATCCGATGAAAACGCTTCCTAGTTTGTTCAGATAATTTGGATAAACGCTATATTTATGATTATTTTCATTTTTTTCACGCCAAAAAGACCTGCCGTTCCGATCAGGGAACGTACAGGTCTTGCTATTAATTTGACTGTAATACTGTCTCAGGCGCTGGTCTCCTTTGGCTGTTTGATCCTGCTGTGGCGGTTCGTCCATGCACGAGCGCCGAAGGAAAACAGCGTAAGGACAAGGACCAAACGAAACAGATGAAACGCCGTCACTAAGAGCGGATCGGCTCCTGTCGCCAAGGCAGTCAAGCTCATTTCGGCGAGTCCACCTGGCACCGTCGCCAAAATCGCCGTCACGATATCGGTAGCAGACACGTAAGAAATGCCGATGGCAAGCACAATCACCATGACGAACAAGAACAGGGAATGCAGAAGACCGAAGAGAAAGAATCGGCGGTTTTTGGCGATGTCCTCTCGTTTGAAGCCAAGACCGATGCTGACCCCGATGAATATTTGAGCTCCTTGGACCAAGATGCTTGGCAACGCAGGACTCTCTCCCACAAGCGATGTATTCATCGAAATCAAAGCGGTCACGAGCAAGGCACCTAGCAAGAACGGGGCGGGTATATAACAGCGTGACGCAATCAACGCTCCAATGAGACCAGCCACAAGAATCATGACTGTCTGCCCAATCCCCAGCATGTGTTCTGTAGTAGCCGTCTGTATGGCAGCATGCGTAGGTAGAAATGTCACTAGATAAGGGGTACAAAGCACGACGCTGATCGCACGGATCGAGTGAAAAATCGTGATGACTTGTTGATTTCCTCCCGCCATTTGCCCCACCGACACCATTTCCGATAAACCACCTGGAATATTGCTGAAAATCGCCGTTATTCCGTCTACCCGGCAGACCTTGTAAAATATCCAAGCGTTCACCAAACTGATCAAGATGGTCAAAATCGTGGTGATGAGCATCAAACCAATGTGTCCCGTCATCGTCTCGACGATTTCAGCTGTCATTCGCAGACCCAGGGTGATCCCGATTACTGTCAATCCCGCTTGACGAAACCAACGGGGAATCCAAAGATTTTTGACCCCAAGCATATTACAGATCACTGTCATAACTAGCGCTCCGAGCAGCCAAGGAAGTGGGCTGTGAATGGTAGCAAACAGCCAGCCTCCCAGTGATCCGAGCAGCAATGTAAACAAAATGCGTAACAGCATAAGCGTTCCCTCTCCTACTATCCGACGTTGTATGAAGCTTCTAGGGTGGGGGTACACCTAGTGTAAAACAATTGTTCTCGCAGAAAAAATACAAAATGGTTATCGTTGGCGATTCCTTGTGTGAATAATAAAAACTGCTGGCTCCCATTCAGGAATTCCCAGCAGTTCCTTTTTCCTTGCTTAATCGATGAATGCTATCTCACCCTGCTCTATGAAGCGCACAAATGCCTTGACCATTTGCAATTCCATCGAGTCGGCATGATAAAACATCCAGGTACTTCGTTTGATCGGCTCCCCCTCGGCTGTGGTCAGCTCGATCATGTGCAGATCGTCTTTGCCATTCAGCACGCCTCGTGGAAGGATGGCGTACCCCAAACCGTTTGCTACCATTTCACTACATGTATCCGCTTTGTCGACCTCCATGCCGATCAGTGGTGGTTGAGAAAATCGTTCCGTCCACCAGCTGTCCACTAATGCCAGCAGCATAGGATCCGTCTCATAGTCGATTCGTGGCAGAGTGGGCAGGTCGTCGATATGAATACGTTCCGTGGAAACGACATAGACCGATTCCTCGAACAGCAAGTGCTTTTGATCGGACCAGTTGTAGCTTCCCCGGACGAAGCCTACGTGCACGTCCTGATTATACACGGACTTGTAGACGTCTTTGCTCCATCCGGTCATTACCTTGTACTCGACATTTGGATAAGCTTCCTTGAACTTTTTCAAGATCATCGGGAGCTTGTACCGTGCAAAATAGTTGGAAACCCCCAACCGGAGCGTCCCATTGACCTCGTTGCCCATGTTCAAGACATGCTCCTTGATATTGCGCAGTCTAAGGAGCATTTCATCCGCACATTTGGCCAAATACTCGCCTTGAGGAGTGAAATGAACGCCTCTGCTCCCCCGTTGCACGATCTGTACGCCAAATTCTTTTTCAATCTGCCGCAATCTTTTGGTCAGCGCAGGCTGGGACAAATACAGGCTTTCGGCTGTCTTTGTAATGTTTTGTTCCTGGTACAAGGTTTGGAGAATGTACCAATCTCGATATTCCATAGCTATAGTGTCTCCGCATGGTTATTTGTCACTTCTTTATTTAATACATTTTTCCCCTTTCTTTTCAAATAGTTTCCAATCACAATGACCAGAAGTGCCAATGCTACCGGCAAAATCATATGCAGCGAAGGCATTACCCCCTCGAGGAAGCTGCCTACTGCTTTGTCTCCTACAATCATTTCTCCTGCTGTATATCCGAGCAAAGCCGCCCCCAACAATACGATGATGGGAAAACGGTTCATCAGCTTCATCAGCAACTGGCTTCCCCAAATGATGAGCGGAATGCTGATGGCAAGACCGATGATGACCAAAACCAGGTTTCCGTTCGCTGCCCCGGCTACAGCGATGACATTGTCCAGACTCATAATCAGATCGGCAAAAATAATGGTTTTGAGTGCCTCAACAAAACTCGCTCCCCCACCAATGTGACTGTCCTCATCTTCACCTTTTAACAGCTTGACCGCAATCCAGATCAGCAAAAGCCCTCCGACGACCTGGACAAACGGAATTTTCAACAGCCAGATGGCAATGAAGGTAAGGATGATTCGCAATCCAATTGCACCGAAGCTCCCCCAAAAAGTAGCTTTTTTCTGCAGCTCTGGGCTCAGGTTGCGGCAGGCAAGAGCAATTACGACTGCATTGTCTCCGCTCAACACCAGGTTGATCATAATAATTTGTAGTAAGCTAAGTAAGTAATCTGTCATGATGTCTCCCTCCAAAATTGCTAATACTGACAATAATAGACCTATCTTTTCCTTCGTGCAGTATTATTTCTATTATTTGCATATATTTTTTTTGAAAGACAGGCTACTTCTTGTATCCATACACCGAATAATCCGCCCGCACTTTTCGAATTGCTAGCCAAACTGGCAACCCTCTCGCTACCCAGCGCAGGGCAGACATAATATTTTGTTCATTTTCAAACTGCTCGACAATGATGACGGTCTTTTCATTGATGTACGTCTGTAGCTCCTCCCATCCCATTGTCGAATAACGGTCATTTCCGTGCGTTTTCAGCGCCAGAAAGTCTTCGCGTTTTGGGTCCTTCAGTTGGAGGAGATGTTGAATGGCTCTCGCGCATTCTGGGTGAATGGTATTATTCATGATGTCATGCCTCACTTTGGTACGGGATGACTTTATGTTAAACGATTGCAGCAAGCTTCACACGCAAATAAAAAAGGCCATCATCACTTTGGTAGGATAACGACCTTTTGTGTTTCTGTTGATTCAGTTTTTCTGCTCGGGTCTTCGTGGTCCGTTGTCTCATATCAGCGAATGCGAAAATGCTTCTGTTGAGCTCTGGGTTTCTTTTGCCTTCACGGGCCAGCTTTTCCCGTTGCTTGCGTGCTGGGCTTTTTGCCATTGTCTTTCACTCCTTTTTACGGCTCTTACAATGAATACCGTCCTTGGTATTATCATAGAACCTTTCCTGTATGGTTGCAACGAAAATAGTAAAATCGCCTACAACTCTTGTCCATTCCTTTTTCTCTTCCATGAATAGGATAGATTGACAGGAGGTGTTGTTACTCGATGAAAAACAAAAGAATCACCGCGAGACGCGTAGAAAACCAAGTTTATTCCAATCGGGTTCTGCGCTCTGAATTCGATCGCAACTGGCGTACGGTAATCTCCCGAAGTGGTTACGTTATTTATATTGCAACAGCGAATCGGGCTAAAGTCACAGTACTGCTCTCAGATGGATCTAGGAAATTGCTCATCTTCAGACAAGGTGGAAGAGTTTTGGTTGGCGGTGGGGGTACCAGTCATTATAGCAAACCGCACATTGCAAGAAATTTGTAAGATGAGGGAATCGCCCTGCTCAGCTCAGGTATTGCTTGTGACAGGGCGATTTTTATTGAACGGACCGCTACCTCGTCTTAATGATTACCTTCATTTTTTGCTTCATTTTTGTATCCTGAATGATTCCGATGATCTCCGCTCGTTTCCATACAACAAATTTATGCTCTTGTCCGTTATGCATCTTGATTTTCATTCCGTTTGGGATCACGAATAGTGTATTTCGCTTTTCAACGGATGCAATATCATTCAAGTTTAATTCGAGAGGCTGTGTTTGAATATTGAGACTGTGTGGTTGAAAATAGAGTCTCTCACTCGTAATCGTTAACCTCCCACCTACTCCTTCCATTCCTCTGAATAGGTTTGCCGCTATATTCTCTTGCACGATCGATTCATTTCCCCTGAGTTCCATTGCTTCTTTTTTCCCCTCCGACATGCGATTCCATTTTTTCTCGAATTGGTAGGCAATTCATAGTACCATAATTAGGAATCATTAACGATCCCTACCTATTCAAAAAATGCACGAGAGTATTCAACAACTCCAGAAACATTGGCCAAGGCATTTTCTTGGAGCTCCAATGCCATAAATACTTCATCTGGTACTTCGAAAGGTGCTTTTATTCCCCAACGGGAGGCTTTTTGGAAGCCAAACTTCGGGTAATATTCGGGATGCCCGAGGACAACAACAGATTGGTATCCCAGTTCTTTGGCTTTTTGGAGGGCTTCGAGAATTAGTTTCTTCCCTATGCCTTTGCTTTGGTAATCGGGCAGGACTGACACTGGGGCAAGCCCGAGTGACTCTATGCTCTGATTGTCATTGCGAATGTTTATTTTCGAGAGAAGAATATGTCCCACGGTCTTTTGATTCTCATCATCAATCGCGACTAGAGATAACGCGGGGATGAATGCATCCGATTTTCTGATGCGAGACACCAACTCATGTTCTTTGCGATCGCTGAACTCAGCATTCGCGAATGCACTTTTTACGACCTGTTCAGTAACGGAATAATCATCTACTTGTTCTATTCTGATCCTCATGTTCATCGTTCACATCTCCTCCCATATCGCTTGTGTTGCCAATATGGTATCACATCTATACAGCAAAACGCCCTGCTCGTTTGCAAGAGACAGGGCGCTTCGTTTGTTTTCGGACACAGATTAATAGGTAAATTTATTGAGCAATACTTTCAGCTCTTCCGCCAGTGACGACAAGGATTGAGCGGAGGATGAGATCTCTTGCATGGAGGCGAGCTGCTCCTCGGTAGAGGCTGCTACTTCCTCGGCTGTTTCGGCGTTGCTTTTCGCGATGGTGACGAGCACATTGGCTGTCGCAGTTACTTCCTGAACAGCAGCCAAGATTTGCTGTGCGATCAAGGATACTTCTGCGATATGTGGGTTGGTCATTCTGGTGCTTTCCATAATGCCTTCAAACTTGTGAATCGTCTCCTCTGAAACGTTCAAGCCTGCTTCAACATCCAGTCTGACTTTTTCCATGTTGTCGACGGATTGCTTAGTTTCCCGTTGAATCTCTGTGATCAATTCAGAAATTTGCTTAGCCGACAATTGTGATTGCTCAGCCAACAGTCGCACCTCTGTAGCTACAACCGCAAAGCCTTTGCCATGCTCACCAGCCCGTGCCGCTTCAATCGCTGCATTCAATGCCAGCAAATTCGTCTGCTGGGCAATCCCGCTGATGACATCTGAGATCGTCCCAATTTCTTTCGAACGATCATAGAGCGATTTGGTCATGCGATCAGACTGTTCTACTGATTCATGAATCGACTTCATTTGACTCATGACTTGTTCGACAAAGCTGCCACCTTCTTCTGCCTGAACCGTCGTTTGCTGAGCAGTATCCGACAACACATTGACACTCTCTACAATCCGTGTGACCCCTTCCGCAATTTCCTGCAGTGAGCGCACATTTTGGTCGATTCCGCTTGTTTGTTGTTCCGCGCTACCAGCTACCTCCTGAACAGCAGTCGTTACATGCTCGGTTGCAATACTCGTCTGCTGCGCGCTCGCAGTCAATTGCTCCGAAGACGCGGCTACTTGCTCTGCTCTAGTCTCGACATCTGAGATGAGCGCCCGCAGGTTATCCTGCATCGTATTAAACGCATGGCCGAGCTCACCGATTTCATCAGTTGACCGTACTTTAATCGGGTCAGTCAAATTACCTTGGCTCACTCTAACCGCATGTACCTTCACGTCCTGAATGGACCGGAGAAGAGAACGCAGTACAGCTGCTACAATGAGTGCTCCCAGCAGCAAGCAGATCGTAATCGTCCAAAACGTTTGCGCGAAAATCGGCTGTGCAGCATCCTCAACCTCTGACAAGTACATCGAACCAGCAATTTTCCAGCCAGTAGCCGGATTCGTTACATAGTAAATCTGTTTCGGGATGCTTTGCTCCTCGTAATTGAAATGACCTGTTTCTCCTTGGTACAAGTTGTCGTAAAAACTCTCTTGTGCCACAGTTCCTGCCTGATTTTCCGGGTGGACGACATACTTCTTATTGCTGTCCACTACGATGACATCTCCGTCCGAACCGATGCTGACTGAGTTTGCCAGTTGTTTGATCTGCTCAATCCCAACTGTAATGCAGATAACCCCAGCGCCATCCTCCGTCGTTCTTGCTACCGCTACTAAAACCTCACCTGATACCGCCGAAATATATGGGTCCGTAACGACGACAGTTCCCTTGTTTTCCATCGCTCTCTTGTACCAGTCTCTCGTACGCGGATCAAACCCTGCCTGTACTTCTTGCTTGGGAGCGCGGAAGTATTGTCCGTCAACTGTTCCCAAACTGATACTGGACACGTCCGCATGCATACCCATATACATATCCAAATGGTGCATGATTTCTTTTTGAACATCAGTTGATTTCACGCCAGGTGTGATATCTTTTGCCAAATAGTCAGCATCCTTCTTTTTGCCCTCAAACGTACTGCTGACGATGGAGTTGACCAAATCGACGTTTTCGTTGGCACTATCCAAGATCTGTTTGGCAATTTCTTGTTTCGCTTGATTGTAAGCCAGGCTTCCAACGACAAGGGAAGGGACTAACAAAATCAAGAGAAATGTGATTATGAGTTTGGTTCGATAGCTTCGAAACCAATTTCGCAAGTCAACTTTCACTTCATTTCATCTTCTTTCTAAGTTGTATTTAGGGAAACGTTTCATGTTGGTGAAGTCCTAATTTTTTATATCGGTAACGAAGGTTGGTTAATTAAGCAAAAAATATATAGAACTGTAATAGGTATAAAAAAGCGGGGCCTATACCGCCCCCAAGGCCATAGAAAAACCGCCCTGCTTACGTATGATAGACAGGACGGTCGGTATTGACTGCTATTTAGTAGCGAAATTTATTGTAAGTTACTTCAAACGCGCTTCATTTTCGCTAAACGGATAAACTGTTCGTCACGTACACGCAGCTTTTCTGAGACAGATGCATCCTTATACGAGTAAATCCCTGCGCCCGTCTTGGTGCCGAGATTGCCTTCTGCTACTCGTTCCTCAATGATGGCGGGTGCTTTTGTCGAGCCATTCAGCTCTGGCGCCAGGTTATCTATCACGCGCTTCCACGTATCGAGTCCACCTAAATCCGCCGTCTCAATAGGCCCGACAAAAGCCCAACGAAAGCCAATTCCGTTCTTCATTACCATATCGATCTGGGCTGCATCTGCCACACCTTCTGCGAGCAAATGAAAAGCTTCTCTCATCAAAGCTGTTTGCAGCCGATTGGCGATAAAACCCGGTACATCCTTTTTCAACAAAACCGGAGACTTCCCGATCTCTTCCATCAGTTGTATCGTTTTTTGAACCACTTCCTCCGCGGTCTTCTCGTGCCTGACTACCTCGACCAACGGAACCAATTGGGCTGGATTGAAAAAATGTGTAATGATAAAGCGCTGAGGCGTGGTTGCTTTTTCGATCAGTCGCGCAATCGAAAACGTAGACGTATTGGAAGCAATAATCGCATCTGGTCTCGCGTATTGCTCCAGCTTTTCAAACAGCTCCCACTTTAGCTCGATGACTTCTGGTACCGCTTCTGTGATGATTTCAGCAGCAGATACTGCCTCTTGCAAATCCGTGGTCAGGACGATTTGCTCGAGCGCTGCTACTTTAGACTCGTCTGCAATCACTCCCTCTGCAACCAGAAGGGAAAGGCTGTGCTCAATGCTAGCTCTTGCTTTCAGCAAAAACTCTTCCTGCAAATCGTAAAGAGAAACACGAAATCCAGCCAACGCGAATAGCTGCGCGATTCCATGTCCCATAACACCTGATCCGATGACAGCCGCATGCTTTTCCATAGAAAGAGCCCCCCAGGGTGAATTAGGTTTACTTACTAAGCTTTCCACGATGAAATACCTAGTTCCTGCCCAATAAACTCCTACTACTTTTATCGAAATTCATTCCTATGGCGCTTGTTGGCAGGAATAAAGTTTTGTACTATTAAAAAACGTTTAGTAAACCCAGTTATTGGAATGGACGTTTTATATACGGAGGCACACATGAAACTACTGAATAAAATCGTGGTCATCACAGGAGCCAGTCAAGGATTGGGCCTTGAGATGGCAAATGTTTTGGCAAAAGAAGGAGCGATCGTTTGGGCAACCTCTCGAACCGCGCCACATCCGAACGAAATTGCACAAGCTGAGCCGGGAAGTGTGACGAATGTACAGCTAGACGTGACCGACGAGCAAAGTGTCCTTGCCTTATTTGCGCAAGTACAAAGGTTATACGGACGTTTAGATGTCCTTGTCAACAATGCAGGAGTCGGCGTGTTTAAACCTGTCGAACAAACAAGCGTAGATGAATGGGAGCATGTTTTTCGCACCAATGTAACTGGACTCTTTCTTTGCAGCCGCGAAGGATACAAGGTAATGAAAGCTCACGGAGGCCGTATCATCAATATCTCTAGTGTCTCAGGGTATATTCCCATTGCAGAAAACGGTGTTTATGGAGCTTCGAAATTTGCCGTCCAAGGCTTTTCCCAAATTTGCAATGAAGAATGGAAAAACGACAATGTAAGAGTCTCCACCATTTTTCCCGGTGCCGTTCATACAAACATGACGGAGGAGCGGCATTTTTTTGATCCGAGTGCGATGCTCGTACCAAAAGATGTGGCGGATACCGTGTTAGATATCGCCTCCCGTCCGCTCCACGTTCGAATCGATGAAGTCAAAATCCTTCCGCCTAAAGGCGTTCTCTAAATGACAGATGAATAAGGAGAGTTTACAAATGCACCAAGTAGCAATCATCACAGGAGCAGGCAATGGGATCGGGGCAGCAGCCGCAAAGCTTTTGGCTCAGCATGGGGTACGCGTCGCTGTTCTTGATGTACAAGAAGAAAAGGCACAGCTAGTCGCCAAAGAAATTAATCAGGCAGGCGGTCAGGCCTTGTCTATTCGCTGTGATGTCGGTCAACGAACGCAAGTAGAAGAAGCCATCCAGCTAGTAGAATCGCATTTCGGAGATATCACTATCTTGGTCAACAATGCCGGAGTTGGCGGTCCATTCCACCGAGTCGACGAAGTCTCCGATGAAGAGTGGGATTGGATCATGAATACCAACTTGAAGAGTGTATTCCTATTTTGCAGAAACCTGCTGCCCAAGATGAAAGATAGGAGCTACGGGAGGATCGTAAACATCGCTTCCATTCAGGGCTTGCTAGGCTCTGCACATTCATCCACCTACGTCGCTTCCAAGCATGGCATGATCGGTTATACAAAAACAATTGCTGCGGAATGGGGAGAGCATGGAATTACTTGCAATGCCATCTGTCCCGGATATGTGGATACCGCAATGGGCGTACGTCCGGAGGATATTTCGGATTACATGAATCGGGTCATCGCCAAAAGCCCGGTGAAACGGGTAGCTCAGCCGATGGAAATCGCCCAGATGATTTATCATCTCGCCGGGCCGCATAGCGGGTACATCAATGGAGCGAGCATCACCATGGACGGCGGGATCAGCAGTCATATTGGAATTACGGATCAGTTGTCCTAGTTCGGACACGTAGAAAAGGCCGCACGCTCGGTTAGTTTCCACCGGGCATGCGGCCTTTCTTTCCTCCACCCTTATAGTCCAAATAAGTCATCCAGAGAACCACCACGACTGTGATGCATACCGAAACCTTTTTACTTATTCCCATGCTTACGTCAAGATCAAAAAAACTGAATGCAAGCAGCCCAAGAAGTATAACCAAGAGAATTTTTTTGATAATATCACCTCATTCATCAGTCTTCTTCCTTATATTAATGGTAATTGTTTGAAATTCACACAAAAAATTCAACCCATTTTCAAATAATTAGTGTAAATACCAATCCGAAGTCTGGCAACTTTCTTAGACCACCTCATATGTTATTGCAGGAGGTGGTCTAAGTGGCTAACAGATGTCTTTGTCGAGGCAATAGATGCACGATCTTTTGCAGATGTGGATGCAGGCGAAGAAGGAAAATAGCAGCGAATTAGGAGGATTATATGCTATTCCTAAACATGATTTTTCTCAGTTTAGTGACGGTTAGCAGTATCCTTTATACCTACAAAAATCGGTCCGAGCTTGCCTGTATGGATGGCATGATCATCGCTGTCGCAATTGGTATGGTGGTTGGGTTTATCTCGGGGAAAATGATCTCTCTTACCGCTTCTATTGAAGGAGTAATAGCTGGAGTAATGGGCGGGTTGATGTCACCTATGCTAGGTGCCATGCTTTCTCATCCCTTGGGGCTTATCTGGTTTCTCGACTTTGCCTACATCTTTGTTTTCATCCTGATTGTTTTCCTAGTAAAAGAAGCAAGGCAAGCCTTTTTGGAAGAAGCGATCGAGGTTGAGAAAAAAACAAGCAGTTTATCTTGAAACTCCTTAAAAATACGGATGCTCTCGCTACTTTGCGAGCTTTTTCCACCTCTTCAGGATTGAATAGTTGGTAGTTAACGTTTTAAAGCATTTTCATTCCACGTGTACTTAATAAGCGGTTCGGACACATAGAAAAAGCCGCGCGCTCGGTTAGCTTCCACCGGGCATGCGGCCTTTTCCCTATAAAAAGCGGCGATGCACTTTCTTGCCATCGTACGTAAACAACACTTGTCGATCCTCCACCATCGATTCCAGGTGAACGGATTTTCCCCACATGGTATAGATGTAAGGCAATGTTTTTTCTACGTATTTGACGTCCAGCTCCAGCCCCTCGAAATGATGCTTCAAGTACAACTCGCCGGAGCGTAAGTAATCCCCATCGTGCACGAGTACATAAGGGAACCCCCCGTTAACCCGTGTGCCCGCCAGACCATCGCGTACCTTCTCCCACTGCTTTTCCGCGACGACCCAATCGTTGCCCTGCTTGCCGAACATATACAAATCCAGATCACTGACGAGATCCTTGGTCAGGAAGTTGCGAATGAAGCTGATGTCGGACTCCAGTTCGCGCACCTCGAAAATTTTCGCGCGTCCCTCTCCTGGCTTGCGTCCGAAACGCTCCTGTTCCTCCTTCGTCGGATTATCCCAGCGCTTTTCAATGTCCTCCAAAATTTTCAGACCCAAATGATACGGATTAATGCTCGTCGTCGAAGGCTGAATGACGGAGGAATGCAGCTTGGCAAACTCGATCGTCTCCGATTCTGTCAGCTCCATTTCCCGCAGGATGCGCATATGCCAGTAGGTAGCCCAGCCTTCGTTCATGATCTTCGTCTCCATCTGCGGCCAGAAATACAGCATCTCATCCCGAATGATCGTCAGTACATCCCGCTGCCAATCGTCCAGGATATTGCTGTATTCCATAATGAACAGCAACAGGTCTTTTTCCGGCTCCGGCGGGAATTTGCGTGGTGCTTTTACCGGCTCGGCTTCCTCTTTTGCTTTGCGGTCCAGTCCCCAGAGATCGTCATAAGGGGAGTGCCGTTCGTTCTTCGTCTTTTTGTTCGACTCCTCTGGCTCTCGTTTCCAACGCAGCTTCGGACGCAGCAAGCTCGGATCGATGTGCTCCTGAATCGCCAAGCTCGCATCGAGCAAATTCTCCACAGCTTCCTTGCCATACTCGATCTCATACTGGCGAATCCGCTCTCCGCTGGCCGCCATGCTTTCGACCATATCCCGATTGGTGTTGGAGAAGCGCACATTGTTTTTGAAAAAGTCGCAGTGAGCAAGGACGTGAGCCACAATGAGCTTGTTTTGAATCAAGGAATTTCCATCCAAAAGAAATGCGTAACAAGGATTGGAGTTGATGACAAGCTCGTAGATTTTGCTCAGATTCAGGTCATACTGCAATTTCATCCTGTAAAAGGACTTCCCAAAACTCCAGTGCGAGAATCGTGTGGGCATTCCATACGCGCCAAATGTATAAATGATGTCAGACGGGCATATCTCGTATCGCATCGGGTAAAAATCGAGATTGAACCCTTTGGCGATCTCGGTAATTTCGTCAATGGATCGCTCCAGTTCTTTTCGCTCGTCGTTGGTCAAATCGTTTCGCCTCCCCCTTTTGCCGTCGGTCTACTTTATGTATATGGGGGAGCGCGCCAAAAGACGCCAGCCTTTCGAAGAAAAAAGGCATCTCCGACTGGAGACACCCTTGATTTGTTTTTTGTCCTACCTTCTTAGCCTTGGAACCAGTCGCGTACACCAGAATAAATAAGAGCTCCCGCGAATACGACCACAGTGATCAGACCAACTCCATCCACCACCGGGTCCAACCCAGTTAGGAAGGAACCTTCCAGCGGCGCTTTCAACAATGCGTAGCCACCAAGAAGCCCTCCTACGTTGGAAATCCATTTGTTCATATTACGTCACCTCCCGTCGCAGTAGCCTGTAAGCGTTGCCACTGCGATACTTTACTCTATGTAGGAGGTTGACAAGCGGCTTGTATGGTAGTCCAAGGCGTGTTCACCAAATTACAATTGGGCAATGTCTACCTTTTTACGATAAAATAGAGGTCGGACAGATGTACAGGTTATGCGAAAAAAGGAGTGACGCACTCATGAAGCTGTTTTTGATGCTAGGCAGTATCAGTGGATTTCTTTCGGTTGCGTTGGGAGCATTCGGGGCACATGCACTGAAGGAAAAGCTGGACGAATATTCGCTGGGCATTTTCCATACGGGCGTGACCTATCAGACGACACATGCGCTGGCTCTCGTGCTGGTTGCTCTATTGCTCAAGTGGTACCCGGATTCTTCTGGCCTCGTCTGGGCAGGCTGGTGCTTTGCAGCCGGAACCGTGATCTTCTCCGGCAGTCTCTACACGCTGGCGATGACTGGTATTAAGGTTCTCGGTGCGATTACGCCGATTGGCGGAGTTTTGTTCCTCGCTGGCTGGGCGCTGCTTGCCATTCATGCCTGGAAAACGGTGTCGTAAACGAAAGAGTTCATATGCTTGCAAAAGGTTGGGATCTTGCTCCCAGCCTTTTTTCTATGCAAAAAATCGAAAGCCAGTTGTGTCGATTCTCCAACGCTTGACGTCTAATTCTGTTGAAGAAGGGAGGGAGAAAATGGAATCTACACCTTTTGATGAGAAGTACTGGATTTCGCGTGCCAAAGAAAATCGAGAGGACTTTGCTCCTATTTATGATCATTATGTAAAGCGAATTTACCGTTATTTTTCATTCAAAGTGGGGAAATTGCTAGCCGAGGATCTGACACAGCAAACCTTCTTAAAAGCAATGAGTCGGCTTGACAGCTTTCGGGAAGAGTCGCTTTTTTTCACCTGGCTGTTTCAGATTGCCAAGTACACGCTCATGGACGAACAACGCAAGCAAAAGCGGCGCCCGAGAGAATGTGAGCTTGATTCTCTCTCTGCCAATTCGTCTGCCTGCTATTCAGAGTATGCAACCACTCAACTTGATTTAACTTCTGCCCTACAGCAAATCAATGAGATCGAACGGGAAATTATCATGCTTAGATTTTTCGGTGAATGTACCTTTGCCGAGATCGCACAAATCATGCAAATGGGCGAAAGTGCCGTAAAAAATCGCCTGTATCGCGCCTTAGAAAAGGTAAAAGGAAATCTACGAGGATCGGAGGATTCTTATGAAGCGCAATTCAGACGAGATTGTTTCTGAACAAATCGAGAGCTTTGCCAAGTGGCTGGAGGCGCCTCACTCGGAGTTGCGCAACGGGGCTCTGGCCTATGACGCATCTGAGCTTATTGACATCGTCAAACAGCTTGAACGAGAAAACGGAATACACACCCCGGACGAAGAAACCGTAGCACGGATGAAAAGCAATTTATTCACAACCATGCCACAAGAGCAGTCATCCGGTTCCCGTATCCGCATGAAAAAGATTTTCATGGCCTCTGCTAGCGTTGCGTCCTTCCTGCTTTTCACCCTCCTGGCGCTCGGATTTTCCTCACCCACATGGGCAGAAAAGTTGAAGCATGTACCGGTCATCAGCTCTGTCTTTGAACTGTTTCAAGAAGATGCTCTACAAATCGCCAACGAAAAAGGGCTAATTACCGCAGTCAACCAAAGCGCAGTGGTCAATGGCATTACGATAACGGTCAACGAAGTATTTTACGATGGGATACAATTGAGTATTGGCTATTTGATTCAGATACCCAAAACGACCGAAAAATCAGCCGCCAAGGAAATCGCAGAAAGAATCGTGCTAAAGGATTTTACCTTGGCTGAGCCCATCGATAGCACTGGAGCTGGCTGGAGCAGTAAGGTCAAACAGATGGAGGATTATTTGTTTGCAGGTGTTACTTCCATTACCCTCAATGGAACTTGGCCCGATCAGTTTACGATGCAGGCGCAGTTATATGACTATCAAAATGCACAAAGCACATGGAACCTGAAACTTCCCGTTGTAAAGCAGTTTGCGAAGATTGACAGTAAGACCCTCACGCCTAACATCAGCCAAACCTTGCGGAGTAATTTTGCTTTTCAAGTCAAAGAGGTTACACTCACGCCGGTATCCACAACGGTTGTACTAAAAGAAATTCCGCCTGACGACAAACTATATGAGCCTTCGTATACTCTCCTCGATCCCAATGGTAAGGAAATTCATATTGAGGAGGAAAGCACTGATTACGACGAGAATGGGATTTCGCGAAAATTTATCGTTTCCTTCAAGGAAAAACCCGCTTACATCCATTTAATCCCGCATATGAACGGGGAAGCAGAACCGGATAAAGCAGTAAAAATTTCGTTACAGTAAAGGAGATCGACCATGAAAATACAACCTTTTCAAGCAATCGGCAGTTTATTGTTGGCAGCTGTTATCGGTTTGTCAGGAGTCGCGACTGTAAGTTCGGGGCATGCTCCCGCCGCGCAGCCAAGTGATGCAAGCAAGCAGGAATCATTACCTGCTCTCGTAGAGGCCAGTTTTCAAAAGCTGCTTGAAGTGGAGCCCTCGCTGAAAACGTGGAAAATCATGGGGATACATAAGTCTCCCCTGTCTATGTCAGGAGACATTCGGGGAGTATGGACGATTACCCTGCATGAGACAGGGAATGCAACGGATAGAGGGAAACGTTTTGCCGAAATGCAATTCGACAGCACGACAGGCATTTTGCTGCACTATCATGGTGGTCCCTTTCCCGCAGCGAAAGTAGCGTCCCGCCAAAAGGATTACTACCAGCAACGTGGACAAGAGCTTATGAACCAAATACTTGGCAGCGAAAATACGAAGCAGTTTAAAACCGTTAGCAACCAATTCATTGAAACAGGAGATACGAACGGATTTACACGAGAGCTAGGCGGGATTACTTTTAAAGCTGAGAAGGAGCAAATTGAACTGTCCATCGACTCAGACGGCCGCCTGGAGCAATACCATCGCGTTCGTCTTCCTAGCCAGAAAAAGTAATCCATTTCAAACTCGTTCAGACACCAGCTACAATGGTGTCTGTTTTTTTGCTTCCTGACACCCTCCATGGACGATTGCCATATGCTGTAGGGTTAGCAGTTACCCCACTCACAAGGAGAGGAAATCATGACGAAGCCCTCCTATACTCGCCCCTCGTACTTTTTTGGCGGAATACCGGATGTCTACATGCAGATGGGGTACTATCCCTTTCCCACTCCTTCTGCTACGGAACAGCTGAGCCGGAGTGTTCACATTCCGTATGCAATGTCGATGGCGGATCAATGCAAATACTTCATGGGGCAGTCGGATAAAATCACAGTGAGCGATGGAGCTCACGGGATCGCTGCCTTGTCGAACCCTTTACGCTCTGGCGTTCATTTATTTGTCAACCACTGGATGATCACGAATCCATCCCCGCACCCGATAGAAGCACATTTCTTGTTTGGCAAAGCCTCCTCAATCACAGGTACGACTCTCTCACGTCAAGTGACTTCCGGCTATGTTCAACTCCCGTCTTGTCCCACCGCCCAAGGGCAACTTTTGCATGGCACTGGTATGGCGGATACACTCTCTGATCACATTCATACCTCCACGCGAATCATTCCGGCCTCCTCCACCGTTGAGGCGACCCCTGGCGGACAGTGGATTCTCGGACCTGGAATGGCTCTCATCGCTCGCGTTCCAAACGCAGGTGAGAAGACATCCTTTTACTTTTCAATAGACTGGTGGGAACAACCCGTATATGGGTAGCTCTCGCCGGAATCCTTGGCGGACAAGTCTAACCGCAACAAAAAAGGGAACCCCCAAAGGAGTTCCCTGTCATTTCACTTTGCATTTTTCCTATACCATGTTGAAAAGCCAATTATCACATGATAAAATGAGAATTGGTCTGTCGGTCAATCGATAATATGTAGCTATTTTATCTCCAATATAATAGTATCACATTCACTTTCGATTGTCAAACCTTCAGGTCAAAAAATGGGGAACGAAAAAGGAGCGGTACCATGAGCGTGACTGATCAAGATAGGCAAAACGAACAACAACGTGTTGAACAAGTCATCTCAGAGATAAAGAACCGAATAGATGACCTCAAAGAGCATGTGAATGTCGTGAGCGAGGATATCATCGGAATTCGCAAGCATTTTTGGGACGACGTGACAGTCAACTTCGAAGATGCGATCGAAGCTGTCGAGACTTACGCCAGTATCAAGCAGCAAGCGGAAGTCCTGTCCGAGCGTGAACGCATCCATCGCCATGCCCAAAATCAGTTGCGTACGCTGCAGCGATTGTTGCACTCTCCCTATTTTGGCAGGATTGATTTTCAAGAAGAGCTGGAATCGAAGCCAGAAGCCATCTATCTCGGCATTGCTTCTTTGCTGGATAAAAACGACGAGGAGTTTCTCGTCTATGACTGGCGCGCTCCGATTTCCAGTCTTTATTACGACTATTCGCCGGGGCCAGCAACGTACAATACCCCGAGCGGAAGCGTTAATGGAGAGATTACGTGCAAAAGACAATACATCATTCGCGACGGCAAATTGCTGCATCTGTTTGATACGGGCGTGACGATTGGCGACGAACTGCTTCAGGAGGTACTCGGCAAACAGGCTGATTCGCAGATGAAAAGCATCGTGGCCACGATCCAACGGGATCAAAACCGCATCATCCGAAATGAACGTAGCCGACTCGTCATCGTCTCCGGAGCTGCCGGCAGCGGAAAAACTTCTGCGGCCTTGCAACGAATCGCTTATTTGCTATACCGTTATCGCAAGACATTGACGGCAGAGCAAATCGTCTTGTTTTCGCCCAACTCTTTGTTTAACAGCTACGTCTCGACCGTTCTTCCTGAGCTCGGCGAGGAAAATATGCAGCAAACGACTTTTCAGGAATACGCGGAGCATCGTCTCGGTGACGAATTCCGCCTGGAAAACCCGCTTGAACAGATGGAGTATGTACTGACAGCAAGTGATCAGTCAGGATACGAGGCGCGGCTGGAAGGAATCCGTTTCAAATCAAGCTCCTTGTTTTTACAGGCCATGGATAAATACGCGAATAGCCTGAAGCAATCTGGTATCATGTTTCGCCCCGTTATATTTAGAAACCAGACTCTGATCAGTGCGGCTCACATCCATGAGCTGTTTTATTCTCTCGATACGAGTCTGCCAATCCCCAATCGGATGGTACTCGTTGCGAAATCACTGCTGACAGAGCTGAAAAAACTGGAACAGCGCGAACGCTCAAAACCATGGGTAGAAGATGAAATGGAGCTGCTAGACCGAGACGCTTACGTGGCTGCCTATCAATCGCTGCGCCGCAAAAAGCAGTTTCGGGAGGATACCTTTGATGACTTCGAACGCGAGCAGGAGCTCTTAGCCAACTGGATCGTCAAAAAACAGTTTCAGCCTCTGCGCGATTTTATCCGGGAACTCCAATTTATTGATACTCGCGCTATTTACCGCCAGCTCTTCTTGTCACCTGACTTGCTCGGGACGCTTGCTCCAAATACTCTCCAACATGATGGATTAGACAAGTGGCCCACAGTGTGCGAACAGACAGCAGATCGTTTAGAGCAACAGTATTTGGCATGTGAAGATATCCCTCCTTATTTGTATTTGCAGGAACGATTGGAGGGCAAGCAGACGAACAACCTCGTCCGTCATGTCTTTCTCGATGAAGCCCAGGACTACTCCGCCTTTCAGTTTGCTCTCATCAAAAGCTTGTTTCCCCGTGCCAAAATGACCGTGCTGGGAGACTGGAATCAGGCGATTTACGCCCATGCGTATCACCAGAATAGCTTTGATGCTGTCACATCCCTGTTTGAGCCTGAAGAGACGGAGACCTTCGTCCTGACCAAAAGCTACCGCTCCACCTATCCCATCGTCTTGTTTACACGACAACTGCTACGAGATGGGGATATGATTGAGCCTTTTATGCGTGAAGGTCGCTTGCCAACGCTAACCAAAGTGACATCACCTCAAGCTCATACCGACCAAATCGAAGCACGCATACGTGAGCTCACAGATCGCGGTCATCAAACGATCGCTGTTATCACAAAAACACTAGAGGAAGCCCAAGTCGTTCATGACGCTTTGCAGGAGAAATTGCCAATTCGCCTGATCAAGCCCGCTACTCTTTCCTTTGAAAAAGGAATCTTGATCATACCCTCTTACTTGGCAAAAGGGGTGGAGTTCGATTCGGTCATCCTTTATGATGCTTCCGCTGCATGCTACGGCGAAGAAAGTGAACGCAAGCTTTTTTACACGGCATGTACACGAGCCATGCACGAGCTGCACCTATACTATTCGGGTGAAAAAAGTCCGTTTTTAGATAACGTTTCTCCTGCGTATTACGAGCTGTTTGTTTAAAAAAGAGATCCAGCTGACCACTTACTGGTTCAGCCGGATCTCTTTTTCACCTTTTTAGCCCCACACAAATCGTGACAAGCAACAGGATCAAATCCATCTCATAACCGCCGACAAAGCCTTTCGCCCATTTCACTGTCACAATCGCACCTGCCATGATCGCAGCTAATCCCCAGGCAGCATATCTCGCCCCGACTCCGATGATCAGAGCGAGACCGCCGATCAATTCTACGATCAAAACCACATACGCCAGCCACCCCGGCAAACCGAGATCACCAAACGTCGTCACAACAGCAGCCATCCCTTTTTGAAGTTTGGCTATGCCATGGATGAAAAACAAGATTCCCGTCGCGATCCGCAATAAAACAAACGCTTTTTCGTAAGCCATCTTCTCTTTTTCTCCCTCCCCTCCACCACTACCTTATGCCCACTTGCGTACAATCAGTCTTGTGCTCTTCGGCGGGACAACAGCTCAAAGCTTTGGTGCTTGCAACGAGGGCAGCCGCGTTTTTTCAATTGTTCAATCGTCACTATTTTTGCCTGTGCCCCTACCTGGATTGATCTTTTGCAGCGCTTGCATTGATACTCACGCTTGGAAGGAGTCTCTTCGCCTGTGTACAGCGACTCCAGAAATGGATGCTTGATCGTCGGAGCCGTCAGCTCTGTTGTGGTAAGCACGATCATCTGTCCCTTGTTTCCAATCATTTGCGCCGCTTCGTATTCATTGAAATGACTGAGTACCTCTCGTACGGTCAAGCCTGCCCGCACGAACTCCCGTTGCATATTCAGCGTGAAATCAGGCGATTTATGTGCAAAGGACAGGAAGATAGACAGTCCTTTTTGCTTTTGCAGCCCGCTAATTCCGCGGGATAAAAACAGAGCCATTCCTTGCAGCGTGTAAGGTGGATCAGTAAAAAAGCAATCGTAGCCACCCTGCAGCTTCTTCGGCAGCGGATGCCGCAAATCAGCCTGATGGCAGGCTACGGACAATGCATTTTGCTTTGACACATCCGTAATGTACTGGAGAAAGCGTTCATCGATATCGACTACGTCAATTTGCTCTGGACGTTGTTGATTCCCTGGAAACAAGCGCTTGAGCAAAAGCCCCAGTGAGATGCTGACCAAATCATCATCCCCGACGCATAATATTTTTTTGCCCACCAAACTTTGATGCCGCAAGCATAAGATTGCCCTGCGCAAGCTCGTCTCGACTGTGCATTTGGACTGATCGATCTGTACATCGACTTGCGGACGCCCAGCAAAAATCGTCTCCATCTCCGCTTGCAAGTCAGCCAGTTCTGTTTTCCAAGCTTCATCGTCTCTCATCAGCTTTTCGTACAGCTCTCGATCCAGCCCACCATACCCTAGCTTTTGTTCAATGAACGCCTCCCCTTCTGAGGTGCATCTCACCCCGCTCCCCTGCTGTATGGCACCTGCCTTGATCAGCTCTTTTTTGATCGCAGTCGCCACAGGTACAGGCAAGAGTACCTTTCTCGCCAGCTCTTTCGTAGGCAAACCCGGCTGAAAATAACACGCAAGCAAAAATTGTTCGATCACTCGTTGTCCTTCTTGTAAACGGACTTTTTTATAGGTGTCTTCGATATAATTTTTCATGTAGAGAACCTCTTTTCAAAAGGGATGGACCCATCGATGCCATGCAAAAAGGCAGAGCATGAACATTCGTTCATCTCCGCCTTGAGGGCATACGTTCGCTACGTGCGCGTGGATAGTCACGCAAAAAAACCGTGCGTAAGAGCACGGTTCCCGTAGTCGAGCAAATGGGTAGATGGATGACCGTAAGTTCTTAACTAATCAAGGCCTCCCTTTTTCCATAGCAAATAAGCCGACATGAAATGTGGTTTTTGCCAAAATACTGGGAGTACCCTATCCAGTTGCTTAGTTAAGAACACACACCGACATCAAAACGTCCCCTTTTGAAAAAGATACTTTCCATTATACGGCAATCGCAATCAATCGGCAAGAAGCTACATGGAAGTCTCTACAATTGCATTTCTGGGCTGCTTCCGCTTTTCATGCAAGCTGCGCCCCAGCCAATAAAAGATCAAGCTGACCAGCGCCAATACTGCCATGACCATAAACATCACAGGGCCACCATATGCGGTGAGCACCATACCACCTGCCCATGGTCCAAGAAAACTGCCGAGCATCGTTGCGCTTTGTGCCCCGTAGTAAGTCCCTCTCATATTCGCGGGACTGATCTCGTCGATTTGCGCATACTCCGCCGGTATGATCAAGATTTCCCCAAGCGTAAAAACGATCATCGCTGTAATAAACCACGTCCAATCTGGCGAAAAAGCAAAGCCGACCTCTCCTATGGCCATCAATACAGCACCGCCTGCTATCCTCGCAAACAAGGAAAAACGCTCAACCAGCCTCGTTAAAGGAATTTGCAAAAGCAGGACAGTAAATCCGTTGACGCTCATCAAGGTTCCAAACAAGGCGACTCCCTCCGAAAAGTTTTCCCGCAAGTATTGGGAGAGAGTAACAGACATCTGACCGTACACTGTCACTAACAGGATTCCGCCTGTAACAAAGGTAAGAAGAACGACATCCCTTCTGAGTACTTGCCAGATCTCACCCAAACTGGCTCTCTCTACCTCTCCGTTCCCCCCACCGTCATCAGTGACGCCACATCTTCGACATGCCACTAATAAAATGACGGCAAAGCTCACCAAAGACACCGCAGTCAGAATAAACGCCAGATTGCTGCCGGAAATCCCCAAAAAAGCACCGAGCATAGGACCAATCGCGAAACCTAGATTGTTCGCAAGATAGCGATTCGAGAACACACGAAAACGTTTATGCTCAGGGGTCAAGTCTCCCATCAGCGCTTTTGAAACCGTCGCAAAAATAGATGCCGCCAATCCCATAACCAAACTGATTAACAGCAAACTGATCGGATGAGCCACTGTAATGAAGCCGATCATCGAGCACGCCATAGCAAGCAAGGAAAAGAACATCAGCTTTTGTCTGCCAAACAAATCCGAGAGAATCCCGCCAACAAATCCCCCTACTGTTCCAGCCAAAGGACCTGCCCCGATAATCAGTCCAATATAGGCGTGAGAGAGCTTCGTCGTTTCACCGAGATAGATGGCCAGAAAAGGGATACTCATCGATTGGGTGAGCTGAACGAACACCGTCCCTGCCATCAACAGATGAACAATCGGGTGGTACGCCTCCCACACTTGCCTCATTTTGCTCATACTGCTCATTCTGATTCAACCTACCCTCTCAACAAAATCATGCTATTTTCAAAAGCAAAATTACTCTGATGTATGGAAGAAGGAACGAAGCAAGACCGGGAGACGCTCGACAAAGGCTTCTCGCAGACTGTAGTAGGAAACCGTCGTACTTCCTGTGTAATGAGCACGAATCAGTCCCGCTCTGCGCAACGCGGTTACATGATGATGGACGGTGCTTTTTGCTAAGGATACTTGCTTCTGTAGTTCCCCGAGAGTGCACGTCTTTTTTGCCAGGCAGCGCAAGATTTGCAGGCGCTTCTCATCAGCCAGGCACTGTGTGATGGGCAACAGCTCGAGGATCGGCTGTGGTTTGGCTGTTGCCGCATCTTTAACAGGGTACATACAAGTGGCAAGCCCCCGATAAAAGTCGAGGACAGAAGAATGGGCACAATGGTATTGCGGGATCAGAACAACCTCTCGCAAATCTGCCATCGGCTCAATCCAAATGCCGTTCGTAACATGATCGACCAAATCAATTGGAGGCGTTTCTTTGGCGCGGACTGTCAGCTCATCAGCGCTCCGTTGCAAACTCTCCAAAATGCGTGGGTCCACCTTCGAAAAATAATGGTCATTCCACTGGGTAAGCAACAATAGGCTGCGATCACGGATTTCCCCCAAGTTCAGCGGGATCGTCTCCACCCATGGCGCGAGACGCTCATAAATTTCACCGGGAGGAATGCTTTCCAGCCACCCAAGAAATTCTTCAACGGATTTGGTCTGGGGTGATTGCGCTACTAGCAGCACCAAGCGGTGAAGTACTTCCCAGCGTTCATCTGCGAGTTCATCTGCAAAAGACGCCGGGAGCTTTTGTTTTGTCTCCTCAAACCAAGCCGTACCAAGCAAACAATGCTTGCGCTCCTTTTCGTGAATGTAAGTGTAGAGGCTAATGATACATTCATACGCAGGAGACCATTCTACTCTGATCGAATACAATCCATTCATTCTATCACCATCGAACATTTAGTTTTTTTCAGTGTATCACTCTTGTTAGATTTTGCCTAGCGCCATTTCGTTAGAATAGCTATAAAGGTCCTTAATGGGGTCAACATAGTGGAGGAGAAGAAAAAGCACAGTGCTCTTCGACTCTGACACGCCAGCAGGGGGGATTCACTGTCCGTCTCCACTTCCAAAAGGGGAGGCGTTGTCAAGGTCTACGAGCCCTGTGCTTTTTCTTCTTACCAGCTTTGTTGGTTTATCGATACCACTTAAACCTTTGGCAAAAGCTTTACTGAAACAATGTAAGAGGCAGACGCTGAGGTGCCTTGTTCACACAAAAAAAGTAAGCCCCCAGCTTCACTAACTGACGAGGCTTACCTATACTAGCTTCCCTTATACAAACGGCGGGTCCCACGCTTTTTTTCGCCAACCCAACCGATGATTAACGACGTTCAAATCACGATCCAAGACAACATCTACGCCAAAAGGCAGCTTGCGGTTGTACCAAAAGCGCACATCGCTCCATGTGACTTCGTAACCGTCGGCAATCTCCTTCCACGTGACGTGGATTCGTTGAGCAAATCCGAGAAAAGCACGAACACCATCCACACCGACAGTAGCCTGAATGATTGCATCACGCTGCTGCTTCGGATACATATCCTCCACTATTACGCGTGCATACTCGATTCTCCCTGTGTAAAACCGTTCTTCCGTCTCTACGACGAATCGCCAGTGAAAAGGATGTATGCTCGGGAAGACATGGGATATGCCGCTTGTTTCCAATGCCCTTGCTACCCGTCTGACGTTACGGTGATGCTGCCAAGCCCGCACGCCAATATACACGAGCGTCATGCCATATGCTACCGGAAACAGCACGCTGGGATCTCCTCTAAAAGCTATCCACCATATCGCCGCTGCCAGATGGATCGCGAACACCAGTGGCTCAAAAATCGCAAGTACATCCAAATGCACCCAGCGCCTGCTAATAGGGCGAATACACTGGACTCCATAGGCGTTTAGCATATCGAGAAAAACATGCAGCACAACAGCCAACAGCGTCCATCCGTACAAAATCCCGAGCTGCCCCATGAGACCAAACCCCCAGGCAAGAGGAAGACTGATAATGAGGGGCCATAGAAACAAGGCGGGAATCGAATGGGTAATTCCCCGATGAAAGCGAATGTAAAAAGAAATACCGCGAAGTCTGGCCACAGTGTCGAAATCCGGGGCATGAGAACCCACTACCGTTGCGACCATCAGCGCCTGAGCAAGCGCCGGATCATGCGCCACTGCCGGCGTGATATGAGCTAACCCCGCCAGTGTGACACCCAACAAAAGATGACTACCAGTGTCCATTACGATGCCTCCCTTTACAAGTACTCCCTCCCCTTTTACTGTACGAAAAAATAGCGAGGATTCTATAAACCGCAGGTAAATGTTATCCGAAGATTTCTTCTGCAACATTAACAATCTCTCAACGAAAAAGCAGCCTGTCAGAATAGTGACAGACTGCTTGGTACTTATTTATTCGTGAATTTATGCTTCTTCTGTCAGGCGCAGGAATTCGTCGATGTCTGCCACAGCCAGATCAACAGCTTTTTGCCAGAACTCAACTGTCGTCATATCCTCACCGAGATGCTTCTTCGCCAAGTCTTCCACCATCAGGCGGCCCGTATCTTGGAGCAGTGCATCGTATTTCGGCGCGAAGCTCTCACCTTCTTCGAGCGCACGCGCATAGACACTCATGCTGAACAAGTACCCGAATGTGTACGGGAAGTTGTAGAACGGATACGACGTGATGTAGAAATGCAGCTTGGATGCCCAGAAGTGCGGCTCATAATCTGCCAAAGCGCCGTTGTACGCTTGCTTTTGCGCCTCTTCCATGATTCGGTCGAGATCAGCCGCGCTAACGAGACCTTCTTTGCGCTTCTCGTAGAAATTTTTCTCGAAAATAAAGCGAGCGTGGATGTTCATGAAAAACGCAACGATGGATTGCAGCTTATCTTCCAACAGCACCAGTTTCTCATCGTCATTCGCTGCATTTTTCACAGCAGCGTCAGCGAGGATCATCTCTGCGAAGGTCGATGCTGTTTCCGCTACGTTCATCGCATAGTTTTGGTTAAGGGCTGGCAAATCCCACATGACTTGCTGGTGATACGCATGCCCCAGCTCATGTGCCAGTGTGGATACATTGCTTGCGCTTCCCGCATGCGTCATGAACACGCGGGACTGCTTGCTGACTGGGAAGCTCGTGCAGAATCCGCCTGGGCGCTTGCCAGGACGATCTTCTGCCTCGATCCACCCCTCATCGAATGCCTTTTGCGCAAACTCAGCCATGCTCGGATTAAAACGATTGAAGTGCTCAACGATCAGCGCAGCCGCTTCATCGTAAGACACTTCTTTATGTACCTTGCCGACTGGAGCTCCTACATCGTACCAGCTCAGCTTGTCTACCCCGAGGAGCTTTGCCTTGCGCTCCAGGTAGGCAACCAGACGATCCTTGCGATTGTCGATGGCCTGCCACATCGCGTCGAGTGTTTTTTCCTGCATCCGTCCAATATCCAACGGTTCACGCAGGACGGAATCCCAGCCGCGATGACGATACAGAGAGAGACGGAAACCACCCAAGTGATTCAGCGCCTGCGCGCACAACTCCGTTTCCTTGCCCCAAGCTTCTTTCCACTTTTCAAAAACCTGGGCACGAACAGCACGGTCAGGACTGCTCATCAGGTTAGAAGCTTGCCCGACGGACATCTGCTTCGTCTCGCCATTGACCTCAACCTCAATACTCATTCGTCCCACGACAGCATTGTACAAATCTTGCCAAGCGTGATACCCGTCTACGGCTAAATCGTTTGCCAGCACTTCTTGTTCAGGCGACAGCTTTTCCTGTGCACGGCGGCGGCGCTCATTCAGCACAAAAGCAAGAGGTTGCAAGTCTTCGTCTGCCAACAGATTCTCCCATGCAGCCTCGTCGATAGCCAGCAGTTGCTCTTCCCAGCGCGTCAATACTGCACCAAACGCAGCCGAGATACTCTTTACACGACCACCCAGCAGCTTGGCTGGCTCATCCTTTACATTTTGAGCAGTCAGGCAGGAAATAAATGCACCTGCTTGTCTCACACGGACTGCAATGCTTTGAACATGAGTGATCACTTCCTTGAAAGCGACTGTTTCATGCAAACCAGCGCCAGATTGCTCGAAACGCGCTTTTAGGTTCGCAATATCCCCTTCCACAGTCCCTAAAAACGCTCGAAAATCCTCTGATTCACTGCCACCAGGAAAAATTGCATCCATATCCCAGCGTTGTGGCAATGCTTTTGTCATATGTACCCCTCCTCAAAAAACTCCTTCGATAAAAATATTTCTATAATAAGGTAGCTATTCCCTCCCCATTTATTCATATCGTTAGAAAAGCGACTGCCATATAAGCAGTCGCCAACTTTTCACACCTATTGAACAGGGATCGAAAACGTCTCCCCTTGTTTTTCAACAACGATCCTATCCCTCTCGTCCCCCGCTGCTGCCAACAAACGCTCGAACGGCTCATCAACTGGCTCACGCGAGAGCACAAACGTATTCCAGTGAATAGGCACCAGCCACTTGGCTTTGGTCTCCTTGAACATCTGCCATGCTTGCTCTGGCGTACAATGCGCGGCTTGATAAGAGTCCGGCTTGTAGGCGCCGATCGGCATGAACACCAGATCAATAGGCCCGAATTGCTTCGGCAAATTTTCCATGGAGATATAAGCCGTATCGCCTGGATAGAGGATACGCACGCCATTTTTCTCAATCATATAGCCGTTGTAGCCATACTCATGATTCCATGGAAAGCGGTTGCCCCAGTGTCGGACAGGAATCGCCGTAATCGTCATTCCTTCTTTGGTTGTAATGACTTCTCCCGGCTGCATTTCCTCATATGAACCAAATGGCATATGCTTGAACAGTTTGCTCGTCTGGTGCGCTGTAATGACATGTGTGGAGCGATTCGCTAATTTCTGCAAGGTAGGCAGATCGACATGATCCAAATGGGCATGCGAGAGCAAAATGATATCTACCTCACCAATTTCAGCAAAGTCGAGGGCAGGAGGCGTAAAGCGTTTGGGACCAAAATGGACACCCGCAAGCTTAATCCCGAGCTTCTCGCCCAAAACCGGATCCGTCAGTATTTTCGTACCAAACATATTCAACAGAATCGTCGAGTGGCCGATCCATGTAAATGTAACCTCATCATGACTCCAGTCGGCAGGCATTGGCTTTTTCGTGTCCAGATGACGAAACTCCGGCTTCGGAAGCTGTCCCATATGGTACCAGTAGCGGTAAGCCACATAGCCAATCAATCCGAGCGTGAGTACCCCCACTACGAAGCCGACCCATGTAAAAAAGTTGAGCATCAGACAACTCCCTTTATCCATCTGTGATTTCCCCATTATAGCAAAAGGCATTATTGCTGTAGCAAGCCTAAAAAAGCGGCAAACTGCTTTTTACGCTTGCTTACTTCCTCTTGCCGGGCTTGCTATAATTGCTAGAGAAAAACGTAGAGAATCGAGGAGAAACCCATGATCCTGCACAAGGGAGAAGTCCTGTTTCGACAAGGAGAAACAGGACCGCTCTATCATCTGAAGAGCGGTCTGTTAAAAATCGTTCGGGTACATGCAGACGGAGCATTGACGCTGGTCAACATCATCGTTCCAGATGAGATCATTCCGCATCATTCATTGATGAGCCCGAATCCCTATTACGGGACAGCAATCGCTCTCGTGACCTGTGAGATCGAAGTGCTGTCTGCCCCGGATTGGTATCGCCATCTGGATGACAATCCTGAAAAGTGTCGTGATATCGCGCTACAGCTGCAAGGGAAGCTACGGATGATGCAGCAGCGTATCGACCAACTGACCGAAGTCTCTCCTGCTGAAAAGCTTCGCAAGCTCCAGCTTTGGTTTCAGTCATTCATCCCTGTCGCCTCGCTTTCGGAGTTACTGACTCAGGATGAAATTGGTCAACTCATCGGGCTTCGCCGCGAGACGGTAAATCGACTGCTGCGGGCTCAAGCTGCGAATCGCGAGTAAGCTTGAGTTTTTTTCGTGAGAGCCTCTTTATGCCAAGGTCGCTGCCGGACCAAAAAACTCAAAATGAATGTCTTCTGCTGGCACTCCCCATTCCAACAGAGCACCGTTGATCGTCTTCATGAATGGAATTGGACCACAGAAATAGTAGCTCGCCTCTTTTGTATCGATGACCTTTTGCAGCCACGGCAAATCGATATATCCTTCTTTCTGGAAAGCACCGTTCAATCGATCTTGTTCGGTCGGCTGTGTATAGCACCAGTGAACAGAAAGCTGTGGATGTTTTGCGGCCAGCTCCTCCACTGCCTGCCTCATGGCATGCACTTTTCCGTTTTTGGCTGCGTGAATGAAGGTGATCGGACGGTCTGTTCCCGATTTGATCAGTGTGTTCAGCATGCTGATCATTGGGGTCAATCCTACACCGCCACTGAGCAGCACAACCGGACGGCTGTCCTCTTGCTGCAAGGTAAAATCTCCTGCCGGAGCAGACAGCTGCAGGCTATCTCCTTCCTTCACTTCTTCAGACAAATAAACGGATACTTTTCCTGCTGGCTTATCCTGCATCGCATCCTCGCGTTTGACAGAAATGCGGTAGTACGCATTCCCTGGCGCATCAGAGAGACTGTACTGGCGAATGTGAGTAAATTCCTCACCCGGTAATTCTACCTTGACGCTGATATACTGCCCTGGCTCATAGCTGGAAATCGGTTGACCATCTGCCGGAACCAGATAGAAGGAAGTGATTACGTCACTTTCCTTCACCTTGCGTTGGACGATAAACTCTCTGAAATCTCCCCATCCTCCGGGCTGCCCGCTCGCCTCTTCATACATTTCGTGTTCTACACCGATGAAGGCATCCGCAATGACGCCATACGCTTCTGCCCACGCCTGTAAAATCTCGTCCGTAGCGGCATCCCCAAGTACGTCCTTGATCGCAGCAAGCAGGTTTTCCCCGACGATTGGGTAGTGTTCGGCCTTTACTCCCAAGCTGCGGTGCTTGTGTCCAATCTGCTTCACAACAGGCAAAATTGTTTCCAGCTTATCAATATACAAAGCCGCAGCATACACCGCATTGGCCAGAGCTGTTTGCTGTCTTCCCTGCTTTTGATTGGCATGGTTGAAAATATTAAGAAGCTCAGGGTGCTTGGCAAACATCATTTGATAAAAACGTTTTGTAATGGCAGTTCCGTGCACCTCTAGTACAGGAACGGTTGATTTTATGATTTCAATGGTTTTTTGGCTTAACATTGTAGAACCTCCTTGAAGTGCTTCGTTCTTTCTATATTTCAAGTGTACGGGAGGTTCACGCATGCACATGTGATTCTGGTCACAGGAAATAGAAACGATTTGTGACAATTTCAAAATGTCTTAAGAAAAAGTCGTCCCCCAACCGTCTTGTTGCAAAAAAAATGTTTGCCATGTTAGCATATCAACCAATGGATTGTTATTAAATTCCATCAAAAATACTGAAGGTGAATGAATGCTAACCGTAAACCGAGATGACAAGCGTCCAATCTGGCAGCAACTGCTGGACCAAGCGATCCATAATATTACCTCTGGAAAATGGCAGCCAGGTGAATTGCTACTACCCTCCCGCGAACTCGCTTCTCTAATTGGCGTTTCCCGTTCAACCATACAGATTGTTTATGAGGAGTTATTCAGCCGCGGCTACACTGTCACCTCTCGCCGCGGTGGAACGAGAGTTAGCGAATGGATTTATGCAACTCGTCCTTTAGAGGTTGCTGCGCCCGAAGGACCTGCCCCTCCCGAATTGCCTTTATTAAACGCTACAATCGGTCATTTGCAAGGTTGGTTCGGGGACAGAGATCGTCAAAAGGTTGAGGTCGATTTCAGTCCCCATGAGCCATATCTGGACGAACATTTTCAAAAAATTTGGAGGCGTTCGTTTTTACAGGCTTCCACAGAAACGAATCTGGACAGTTGGGCTTATGGCAATGCCTATGGATACCAACCGCTACGAGAACAGATTCAACGTTACTTGTCACTTGAACGGGGCATTCATGTAAATATCGATCAAATCATGTTAACCTCAGGTGCACAACATAGCATCGATCTGATCGCCCAAGCCCTTTTACATGAAGGGGATACCGTTTCTGTAGAAGATCCTGGCTTCCCTGCTGCCTGGATGGCAATGAAGTATCGGCGTATGCAGGTTGTCTCCGTTCCAGTTGACGAGTACGGGTTATGCGCAGACCAGATTCATCCGGGGTCCAAGCTTGTCTATGTTACGCCATCGCATCAGTGTGCGGTTGGAGTCATTATGTCCGAACCTCGCAGGCAACAATTGTTACACATGGCTGCCGAGCAGCAGTTTTGGATTGTTGAGGATGATTACGACAGCGAATTTCGCTATCGCGGCGACCCACTTCCGACCTTGTTCAGTCAGCGACCTCAGAACACGTTGTATATGATGAGTTTTTCCAAAATGATTGCTCCTGGTATACGGATATCGGCAATCGTTGGTCCCAAAGAGGCCATTCGTCAGCTCGCCCACGTCCATGAATTAACCTATCGACATCTTCCGATTATGGAGCAATTAACGCTTACTCATTTTATTGAGCATGGTCATTTCATGCGCCATATGAGACGGGTTCGAAATGTTTATCGGCGCAGACATGAAGCCATGACGAAGGCCATCATCACGACAGGTCTCGTCGAACACTTCACACTAAGCGGCGTAGAAACGGGATTGCATATCCTTCTTGAAGCTGATCAATCGTTTGATGAAAAAGCCGCGACGATCCTGGCACTGGAAAAAGGAATCCGTGTTTATCCTCTTAGCAAGTATTGTTTGAGATGCGATCGAAAAGGATGGGTGCTGGGTTTTGCTAAAGTAGATGAATCCACCATTCAAGAAGGCATTTTTCGTCTTGCGGAGATTATACGTTTTTACCAGGTTTGAACATTTTTTCTTCTTCTATTGGGTTTTCTTTCGCAGTGATATGCTGTGGATCTATCCGGTACACCTGAACCGGACCACCGAATACTGCTGAACGGTATTTGTCTACGTGCTGCTTGGGTAAAGGCCGATTATAGTAGCCTGGCACATACTTATTCATCATTTCTTGCAGCATGTATGTAGCTTCATCCAGATCAACGATAGGCTGTGCCTTGCCAAAAATCATTACACTCATATACGCTGTGTCCGTCTTAGCTGGCACCGGATCAGTAATCGTTCCATATTCTTCGCAAACCGTAAAACAGACCTCTGGATTAGCATCCATAACCTGATTTCTTCTCCCGCCGGTGGCACCATGGAAATAAAGCTTCCCATTTGTCCAAACAAAATTGAGCGGAACTACATACGGCAGATGACCATCGACCATTCCAAGATGCCCGATTCTAGCTTGCTGCAAAAATGTCTCAATCTTGCTCTTATCTAATACTTCTCTTATTTTGTAACGCACTCCATCCATTGTTATCACTCCTATTTTTTTGAAATATGCTGCAAGTTTATCAGCCATTGGATTGAATATATACGTCCAAAACTGCCTAATTGAAGCAATCCATAAGCTATCGTCTAAGTCATGAGAAAACGAAAAAGCTGCCGGAACATCCCGGCAGCAGGCATTTTCTGATTACTCGGTATGATTGATGAAATGAGCAATTTCTTTCACTCTCTCCATTGTAATTCCTTCTCTTTGTTCAACCGCAAGTGGATGATTCGTTTGTTCTAATTCTATGAAGGGTACCACACCAACTTTTTGTGTATGTACCCATGTCTTTAAGGATAGGGTGGTTTCTGGATAGATGGAAAGTTCAGTCGATAACCAGCCAAAATACGGTTCTTCACTTTCTCTTCCTTCTACGTGCAGCAATTCATTCGATCTCAAAAAGTTTTCTTCACTAAGAGAAACCCAAACACTCCATATAAATTTCTCATGACTATCTATTATTGGTATTTCAATATGTCCTCTAATAAAGAAATGCTGTTCATCAATTACACAAAAGTCTCTGATTAATTCTGTTCGTTTCTCTTCTGGTACCATGTAAAAATAATGTGGCGCTTCTATTCCATAACAGAAAGGCAGTTCATTTAATTCGTTGTGACAATGAGGGCATTTCATGTTCTTTGCTCCTTATCATTTCTCGCCGATTTTTTATTTACATTACCACATTTTTCATTACATGGATCATCTGCCATGCTACAAAAAAAGATCATCCCCAATCAAGCTGGAATGATCTCAATGTTTCTAATCAGTTTTGACAACGCCAAACGGAAACCCGTTCCCTTACAAAATTGGCTATGTTGTCTATGTCATTAATATCGAAAAAGGGCAACCCCGGCTGAGGCTTTTCCGACCAACCTACGATCCCTACCAGATGCGTAACGATAGATAAGAGCTCTTCATCTTCTGGCCTGCGAAGCAGGACGAGCTTTGGATAGCCTTCACGCTTGAAGCCTTCGACTAAAACGAGCTGGGCCCCGGCATCTGCCAGACGCTGGATCAGGACGGACAGCTCTTGCGGCTTTTGCTCCACGATGGCCGTTTTCGTTTTGGATGTGATAGCCACTAGCGAGGCCCCGGCTTCACGATAACGCCAAGTGTCCTTCCCAGGTTGATCCCACTCAAAATCGTGTCCGCCATCATGCTTGATGACCCCAACTCTTATCCCAGCCTTTTCGAGAATCGGAATGAGCTTAGTGAGCAGCGTCGTCTTGCCACTGTTTGAATAACCGACCATCTGCAAAACACAAGGTGGCTTGACCATACGCTATCCCTCTCTTCTCCAGGTTGGGGCCGCATGGGTAAGAACATCAACCAGCTCTCCTGCTGTTTTCCCGCTTCCCCCGGCTGGTATGATCATAAAGCATTCGCTGTCCTTCAACGTCCCCAGATTCCCTGCCTTTTCATTGAAATCAGGGATTGCGTGCAAAGTCCCGTCTTTTTCGAGGAGCTTCCCTCGCAGATAACGCGGGTATGGACAAGGCTTCGTATAATCGACGCCGAGTCTCGCCTTAATCACCTGTTGCACGACGTGGGCTTCTCCCGAGATGCGACGAATGGCTGCTCGCGCAAATAATTCAAACCCGAGAAAACAGGCACCCGGATTCCCTGATAGGGCAATAAAAGGCTTGCCTTCCATAATCATGGCCGTCGTCGGACTTCCTGGACGTATTGCGATCCGGTTGAACAAAAGCTCCACCTCAGGCTCATCCACTAAAGCCGCGATCACATCAAAATCCCCAACGGACACACCGCCGCTTGAAATGACCAGATCCACGTCCCGCAAGCATTCACTAATTTTCGCCTTCGCCACCAACAAATCATCCGGCAATCTTGAAAACGAAACAGGGATGCCCCCTGCCTCGGCAATCAAGGCAGTCAGCATCACCGTATTACTGTTGCGAATTTTGCCTGGAGCAAGCGGCTGATCAATCTCCAACAGCTCGCTTCCAGTCGAAATCAGACCGACACGCGGCTTGCAGAACACCTCTACCTGCGAATAGCCAAACGTAGCCAAGCTGGCGAGAGTACCTGCGTTAATCCGCTCACCCGCCTTGGCAATGATCGTTTCTTTGGCCATCTCTTCACCGCGACGCGATACATTTTCCCCAGGCTTCATCTCACGCTTGATTCGCACAGCATCCGCCTCTTCGGCTGGGTTGTACGTTTGCTCAAACATGATGACCGCATCCGCGCCCGCAGGCATCATCGCGCCTGTCATGATCCGAGTCGCGCAGCCCTTTTTCAATTCTTTGGTAGGTACTTGCCCGGCCGCAACCGTCTCTAGCACTGTTAGCGTAATCGGGTGATCAACGGAGGCCCCAACCGTATCGTCAGCTCTCACGGCAAATCCATCCAGCGGCGAGCGGTCAAAGTGCGGCAAATCGTATGTTGAACGTAGATCAGTGGCAAGTATCCGCCCGTATGCCTCCCCGATCTGCACTTGTTCCGTTCTCCCCGTTAGCAATTTAGCCAACAGCTTGCTCATCGCTTCCTCAACCGAGAGTGTTTGTCGCGAAAAACGCATGGCTTGTTCCCCCTAATCTTGACCACCCATTGCTGCAGCTCGTCAGCCGACGTTTACTTCCAAATCTTCTACTTCTCTCTCCACATATTTCAAATCTTTGTTGGCGTGGAAAGTGTCCGCTTTTTCAACCTTCACGGCTGTATTGTATTCAGGAATACCTGCGTATATCTCGTATACACCCTTCGGAATAAGTACATTCCCTTCCGGCCAGTGCACTTGAATGTTTCCGCGTCTGGTGTCCTCGAATTTGGCACGTCCTTGGAACGTACCATATTTATTGTAAACGACGATGTTTTCGCCTTCTGCAATGCGCAGTTCTTTTGCATCCTCTGCATTGATCAGGATATCATAACGGTCTGCATTGTTGAACGGGTCTTTCTTGCTATAAATCATCGAGTTGAACTGCTTACCGCGACGAGTCGTTACATAGAAGTGTCCCTCTGGCTTGTTCAAATCCGGAATCTCAATCGGAATCAGATTCGCTCGGCCATCCGGTGTCGGGCATACGCCGCCTTCACACAACCATGCACCGCCCCATTGGAAAACATCTCCACGGTTTTTCAGATGCTGGATACCATCGTAGTTCGGATTCGCCAGGGCAATCTCTGCGCGAATTTCAGCTGCGCTTGAGAAGTGCATCAGATGCTTTTTCTCTGGATTGACCCGTGCCGCCAGATCTACGTAAATCTCCCATTCAGAACGAGCTTCTTCAATACGAGGCCCTTCCACTTCGGCACTGAAGTAAACCATACGCTCTGTACTTGTCGATGTACCGCCACCCGGCTGCTCGTAGCGAGTCATTGCTGGCAGTATGATGACTTCTTCCTTCGCATCCACCAGCGTGGATGTGTTGAAAATGATGTCCTGATGTACACGCACTTCTATGCTCTCCAAGCATTTTTGCATGAAGTCCGGATCTGGCATCGTCTCCAGGAAGTTGCCGCCACTCGTATAGAACAATCTCGTCTTACGCTCATGTCCATCCGGCAACACTGCATTTTCCAAAGAAATACCGACGATATCTCCTTGCCATTTCGGGATCGGGAAGTTCCAGATCTTTTCAATGCGGTTCCAGGATTTTTCTTCAAAATCTCCACCTGGCAAGCTGAACGGATCAGCACCCATTTCACCGGAGCCTTGTACGCCGGAGTGTCCGCGAATCGGCATGAGACCAGTGTGCTTGCGACCCAAGAATCCACGAAGGATGGCCAGATTGGCTACTTGAGAAATATTGTCCGTACCGAATTTGTGCTGGGTCAGACCCATACTCCATACGAATACACCATTTTTGGAGTTGGCGAGCAGTTCTGCGAATTCTTTGATACGCTCGCGGCTGAGACCGGAGGATTCTACGATCTTATCCCACGATTCATTCATCACATGCTTGCGCAGCTCCTCGATTCCGTTCGCGTGCTCCTTGATGAATTCATGATTGATCGCAGAACCTGGCTTGGCTTCCTCCATCTCGAACCAAATCTTCATCACACCGTTCATGAATGCGATGTCGCCGCCAATGTTCACTTGGTAGAAATCGTCCGCAATCTTCGTCCCGAACAAAGCACTATCCGGTACAGATGGAATCCAGTACTTCTCCATCGCTGGCTCTCTGTACGGGTTGATCAGGATAATTTTCGTTCCTGCTTTTTTCGCAGCATACATGTATTTCGTTGATACAGGCTGGTTGTTGCCTGGTACAGAGCCCCAGAATACGAGCACATCGGTACCGATCCAATCCTGATAGTTACAGCTCGATGCACCAATCCCAACCGACCGCTTCAGTGCTGTCTTACTCGGCGAGTGACAAATACGTGATGCGTTGTCGATGTTGTTGGTTCCGAGGAAACGAGCCATTTTAGCTGCTGTGTAGTATACCTCGTTGGTAATCCCACGAGCGGTCAAGAAAAAGGCCAGCTGTTTCGGGCTGATGTTTTTGATTTTTCTCGCGATGCGGTTTAACGCTTCATCCCAACTAATGCGGGTGAACTTGTTTTCGCCTGGTTTTCTTGAAAGCGGATACGGAATTCTTCCCAGCTTGCGCAATTCTGCGCTGGATAGCTTACGCAGCGCATTTACATCCTCAAACCATTTGGCATCCATGGCAGGCATGGTATTGAGACGCAGGACGTTCAGTCGCGTGGTGCACAAATGCGGACCAGTCAACGTCTGATCGTAGAGGCCGGATACGCCGAGAGCGCAGCCATCACATACCCCTTGGGTCAAAATGCGATAGGCATAACCCAAATTATCGCGATTGTCATAGGCCACCTTCATCGTATCCCGAATGTGATGCGGCTTGATTTTCCCGAGCCCCATCGGCATCAGTGAAGCCCATAAGGAAGGCTTCCACGAAGTATCCAGCTTAATTGGTCCGCCATGCTTGGTCTTGCCCATTTCTTTAGTCTCCCCTCTAATAAACTCCATTGAGACGAAAAAAACCACCATGAAACCGTCCCTTGTCCTATAGGAAAAGAGCGTGTTCACGGTGGTTGTCTACGGCAGGTTCGCTACCTAGTCTCAACTTCGTGTTTGCTTTTCGCGAATTCCGTTACGTCTAAGCCGGTGAACAGGGACGCTGCTTCGTTTAGACTTACGGTTCGTTTTTCATTTTCTTTTCGATGTCTTGATCAAAAACAAAAATCGACATTCCAAAATCCCGTTCGATGTCAATATCAACGAATAGATCAACGAGTTTTGCTCCAAGAAACGCTTCCATGTCAACTGGCTGGTGTTTCCGATAGATCTCTTTGACCATTTCGGTTCGGGCAGCTCGTAATGTCTGCTTTCCGTCTTCCGAAGTGGCGATGAACTTTTCCACCGGAGAAAGGTTGCCTTCCATCTCGCAGATCGCCCAGTTCTTGCAGAACGTGGTGCTGATCTTGCTAGGTCCCTTTCCCATATGGCGCTTTCGGAAAGCCCTGACCAAATTACTGAATTCTGCTTCGAACTTATTCATCGAGGAAAATCACCTTTACTTCAAATCATTCTCTATTTAAACTTTACCATTGATTAACTAGCCAATTCAACAGACTTTTCTCTTTGTTTGGCTTCTTCCTTCAGTTTTTTGATATCCAGACGGATTACTAGCGAGATCACCAGAGCGACAACGAACATTCCTGCGAAAACACTCATGGTTCCTGTATAGCTTTCTGTCGTCTTGCGAACCCATGCTGCAAAGATCGGTCCTGCCAAGCCGGCAGCAGCCCATGCCGTCAAAATATAACCGTGAATTGCGCCCAATTGCTTCGTTCCAAACAGGTCACCAATGTACGCCGGAATGGATGCAAAGCCACCACCGTAACAGGTCATAATGATGAACATCGCTACCATGAACAAGATCGGATTGGACATATTCGGCAACAGGAAGAACAGTACCATTTGGATGGCAAAGAAAGCTGTGTACGTATTTGGTCGTCCAATGAAATCAGACAGAGACGCCCAGCCGATTCGCCCACCACCGTTGAACAAACCGTTTAGCCCTACCATCAGTGCTGCTGTTCCGACAGACATCCCCACCATTTCTTGCGCCATCGGCGATGCTACCGAAATAACGGCGATTCCACATGTCACATTGATAAACAGCATTAGCCACAGCCAGTAAAAACGGCGTGTCTTGATCGCTTCGTTGGCAGTCAATTGGCACAAATCTTTTTTGATTTGCTTGCTGCCAACTGTTCCCTCAGCGGAAAATCCAGCCGGTACCCAGCCTTTAGGAGGTGGAGCCAAATATTGAGCAGAAGCCAACATTACAACGAAATATATAAGGCCCAAAATATAAAAGGTGTTCGCGATTCCTACATTTGCAATCAAAGCGTTCATAATCGGACTGGCAATCATGGAAGCAAAACCAAAGCCCATAATGGCAAGACCCGTTGCTAAACCGCGGCGATCCGGAAACCATTTGACCAGAGTCGATACTGGCGTAATATAACCTACCCCAAGTCCAATACCGCCCAGCACTCCATAACATACGTACAACAGAGGCAAGCTGCTCAATTGAATCGCCAAGCCAGCCCCGACAGTTCCTACTCCAAAAAAGATCGATGCGAGAATACCAGCTTTACGCGGGCCGTGCTTTTCGACATAATGACCGAGGAAGGCAGCAGACAGCCCCAAGAACAAGATCGCAATGCTAAACGTAAATTGAACATCCGGCAAGTCCCAGCCGAATTGCTCGGTAATTGGTTTGGTGAATACACTCCAGGCGTATACCGACCCAATCGAGATGTGGATGCCTACCGCAGCCAACGCGATAAGCCAGCGGTTTTTCACTTTTTGTTCCAAATCATTCATCTCCTTTGCAATGGTCTTGAGCATGCTGTGGATCCATCAACAGCCTTCTCGAAAAAAAGAAAAACTGCCGATTTCACCGACTCACCCAGGTCTCCATAAATGGAAACGAGGACTACGATGAAACACAGCAGTTAATCATCAGCAGGAACGCTACATCAGCATCAACAAGCATTGTGTTCACTATGTAATTTTCGCTGCAAGGCTACAAAATAATCGGTGGCAGGGTCGCTGCTCCGTGTCAATCTGTCCTTACGCTATGAATACATGGAAAGACGAAAATTTTATGACACTTTTCATCTCACATAGTATACTACCATGTAAGCGTTCACTCGACAATATTTTCCTCACAAAATAGCCATGAAAACTTCATAATTTCGACAAAAAGGAGGCCCGTATGTCCGATCTAACCATCACCACCCGACTGCCCGTGTTGAAAATTTCGGCTGACCAACATGGCTGGGAAGACGACGAAATCGTCACCGAGTACCCCCTCACGATTTTTCTCAACGATGAGGAATTCGCTACAATCGTATGTACTCCGGCCGACCTGGAAGAGATGGTCATCGGTTTTCTCGCAGCCGAAGGCGTCATCAAGAGCTACTCGGAAATCAAGCAGCTTACGATTAATGAGGCCCAAGGATTTGCTTACGTTGATTTGCATAAAGAAACAATTTTGTCCCAGAGCTTTTACTCCAAACGCAGAATTACTTCCTGCTGCGGAAAAAGCAGACAGTCCTTTTACTTTTTTAGCGATGCGCGCACAGCAAAGCCTGTTGAAAGCACAACAACTGTCACCCCCGCTCAATGCATGCGCCTGATGAAGGAATTGCAAGCGTCGTCTGAGATTCACCGCCAAACAGGTGGTGTCCACAATGCAGCCCTCTGTACACCGGATGAAGTTTTGCTTCAGTACTCCGATATCGGGCGTCACAATGCGCTCGACAAAATCTATGGGAAATGCTTGCAAGATAACATTTCCACCACGGACAAAATTCTAGTATTTAGTGGACGCATCTCGTCTGAGGTGCTGCTCAAGGCTGCCAAGATTGGTGCTGGCATCATTTTGTCCAAGTCCGCTCCAACTGATCTCGCCCTTCAACTGGCAGATGAGCTGAAGCTCACCGCAGTCGGATTTATCCGCAATGACAAAATGAACGTGTATACACAAGCCGAAAGAATTCTTCTGCCTTAAAGAAGCAATCAATCAAAAGCGGGACAAGCATAGAGCCTTCCCGCTTTTCTATGTTTTTTCATCTGGTAATCTCAAAGCCCGAGTTAGCCTCTCGGGCTTTTGTTCTTTCAACGTGGGAATTTTTTATTTGCAGCAGCAGCGTTTCTTTTTATGCTTGCAGTGGCCGTGGTCGTCTTCGTCTTCGTCCTCATCATCTTCTTCATCTTTGTCTTCGTCGTCGTCCTCTTCTTCGTCTTCATCATCTATGTCTTGCTTCTTGCAACAGTGGTGGTCATGTTTTTCAGTGCCTTTGCAATCATGGTCATTGCAGTAACAGCAGTGATCGTGGCAATGTTCATGCTTTTTGCAGCAGCATTGTGGCTCGTAATAATCGTCGTGTTTCTTGCAACAGCAGTGGTGACCGTAATACTTGTCACGTTTTTTGCAGCAGCAGTGGTGGTCGTAATATTTGTCGGTTTTTTTGCAACAGCAGTGGTGGTCGTAATTCTTTTCGGTTTTTTTGTCGCAACAGTGGTGGTCGTGTTTGTCGGGTTTTTTGCAACAACAGTGGTGACCGTGGTGTTTGCCTTGTTTTTTGCACTTTCTTGTCATTGCGCTCCCTCCTTTCGTTAGCCATCACTACTATTCATACGGTTTGTCCAGAGAAACGCTTGTATGATAGCCCTTTATGAAAAGCCCCTTTTTTCCAAACAAAAAACAGGACACGTTTCAAGCATGTCCTGTCTTTCTGCGTTTTTCTTCAAGTTTTGCCTGTTCGTACTCTTCAGGTGTGTTGACATTATATACAGCCCAAGGGTCCAAGCATTCATCAGGCAAGGGCACCACTCGCAGTTCATCTAAAGTTCGCATTAATCTTCGCTGTCCATTCAAAAGAGCCTGCTCCCAATTACTCTGCGTTCTCCGATGGTACACAGCACATAATGGATGGGTTCGGCCTTCTGATTGGGCAACAATCACATCCCACTCGTCCCTCTCCCTGGCAAATTCAATGAATTTCGCTATTTGTACACGATCCATAAAAGGTAGGTCGCAGGACAACACTAGCAAAGCATCCTCGGTACTTACGCGAAAAGCAGTAACCAACCCACTGACAGGACCGCAGGATGGTACCAGATCAGGAGTTATTGTGACGGGCTGTTCATCAATTTGTTCCTTTTGTGTCACTTGAGTGCCCGAAAAATCGTTCGCTACAATGAAACAAGACAAGCCAATCGCTTGTACCTCCTTTACCAACTCTGTTAAAAAGGTTCCGTCCCTCCATGGTAATTTTTGCTTTGGATAGCCCATTCTGCTGCTTTTTCCGCCTGCTAAAATAACCGCACCGATACGCAGCTGCGACATAAATTTCCTCCTGGGTGTTGACAATAATCCTTATTAGTTTATAATAATTTTAAATAAATAATAATTATAAATAAGGAGAGATTCTCGATGGAAAACACACTCTACAGCGTTCTCAATAAACAAGTGGCGAACTGGACAGTCCTCTATACGAAACTACACAATTTTCACTGGAATGTAAAAGGACCTCACTTCTTTACACTCCACGCAAAATTTGAGGAATTGTACAACGAAGCAGCAGCGAATCTCGATACCCTTGCTGAACGCGTCCTCTCCATCGGTGGAAAGCCTGTAGCGACTCTGGCTGCATGTCTGAACACTGCAAGCATTACCGAAGCAGAAGGAGACGAAACAGCTGAGCAAATGGTAGAAACGATCACGAGAGACTTCTCCATTCTTGTAGACGAGTTGAAGCTGGCTATGGAAACAGCTGATCAAGCGGACGATGAAGGGACAGCCGATATGCTGTTGGGAATCCGCAGCAGCTTGGAAAAACACATTTGGATGCTCAAATCCTTCTTGCAATAAGCAAGACAATCATAGACACCAAAAGGCGATTGTGTTTAGACACATCGCCTTTTTTGGGTCTTGCCTCCCGTGAAACTGCCTCTCTCACCCTGTATGCCTAGAGTGAAAAAATCAGTTTCCGCCCGTCCTTTTCTACTTTTACTTGGGGCAAATACTTTAATGACTTCTGAACACCAATGTAGGGACTCGCAAACTCTACCTGGTGCCGTGCTTTCAACACGGAGCAGAGATCAGCCAATGACATTGGAGACATCGCTTCCCGTAACAGGTTTTCGATGTGCTTCGCAACTTCCACATAATCATGACGAATGTGCGCCTTTCTCACCTTCATTCGCTTCATCAAATCATCCGAAAATTCCTCTGTTGCCAAAGTTACATCGTCAGGGCTTTCTTCGTCTCCGATCCCGGCTTCGTTATCCAACTCGCGAATGCGGCTCAAAAGCTGCTTGATGTCTGCTCCCAACTGCTTGTCCTGATCGACGTAATGTCGACGCAGTGCCATACGCTGCTCTAGCATGGCCTGCAATGTCATTTGTAACGCTTTCCGTTCGTTAAACATTGCGTTATGTATTCCCCTTTTCGCAAAAAGTAGAATGATGGAATTATATCCAATGATAATATAATTCGAACTAGTTGGAAACGGGGGAATTTGGCCCCGCTCCATCCACACGTGCAAATTACACTCCACACAAACGTTTCCGAGCTTCAACAGTGATTCCTTTAACGATTACACGGTGCATCTTAATGATCGTCAATCTCGCTTCCGGATCAGCACCGCCGATATGAGCGATACGAGCAGTACTCTACGAAAACACTTTACCAATTATGTATAATCCCATATCACTTTCTTTGCGAAAGTTGTTTGTCCTATTATTTACAGAAAAAAACCCATCCACAATTGGACAGGTTCCTTCTGTAGATTATCAAGCTGTCTTCCTCAATCGATCCGTAATCACAAGTCGCATATGTCTTAAGCCGTACCGAAGCTGTTCTGCAACTGAGTTATCTATTTTTTAGACAATCCTTGATTACAGATTTTCAGCGGATACAGTATAGGATGGGTAACCGATTATTCCCAATACTTGCACATAGTAATTTTTACCTGCAACTACATTGATCTCCATCGGGGTGCTGTAGTCAGAAGTTCCAATCTTAGTGCGGTCTTGTTCATATACTTGGAATGCTGGGGCCCCTTTGTCATTCGTATGTGTCAGGGTAACGCGAACTTTCCCAGTCTTGTTTGCTTGAAAAACAAAATAATCTCGGTCATCGAAATCAGTAGTTCCTGAAATGCTTGTGTTTATTGTAAAGGAATCAGCCGTTTCAAAGGTATTGTTAGGCTCTGTTTCCGAACTTGCAGCAAATGCAGAAGACGATACAGCAAATACTAGAGTCAATGCTAGTAGGACTTTTTTCACGAAAATAACCTCCTATATTTTGGGTTAAGAGAAATATACCACCAATTCCATCAATTGTCAAAATATAATATTTCTTGAATAATATTGTCGTTTTTAGTAAAAATTTGATAATGATAATTTCTCATGCCTTTATCTACAAAAAAGACCCATCCACATCTGGACAGGTTCTCGTTCCCAATAACAGCAATTTTATGCCGCCTTCTCCTCACTCAATCGATCCGTAATCACCGCAATCGCACCATCACCCGTTACGTTACAAGCAGTACCGAAGCTATCCTGCGCGATGTACAAAGCAATCATCAGCGAAGTCAACGTAGTAGTAAATCCAAGCATGGACTCCATCAATCCGAGTGCTGCCATGACTGCACCACCCGGCACACCTGGTGCGGCGATCATCGTTACGCCCAGCATCAAGATGAACGGAAACATCACGCTAAAGGATGTCGTCATGTCATTTAGCATCATGACTGCCATGGAACAGCTGACAAGCGTAATCGTGCTTCCGGAAAGATGGATTGTCGCACAGAGTGGAACGACGAAATCTGCGATCTTTTCGCTCACACCGTTTTTCTTGGTCTGATTCAGTGTCACAGGAATAGTGGCCGCAGATGATTGCGTTCCAATCGCTGTGAAGTAAGCGGGGAGCATATTTTTTATCAGCGTAAATGGATTTTTGCGTCCCATCTGGGCTGCTATCATGTACTGCACGAACAGATAGAATAGATGCAAGGCGATAATCATGACGAAAACTTTCACGAAGACGGATAGAATGATGGTGACTTGTCCACCATAGGTCAGGTTGGAAAATACAGACAGAATATGTAAGGGAAGCAACGGGATAATGACGGAAGCAATCAGCTTCTCGACGATATCTCTCAAGTCTACCATCACATTTTGGAGGGCATTCCCTTTGATGACAGTCGCTCCAAGACCAAGGGTAAAGGCAAGCAATAATGCTGTCATCACACCTACAATCGGCGGCATGTCCACGGTAAAGAATGGCTTCACCAGTGCTTCCTCCGGGTTGGCATACTGATTCACCAGTCCACCTACCTCAAGAATGTGTGGAAAAATACTCGTACTGACCCAATAAGCAAGGGTTCCTGCAAGGATCGTTGACAGGTAAGCAACCCCTGTGGTTACCCCAAGCAAACGCCCTGCCCCTTTGCCCAGCTCACCGATGCCTGGCGCGATAAATCCAATGATAATCAACGGAATCGCAAATCCGAGGAAATTTCCAAACAGGCCACTAAATGTAGCCAATCCTTTCACAACCCAAATCGGCGATATAGAACCGATCCCGATCCCGAGGACAATGGCGATCAGGATTTTGGGTAGTAAACCTAGCTTTTTCATTAATAGTAAACCTCCGTTAATTTTTAATAAATAACGTCCGCGTGGAATGGACTTTGTCTCCTTTACGCGGACTAATGAATAACAAGGTAACACATCCGGGATGAGATTGTCATGAGTCATAAAAAAGTAATAATATTCAAATTAAAGAAAACCCCCAATGAGCATTACTTACTCACTTGGGGGAACAATATTATTTGGCGCAAAGCACGTAGCGAAATTCCTCTTCGATGTCTGCCAATACGCGTATGGCATTCGCTAGCTCTTGCTCATTCTTTTCCACGATCAGTGTGTGACAACGTCCAAATTGCTTCGCCTGCCTCTCTTTAATTGCCGCCAGCTCTGGCGCATGCTTCGAGAAAAACACAGCGAAATCCATGGCTCGCCTCGCCCCTAATTGGAAAGCAAAATAGGAGAGATGACCAATTTCTGCTGGGGAGAGGCCGCCCTCCTCTTCTATCCGTTTCACTACCCGCAGGATCGCTTCCCTTCCGTATAGGACCGAAGTGCTTGGTTTAGCCGATGCACTTTCCTGATAAATCCCTTGGAATAAACGAAGGGCGTTTGCAGCTTGTTCCTCCTCTGACGGACTGCCTACACGCTTTGGTGCTGTCCAGTAGTGATAAGAAAAGAGGCGATCGAAGATTTTTTCAGCTTTCCATGCCAAGACAAACTGGGACAATGGCAAGCTCACAAAAGGGAATCCTGCTGGATCATGCAGGTAGATTGCTTGCTCATCCATCCTGTATGCGAGAACAAAATGGTCAGCGCCCCCCAAATAAGCAGCATTGGGATTATACGTCAAATAGCCCATATCAAGTGGTCCGAGCAAAACGGGTCCATGTTCCACGTCACGCCGTAATTCTTCCAATGGTGGCTCTCCCTCAGTATCCGCTGACTTTTCCGTCCAGCTAAACCCTAGCAGCTCCAACGCATGACTGACACCACGGTCGGGAATCTCTTGTCCGAAATATATGACTTTCTGCTCCTCATGCCACATCGCCCCGATGCCTACGCCAGAGAGGACTTCAAGTACAGCAGGCGATACCTTCTCCCCAATTGTCTCCAAAAGCATAGCTGAAGAATTTGCGTAGCAGTATGGGCCACTTCCGATGTACGGTAACATGCTTTTCTCCCTCTTTCTCGTCAATGTATGACTTACCTATCATTGACTTCGGGGCGCATGTTTTTCTGACAACGCTTTGCAAAACGCTTCTCGTTCACGCGAAATATTTTTTAAAAAATTCCATCTTCTCACTCACGAAAGCATCATCCGAATCACTGCTACCCATGATATGAGGATCATGCATGCACAGCCCCGTTAGCCACAATTGGCGAATACCTGTCATGAGCGACACCGCAGCCTGATCGTTTTCAGATAAGGGACGAACCTCAATATATCCTTTTAGAAAAGCACTCCATAGCGCCTCGACCAGTTCGTCATCTTCTTCGATCAATATTCGGCTCAGCTTGAAAGCAGCCAGATCATACGCCCGCCAGCCATATCCGCACAGGTCGAAATCAAAGTGAGTATAAGTGTTGTCCTCACAAAAGTTCGTATTAAAATTCCCTTGAAGGTCTCCGTGGCAAATCCCCCAGTCGAGTCCGGCAAGGATATGCTCGTTCAGCTTGTCTTCCAGCTCCATCGCCAGCTTTTGGAGAAATTGAAAATCTTCCTTCCGATGCTGCAAACGTGTCTCGATAATGGCTAACGGGCGATGAATCAGCGCCTTGGCGTCCCAAACCTCGCGAGCTTGCTGTGTGAAAAAGCCTTCTGATTTGACATGCAGCTCGGCAACGGCTCTGCCGAATCGTTCGCTCAGTTCCTCGGTATCGATCTCCTGCTCCTTGCCACAGGCAAAAGTGAACAACACACCAAAGCGATTGCCCTCTGCTGCTTGCAGTCTCAAGACATGGTTTCCTGAACCGTCCGCAATTGGCACAGATACAGATACTCCTTGTCTTTTCAAATAGAGCAAGAGCTCCATCTCGAACGCGACAGCTGCTTCCTCTGTTCGCCAATCACTGCGATACAGCCTGAAAATTCGTTTTTGATCGATCGTCTGCACGAGGTACGTATCGTTCATGCCTCGAAGCATGTAGTGAACCGATTGTATTTGTTCGGTTGGATATGCTTCCTGAAGTACTTTCTGTAATGCATTTTCACAGATGGTTGAGTAGACGACGGGTAAATGCATAGTCATGCTGCTCCTTTTTGCTAAGTATTGGTAAGTTATTATGGAAGACGTGTGAATGGGGAAAAGGACACAGCAAGAAAAAAAGACCTGGAAGGGCTAAAGGCCGATCAAGGTCTGACACAGGTTACAACGATTTGTCCCCTTTCATGAATAAGCTGTTCAAGGGATTGGGCAACATAAAGTCAAAAAGCGTTATTTCCTCACTTTTCCCTTGATTTCTCGCAATTCCTCGAGGATCAAATCGTATTTGTCGCTGTATTTGTCCAGCAAGTCCTGCAAACGCCCCTCGCGTTCTCGATTTGCCTTCATAATATAAAACAACAACCAGACAAACAAAGCAGCAAATGGCCCTTGCTGAAGTAATACGGTTGTTACTTGGTCTTCCATGTTTGATCTCCCCTTTTGTCACTGTACAGAACGAGTGTTCCCGCATCGTCCTTATCAGTATTTTGTACAAAAGGCTTGTACATAATTCGTTGAAAACAAAATTTATATCCATACTTTTCTTTTTCCTTCTCATTTAGTACAATAAATTTGTACATCCTCACAGGAAGGACTGGCACGCTCATGCTATCTCAGCGCTTACGCACAGCTCGTAAGACAAAAGGTCTGACCCAGGAAGAGTTGGCAGAGCATGTCTGCACGACCAAGGGGACGATCAGTAACTACGAGAACAATCACAGCACACCACCGAATGACATGCTGCGGCAATTGGCTGATGTGCTGGACGTCACGACTGATTGGTTGTTGGGCCGCACAGATGAAGTCACAGCCTATATTCTCCCCGCATCAGGAGAGACAAATCAACGTTCGTTGGACGAGCTCTTGCAGGAAAAGATCGATGACCCGGACGACTACTATTTCCTAGACGGGTACCTAGACGCTTCAGAAGAGGAGAAAAAAGAAATTCGCCGCTACTGGTACGACTTGAAGAAACAGTGGAAAGTCCGTAGAGTACGCGAAGAAAGACCTCCGTCCTTGTTTGACATCACGGAAGACATCAAAAAAAAATAACCCCAGTGCGGGTTTTTCTTTTCAGCAAAAAACAGAACGTACGTTCCTTTCTTACCATTCATTTAGGAGGTCCTTGATGCTTCACTCCCTTTTGCAAGAAATCTGCGAACCGCAAACATGGCTCGAGAGTCGCGTGTACTTATTGCTTCAGCATCACGGCATCGATTCGCCTGAACAAATCGATCTGCATCTGCTGTGCGAGACGTACGGCATCGAGGTCCATCGTATTTGCGGCAGGAGTCGTGCACACGCGCATCCGTTTTCGCCAGGACGTTATATCATTGCGGTGGACGAGCGACTTGATCTGGCTACCCAGCGGGTAAAAATCGCGCACGAACTCGGACATTTGCTCCTTCATGAAGGCATTCAGCCCCAGAGCAGCGAATGGATGATTGACTGGCAAGAATCGCAGGCGAATCATTTTGCCGAGCATTTGCTGCTACCCATTTACATGATGAGCCCCCTTTTGGCCGATTGCTCGCGATACAACGCACCAGCTATGTTGGCTCAGCGCTTTCAGGTGCCGATGCCTCTTGCCCGTGCCCGTTTTGAGCGCATACTTAGCCGTATGTATGCCAAAGGTTTTCCCGTCTATGGGTAAATTACGACGCTATTTTATGCAGGAGGGATACCTGATGAAACGAGTCTTTATTGCCGGTGATGCATACACGACTCATTTTTTTGATCTCGCCTTGGACCAAGACGAGGAGCTGTCGCTGTTGCCCTCTTTGCAGGTAGCCAGCTATCACGTGGCCCGCTTTGCCCTCATCATGCGAGATGACGGTCTTAGTGGTCTCGGTATTTTTCCTGGAGACGCCCTATTGATCTCAGACTTTTCGATGGAGCCCGTAAAAGACAGACCTGTGTTGATCCGACAAGAGGGGCAGTTCCTTGTGCGCATCGCAGCAGACGTCAATCCATTGGAATGTTTGTTTACAACCACACGCGAGCAAGATACGCCTATGCTGCTCCCCTCGGAAAACATTCGCATTACAGGTGTTGTATCCGGTATTATTCCACGTTCATCATCATGACATCATTAAGCAGCCAATCCTTGATTGCTGCCACCGTTTGCTGCCACTGCTCCTGAGGAGTAATGGCAGCGGGCTTGTCGCCCTCCTGCGATCCATAGCTTCCGAACTGGGAGTGGTTTCCCCCTTCTATGGACATGTACACCGTACGCTCCGGCAAATATTGCTTGCTCTCCAAAAACTTTTCCATATTAATCACTCCATCGCGAGATCCGAGTAAAGACAGCACCGGCAAATTCACCTTCTTCAAGTTCCCCTGACTGTTCGGATACGCTCCCAGTAAAAACACACCGTTGATTCGGTCCGGATGGTTAGCTGCGAATTCAGCCGCCATGGTACCACCGAGCGAATGTCCACCGATGACAAACGTTTTATTTGGGTAGGCCTTCAATACTTGTGTGGCTCGCGTCATATCGCTTACGGCCAAATTCAGCGGCATTCGCGCGAGAAAAACATGGTAGCCGTAGCCTGCCAAGGCACGGGCAATCGGAGCATAGCTCTCCGGTTTGACCAGTGCTCCCGGATATAAGATGAGTCCCGGTTCGCGTGATTCCCCGCCTTGGAAGATAATCCAGTCATTCGTATCCATGACCGTAATCCCTTCACCGCCTTGCATGGCCGTTAACGCTGCCTGATCGGGCTGATATGGCTGCAAATACCATATAGCCAGACAAATCGCCCCTAGTGTCACCAATACCAGTGCCTGTAACCATTTTTTGCGTGTTTGACTCATCCTACCCACCTCATTTCCGTTCCCACGTATGATGCTACTTATTATGTCTCAAACACTCTGCACATGTGCATAACTTGTGAATCTCGACATTTTCGTGGTGTTGACGAACTAATCCTTTCATAGTAGTATTCAAACATACTACTTAATTTCTCGTGCAGCATATCGAGACTGAGACTGATTTTGGTCCTGAACTTGCTGAAAAGTATGGAAACTATTATGGAAACTACTCGATTTTTACCAAAAAGAGAAGGGATGAGAATTGTTATGAATCTACAAGATGTGCAATTTTGCGAAAAACTGGTAAGAAGTGTTGGAAAGGAGCTGCTAGTGGAATTTGAAAAAGGCGCGCCCTGCCACAGCAAGGAAGCAATGGCTAAACGCTTTGAAGAGGTAAATGCCGTGGTTGAAGCTCGATTGAAGCAATCATTATCCGAGCGTTTTCCCACCTATGAATTCTCTGACGCGGAATTCGATCTGGCTGCACAGGAACAGCCTGAATTCGCAAGTCCTTACTGGGTGATGGATGCAATCGATGGAGCAGTTCATTTTCTGCAAAATATGCCGATGTGGGCTACTTCCCTCTGCCTGATTGACGGAGGACGCACGGTTGTTTCTTTTGTCTATGATCCATGCCGTGATGAACTGTTTACAGCAATTGACGGGGGTGGAGCTTTTCTAAACGGACAAAAAATCAGTACCTCAGCCAAATCGCAGCTGAGTGAGTGCATTTTAGGTACACTCTTTGCTTCCTCCGAGCCAATGAACCACTTGGTCGGTAAGTATACAGCAAATTCCTTGACAAGAGTCATGCCAGAGGCTTTTGCCATCCGCATGCAAGGCGCAGTATCACTCCATCTGGCCTATGTGGCATGCGGGCGACTCGACGGTTACTGGGAATATGGTGAAGGGGTGTATGATTGGCTGGCTGGTGCACTTTTGGTTCAGGAAGCCGGAGGCAAAATTACGGATACACAAGGAAACGATTTTTGCTGGAAAAGCTCAGGCATCGTAGCAGCAGGTTCGTCCATCTACCCTAAGCTGGTCCAATTGACCCCAGCTTCATAAATGAACAGATAAAAAGGGTGAGCTTTAGCGCTTCACCCTTTTTCCTTTTTCCGTTCACGAAAACGGCGGACCTTCATCAAGTTTCCGCACATTTTGTCATCACACCAGCGGCGCACCCGGTTGCGGCTTTCATCATAAAACACCCAGCGGCAATCCTCGTTGTCACATATTTTGATTCGCTCAAGATGCTGTGGGGCAAGCAACTCCGCGAAAGAAGCAGCAATTTGTGCCATCACGAGCGGCCAGCCCTCTGTTGAGCTAGATTGCTTTTGCCTGTAGCCGCCCTCCTCCTCTACAAACAACACCTGCCTATGAAATGGGGCGAGGGCCAATACTTTGTTCAATTCCACAAGATCCTCCTCTTGGAATCGGTCCCCATGCACAACGGTTTCCAGCATACGTCTCAAACGTTCGCGCAACTGCAAAAGAGACGCGGCATACTCCTCATCCATAGGTAGCGGAGCGGTTAGCTTGTATGTTTGCAAAAAGGATGACAGCCATTCCTGGTTCTCCAGACGATTTTCCCAACGACCAGAACCGCGCCAATCCCTCCAATCACTATTTAAAAAATCGATACAAAGCCAGTCCATGGCATCATCTCTCCTGACGAAACCCTTCATTTTTCTCTCTTGTATGACCATACAGGATATGGTAATCTCTATTTGTAACCACCGTAATTAAATTAACTGGTTACACACTCATTTCTTACTGTTATTATAGCGTTTCATCAATCTTTTTCACAGACGAGGAGGAAGCGTATGAATCGGAAGGAATTGCTTTTGCACGGATGGGAATGTGCGTATGACAAGGAAGACTGGTATCCCCCCTTAAAAGAAGTGCTTTCCGGAGTATCAGCAGCGGAGGCTAGCTGGCGCCCTGTAGGAGAAGCAGCTAACACAATCTGGGAAAACGTCAGTCATCTTCTGTATTACAAAGAACGTCTGTTGCATCGTCTTTTGGATACCGAATTTCATGGCTCTGCCGAGACGAACGATGATACCTTCACCCCATCCGGCGGTCCTGATGACGAAGACGCTTGGCTAGCTACCCTTTTGCGAATGGAAAGCGTCCATCGCAACATTCATGAACAGCTTTCCTTGCTGACGGATGAAGAGTTAAACCAGAAGGCTACCTATACACCGATTTACCAAAACGTCATGAGTCTTGTCTTGCATGATGCGTTTCATACGGGACAAATTGTCCAAATTCGCAAGCTGCAAGGCTCTTGGCCTGCCAGACGCTCATTTGAATAACAAAATTTCACATTGATTAATCCCGAACAATCCTTTATATTTGATGAATCACATAATTTCATACATGTTATCCTCATCTTTCACGGTGAGGATAGAGGTCGCGGCTTTTATATCATCCTGTACGAGATTCAGAGAAAATCAATGACTCCAGGTAAGGAAAATCCGCCGAAACTCATATCGCGTCTCTGTGCGATTGGGTTGGGGCTGTACTCGAAAGGGGCAGAACTGTCACGTTTGCATGCCAAGCAAACGTGGTGAGCTATCTTCAGTGAAGGCTTGGTGGGGATTGGATGATACCGCCCTATGCCATTTTTTGGCTATGGCGGTTTTTTAATTTCCGACCTTCCTTCTCAAAAATCAAGAAAGGTCGTGCAAGCAGCTTATGTCACAAAATCAATTGCAACGTGGTTTAAAAGCCCGACACCTGACGATGATCGCCATTGGCGGGTCGATTGGGACGGGATTGTTTCTCGCGAGCGGAGGCTCGATTCATTCCGCCGGGCCAGGTGGAGCGTTAGTCGCCTATCTCGCCATTAGTATCATGGTTTACTTTTTAATGACTAGCTTGGGGGAAATGGCCGCCTTCATGCCTGTTTCCGGTTCATTTTCGACGTATGCCACACGGTTCGTCGATCCATCTCTCGGCTTTGCTCTCGGTTGGAACTACTGGTACAACTGGGCCATTACCATTGCCGTCGAGCTGTCAGCTTCCGCACTTATTATGAAATATTGGTTCCCGGATACCCCAGCGATAGTGTGGAGCGCTTTGTTCCTCGGATTGCTGTTCGCCTTGAATCTCCTGTCTGTGAAAGCCTATGGAGAATCTGAATATTGGTTCGCCTTGATTAAAGTAATAACGGTTATCATCTTTATTATTGTCGGTGTGTTGATGATTTTTGGCATTATGGGCGGTCAAGCAGTTGGCTTCCAAAACTTCACCAAAGGCGACGCGCCATTCAATGGCGGCTTCATGGCCCTGCTCGGTGTCTTTATGATTGCCGGATTCTCTTTCCAAGGGACGGAGCTGGTTGGTGTCGCAGCTGGAGAGAGCGAAGACCCTGCCCGCAACATTCCCAAGGCCATCCGTCAAATTTTTTGGCGCATCCTGCTCTTCTACATCCTCGCTATTTTGATCATCGGGTTGTTGGTTCCATACGATAATCCAAATCTGATCAGTGGCGACCTGACGGATATTGCGATCAGTCCGTTTACGATTGTATTTGAAAATGCCGGATTTGCTTTTGCAGCATCCGTCATGAATGCCGTTATTCTCACGTCTGTATTGTCTGCTGGTAACTCTGGCATGTACGCATCTACACGCATGCTGTGGAACTTGGCGAAGGAAGGAAAAGCACCAAAATGGTTCGCAAAAGTAACAAGTAATGGCGTACCTATCAATGCCTTGATCTTGACTGCGCTCATCGGCGCCCTTGCTTTTCTGTCCTCTCTGTTTGGGGAAGGCGAAGTGTACGTATGGCTTTTGAATGCGTCTGGTATGTCAGGCTTCATCGCTTGGCTGGGAATTGCCATTAGTCACTACCGTTTCCGCAAAGCGTTTATCGCTCAGGGCCGTGACTTAAGCGAATTGCCTTATCGGGCAAAGTGGTTCCCGTTTGGACCGATTTTTGCCTTCATCATTTGCTGTATCGTTATTTTGGGGCAAAATTACTCCGCATTCTTGGGTGGAACGATCGACTGGTATGGCGTCGCGGTCTCTTACATTGGTTTGCCTCTGTTCTTAATCATTTGGCTCGCTTATAAAGTCACGCAAAAGACAAAGCTCGTCCCTCTTGAACAAGTTGACTTCAGCATGGATGAACACACGAAATAATCGAAGAAAAAATACGGACTTCCGTTATCTGAACGGGAGTCCTTTTTCATGCTAAACAGTATATTAATAATTGCCCGAAAAGAGCCGATAGTATAGAAAAGAAGCAATAGAGATCCGTTTCCTTCCGTTCTCGCAACTCATACTAGTCATCTGATAAAAGGTAACCATGATCTCCTGCCTTCACGACTGAACATGAATCCATGTGAGGAGAGTAGAACATGCACATCCAATCGAATAACCGCTACCTACCCCCCCAGCTATCCACTAACCAACTTGCACCCCAAATGGTGACAGGAACTCGTTTAGAATTGCCCAGATTGCCCGAGTACGATACAGTAGATCTTCGTTCTCACAAAGCACGCGAGCTCCCTGCTGATGCCATCGAACATCACAGCGTCCAATTTTTCTTTAGCACAGAGATTAACGAGCGCTTGGATAAAATTTTCGCAGATAAACCACCTGAAGCTCGTAAGGCCTTTGATCAGATCCTCGAACGTAATTTTTTCAACTCCCAATCCACCTACACGGATGAAGAAAGAGCTGCTTTGGTAGAGGTCGGATTAACCCAAGGCAAATATTTGGCAGACCAATACATGGCTGATGAAAAAAATGCTGCTGAATTTTTGGATACCCTCCATCTGCTCGCTAGCGTTGCCAAAACACGAAAAGTTGACCCTGCGACTGGCAGTGTCAGCTACGTAGAGCTTCCGCAAAAACCACATGGGGCGCCGGACGACTATGTCAATCCGTCCAAACTGATGGAACGATATGACCCGGAAGCCTACAAAAAAATGCAAGCGGCTACCACCAATCAAACAGAGAAAGTAAGCATGCTGATTCAATTCGTCAAAAAGCTGCAACATCGTCCAGACTGGATCGCACAATACCGGAACGAACAAGCTACACTTCTCTCTGATTTAAAAAATACTATAATCACTAACCGTTTTGAGAATGTAAATACAAAGGACACCACGGAATTTGTTCGTCAAATGAATACGCTCGCTGAAAATGCTTCCTTTTCTTCCTTTACACCATTGCTTCAAACGAATCTTGCCTCTTTTATGAAGATCCTGTCCAAGAAAACGAGTTAACTGCACAAAGATGATCTACAGCCTCTGCCCGAGCTTCTCTGGGACTGGGGCTGTTTTTTTGTGTGCCGTTTCCTTTTCCATTTAAGGAAATTGACAGGCAGATGGTGGACATACTAACCCGTAAAGGAGGAGACGAACATGGATGACAATCGCGAAAACGACCTGCCTGATTTCAAACAACTGGATGACAGACTGATCGCTCAACCTCCAACTAGTCCAATCCTCGCAATCCGTACCAATCTGGACAAGGAACCAAATGACATCGACAATCCGTATGTGCAACAAGACTCTACACCCACTGGACAAAATAAGGGGGAAGCAAATGACTGATCGTATCTCAAAAGAAAAGCCTGACATGGGTTATAACGGAAGCAATATGCATGGTTATTCCCTTACACCAAAGGAAGGGACATTGAACCAAACTGCCAAGTCGGCTGCGGAAAACAAAGAAAACAGGGACAAAGAATAGTTCTTTTCCCATTAGAAAAGCAAGTCCCCTTCTGGGAAACAGGCAGATGCTCCTTTTGCCTTTTCCGGAAGGGGATTCCTTTTGATTTCGACCAAGAACATAGTGAAAAACATTTTTTTATTGACGAAATTCAGTTGGAAATATATACTTTTCATGGATTTGATAATGAGAATCGTTATCAAATTCTTTTATATATGATCAGGAGGTTGCCCCATGAAATCCAGGCTCTTCAAACACATTTACAGCACAACATTAGTCACTTCTCTCCTCACAGGTGGCGCCCATTTGGCTCTGGCTGCTCCACTTGTGGCCACTGCTGAACTGACGGATGTTTCCCCTTTGTCGCTAGATTTCGCAGTCGAACAGGCAATAAAGAACAGCGTCGATCTGGAGCTGCTTCGGCTTGAATTAGATATTACGAAGTACGAAACCTCCATTACACTGAGAGAAAAAGAAGAAATCAAAAAAGCTGACATCATGACTCTGGCTGATGCCAAAAAGAAATTCGAAGACGCTGCCAAAGCGGTCAAAGAAGTGGTTGTCGATGAAGTCGCCCTGAATACGCAAAAAAACACCGTTCAATTGCAAGTGCAAAAAGCATTCTTCGAAGTCCAATCATTAGACGCCAAAATCAAAGCGCAAAAGAAAAGCTTGCAAAGACAGTACTGGTTGGACTCCCAAGAAACAGAAGCTCACAAAAATCTCGCTGCCCTTGAAGCCAGCTACAAACAAACATTGGCCAAGCTCAACGATTTATTGAACGAAAAAGCAGACAGACAATGGAAAATGATCTCCACTGATCTGACTCAGGACGAGCTGCTTTCCCTGGAGCAATGGCAAGCAAAAGCTTTTGAAAAACGTCCTGAGATGATCAAGGCACAAGCAGAAATAGACTTTGCCCAAGTAAGAATTGATTACACGGCAGAGTATTCCGCTCTCAGCACACATAAAGGTACAATCGCAAAAAATGAGCACAAAAAAGCAGAACTGCAAAAACAAAAAACACAGAAGAAAATCGGTCAAGAGGTAAGTGACAACTATACGAAGCTACTCGCAGCGAAAAAGGCATTAGAGGAAAGTACAACAAAGAAAGAAACCGCATTGGAGCGCTATCAGGCAACAATCGATCAATATAGATTAGGGAAAGCATCGATGAAAGAATTGATGGAAGACGAAGCAAACCTGTTTGACTCTGAAACAAAAGCAATCGAATCGGTTTATCAATACAATCTCGCTGCTGCCACCTTGAATCAGTCAACTGGCTATTAATATTTCGTATCACGAAAGACCTCATTTATTCATTTAAAATAAAGAAGGCTTCATCCCACAGGGTGAAGCCTTTACTCATTTAACAGCCTCTCAAAAACTCTCGGCATCACTAAACGACCACCGTCTGCACCAAAATCCTCTATGAACCACCAAGCTGACAGCACACTGTGGCAATACGCCCATGCTAACACACTCTCTTTTTGCAAGGACAGCGCCTTCGTCAGCCCATCGACCCGCTGTTTCATTACCTCTTCTAGCCCATCCTCTGGCAAATGGTTCAGCAAAAACGGAATCACCTCGTATTCCGTCTCCCCAATCAGTCCTTTCGGATCAATTGCCAACCACGGCTCTCTTTCTGCACGCAAAATATTTTCATGATGAAGATCACCATGCAGCAAGCACGGTTCTTTTTGTGTGGGGAGAAGCTTTTTGTACCATTGCATGGCCTGCTCCACCATTTGCTCAGGAATCAGTCCTGTCCCCCCTTGGAAATGGGGGCGAATCTGTTCCAGTCCCACAGCCCAGTCTGCTATCGTCGGGAATCTCGACGCAAGCTTGCCAACCCTCGAAATGGGTGTATGCATTCTTTTGATTACGTCCGCCAAGCATTGAATTCGCTCGTCTTCGCTACTCAGCTTGTCCAGTGTCTCGCCTGGCATGATGCGCTCCAAAAGCATCATCCCTTTTTCCTCGTCAGCATCGAGAAGCTGCACCATTCCCCGCCCTGCAAAACCCCGAATCGCTGCCAGCTCTCTTTGCCATTCCACGCCAGGCACTCCCAGCTTCAGTACTGCGTTTGTTCCATCCTTCAACACAACTGGTGCGACAAAGTTATAGGAGAGTGGAAATGGCGCAAGCACCTTTAGAGACCACCGTGCTTCGCAATCGGCAAGTAGTTCATCAAAGGAATCCAGCCAGAGACGCCCCGCTTCTTTATGTACCCCCATAATTGTTTCGGTAAATTGGGTTGGCAGTGAAATCATTAGGAATCTCCTCCTCGAACTACTTGCAGAACATCCTCTTGCATTAGCTTTCAAGGTGTTCCCTTACCACAGCTGCGTAAGAAGAAGCGCATTTCCAGTCAAGCGCCTCTGGAGCCCATCCCAGCTTCGGAAAAAATGGCGGGGAATTTCAGCTTCACTTATGGAATACTTCACCGAGACTTCTACGTTTGAAGCGCTCCCGCCATTTTTTCCGAAGCGGCCAGTGAATCCCCCCTTGCGGGGCGTAGGCCGAAGCGTAGACTGGAAATGGGCTTCTTCCCCCACCACAGCCACTCGTAAAAAAAGGAGCAGCTTGAAAGCCGCCCCCCCTTTATTTCCCGGAAAATGTTAGGACAGTCGTCCCATCAAGCGCTCCATACGTTCCAGCGCCTTCTTCAACTGCTCCATCGATGTCGCATAAGAGCAACGGATATGTCCCTTTCCGCTTTCGCCGAACACATCTCCAGGTACAACAGCTACCTTTTCCTCCATCAGCAGCTTCTCCGCAAACTCAGAAGAGCTGAGACCTGTAGAAACAACAGACGGAAATGCGTAGAATGCTCCATCCGGTTCATGGCAAGTCAATCCGATATGACGGAATCCATCTACTACATAATTGCGGCGCTGACGGTAGCTCTCAATCATTCGTTCCATATCCGACCGTCCATGACGCAGAGCTTCCAATGCAGCCATCTGAGCCATTGTCGGAGCACACAGCATGGTGTACTGATGGATTTTCAGCATGCCTGCGAGCAAATCAGGTGACGCGCAGACATATCCCAAACGCCAGCCGGTCATCGCGAATGCTTTGGAAAAACCGGAGATCAGGATCGTCCGATCTTTCATCCCTGGCAGAGCTGCGATACTATCGTGCATACGACCGTAGGTAAGCTCGGCATAAATCTCATCGGAGATCACCATGAGGTCGTGCTTTTCGATGATCGGCAAAAGTGTTTTCCACTCTTCAGCCGTCATAGTCCCCCCGGTCGGGTTATTTGGATAGCAGAAAATAATTGCTTTTGTACGTGCGGTAATGTGCGTCTCCAGCTCTTGCGGTGTCAGTTTAAACTGGTTTTCCATCGTCGTTTTCAGGAAAACCGGCACACCACCAGCCAAGCGAATAACTGGTTCATAGGAGACATAGCAAGGCTCCACGACCAATACTTCATCACCCGGATCGAGAATGGCACGCAGTGCGATATCAATCGCTTCGCTGGCACCGACCGTCACGAGAATTTCTGTCTCTGGATGATAGCTGACAGAAAAACGTTCTTCCAAGTATTTCTGAATTTCCACACGCAATGGCAGCATACCTGCATTGGATGTATAAGCTGTATGCCCACGCTCCAGCGAAGAAATCGAAGCTTCTCTCATGCGCCAAGGAGTAACGAAATCAGGCTCCCCAACCCCTAAAGAAATGACTCCCTCCATCGATGCTGCCAAATCGAAAAAGCGGCGAATGCCCGATGGCTTCAACGATTGAACTGTACTGGATAAACGGTTTTTGACTTTGACTTGTGTACTCACGGCGTAACCACCATCCTGTGATCTTCGTCACGATCTTCCAGCTCAATGCCATCGTGCTTGTAACGTTTCAAAATAAAATGTGTAGCTGTTGAGACAACCGAATCAAGAGTGGACAGCTTTTGCGAAACAAAAGTAGCTACCTCTTTCATCGTTTTGCCTTCCAAAATAATCGACAAGTCATAGCTTGCACCAGACATCAAGTAAACAGCCTTCACTTCTGGGAAACGGCAAATTCGCTCCGCCACTTCATCAAAGCCGACGTCACGCTTCGGCGTCACTTTTACATCAATCATGGCGTTTACGTACGGATGATCGTCCACACGCTCCCAGTTCACCAGCGCTGGATATTTGACAATGACCTTTTCGGCTTCCAATGCTGCAATCGTCTGCTCAACGATCTCGGTTGGCTCTCCGATCATTTTTCCGATTTGCTCAGCGCTCATGCGACTGTCTTCTTCCAACAGGTGCAACAGCTCTCTTTGCTTCAAGCGATCCATGCCCCACCACTCCAGTTTTCTCTTTATTTTTGTACATAAGTGCGTGTTCAAGTAGTCGACTTTTTGAACAACGTCATAAAGCAAAAAGCCCCAGCAACCAGACTCATGATTTCCATGAATCCGGTTGCTGAGGCGAAGGTATCGCGGTACCACTCAGCTTTTTTGCCTCTCTCACAAAAGGCAAACTCGTGCTGTCTACGTAGACATGCGCCCCATAACGTGGGCCATCCGCTGCTTTCTACTTGGCATTTTCAAAAGCAGAGCTCCAAGGTGGCTTTCAAAAAGAGTTCGCGGCTGCCCTCTCAGCTAACAGGCAACTCTCTGGACGTCAAAATCCCTTTTTTACTTTCCTTTTCACGGCTGTGTTGGTTGTTTTATTGAATGTCTCAGATTATAAATGACGTTTTCTCTCATTGTCAACCAACAACTTCTGTCTTCTGAACCTCTTTCAAACCGTTAGGCAACCAGACGCGAAACACCGTCCCTACTCCCAAGCTGCTTTGGACGTCAATTTTACCCCGATGATTTTCTACAATGGATTGGGTGATCGACAGCCCCAGTCCAGCACCTCCGCTTTTGCGTGCGCGAGAGGATTCAATTCGGTAGAAACGGTCGAATACATGCAGGACATGCTCCGGTGCGATTCCGGCCCCATTATCTCTGATCGTCAGTTCAATCCCATTGGCAATCTTGCTCAATGTAAGCTCGATTTCACCGTTCACAGGGTCAGTATGCTGCACCGCATTTTGAAACAGATTGAGAATAACTTGCTTCATTCCGTCACAGTCGAAAGCAACCGTAACATTCGGTTCTACGCGGAAATGAACGTTTCGGTCACCGGCCAGCACCATGAGCTGCGATTCCATACTGTGCACGACTGCGTCCAGCTCCCCCTCTTGCAGAAGGAAAGCCGGTTCCCGATCCATCCGAGCCAGGTACAGCAAATCGTTGACGAGTTTGTTCAGTCGCTCTGTCTCGCCGTGCATGCTTTTCAATGCTTTTTGCAAATGTTCGGGATTTGCCGCCGCACCGCGCAACAACACCTCCAAAAAGCCATGGATGGATGTCAACGGTGTTCGCAACTCGTGCGAAGCGTCCGCTACAAAGCGCCTCATCCGCTCCCCTGCTTCCTGCTCAGTTTTAAAGGAGGTTTCCAACCGCTCCAGCATTCCGTTAAAGACCGCCGATAATTGATCAATCTCCATTTGGCCTTGATCCATCGGCAGTCGCTCATCCAAGTTACCCGCATTAATCCGCTCAATTGTAACCTCAATACGCGAAAGTGGGTTCAGCGTACGGCGGAGCACAGGCACATACGTTAACAAACCGATAAGCAAGGCGAGTGCAGATGCAGAAAAGAAAATGATCAACTGTGGAAACAGCACTTCTCGCATCGGGCCGACAGGGGTGCTCAGCTGTACAATTCCTTGCAGCTGATCAGGAGAACGAATGGGTGCCAGTACGACCAAATAATCCGTACCAGTACTGCCTTCCAAAATTTTGTATTTAAAAGTACATACGCCACTAGCCAAGATCTCGCGGTATAGACTCTCCGGAAAGCGTGGGGAATACCCTTCGCTCGGATTCGCAAACAGCTCCGTCACGTTCGCGTCGTTGTCAATAAAGGCATACTTGATATCGGGTGTGCGTAAGGAGAGCAACGCGCTGACATACTGATCGTATTTCGGCAGTGTTTCCGTCTCCTCCAAGACTTGATAAGGAACAGTGACAGCCAGATTTAACAAGCTTTCCGCTTTGCTGCGATACAAGAACTGCTCCATCAATAAGTATTGAATCATGCCGATTAGAAGTAGCAACCCGGATAAGATAAATAACGAACGAGACAACAGTTGATAACGCAAAGAGTTCGGTTCTAGGAAAGGAGCCCATTGATTGTTTCGATTCATCTTCATACAAAATCAACCCGATAGCCCGCACCGCGCAATGTGCGAATAATCCGATGCTGACGATCATTCAATTTATCACGCAGGGAGCGAATATACACCTCGACAATGTTCTCCTCCCCACCGAAATCATAGCCCCACACGTTATCCAAAATCATTGGTTTACTCAGCACCAAGCCGTGATTCGTCACCAAATATTTCAGCAACGAGTATTCCGTTGGCGATAGCTCCAGAAGCGTGTCCTCATAGGTAATTTCCTTTCGCCTGTCATCGATCTGGAATGGGCCGAGGTGTACCTTGGAGAGCAGATGTGGGTAATGATTGCGAATGCGCGCCTGGATACGGGCAAGCAGCTCTTCAAAGCTAAACGGCTTGATCATATAATCATCGGCACCGAGCGTCAGCCCTTTTACCCGATCCTCCACGTCTTCCCTGGCTGTCAGCATGATCGTTGCTACATTCTGAATCTTTTTCAGCATCCGGCATACCTCGAAGCCATCCATGCCAGGCATCATCACATCGAGAATGACGACATGCGGCTGATGCTCCTTTACCATGGTCACCGCAGTCATCCCATCTTGTGCCGTCATTACTTGGAAGCCTTCATTTTCAAGACCCATCTCCAAAAACTGCAGGATGGTCGGCTCATCATCGACAAGCAATATTTTAATGCCTTTATTTAGGCTCATTTCTTTCACCTCACCTCTATTTTACCTGAACAGGCCAAACGTAGCTGAATGTTTGCTGAATATGCCCTGAGTACGAGCTGAAAGCTTTTTGCAAAATAATAAACCAAAAAATGTAAATCCAATATATAAAACGTTGATAATTCTCTTACCATTGCGCTTTCAACAAACTTTCAGCCAGCTTTCAAGGCCCACTCAGCTTCCTCGCTCATAATGATCCTGCGAAGCCAAATACATACGACCAAGTCTGAACACTTCAAAAACATGGAGGTTATCCAAAAATGAAAAAAAATTCGGTTATCCTGACTGCCTCAGTTGCCACACTCGTGGTTGGTATCGGAGGTTACATGCTCTATGACTATTTTGTGGGAAACCATGTGGAGATCCAGCCTGCAGCTGCGGCAACCACAGCCTCATCTACCGCTTCCTCAACGCCTCTGACAGCAGATCAACTGAATAAAAAATGGACGATCAATGACCAGTCCAAAGTCTATTTCTCCGTAACCACGTCAAAAGAAACGGTTAACTTTGAAATGGACGGTATTACTGGCAGTTGGGATGTGAACCTCTCTGTACCCGACCAAATGAAAGCAACGGCTTCCGCTGACTTGAATAAGCTGAACTCCGGTAATGCAAAGCGCGACACCCATATCAAATCTCCTGATTACTTTGATACAGCCGTCCATCCAGCTGCTACCTTTGAAGCGAAATCCTTTGAAAACTGGCCATCCACATGGACAGAAGGACAAAAAGCTTCGTTCACCATCAATGGCGTCCTGACCGTAAAAGGAATTGCCAAAGACGTGAAAATTGATGCTGATGCGATTTATTCCCAAGGCAAGCTGCAATTGGAAGGAACATCTGTAGTTACGTTTGGTGACTTCGGTTTGACTAGCCCTCATACGATCGTGGCCAAAACGGAAGAAAACATTAACATTACATTGCGACTTGCGCTGGATGCTGTTTAATCCTTTTCGCGCGAGCTGCTTCGAGAGACGTCTGATACTCAAAGACGTCTTTTTTCACAGATTTTTACATTGTAATATTGACATTGTTAAAACGATACCATAATATAAAAGTATGAGAACAGACTCGAGCAAACGGAAAGGATGATTTTGTGAGTACGTCTCCCCTTCGAGCCAAACGTATCCACTTTCGGACCAAAAAGTACCGCTCGCCGGATGGACTTCCTACAGATATTTGCCTCTTTACGATCCTTTCCATCCCGCGCCAAACGAAAACCAAATCGCTCCCACTCAAGCAATTGGCCGTTCTTCTGATCAAGCGAAAAAGCGATACATTTGCAGAGCAATGGGCATTGCCTGGCGGTTTTTCCCATGAATCGGAGACACTGGATGAATGTGCCTATCGTGAGTTGAAAGAAGAGACGAATATTGACCGTGACGTACACATCGAACAGCTGAAGACCTACTACAAGCCGGGAAGAGACCCTCGTGGTTGGATCCCGAGTGTTGCCTATGTCTCCCTCGTTCATGAAGATTTATTGAAGCACGCACAGGCAAATGACGATGCATCAGACGCGCAGCTGTTTCCAATCGAGGAAGCTTTTGCCCTCAACCTTGCTTTTGATCATCGTGAAATTTTGACTGACGCCTTACAGCGCGTTCGGGAGCAAATGCTGCAAACGACAATCGCCAAAGCGTTTTTACCAGATGAGTTTACCTTGAGTGAACTGCTGCAAGTGATCGAGACCGTCGTTCCATCCTTTTCAGCAAAGGATCGCGGTAATTTTGAGCGGCGCCTGCTTGCGACAACCAGACGGCAAGGACTTCTCGAGCCAGTTCTATCTGCTGACGGACAGCCTGTCTACTCGACCGAGTTTTCGAATTCGCCAGCCAAGCTCTATCGCTTTACCGGCTTTACGCCAACTGCCATGATTTACTGATGAAATCCACATTCAGGAGGTTTATGCCATGAAAGCTTTGATTGTGATCGACTACACGAATGATTTTGTCGCGACAGATGGTGCATTGACTTGTGGAGAGCCTGGTCAGGCTATTGAGGGACGCATTGGAGAGTTAATCCGCGACTTCCTTGCAGAAGGCGACTTTGTCGTCATGGCAGTCGACGCTCATCGCGAGCAGGACCCGTACCATCCTGAGACTGGACTCTACCCACCACACAACATTATCGGTACGGCTGGCCGGAATTTGTATGGCAGCATTCAGGAGATTTACGAGGAATTCGAAGATACGATTCACTGGATGGATAAGACGCGCTACAGCGCTTTCCAAGGCACCGACCTTGCCCTATTGTTGCGCACAAGAGGTATTACCGAGATTCATCTGGTAGGTGTCTGCACAGACATTTGTGTGCTGCACACAGCAATTGAAGGCTTCTATAACGGCTTTTCTGTCGTCATCCACGAGGATGCTGTAGCGAGCTTTCTTCCCGAAGGTCACAAATGGGCTCTCGGTCATTTTCAAAACCAGCTTGGCATGACTGTTCAAAAGAAATAACAGGTTCATGACGATAGGAGGCAATTTTTATGCGAATCGGCATTTATGGCAGCAGCTTTGATCCCATCACGTACAGCCATTTGTTCACGGCTGCGACCGTCGCTCACCGAAGACGACTGGACAAAGTCATTTTCGTACCATGCTCTTCAAAGCGTCATGACAAAAAATTGCAGACAGAGGACGTCCATCGCTTGCATATGCTCAAACTGGCTTTGGCTGGCAGTACACACAAAACAAACAAAGATGGCGAACCTCTTTTCGAGATTTCAACAGTTGAAATGGATGCCTTGCCAGGTGAAACCTATACGTACGATACGATGATGCACATGAAAAGGAAGTACCCGAACGATGAGCTCTTTTTCATCATGGGATCGGATTTGTTAGAGGGACTCTCGAACTGGGGCAACGCTGAAAAGCTGGTCGCAGGCTTCAACTTCATCGTGATGTCGCGCGAAGGCTATCCGACCGCTGACCTGATTGCAGAGGACGCGCTGCTGCGCAATCATGACGAGCATTTCCTCATCATGAGCAAGGGCATCAACATGGGAATCAGCTCTACCTACATCCGAGACGAAATCCGCAAAGGTGGCGACCCCAGCTTCCTGTTGCCTGATGCTTGCCTTCAGTACATTTATGAAAATGGAATCTACAAAGAGCCTTACCTATAATCCCAAAAAGGAAAACAGCCGCAACTGTGAAGTGTCGGCTGTTTTCTTTGTCGTTTCCATCAGCGATTGAGATGATTGGCAATTGCAGGCTGTCGTATCTTTTTCTGATAGTTCACCAAGCAAATACTGCACACGATCAATACCAGTCCGGCGATGAGCGAATACGTAACCGGCTCGTCCATAAAAATAGTGCCAGTGACGACTGCGATGAGCGGCACGAGAAACGTAAAGGCGGCCACCTTGCTTGCTTCGCCTGCATTCACAAGCCCAAAGTAAATGACAATGGCAATCGGCACACCAAATGTAGCACCGTAGCTGAGGCCGATCAAATAAGGTACATTCCAGACAATGTCGGACCAGCTTTCTACGCCTGTCCCCAAAAGAGTTAAGGCCGCGCCACCAATGATGCATTGCATGGCAACCATCCAAAGCGAATCTACCTTGGCACTGACTTTTTTCACATAGATCACGCCCATCGCCCACGTCAGAGCCGTCAACAAGCCTAAAATGACGCCCACGATGGAAACCTGTCCAGTCAGACCATCTGCACTGACCGCAAGTATCCCGAAGAATCCCATGATCAGCCCAATGATTTTGAGCACTGTCATGCTCTCACCCAGCCACAACCAGGCAAAGAGTCCAATCAGGATTGGCTGGAAGTACACCAACACAGAGAATAATCCACCTGGCAAATACACGAGTCCAACCGTCTGAATGCCGTAAAAGCACAATGTATTCAGAAAGGCAGATATACAATAGCTCAACCAGTTTTCACGCCAGTTGATCTTTTTCCATTTCGGTAAAATGAATAAAGCTAGCAGAAGTCCGCCAATCAGCGAACGCATTCCTGCGAATAAAATCGGTGGAGTATAAGCGAGTGACATTTTGTAAATCGACCAGCTTAATCCCCACATCAACACCAAACTTGCAATAGCGACTACAGTCTTACCCGAAAACTTTCCCACGAGGGGCCTCCCTTTCTAGCTGCACACTTGCACTTATGTTTTTGTCCGCCTCCTATAGTACCACACAAAAGAAACAGCCGGATGTTCTCACCCGGCTTTGCTTCCTGCCATTTTATTGCTGTTCTTGACGCAGGAACTGATCGAAATCATCTGTCGGAAGCGGTTTGCTGAACAAATAGCCTTGACCGTGGTCACAGCCATTTTCCTTCAATGCCGCTACTTGATCATGGAGTTCAATTCCCTCAGCGATGACATTCATATTGAGACTTTGTGCGATCGTGACAATCGCTTTTACAATCGCTTGACTCTCCTGATTGTGATGAATGTCGCGAATAAATGAGGCGTCAATTTTGATTGTATCGACTGGCAAGCTTTTAATATAACTAAACGAGCTATAGCCTGTCCCAAAATCATCAATCGAAATTTGGATGCCGATTTCCCGAATCTGTTGCAGGACTGCCGTCGCCTCTTCCATTTTGACAAATATGCTCTCCGTAATCTCGAGCTCCAGCCAATTAGGAGATAGCTTTGTTTCCTGAAGAATATCCTTGATCATCTCGACCAGATCTTTTTGATAGATCTGTCTCGCTGACAAATTCACAGAGACCTTCAGCGTATATCCTTCATCGTGCCAGATTTTATTTTGTTTGCACGCCTGTTTCAAAATCCATTCCCCAAGCGCCAGGATCATCCCTGTCTCTTCTGCGATTGGAATAAAGCGATTCGGCGGAATGATACCCAGTTCTGGATGCACCCATCTGACGAGCGCCTCCATGCCTGTCATCTCGCTTGTCGCGATATCAATTTTGGGCTGGTAGTAAATTTGGAACTGCTCTTGTTCAATGGCTTTCCGCATCTCATTTTCCATCAAGATACGCTCCAGCGACTTCGCCTCCATCGTAGGATCGAAAAAGTCATAGCCATTCTTCCCGCGTGATTTCACGGTATACAACGCTGTATCGGCCCGTTTCAACAAATCTTCTGGATTGTCCCCATCCTGTGGATACAAGGCGATGCCGATGCTGCACGACACGTTGAACACATGTCCATCCAATTCAAACGGCCGCTGCAGCTGATACATGATCTGCTCTGCCAGCGCAGTTGCTTCATTGCGATCTTGCAGCTGGTTCTGCATAATTGTAAATTCGTCTCCACCCAACCTGGCCACGACATCTCCTGGCTTCAGGCATGCCTGTAGACGCTTTGCTGCTTCGATCAGCAACATATCCCCTACATCATGACCGAACGAATCGTTCACATCCTTAAAACGATCCAAATCCAAAAACAGCACTGCCAGATTCGATTGGAAACGCTTGGCCTGCATCATTTCCTTGCTGAGCTGTTGGACATACATCCGTCGGTTCGGCAGATCTGTCAACGCATCGTGATAAGCCAAATGGTGAATCGTCTCTTCGGACTGTTTCCGGTCTGTGACGTCACGGGTAACGAGGAGGAGCTTGGTCACATTTCCTTCTTCATCCACAATCGGATTGATTTTGCTCTCAGTCCAGATCACATCGTTTCTTTGGGTATTAATCCGGCATTCTACCATGTACTCTTTGCGCGTAGAGAAGGCATGCTGAATCGCATAAGCAAAAATATCCCGGTCATCCTCCACAATCCACTCGAACAGGTTATGGATTTCCTCATCCGGAACGGTATGCTCCCATACACGCTTGTGAGACGGAGACAAGTAAAGAAATTCCCCATCCAGGTTGATGATGCTGATGATATCCGACGTGTTTTCCGCGATGATACGATACTTTTCTTCACTCCGCTTTAGCTCATCTTCCATCTGCTTGCGAGCTGTGATATCACTGCGAATGGAAAGGTATTGATAGATTTCGCCCGCTTGGTTCTTAAATGGCACAATGGTCGTATCAACCCAATAATAGCTGCCATCTTTTGCGCGATTGCGAATTTCCCCCCGCCAGACCTGGCCAGATCGAATACAGGACCACATTTCTTTAAAAAAGCCTTTCGGATGGTAACCCGAATTAAGAATACGATGGTCCTTTCCAATCAATTCGCTTCGTTCGTATTTCGATATGCGGCAAAATTGTTCATTTGCCCGCAAAATAATCCCCTTATGGTCCGTAATTGCCAAGATCGTGGATTGGTCCAAAGCGTATTTGACATCTGCCAGCTCATTCACAACCATGTTCAGCTCACCATCTTTTTCGCGTAGTAGACCAGCCCAATCTTGGGGTGTCAGTGAAGATATCATTTGGTTTTTCATTTTCCATCACCTGCTTTGAATACAGTCAAAAAAAATGATCCTTACAGAAGGATCGTAACGTTCTGAATACAAGTTCGTTCCATTTTACCATGTTTTACCGAAAGATCAACGAGAACAACTGCGATAGATACAACATTTTTGCGAAAAAAATGAACCAGTGCATGTAGCCTGGCTCACTTTTTTCAACAATGGGTATGAACGGGCTGCTTTGCTTACAACCGGGCAAGAATGCTGCGATTGAGGTCTGCGACAGAATTGCTGCCAGACAGCGCCATAGCGACGTCAAATTCATGGATGAGTGTATCTAACACACTCGCTACGCCTTGCTCTCCGGCAACAGCCAGTCCATACAGAAATGGGCGACCAATCAAAATGGCATTGGCCCCTAAAGCAATCGCTTTAACGACATCTGCTCCTGTACGCACGCCGCTATCGAGCAATACAGGTATTTTGCCAGCTACTACCTCGGCAATCGCCGGCAATGCATCCAGCGTAGAAATAGCGCCATCCATCTGCCGCCCACCGTGATTGGAGACGATGATTCCATCTACACCATGCTCTAAAGCAAGGCGCGCATCATCCGGATGCAAAATGCCTTTTACTAAAATCGGCAGACGAGTATGCTCACGCAAATAGGCGATGTCGTTCCAATTCAGCGCTGGATGATAAATGTTTTTCAACACTTCCTCCACTGCATTCTCCGGCGTTACCTCAGGGAGTCGCGAACAAAAAACAGGGTCTGTCAAGTAATTCGCCAGTCCTCTTCCTTCGCGCAGTGGCGAATACCCGTTGCGAAAGTCTCTGCGCTTCCACCCTAGCATGACGGTATCTACCGTGAGGACAATGGCAGAATAACCAGACTTTTCCGCTCGTCTGACCATGCTCGCAGAAACCTCTCGATCATTCGACCAATAGAGCTGGAACCAGCGATAGGCATCGCCCATCACTTCGGCAATCTGTTCGAGTGAATGAGCAGATACCGTACTGGCTACGAAAGGCACTCCGGCTGCTGCTGCCGCCTTGGCAGACGCCAGCTCTCCATCGGGATGTGAAATCGTCTGCATGCCTACAGGAGCCAAGAAAATCGGTGTGCGCAACGTTTGATTGTACATCGAAATACCGAGCGTGCGATTCGTCACATCCCGCATCATCCGCGGAATGATTGCCCAACGGGAAAAAGCTGTCCGGTTTTCTACGAGCGTTTCCTCTGCCCCTGATCCCCCGGCAACGTAATCAAATGGCCCATCAGGCAAAACCTCTCGCGCCTTTTTCTCCCAGTCTTCAATGGAAATCGGCAGTGCCTGCGTATCCTTGTTCACACGAGTAAATAAGAGTGATTCCTGATTAGTTTTCGTCATTTGGTTTGCTTCCTTTCTGCGAACGTCTTTCATCTTTTTTATCTCAATTCACATAAATTCGCAATAGTCTTAATCTCAACTCTATTATCGAGCTTGTCCACTTTCACACATGGCCTTTTTCAAGGCTACTTTTTCTTTTTGCCTTTTCGGGCTGCACGACGGACCCGTTTCTTTGCCTTTACTGTCTTCATCGTCTTCATTCCAGCGGCTCCTGAACCCACCCATGTATTGGTTTGGCTATTTTCATTGATGACCTTCACTACGTTGCCGCTATTGTTTCCACCCGAACCGGAAAACGCTTTGGTTACGCTTTTCGGAGAGTTGTTTGCCGTATCGCCAAAGTTGATATTCCCGACATTATTGGTAATGGTCACCTTGCCCACAAAAGTCGGCAAAACTCCTCCCTCCCCGTTGCGTAGTCACTTATTCCCATCCTATTCGAACGGTTTTGCGCCCGCTTGGACGATGGTGTAGGGCATTTGTCCGATGTGGTCTTGCCAAAAAAAATCTCCCCGTGTAGACAAATCTACGCGAGGAGAAAGACATTTTATTGCGCGGTATAACCGCCATCGACCAGCAAGCTTGTCCCTGTGACGAAGGAAGCATCGTCGCTGGCAAGGAACAGAACAGCCTTGGCGACTTCTTCTGGTTTACCCAAGCGTCCCATTGGATGCAACCCAATCAGGTGCTCATTCAAAGCTTCATTGCGCCCAGCAATCAAGGGTGTATCGATGTAGCCCGGGCAGACCGCATTGACACGTATCCCTTGCTTGGCATACGTCAGTCCCAGTGTCTGGGTCAGGAGCTTCACGCCACCTTTGGCGGAAGAGTATGCCGTCACGCCCGCTTTTCCAGCATGGCTATGAATCGAGCCGCAGTTGACAATCGCGCCGCCAGTCCCTTGTGCCAGCATTTGCTCGATGACGTATTTATCACACAAGAACACTCCGGTCAGATTGATATCAATCGTTCTTTGCCAGTCATCCACGCTCAACAGATGACCAGGTGCGTCTTTCGCAATACCTGCATTGGCAAACAGAATGTCTACCTTTCCATACTTTTCTACAGTGGTGCTCACCATGTTTTTCACTTCGTCTTCTTTCGTTACGTCCGTTTTCACGAACAACGCGTCGAAGCCCGCTTGATTCAGCTCTTCCGCCAATTCATTTCCACGTGGGGAGAAGTCAGCAATCACGACTTTCGCCCCTTCTTTTGCGAAGAGACGGACAGTCGTTTCACCGATTCCGCTTGCTCCACCTGTTACGATCGCTACTTTATTTTCCAATCTCATGGATAACTCCTCCTGTTTTCGAAAATGGTATTTGTACCGTTTTATCGCGCTGTTGCGCCGCCATCGATGACGAATTCCGCCCCTGTGACATGGGAAGATTCGTCAGAAGCAAGGAACAGCACCATATTGGCTACATCCTCGACAGTTCCAAGTCGACCTGTTGGAGTCGCCTGTGCCAACTCTGCTTTAGAATGCTTTGTCGTTTCCGAAGCATAGGACACCATGTTTGTATCGATATAGCCAGGGTGAATCGAGTTCACGCGCACACCTTGTGCCGCGTACTCCATAGCTGCATCCTTGGTCATGATGCGAACCGCTCCCTTGCTCGCTCCGTACAAGACGTGACCCGGCGCACCAAAAAGCCCGGCGATGGAAGAAGCATTGATAACAGAACCACCTTGTTGTTTTGCCATGAGTGGCATTACATGCTTCATTCCCAAAAAGACACCCGTTACGTTAATCGCCATGAGACGATTCCATTCTTCAATGGTAATCTCCGCCAACGGTTTAATGATATAAATGCCTGCGTTGTTGAACAGGATATCTACTTTCTCGTATTGTTCTACGGTGGTTGTCACTACTTGCTGCCATTGCTCTTCACGGCTTACATCATGCGCAATCGCGATGGCTTCTCCACCGGCATCCTTGATTTCGGCTACCGTCTGGGAGGCACTTTCCAGATTGATATCCGTAACGACTACCTTGGCACCTTCCTTGGCGAAACGAATCGCCGTTGTTTTCCCGATTCCTGTTCCGCCACCGGAAATGATCGCTACTTTCCCTTCGAGTCTCGCCACGGTAAACGCCTCCATTGATGATGTCTCTTGTACCTGATCTCTTGCCTTGCTTTCATTATAGGACTCTTTTATATTTAAAAATATGTAAACATACTTACCCTTCCTTAAGCACGACTAAAGGATGTGCTGTTACCAAATGCATCTGGAACAACTGGAATATATCGTAGAAATAGCAAAGGCAGGCTCCTTGACCAAAGCCGCTCAGAACAAGCATGTCACACTCTCCGCGATCAGCCAGTCGCTCTCGAGTCTGGAAGCAGAGCTGGGCGTTACTCTGTTTACACGTTCGCGTCTTGGTGCAGTACCGACCCCTGAAGGGCGCATTATCATCAAAAAAGCGTTTGAAGCCTTGGGAAAGATCCAGGAAATTTGGGAGGAAGCACAAAACTATACGAACACGTTGAGTGGAGAGCTGCGACTGGCGACCATTCCCGGTCCCATGAATCTTCTGGTCGATGCCGTCGCGAGCTTTAAAAAAGATTATCCTTACATCCGTACCGAAATTGCAGAAAAAGGCACACAGGAAATATTAGAGGACATTCTTCAGGACAAGCTGGACATTGGTCTGGTCATTATCCATGAGAATCTGCTCAAAAAGAGCGAAGGCCTCGGATTAGTGTTCGAACCGTTACTAGAGGGAAAAATGGTTGTAGGTGTAGGCAAAAACTCGCCACTTGCCTATCAGGATTCCGTCACACCTGAAGAGCTTCGCAAGCAATCCTTCGTCCTGTACAACGACGACTACGTCAAATGGTTCGTAGAGGATTTTGCCGCGACTTATGGTCCCGTCGACATTTTGTTTACGTCGAACAACACAGAAGCGCTCCGCAATGCAATCCGGCAAAATCTCGCGGTAACCATCGGACTGGACTACTCTTTTGTTCATGAACCTCATTTGCAGGACTCCGATTCAATTACGCTTGATTTGGATATTCCTTATCAACAACCCGTCTATTATGGGTGGGTTCGCGCGGAGGAACGGCATTATTCCCGTATTTCCATGAATTTCATCAATCGACTTCAATACGATTTGAAAAGCAAGAAATACCCACTCACTCCTTAGCAGAAAAAAGGCTGCCGCTTCATTTTCGCGGACAGCCTTTTTCAAATCGTTCTTACTGCGCTGGAGCAAAGAAGGTTTGTTTATCGTTCCCGTTCTTAATCAGCGCTGATCTGGCCTTCACCACTTGCCCCTCGTACGTGAAATCTTGCTCAGAGAAATTGACGATCACTTGCAGATCATCCCCGTAAACCGACTTCTGCACGAGCCTGTCTTCGGACAACACGCGATAATCGGTCATTTCCTGTTCCACAGCTTTTTTATGGAAAGGAGACCATACCTTCAAATAGTTCGTGATCAATGATTGGTTTGCATCCCACATCTTTTTATCCAAATGATAGAGCGGCGGTACATTGTAAAGCAGCTCCTTGAGCATACGAGTGCCGACTTCCCCCTTGATCTTCAGGCTGCTCCACTCCCAATGATGGCTCGTGATTACCGCGTTATTGTACACCAGCTTGTACAGTGGCAACGAATAGGCAGGATCAATGTATACATGACGATACTCTTCCTTGATCGGAACCTGTTTGGCATATCGTTCTGGGATCTCTCCCGCCGGGGACCAGTAGCCTCCTACATAATACGGGCTTTGCTTGTTTTTTCGCATGTCCGAATCTGCCCACTTGATGACAGGCGTTTCAATGCCATGGGCAAAGGCGATACTTCGGCTGGCAAAGTCATTTCCAGTCTCAGACCCGATGACCAATTTCTTTTCATCGCGAATGTAGTCCATACGCGCAAGCTTCGCCTTCATATCCTCTGCCTCAGTCGTCGTGTGCTTCGGCGAATAATCATCGCTGAAATCCCCTGCTGCATCCACGTCAATAAACCACGAATTAAAAGCGACATCGTTACTCATAATGTCATCCATGCGCTGTTTGACACTTGGCAGTGATAGCGTTGGATTCAGCAATCTCCCCTGCTGGAGAAAACCAGCTTTTTTCTCTCCATTTTTCTTCGAGATCGTCGCGTTCTCATACAAGCCCTTATCCTTGAAAATAGCCGTATTCCAATCCGGATTTTCCTCCTGATGAATCGAGTGGTAGGAATCGTAGCTGGCGATCAAATAGCCTGTCTCATTCGCCTCTTGAATGAATGCTGGCTTCATGTAGGCAGCCGTCCAATCCGGCAAACCGATCCATGCCTGATCAATCCCAGCCGCTTTCATTTCTTTCAAGAGATCAGTAGAGTCGACATTCCCCCATTGTTCCACAGGTGGAACAACATCCTGCAGCACACTTTTCAGCAGCTTTTTATTCAAGTCGTACAGCTGTGATTCCGTCAACGAGTCGATCCCTTTTCCAAACGATTTTTTTACCTCTTCATCGACATGTGGAAATCGCTGCGGATTGTAAAACTCACGGGAACGCAAAGCGTCATTCAACCCGCTGAGTATCGCTTTCTTTTGATAATCTGCGACGTAATCCTGCTTCTGAATCTCGCGGAATTGCTGGATGCTCTCTTTTCCGTCCACTCCATTGGAAGCCAAGATTTTCTCAAGTGCCCCGATGAAGTTCTCGTTCAGTTTCGTTTTCAGCGCATTCCATTTCACATCGTTGACCGATAAGAAGCTCTTATTCCACAAGTAAAAATGAGGAGCACCGTAAAGCTTTTCGATATTCGGATTGGCTTTGGCTTTTTCAGCCAGGGTTAGCAGTTCTCCCTGCTCCTTGACATATTGCTTGTAAACATCTGCTACGCTAACCGGATCGTTGTCTGTGACGTACAAGCGGAACCCGTAGGTCTTGTCCGGATTAATCGTCGGGAACTCGTGCGAAAACGTAAACGTAATCGTTGGATCAACGGCAAAATCGACAGTGTTGTTAAACAAATTGTCCACCACGTACATCAGCGCATACTTGCTCTTGTTCACAGCAAAAAAACGCATGGAAAAAGACTCCGCAAAGCTAAGACTCTCTTCTTTTAAAAAGGACTGCCACTTGCTGTCATCCGCAGGAATCCATTTTCCTTCTCCCAAGGGCACCATGTAGCTTGCTCCTTTTACTGTCGGCCAGGAAAAGCTCTCTGTTCCTGTGGAAGTCAGGGTGATTTGCAAATGATCCTCTTTCTTTGTGATCGAGACATCCAGCTGATCGTCCGGATAGCTCCAGGCAATCTCTTGTTCACCTTTCCGTACATTCATTACCTTGCGCGCAGGCATCGGCTCCGAAGCACTTTCCTTCACACCGTCTCTCTCGACAAATACTTCGAAGGTCTCCAGCTTCACATCAAAAGTAAAATCTGCATGCTGCTTTGGCTGCACCTGCTCGATAGCAAGGTTGTTCTCACAACCAACGACTACTTGGAGCATCAGTACAAATACCAGTAGTAAAATCCCTGTTTGTTTCATGAAATCCCCCTAAATCGAATCACTATGTATATCGTATCACGATGTTCTTGTGTAAAAAAAGCCAAAGCCTTTGCCAAGGCCGCCTCACATCTGTGCGACCTCGCTAAATCAGAAGGCTTTTTCGACTCTGATTCTGTTGTTACGACGTTGCAGACAAATCATCATCGTATGAGATGCTTTTCCGTCGCCTGTAGATGAGAGCCGCTCCTAATCGGAACATTCCGTAGCCAATGAGTCCCCCGAGTACGTTTAGCAGCAGATCATCGACATCAAAACTGCCTAACGATAACAATAGTTGCAGAGTTTCAATGATGAGACTGACAAAGAGCGTGAGAAAAAATACGCGATGAATGTTTTGGAATCTAAGGAAAAGCAGTGGTACCAGCAACCCAAGCGGCACGAACAAGATGACATTTCCAGCCAGATTGAACACCAATATATCAACGTTGTATTTGTCATAACGGTATACGTAATCCACCAATGTATGAAATAGGTTCGTGTTTAGAAACGGCTGACTGTACTGCGGAGCGCCATATGCAAGCATCCTTTCCTTCCATTCAACCATAAAAGCTCTGCTTTCCCATCGCTCAGGCGACAACAACAAGTAATAGCTGAGGACGGCTACATACATACAGAATAAGCTCATGACCCATTTGCGGAAATATTTATCAATGAGCGGCATGGATTCAGACAGTTGCCGACTGATTGCTCCCATAGGCCCGAATCGTTGAAGGGTCAAAGATACTGCTTCCTTTTCTTCATAGCCTTCTTCAACGAGCTCACTTTTCATGCTGTTCAAATGATCCATCAGCTCATCTTTGACATCCCGCTTTTCCCATTTCGAGCACGGCAAGCGACTGACAACCTGCTCTGCATATTCTTCGAGCTTCATTCGTTTACTCACTTCCCTTATTACACAGCATAATGAGTCGGCTTAAGCTCTGCCAATCCTTCATCTTGTCTTGAAGAAGGCCCTGGCCGGTCTTGGTAATCCGATAATATTTGCGGCGTCCGCCTTCATTGGCTTCCCCCCAGTAAGACTCCACTGCCTTTTGCGTCTCCAGTCGCTTTAGGGCAGGGTATAGTGTGCCTTCACCGATTTCATACAGCTCATCGCTTTTATCGCGAATCTTCTTGGCCAACTCATAGCCGTACTGATCTTTCTGTGCGATCAGCGAAAGAAGCAATAGATCAATGCTTCCTTTCAACAACTCCTTGTTCATAAAAGCATCTCCTTCCCGTGACATGCCTAGAGATTATCACACTATACCTCGTGATACAAGGTAATTTAAAAAAGAAATTCGCGGAATGTCATTTTGGTTCTATGTAATTATTGACAATAATAAAATAGGTAATATAGACTATATTCGACAACATTTTTCATGAAATTACATACTTTCGGATGATCGTTTTTTCTATACGCATCCAGATGATAGGCCCATAGAACGAAGCAAAAAGAAGATTTTCACTTTTTTGGAGCGGGTTACTTTCAATTCGTGACTTCATTCTCTCTAACAGGAGGCACTTACATGCTTGCCGACTTTTCGATGATCGTTCTGAATACGGTTCTCTTAGCCTATTTTGCAATCGGTGTGCTATTTTTGTATTCCGAATCCAAATTTTTGCGTAAAATGAAGACTCGTAGAAATAGATAAGCCGATTTTTAGATAAAGGAGTTTGCAGATACATTGAGATCTTTTTTCCGCCAATTTCTGCCACGTCAGAATCACCCCCAAGAAATTACCTACAAGGAACTGGATTCGAAATTGATCAAAGCTGCTCGGTACGATCTGGCTGCAAGCCACCTCTACATCCGTTTTCACGATGGACGCGAGCTCGTTTACTGTCGGGTCACTCCTTACGCCTACAATGCGTTTTTAAATGCTGACTCGTTCAGCGATCATTTTCATTCGTTCATCAGCCAACGGTACTTGAACTACCAGGTGATGTAGCCTGTCTATACAAAATGCCCTCAGTCTGTCTTCTCGACACTGAGGGCATTTATTGTTGATCATACTATTTTAATGCGCGATGCAAAAAGGATTTGGTCCGCTCAAATTTAGCGTTTGTAAACAATTGCTCAGGTGTCCCCGACTCTACGAATTCCCCTTTGTCCATAAACATGATTTGGTTTGCCACCTCGCGTGCGAATCCCATCTCATGCGTCACAACCATCATCGTCATATGCTCCTGGGCAAGCTGCTTGATGACTTGCAGGACCTCACCCGTCAGTTCGGGGTCGAGAGCAGACGTAGGCTCGTCAAACAACAAAATTTGCGGGTTCATCATCAGTGCTCTGGCGATCGCCACACGCTGCTTCTGTCCGCCTGAGAGCTTCGCCGGATACGCGTCAGCCTTATCAGACAGGCCGACCTTTTCCAAGAGCTCTGCACTCTTTCTTTGGATGTCCTGTGCCGCCTCACCTTTGACTACGCGTGGCGCGATCTCCAGATTTTCCTTCACCGTTAGATGAGGGAACAGATTAAAATGCTGAAAGACCATGCCCATTCTCGCTGTGATCTGCTTGATTTCCTGGTTGCTGGCATAAACGCCGTCCTTCACCAAATAATCATCCTGCACACGAATGCTGCCACCATTCACCTGCTCCAGATTGACCAAGCTGCGTAGCATCGTGCTTTTGCCGGAGCCAGAAGGCCCGATTACTGCCACGACTTCGTTCTTTTTCACCGAAAACGAGACATCTCGCAAAACTTCTTGATTGCCAAACGATTTCTTTAGATTCGATACTTGAATGATATCCATAATGCGCCAGCCCTTTATTCGAATTTAAATCTTTTTTCCAGCCACTTAAAGAACAATGTCAACAATAGCGTCATTAACAAATAAATGATTCCGGCAATAAAAAACGGAACGATGGTAAAGTCGCGATTCACGGCCGTCTGTGCAAAGTGAAGCAATTCTGGGACAGCAACCGCATAGAGCAGCGCTGTGTCTTTTACAAGGGTGATTGATTCATTTGCGACGGCAGGCAAAGCCACGCGAAACATTTGCGGCAAAATAATCTTGCTGGTTGTCTGCCATTTGCTAAAGCCGAGGACCTGCGCCGCCTCGTACTGTCCTTTGTCGATTGACAGCAGTCCTCCACGGAAAATCTCCGCGAAATACGCTGCGTAGTTCAGCACGAAACCGACACATGCAGCGACGAACCGATCCATCACCAAATACTCTCCCACTACGGGCAAGAGAGGCAGCCCGAAGCAAATAAACAACAGCTGCAATAGAAGAGGCGTCCCACGCATCACATACACATACGTATGCGCGCACCAGGACAGCGCCTTATTACTGCTCTTTGCCAGTAAAGTGATCAAAAAACCTAATGGAATGGAAAGCAGAATGGCGATGATAAACAACAGCACCGTCATCTGTGCCCCTTCTAGCATGGGCTTCGTAATGGAGAGAATGTAGTCTACGCTCATCTTGGTATGCTCCTAATCCTGAAAATAAAAGCGTGGCTTCGCCAATCAAGCGGCGAAGCCATCGCTGTTCTTCTTATTTCAATACACGATTTTCGCCAAACCATTTTTCCGATATTTTTGCAGCTGTACCATCCTGATTCAACGCATCCAGTGCCTTTTGCAGCTCATTCAGCAATGCCTCGTTGCCTTTTTTGACGCCTATTCCATATTCCTCAGGGGACAGCGATTCTTCCAACTCTTTAAATGTTCCCGGCTCTTTTGTCATATAGTAATCGGCCACAACCTGGTCGATGACGACTGCTTCTACACGACCAATTTTCAAATCACTCAGTGCCAGCACGTTATCAGGGAACTCGGTAATCGATGTGACCTGATTTTTGATATCACTCGCATTAATCGCGTCAGCTGCGGAAGACAGCTTTTGCAAACCAATTGCTTTACCGGCCAAGTCTGACAGCTTGGTCAAGTTGCTATTTGCCATGGTGACCACTACTTGTGCGTTTTTCAGATAAGGCTTGGTAAAGAGAACCTTCCCTTTTCGCTCATCTGTAATCGTATATCCATTCCAGATTAAATCAATACGACCGCTGTTTAGTTCAGACTCTTTTGCACTCCAATCGATTGGTTGAAACTCGACTTGTTTTCCCATTTTTTCGCCGGCTGCACGCGCATAATCAATATCAAAACCAACAAGTTCATTTTTCTCATCCCGGAATCCCATTGGTGCGAACTTATCATCAATTCCGATAATCAGCTTGTTCGCGTCAGCGCCAGTGTTTGCGCTGGAACAGCCCACTACCAATGAAACCATCGCACTCAACAACAATGACATCCATGCTATTTTCTTCATCGTGATGATCCCCCTCGTTTCCCTACTCTATGTTTTACTCTGATAAAGTGGTAATACGTTAACAAGGTATCATGATAGCACATTAGCAAAGAATAGTCGATACTTTAGTAAACAAAAGCACCCTAGAAATATACGCCAAATGATTGAGAAAAATGCCCGACTAGCAAATGCACGTCTTTTTCTTTTTTCCGACACTCCCTCGTTCCTCTATCTTTTTGATATACTCCGTAGCCAACGGAACCTTGCACGCTGTCTGTCCGACGTCCACATGTACTTTGCCAATCGCTGCTGCCACTTCCAGCGCTTCCTGATGAAGTTCCCGTACATATGCGCCTACTGAAATAACGAATTGATTCATGGTGTACCGTACGCGGTTCTGTTCCTGATGAATTGTCTCCTTCACTCTCATGAGGAGCCGTTTGATTTCTTCCTTATCTAGTTGTTCATCAGGAGTAATCGACAAATAGTTCGAATACGTGTTCCACCCACATGTGGCTACCATTTCTTCTTTTGACTCGATCCATTCTCGAGCCAACTCCATGGCAAAATGGCTCTCAGCGGCTACACTCGCAACCGTATATTCGGCGGGCGCGTACCAAGACGCTTCCTGAATCCAAGCCTGCAGCCGCTCTTTTGTTATGCTCTTTGGGTCAACTGTCAATCCGGCCAAGTACATGGCGTCGTAGTTTCCCGTATCGTACAGCGCCTGGACGAGCTGCTGATCATGCTTTACCTCCTTGACCAGCTTTTTCATATCGCCGACTCGCACGCCAAATAAAGGCTCTTTTGCCCCATGCCGCAATAACGTTTTTTTCGTCTGTTCTGTCCCCATCGCTTCGAGCTTCTGCATGACTTCTTCCAGCGTCATCTTGCCGCCCTCCCTTTTCTTCTATTAATAGGATAACCAGCAGCCCTACCCCCAACACGAAAAAGCCCTCCTCATTCAAAGGAGAGCTTTTTCGTGTTGGAGCTTGACGCTCTTTTCTTATCCTACGCCTGATTGCGAACTTTGATATACGAAACATTTCTTACGTTGATGACAACATCATCATACTGGAGCCATCCGTTGTTTTGATTAGCGACCATTTGAATGATCTCTTCCGGTTCCGTCGATTCGATGCTAATCGTTTCACCGCCTCCGGAAAAGTAAAATTGAATCACCTTTACTTCCTTCATAAAATCCCCTCCTATTCCTTCTAGTTATCGGATGGTTGGAAAATTTTTGTTATGGGTGATTTTTATGTATACTTTTACCATTACTGCGAAAAGGAGTTTGTTGAAATGCCAGATTCGGTACACACGAGAAAAGGAGCAAGTAAAGCCTCACTCATCCCTGACAATGTATTAGCACTCCTTCATGCTGGAGAATTAGAAAGCGTCAATTTGACTGAATGGCAGGCTGTTGATCATATGCATTTGTTACGAATCGTTCTGCCTCATGTTACGTTAGGTGCGTATGTCCCTCAACTTGTTGGTCAATTAGAAGAGACCGGATCAACGAGCGGAATGAAAGCTATCCGTCTGATTGGACAAGAACTGCTTGCGATCTTACACAAATCGGGTGAACCCACAGCTACGTCTTCTGTTTTCCTATCGTTGGCCAACCACAAGTCAGACAGTGTCCGTTGCTGGAGTGCCTATATTATCGGCCTGGACAACACCTTATCTTTAGAAGAAAAACTAGCCCAAATAAGAAAATTCGCGGCTGATCATCATTTTGGGGTGAGAGAGATCGCATGGATGGCGATTCGAGATTCTCTCTTGCATGATCTGAACCATTCCATTCAACTCCTGAGTGAATGGGTACTTGATACCGACCAAAATATTCGCCGTTTTGCGGTAGAAGCCACACGCCCGCGTGGTGTCTGGTGTAAGCATATTGACGCATTGAAAAATGAGCCCGCTCGCTGCCTGCCTTTGCTCACACCAGTGAAGTCAGATCCAGCCAAATATGTTCAAGATTCTGTAGGGAATTGGTTGAACGATGCGAGTAAATCACAACCAGACTGGGTGACACAGCTTTGTGACGAGTGGCTAAAAACCTCTGATACAAAGGAAACAAAAAGAATTATCACCAAAGCGAAAAGAACGATCCTGAAAAGTCACACTGAACAGAAATGATGAACCGAATCACACATTTATCCCAATTTTATTTGTTGAATTCATTATCCGAGGAAAGTTTGCGCTTAATTGATCAATTAACCTCTCTAACCCCTTTCCCCAAAAATACGTGCATTCAAACACCAGAAACTTTTTCAGAAGGCTTCTACTTCATCAAACAGGGAAAGGTAGGTTTATATAAAGTAAATCGGGATGGTCGGCAGTTCACATTCGATATCCTCGGGGAAGGCAATGTGTTTGGAGAAGTGGATCTCCTCTCATTAGGTACAAGGGAGATGTATATAGAAGCCATCGAAGACTGCCTCATTTGTAAAATGAGCAAAGCAAAATTTGAAAGCTACATCATCGAACATCCGCAACTGATGATGAAGATCATGAAAGTCATTAGCGATAGAATGATTTCGATCAGCCAAGCAGCCGAAAATCTTGCCCTTCTCCCTTTACAAGATCGCATTATTTCCACGTTGGTAAAGCTTGCCGATCAATTTGGCAATCCTAACAGTTCGGCGTTTCAACAAATTGACTTACCTCTTTCCCATCAAGAAATCGCCAATTTTGTTGGGGCATCCAGGGAAGCTGTGACGGTAGCATTACGTGCTTTAGCAAGAGAAGAACTGATTCAAACAGGCTTTAAATCTATTTCTATTCAGCGGGACAGGATTTTGAAGAAAATGTAATCCAGTTTACATCTTTCGCTCAAAAAGAAAGATATCGTAAAGCCATGGCTTCTACTATTCTTTCGAAAAAGAGGGGAACGACATATGGATAAACCACATTTTCAGAGCCTGCGCGAAGAGCTAGATTTTACAACCATTCAAATAGCAGACTTCCTCACCCGTGAAGTAACAGATGCATTTACAAGATCAATTGAGGAGCTGCGGACCTCTGAACTGGCAAAGGGCTTGCCGATTGGTTCGATTGCGCCTGATTTCACGTTGAACGATCACACTGGCAAGAGCATTACCTTGTCGGAAGAAATCATAAAAGGTCCTGTCGTCCTCACATTTTTCCGTGGATCATGGTGCCCCTACTGCAATTTGGAGATGCAAGCGTACCAAAAACAGCTCGATACGATAACCTCTCTGGGTGCTCAATTGTTTGCCATTAGTCCACAATCTCCTGCACACTCTCTTACTATGCAAGAGAACAATCGTCTGAGCTTCCCCGTGTTATGCGATACCAATAATCAGGTAGCAGAAAAATATAGACTCATATTCAGACTGCCTGAGTATTTACATGATACCTACCGATCATTGGATATCGATCTCAATCATTTTAATAGCGACGATTCCTGGACACTCCCCATACCGGCTACTTATATCCTCGATGAACAGGGCGTAATCCGGTCAGTATTCTTAGATCCTGACTACAAAAAGCGAATGGAGCCTACTGAAGTTATAGACATTCTGCGCACCCTAACCTAACGCCCTACTCCCTATTTAATGAAGAACCAGTTGATACGGCAACTGGTTTTTTCGTACGTTCATATATTATGAACAATTAGTTACTTCTTCCTACCAAAACTTGACAAAGCTAATACAAATGGCTTATATTTTGCATGATTATGTCTAGCAAAATTCGACACAGTTTTACAATTTTTGCTAAAAAATGAAAAAGGCAAAGTCATCGAAAGGTGGCGACGCAAAACCACGGGTCTACAGTCTTTGACCATGATAGCCGGGTTGCCATCATCTTGAGACTATTTTTCGATGTTGGTAGCTTCGGTTGTTCCATTTCGATGGAACGGCCTTTTTTTGTGTTTCGTTTTTTGAAAGGAGGATGAAAGCACTTTCATTTTTGTAACAGATGGAAAAACATAACTTTTGAGACGTCAAACATACACAACACGGTAATCAGAAAATGATGGAGTGGAGAAGTTATGTACAAACAAGTAGAAACCGTACAAGAGTTAGCCAAATTTCATGAAATCAAAGAAACAGTATGGACAAGCATGGGCTTCGAGATGGAGTACGCGAAAGAAGGCTCGGCTCAGTTCCTCTTAATCGCCGAAGATGGTGAAGCAGGTGGAACATTTGAAATGACGCCCTTTTCCAAATCAAGTGCTTATATGAAATCACTTTTTCAGGATGTTGTTACAGAAGATATGAAAGTAATGGAGGTAGACAGTCTCGCTGTTCTGCCGAAATACCGCGGACAACTGGGGCAAAAAGGAATTTGCCTGATGATAGATTACGCTGAAAAGCATGGTTATACCCACGCAATCGGGGTAGCAGATCCGACCTTTTTTAAATTTATTAACACGAAGTATCAAGTAAAAGCAACTCAGACCAAAGATATCGTCTTTTACAAAGGGGCCGATGCGATTCCGACCCTTTTCCATCTAAAAGATGTCTATGACAATAAGCACGATCCGAAATATTCCTGGTACAATACGTCGTCATCCAACCAAGTAAAAGTCGAGGTAGGTGGGTAACATGGATAACATGGATAAAATTGATTTATTGAGAAGAAGAAACAATTGGGTCGTAATCGTATTCGCAAGTATTATTACGGTTGTTCAGGTCTTAAACCTCTTTCTAGGCGTTTCGTACACATTCGTTTTCACAATTCTGGGTATTTTGTATGGCGTACTGGCACCTTTTGCTTACATCTCTAATCGCCCGAGCTTCCGTGAAAAAGCAGCGCCCTTCATGAAGTTCTTTAACTTCGCCGTAATCGGGATCTTCATGTTCATCGTAGTCGGACTGGACCCGCATATGATCAATATCATGACCATTATGTTCTTCGTAGCAGTTATGGGGATTTATCAAGACCGACTCATCAATATTTTGACGATTGTATCGACATTGGGCATTGTCTCTTACTACTTCCTGACACAAAGAGAAACGATTTTCCATTCGACAAGCAATCTCGATCTGATGTACTTCCTGCTCACCTTCTGCTTTGTCTCTATCACGAGCATGATGCATGCTGTATTCAATAACAAGTTGCAAGAGGAAAGTGAGCAACAGAAGCAAGAAGCGATTGCCTCGAAGGAATCGTTGCAACGTGTTCTGGATAAGATCAATGAATCACTCACCTCTATGCAAGACTATCAAGAGAATTTGAACAAGGTAACGGACGGTGTCAATGTTCGCGCTGTCGAAACCGTCGCTTCCCTGCAAGACATCATGGAGTCCTTTACTGTCCAGACCAGCAATACAGACGAGCTGCGTCGGGAAATGAGCTCGACGAATTTGCAAGTTGAGGACATGACCCGCTCTGTTACAGAGATGCATGAGTACGTAGAATCGACCAAGGAAGCCACTAGCGAGAGTGGAAAACGCATTGGCAACATCGGTAATGACTTTGAACGATTCATCAAGGACATCCAAGGTACGAACCAGCTAATCCAAGAGCTCAATAAAGAAACCGAATCGATTGGAAAAATCATCCAAACCATTTCCGAGATTTCTGCACAAACCAATCTGTTGGCACTCAATGCCACGATTGAAGCGTCTCGCGCAGGCGAACACGGCCGAGGATTTGCTGTCGTCGCAGATGAAGTACGCAAGCTGGCGGAATCCTCCAAGCTATCGTCCGAGTCGATCTCGAGCCTGCTCATGACCATCCGCGAAAAAATGAAGCTTGTATCGGATATGATTTCCGAGTCGCAAACTTCTTTTGAGAAAAATAGCGAGGGCATTCTCGAAGTACAAGAAATGTTCACCAATGTAGACAACTACATGCAAAACTTCGCAGATAAAACGAAAAACCTGCAAGAGTTCATCGTCCATGTTCACAGCATGATTCAGGAAGTCGGCGCAAAAGTAGAAGTCAACGCAGATATTACCGACAAGAACAAAGAGAGCCTGGAAGAAGTGCTTGTGCTCGTTTCTGAGCAAAAAGACGAAGTCGTTAAGGTTTCTGGCGGCTTTGAGAAAATTGAACAGCAGATGCGTGGTCTCCATATGTAATCTTCCTGCAACCGCCTTTCACTGGCGGTTGTTTTCTTTTCTCATTTTGTAACCGAACAGGCATATAATAGAAATATTCTGATATTTTTACTTTGAAAGGAGGCACATCATTGATGGATGCAAGAATCGAAACCAAAACGATTCAGACCGATCGATTGCTCGTTTCCTACCTGACAGCAGGCGTACCGGAAGGAGAACCGCTTCTCCTCATTCACGGCAATGCATCAGCCAACCTGTTCTGGGATGATACCATCGCGGCTCTATGTGACGAGTACCGTCTGTATGCACCTGATATGCGTGGCTATGGAGCAAGTGAAGCATTGCCCATTGATGCGACACGCGGTTTGCGAGACTGGTCGGATGACCTTCATTCGTTTATTCGGGCATTGGACTTGCCAACGCCCATCCATCTTGCCGGCTGGTCGTTGGGTGGCGGGATCGCGATGCAGTTTGCCATCGATCACCCGCAGGAAGTCCGCTCTCTGATTCTCATCGCCCCCATGTCCCCTTACGGCTTTGGTGGAACCAAAGATATAGCTGGTACCCCTTGCTACAGCAGTTTCTCAGGCTCGGGTGGGGGAGCCGCCAACTCTGAGCTGGTCAAAAGGATTGCAGCCAAAGATATAGGCAATGAATCTCCCTCCAGTCCTCGCAATGTCATGAATCAGCTTTATTTCAAGCCCCCATTCCAAGTTGGCCCAGAGCAGGAAGACCGTTATGTGAACTCAATACTCTCTACGAGAATAGGAGAGGACTTTTACCCCGGTGCCTTTGAATACGTAAACGATTGGCCCGGTGTTGCTCCCGGAACGACAGGGATTACGAATGCGATTTCTCCCAAATACGTAAATTTGTCCGGTATTGTCCAGATGGAGCCGAAGTGTCCGATTTTATGGATTCGCGGTGCGGATGATGCCATTGTCTCGGATCAGTCGCTGGCTGATTTCGGTACGCTGGGCAAGCTTGGCTATGTCCCCGGATGGCCGGGGGAAGACGAATATCCCCCGCAGCCGATGGTCTCCCAAATTCGTGACGTGCTTGAACAATATCAGAGCGCTGGTGGTTCTTATCAGGAGATTGTCATGGAAAATGTGGGGCACGCTCCACACATCGAGAAAGCAGAGGAGTTTATCGAGCTCATTCGAAAAACCGTCAGGGCATGACCGTGACGGTTTTATTTTATGATACATTGGTTTCCCCAGCCTTACCTCCTTTAGGCGCATCTGGGGCGAATTTTAGCGGAGTGAAAGTGAGAATTTTGAAAGAGATCAAGTTTGTCGCCGCAAACGTGAATATTATGCAAATCGGCTAACCCCATTCTACTTCCTATCTTCCTATGCCATTCACACAAAAGATTGCAAATAATGATTTTGCCTGATTTGCTGCTGGAACCCCCGCATTCCGGCATGAATAGATTGAAAATGCTAGGAAATTATGAAAAAAGGAAGTGCAACAATTGGGACAAAGTTCAAGCCCAGCAAGTGAAAAGTACGATTATATCGTGATTGGCGCCGGAACTGCCGGAGGAGTAATCGCCAAGGAATTGACAGATGACAAGAAGACTTCTGTACTTGTTCTGGAAGCAGGTACAAATATGCCGAACCCAAGCGCTTCTCTAGAGGCAGCAGTGAATATGGCAGATGATAACAAACTATCCTTCATTGCTGTCTCGAAAATCGAACAAGCAATTGGACGCCAGCTTCCGCTATGGAGTGGGAGAGTAATTGGTGGAAGCTCCGAACATAATTTTATGTATGCTGTCCGCGGAAGCCGCCAGCTATATGATCAGTGGGCAAAACTCGTCGGAGATCAGTGGGGCTACGATCATCTCCGCTCCCTATTCAAAAAAAACGAAACCTATACGGGAGATACACAAAGCCCAAAAGAACGCGGTAAAAAAGGCCCTATTTTTGTCAGGCAGCAACTGATTCCGAATAGTGGGCTTATCCAAACTTTGGCTGAAGCAACCTCTCAGGTTTTGGGTATCCCCATCGTGGAAGATTACAATACAGGTATCCGAGACTGTACCTTCTATCAATCACAGTATATTCAACAAGAAGTAGATGGGAAGTTTATTCGTTCCTCCACGAGAGCCGGGTATTTAAATAACCAAATCGTGACACAGGGCAATGAATTCCAGCCAGATGAGTTCGGGATTGGAGGCAGAAAGTTAGTCATTTTCGGAAAAACAACCGTAAATAAAATTCTCTTTGCATCAAAAAAGAACGTGCAGACTGCCGTTGGGGTCGAATTCGTTCGAAACGGCGTGACACAAATCGCTTATGCGAAAAAAGGAATTATTGTCTCTGCCGGTACCTACTCCTCGGTTATCCTGCAACGATCAGGGATTGGCAGAACGACGGATTTAGCTCAAGCAGGGATAGCAACATTGGTAGAGAGTCCAAATGTCGGTCACAATCTTCAGTCGCAATACAGTATTGGCATGGGCATCGAGGTAAAAACAGACCGACTCCTTCCAGTATTTGCTGCTGACCCTGATCAGCCTGTGGCACTTGGTGCATTTAAAAAAGAAAACGGACCGAGTCGCCGCCTGCAAATATTAGGTCTTCCCGTACCGTTCTTTATCCCTGTTCAAGACGTCCTTATCAATGGTTGGCAATTTGTTCCCACAAAGGAAAGCAATATCATGAGTATTGGCCTAGCAGACTTGAACCCCAAAAGTAAAGGTTCGATTACGGTTGCACATAGTGATCCGGAAGCCTATCCATCGATTAGATTCAATGTCTTTGAAAATCCTGATGACCTAAACTTTTTGGTAGACCAATATATCGAAATGTTCAAAGTGATTACGAAGGCTCGTGAACTCGATCCAGAGGGCATTTACAAAGTAGTATATCCTCCCGAGCCCCTATTCCAAGTACCGGATGAAGCAGAAAAACGAAGCTTGCTCGCTGATTATGTGAGAGCATCTTGCAGCATTTTCGCTCACTATGGTGGGCAATGTAAAATGGGGAAAAGCATTTCCGAAGGTGTTGTGGATGGGTACCTGAATGTATTTGACACGAAAAATCTCAAAGTCGCTGATCTATCCATCTCCCCTATTTTACCTGACGGCAACACTTCCACGGCGGCACAGATGATCGGTTTGAATGCGGCCCGGATTATTCGCGAAGAAGCGGAAAAACATCGAGGCGATGATTGTGACGACGATGATGATTAATTTACTCCATCCTATGTTGTAGTAGTCTGACCGTTACAATTCCCGAGGTTCTACCGCTTCCTTACAAATAACCCATGATTGATCCCTTGCTCAATGAACCGTTGTGAATTCATTTGACAAAGAATCAATCATGGGTTTCCTTTATCTACCATTCGTCCATATGTAACCAGGCTATTTCGGCGTGTCTTTCTCCGCTTTTGATACCTTCAAGTTAAATTCTCTTTCCTGCTCCTCAATAATCGCTCGATCCTCTGCATTATCTCTCACTACTTTTTGCGTCAAAATCGATCCAACTGCTACCAGAAGCATGCACGCGATATAATACCCCTTTTCGTGCAGCTGAAGACCTGATGCATTGTATAAACCGATGGAAAATAGCAGCACACCTGCGCCCAATGTAAAGTACGCCAAGAAAGTGAAGGCTCCCGTGTTGCGCATCCGATGCTTTTGTGGATACATAGTAACACCCCTCACATTATGTTCATGTGGCTCATGCAAACACTAACAAATATAAGTCAACCGGACGATTTCTCGCCCGGTTGCTTTTAAAGATTACTTCACAGCCTCTTTCTTGCCAAAGAAAGTACGCAACGCCTTGTATACCTCGCCCTTTTCCCGAATGACACAATGCATGAATTTCGGCTCTTTGATGTGGCGATACGCTGACATAAGGGTGCTGTGCCTATTATACTGATTGACCTCACCATAGCCAAACATATTGCATCTCTCCATGAGCTCTTTCACCAGCTTTACGCAACGCTCATTGTCAGATGTGAGATTGTCGCCATCGGAAAAATGGAACGGGTAAATATTGTACTGCGAAGTTGGGTAACGGCTATCGATGATCTCCAACGCTTTTTTGTAAGCAGAGGAGCAGATCGTCCCCCCGCTTTCCCCTTTCGAGAAAAAGGTGTCCTCCGTTACCTCCTTCGCATCCGTATGATGGGCAATGAAGACGATCTCGACTTTTTCGTACTTGGTACGCAGAAAACGTACCATCCAGAAGAAAAAGCTGCGGGCGATATACTTTTCAAACACACCCATCGATCCAGATGTATCCATCATCGCAATAATGACAGCATTGGAATGAGGCTTGATGATCTCTTCCCACGTCTTGAAGCGCAGGTCATCATCGGTGATCCCCAGCTCCATATCACTGTAGCCTGCCAGCGCATTTCGGCGGATGGCCGCGATCAGCGTGCGTTTTTTGTCAATGTTGCCCATCAAGCCTTTTTTCCTGACATCATTGAACCGCGTCTCTTCCACGACGATTTGTTCCTCGTCTTTTTGTTGAAGGTTCGGCAGCTCCAGCTCGGCGAAAAGCATCTCCTGCAATTCTTCTACGCTGATTTCAGCCTCGTAGTAGTCTACACCTGGCTGATCACCCGCTCCCTGACCTTTTCCTGGCCCTTGCGCCGGATCGCCGTCACGGGCTACGACATCGCCTACTTTACTGTTTCCTTTACCTTGACCGCCATGTTTTCCCTTTTGGAAGTTAAAACGCAATCGGTATTCATCCAGGGAGCGAATAGGGATCTTAATGACTTCCCGACCATTCGACATGATGATGTTTTCTTCGCTGACGAGATCGGGCAGATTTTTTTTGATCGCTTCTTTCACTTTTTCCTGGTGTCGATTTTGGTCCTGGTACCCTTTGCGGTGCAGCGACCAGTCTTCCCGGGAGACAATGAACGATGATTCATCTTTCATGCCGTCTCCTCCTAGCAACTGGCGCAATCTGCGCCGAATATGACGTGCCCCTTATGTCGCCAACGTTCTGTCATCTGTTCAACAGGCTTCCCACGTAGCGCAGCAGCTCATTTGCGCAAACCGGGCAATATTGATGCTCTTCGATAAGACGCTTGGTAACCTCATTAATTTTCTTGAGCTGATGCTCATCCGGTGTTTTATTCGAGGTCGTAATCTTGACGACATCCTTCAGATCAGCAAACAGCTTCTTCTCGATAGCTTCCCGCAGACGGTCATGCGTGCTGTAGTCAAAACGCTTCCCTTTACGCGCGTAGGCCGAGATACGGATGAGAATTTCTTCACGGAAGGCCCGCTTGGCATTTTCCGAGATGCCGATTTGCTCCTCGATGGAACGCATCAGGCGCTCATCTGGATCCATCTCCTCACCTGTAACGGGGTCACGGATTTTGTTCATGTTGCAATAAGCTTCCACATTGTCCAAATAGTTATCCATGAGCGTTTTTGCCGACTCTTCGTAGCTGTAGACAAACGCCTTCTGCACCTCTTTTTTCGCCAGCTCGTCGTATTCCTTACGCGCGATAGAGATAAAGTTCATATACCTCTCCCGCTGCTCCTTGGTGATGGACGGATGCTGGTCAAAGCCTTCTTTTAGCGCCCGAAGAATATCAAGCGCATTGATGCACTCCGTGTCGCGTCGGATCAGTGCACTGGAGATACGGTTGATGACATACCGCGGATCAATACCGGACATTCCTTCATCGGCATGCTCGTTACGCAGCTCTTCCAGATCGGCTCCCTTGAAGCCTTCCACCGATTCACCATCATATAACCGCATCTTTTTCAGCAGATCGGCCCCTTGCTTTTTCGATTCCTTCAGGCGGGTCATAATGGAAAAGACTGCTGCTGACCGGAGCGCATGCGGTGAAATATGCACATGCCCCAAGTCGGATTGCTTGATTAATTTCGCGTATATTTTTTCTTCGTCACTGACACGCAGATTATACGGCATCGGCATGACGATAATCCGAGATTGCAGTGCCTCATTTTTCTTATTTGAAATAAAAGCCTTGTACTCCGATTCGTTCGTATGCGCAACAATCAGCTCATCTGCAGAAATGAGGGCAAAACGACCTGCCTTGAAGTTTCCTTCCTGTGTCAGCGACAGGAGATGCCACAAAAATTTCTCGTCGCATTTCAACATTTCCTGAAACTCCATCAATCCACGATTGGCTTTGTTCAGCTCACCATCAAATCGATAAGCACGGGGATCGGACTCAGAGCCGTACTTCGTAATCGTCGAGAAGTCGATGCTCCCCGTCAAATCAGCAATATCCTGTGACTTTGGATCGGAAGGGCTAAATGTACCGATCCCCACCCGATTGGCTTCGGAAAACAAAATCCGACGAACAGGGAAATCCTCAATGCACCCTCCATATTCGGTCTCCAACCTCATCCGGTTATAGGGCGTCAGTTCTCCTTCAATCTTGATTCCCAGCTCTTCTTCTACCTCTGGACGCAGCTCGTGCGGGATGAGATGAAGTGGTTCTTCGTGCATGGGGCAACCATCAAGTGCATAGATCGCTCCGGCTTCCGTCCGTGAATACTCTTCCAGTCCTCGCTTGAGCATCGTCACGAGCGTAGACTTACCGCCACTGACAGGTCCCATCAAGAGCAAGATGCGCTTGCGGACATCCAGACGCCGTGCAGCCGAGTGGAAATATTCCTCCACTAGGCGCTCTACTGAACGGTCCAATCCGAAAATTTCGCGACTAAAAAATTGATACGAACGTGAACCGTCCTCGTTCTCTTCAACCCCCGCACTTTTAATCATGTTGTAGACGCGTGAGTGCGCAGTCTGGGCAATTTGCGGATTTTTACGTACCAATTCCAAATATTCGGCGAATGTTCCTCTCCACATCAAGTTTTCTTCGCGGGCCCGGTGCTCAGCGATCCGTTTTAAAATGTCCATGTTCGACACTCCTCCCTCTTAAGCCCCTCTCTCTTCCCAACGACAATGTACTCTCATGTATATGTCCGCCTGCGGTCACGCATTCACGTGCAAGCCGTTTTCTCCGGTTGCCAACAGGCTCTTACAGCCTTTACATATGTGTATGCGCGACATCAGCACAAGTTTCAGCAATCTTCCCATAAAAATTAAGGCAGACTGCTTTTTTATGGCTTGGAAGATTACGGAATTGTAAGGTTTAACGAGCGTAGCTGTAAGCTGATTCGATGGTTTGTAATCCCTACTCCCCTGTAAAATACAATCATAAGCAACATACACGGAAAGCCAATACGGATTGGCTTAAAAATAGCGGGAGGAACGAATATGGACATCCAAACAGAACGCATTCAAGTGAAAAAAGGACTTTATTTGACCGGCATCGCAACCTTGGTGATTCTTTCGGTATTTATTTACCAAGCAGTGACAGGAATGGAACTTGATACAGGAGAAATACTGAGTGTGCCCATTGCGATTAGTGCCTTCTTGAAACTCGTGAATGATCATCGAAAATTGTCACTTACGTAAGGGCGCAACAGCTTTAATTCGTTTGCAAAGTGGGCAGGCTACGCTATAATGGGAGTAGTTTGTTTACGAAAGGAGCTGTCAAACGTGGGTACATTTATCGTGGCATTGGTCTTCGGAGCTTTTCTGTTTTTCATTCTGACAGCTGGCTACAACGAGGACAAAACCTGGAACATGTAAGAATCATCCAGGGAAAAAAGCAGGCCGCCTACTGTGGCAACCTGCTTTTTTTGTTTTCTTGTTATTTTTTATTCTCTTTCTTTTCTGCTTTCTTCGCTTCGATTTCTGCCTTGATTTCTTTTGCACTCTTGCCTGCTGTGTCGACGCCCCACTTGGCAGCCTTTTCTTTCAGGTTCGCGAGCTGTTCTTGCTTCTTCACTTGTTTTGCTGCCTTTTTCTCAGCGTTTTCTGCTTTTTTTGCTACTTTTGCTTCTTTTATAGCCGCTTTTACTTCTTTCGCTGTTTTACCTGCTGTGTCAACGCCCAGCTTTACAGCCTTATCGTTTAGCTTGGCGAGTCGTTCTTGCTTCTTCGCTTCTTTTGCCGCTTTTTTTGCTGCTTTTTTCTCAGCGTTTTCTGCCTTCTTTGCTGCTTTTGCTTCTTGAATCGCTGCTTTTACTTCCTTATTTGTTTGATCCGTGGTTTCGACGCCCCACTTGGCAGCCTTCGCGTTCAGCTTTGCTCTGTTTTCTTCCTTTTTCTCCGCTTTCGAGTGCGTAACTGTAGAATCCGCTGCTGTATCCGCAGCAGCCACAACAGAGATACCACTAAACAGCAAGGTAGCCATTACCAGAGACGAAACAAGTTTTTTCATGCAAGATTTCCTCCTTTATGATGTAAACCGTAGTCGTACACACCTAGCCTACCTGATGATTTTGGGATAAGTATGTGAAAAAGCAGGCTTGGCCATTTTTTCAGACGGACAACCTGCTTCTCGCTTATACTTTCATAGTCATTTCTTAACCTGCAAACACACCGCTTTTTTCAGAAATCGCCGTAAACAGCTCTTCTAATGATCCCCGCTGATCGACCTGATACTGAGGCTCACCACGGTCTTCCATCCAATTGGTTACCAGAAACGTTTTCATTCCCAACTTGGATGCGACCATGTCCTCCTGCATGTGATTCCCGACCATGATACAGTCTGTCGGCTCAACCCCAAGCTTTTGGCAAATCTCCTTGTAATAACCAGGATTCGGCTTCGTGAAATGCGATTCCTCGTAGACAGTGACCAGCTCGAAATCATCCGGGGACATCCCGATCCAAGCGAGGCGATGGTGAATGGCATCCCGCGGGAAAACCGGATTCGTCGCTACTGCAACCCGAAACCCTTGCTCTTTGGCGGCAGCAACAATCTGCTTTGCCCATGGCGAAGGATACGTCAGGTGAGAAAGTGTCGGAAACACATCCCGATAAAACGAATCAAACAGTGGCCATATTTCCTCCCGATCCCACTCACTATGTTCCGTAAAATGTTCGATAAAAACTTGCTCATTCGTCTTGTCAGGCTCTTGGTTCATGATCATTGCTTTGGTCGCATCCCAAACCAGCGCCAACAGCTTTTCGGTATCGTACTTATCTCCGACATGACGACCTACTTCAACCAAGTAACTTTTGACAAAGGGTTCTGTCTGCATCTCTAATAATGTACCGTCCAAATCAAACAGGATGGTATTCACAGTCATAATGGATCTCTCCCTCCCAAATGCCTTACGATAACGCTGGAAAACCTAACTGGCGAAGTCCCTCAAACAAGACAATAGCTGCACAATTGGACAGGTTCACAGAACGGGTCGCACCACTCATCGGGATACGAATAGTCTGCTCCCGATATTTTTCTGTCAGCTCTTCCGGTAAACCCGTCGTCTCCTTGCCCAAGATAATGTAGTCGCCATCCCGGAAAGAAACGTCCGTATACAGCTTTTCCCCCCAGGTCTCCACAAAGTAAAAAGTGCCCGCACCTTCTCCTTGAGCCGCAGCAAAGTGCTCAAAGCTCTCATGATGGTGAACGTTAACCGCATGCCAATAATCGAGACCAGCCCGCTTCAGGTAACGATCGTCCGTTGAAAATCCGAGTGGGTGAATCAAATGCAGATGCGCTCCTGTCGCTGCACATGATCGGGCGATATTTCCCGTATTAGCAGGGATGAGCGGCTCATGCAAAACAATATGTAACGGCATATCTGAAAATCTCCTTGTAATTTGCGAACTTGGTACCTGTACACGACCTATTATACCACCGTGCCCAGCTTCTGTAACAAATGGAGTGCCTGCTGCATCTAATCAGAAAACTTTAGCTATCAAAGGAGTGATGATTAGATGGGGACACCCATTTCATTTTGGCGACGCCTTATCGCACATGTGAGCATCCTGAGTTTGATCCTGTTAGGTGCCAGTTGGATGTGGGTTGATTTTTCTTCGTTTCCCGTCCTAGAAACATGGAGCATGCTTCTCGGCTATCTCTCATTTATTTTGATTGGCTGCACCTTATTGATTGGCTCACTCCAGTCCTTGCTCCCTGCTGGCTGGTTGACTATCAGCTCGTCCATCCGTCGAGATATCGGGATATGGGCTGGGCTAACTGGACTTCTGCACGTCATTCTTGTGCTCGTCCTTTTTGAAAATGAGCCTCGCCTAATGATCATTCAAGAAAACCGTTCCGAAAAGGCTGATGGCTGGCTGGGTCTGTTCTTTTTCGCTTCTTCTGATCCAACCATGTGGCCATCTCCCAACTGGACCCTTACAGGCGTTGCGAACTACCTTGGGTTGCTTGCCTTTTTCATTCTACTAGCCCTGTTGCTGACATCTTCTGCACGCGCAGAAAAATGGCTGGGTGGCTCCAGTTGGAAAAGGCTTCATCTCGCCAATCCATGGCTTTTTGTCATCGTCTTGTTCCATGGCTTGATTTACACCCAATCCATCAAAGGAGAACCGCATACCTTTTCAGACATGCTCGTTTTCGCAGCAATGATTTGGGTGATTCGCAGCATCTCTTTTATGCGAAGAGCTCTTTATCGCAAGCGGTAATTAGACTCCTCTTATATGAAAGAAGGCATAGCGCATTTTGGGCGTATAGGCTGTGGAATCCTCATATGCCCAATAACGCATGCTGCTATCTGTCGTATGGGCATTCACTAGCGGCATTTGATTCGCGTCTTTTGCGACCACAATCGTATTGTGCTGAAAACGCCCATCCCCGTTAAAATCATAACAAATGATATCACCTGGTACCAATTCCGCCGCGGAGCTTTTCGTAACCGCCCGCATAGGTGGTCCACCCGATTTCAAGAGTAAATACAAGCTATGGGCCACCGTCCAGCTATAGCTCCAAGAGGCGCCTTTTCCCGTGCGAATCCACCAGCCCTTGCCCATCTCTTTCGACATCAGCATAGGGATTCCGCCAGCATGTAAACATTGCGAGATAAAATTCGTGCAGTCATCCGTAAAACGAGGATATATCGGATTGGTCGTATTCCAGTAACGTTCCGCATACGCGACTGCATTTGCAGCTTTGTAGCCTCCCGCTCCATGCACAACCAGCATAAGTTGGTCAATGGCATCCTCGACGCCTGACACAACGATGACAGGCTCCTCCTCTTCTTCGACCACCAATTTTTGATCACCGTTCGACTCCCTTGCCCCGATGATCGACCACTTTTCATTCGTTTTGAGCAACTGGAGCTGGAACAGCCTTTTGCTTACCTCTGTATACTTGGTTTGCTTGATCCCCAGCGTTTTATTTTCTTGCCATTGAACCGTTATTTCCATGGTGGCATCGGTATCTATCCAACACAAGGGCATTACTTGTCCCTGGACAGCCAATAATTTGGCTCCCCGCTCCTCAGCTCTCCGCTTCTCCCGTTTCAGTCGATCCCATTCTTCCTGCACACCTGCCTCTCCTGCGCAATAAAAACACAGCAGCCGCTCATACTTTCCGTCCATAGATGACTGGTGAACTGCTTGAAAGTATTGCTGAAGAAATTCACGCCACTCCACTTTCCCCTCCTCCTTTCCGCCTCCAGACTGCGACAAAGCCCATGAACTGTTCATCTCAATGAAGAATATGTCGCTCGTGGAGCATTCAGAAGAAAAAGAAAAGCTGTCCGAGCAAGCAGACAGCTTATTAGGAAGAAGCGTGAGCAAAAAGTGGTCCTTCTTCTAGTGACAGCAAATATTCTTTAATGGATAAGCCACCGCCGTACCCGACCAAGGCACCATTCGAGCCAATGACACGATGGCACGGTATAATGACAGGAATCGGATTGCGATTGTTCGCACCGCCAATGGCCCGAACAGCTTTCGCCGCTCCAATTGCCAAGGCAATATCTTTGTAAGAACGAGTTTCTCCATAGGGAATGTTCGATAGCTCATTCCATACAGCCTTTTGAAAGGGAGTTCCGTACAATACGGTTGGAACATCAAACGACTTGCGCTTGCCTGCAAAATACTCTTCTAGCTGAATTTTTGCAGACTCATTGATCGAATCGTTACGCGTTGGGGTAGTCCCTAAGAACGTTTTTTTGCACCAGCGCACAAGCGGCGCCAATCCGTCTTGTTCATTGGCAAACTGAATGTAGCACAGCCCTTCTTCTGTTGAAGCCAAGAGCAATGGTCCAATCGGTGAATCCATCATGGTATAGCCTAATTCCTTTGCCATTTAACGTCCTCCCTCTCTTGTTCAAACTAACCCTGTGCACGAAGCATGCTTATGCCTTTTTCTATCTCTTCCACCACTTCTGGTGACGCCTCTTTTGCTTTTGCGGTAATGAGTGCTTCTTGTGCCTGCTCTCCCCCGATTTTTCCAAGCGCCCATGCAGCAGTTCCCCGGATGACTGGACGAGGGTCTTCGAACAATAGACGCTCCAAATGAGGAATAGCTGTCCGATCCTTGAAATGTGCAAGCGCTAGTATTGCATTACGTTGAATTGGTTTTTTGCCTCTCCAAGATGAAGAGGATAGCCCAAACTTCTCCTTGAACTCCTTATTGCTCATCTGAAGCAGAGGAATCAACAAAGGCTTGGCAATCTCCGGATCAGGCTGAAATTCAGCATGATGGTCGTTGTCAATGCGCCGATTCTTAGGACATACCGTCTGACAAGTGTCGCAACCGTACAGCCGATTCCCGATTTTTCCGCGGAATTCATCTGGAATAAAGTCTTTCACCTGTGTCAAATAAGCTACACATCGCTGTGCGTCAAGCTGCCCCCCCTGAATCAAGGCTCCGGTCGGACAAGCGTCTACACATATATTGCAGTCGCCACAGCCTTCTTCGATTGGTTGGTCGCTTGGCAACGGAAGATTCGTTACCAGCTCCCCCAAGTACACCCATGATCCGAACTCCGGCGTTATGATGGCGCAGTTTTTACCTACAAACCCAATCCCGGCCCGCTCCGCTACCGCACGATCGGACAATGCTCCCGTGTCTACCATGGATTCGATCCGAGCCCCTGGCTCGAGCTCCATAATGAATCGCGTCAGCTTGTCCAGCTTGTCGCGCAGAACGTGATGATAATCGGTTCCCCATGCTGCACGGCATAAGATTCCCCGATACGCACCAGGCTCTGACTTTGGTGGATTTTTGAGCTTGGATGGATAAGCCAATGCTATCGAAATCAGCGAGCGTGCCCCGTCCAACAACAGTTCCGGGTTCGTCCTCTTTTCTAAATCTGGCTCTTCAAATCCAGATTCGTAGCCCTTTTCCCGATGTACAAGTAGTCGTTCCTTTAAGGTCGTGAATGGATCGGCACTGGCAAACCCGATCTTATCGATTCCGATTTCCTTGGCATAGTCAATGATGGACTGCTTTGTCTGCTCCCAGTACAGCAAGTCGTTCACAGTTGTCTAATCGCTCCTGTCGCCAATTCGTCGCAGCGGTTGTTCCATTTGTTGTCGGCGTGTCCTTTGACTTTTACATACTCTACCTTGTGGGTGTCCATCAATTGCAACAGTTCTTTCCATAAGTCCTGATTTTCCACCTGCTGGCCTTTGCTGTTTTTCCAGCCGTTTTTCAGCCAGCCTTTATACCAGCCTTGCTTGAAACAGTTGACCAAGTATGCACTATCACTGTACAGCGTCACCTTACAAGGCTCCTTCAATGTAGAGAGCGCCTTGATGGCCGCCAACAGCTCCATTCTGTTATTCGTTGTATGTGGTTCGGCACCGGACATTTCCTTGATGTGTTGGCCATACATCAGTACAGCTCCCCAACCACCTGGTCCTGGATTGCCGGAACATGCTCCGTCTGTATAAATATCAACCTCACGCATTGTCATCGTCAGGGGTTCCCTCCTCTGTTCTCTTCTATTGTATCGAAGCTTAGTCGCTTCCACAAAATTTTTTTGTTATACTACCAAAAATAGAATTAATAAGGAGTGTCTATTGATGAAAGTTCAGCTAGATTCTTCCGTGTCCGAGCGTTTGCCGCAATTTTCTCTCGGCATTTTACAATACAGCAATGCTTCCGTCAGTGACTCCCCCAAAATGCTGCAGGGACGTATCAATTATTATGTGGAGAGCTTGCGGCTCGATCATGACACCGCAAAGCTGACAGAAATCGAAGGCGTCCGCGAGTGGAGAGCTTGCTTTAAGCAAGTTGGCATTGATCCGTCTAGGTACCGCCCTTCCTCCGAAGCATTGCTGCGTCGACTGCTGCAGGGAAATCCTTTTTTCTGGATTAATAGCGCTGTTGATGTTAATAATTTTTTCTCTGTTTTGCACGCACTTCCTTTTGGGATTTATGACGTTAATCATCTAACGGGTGATATCACTTGTCGTCTTGGCCACGCCGATGATGTCTATGAAGGATTAAATGGACGAGAAGTCAACATGGAAGGGAAATTGCTGCTCGCTGATGGTAACGGCGCATTTGGGAGTCCCATTGTCGACTCCAAGCGCTCATGTGTAACGGAACAAAGCAGCACGCTCCTCCAAGTCATCTTTTTCCATGAAAAAATGGAACAATCTAAAAAAGAAGAAATTGTAGGTTCAGTTGGTCGCATGTTTACGGAAATCAACGGCGGCGAGCTGACTCACTCCTCTATTGTTACTGCCTAAGAAAAAAAGACGGCCCGTCATGCAGCCTGGCCGTCTTTTTTTACGCTATCTTCTTCCTTTTTTCTAAAAACGATATGTTCCAGGACCAGACACACAATAACTCCGAGCAATAAGCCATTGCCGAATAAGAAGCTTGCTAATGCAGGAAGTTTCTGCCAAGCTACAGCCGGTACGAACATAACTCCGATCCCAACCAATAGCGAGCTACCCCCAATAATAATCGTACGTTCGTCCATCTTCACATTCACGTAATCCTTCAACCCGAAGCCCAGCAGTTGCGTATAGGAAATGAACATCGCCGCATATGCCACTGGAGTAGGCAAAGCCGCCAAAAAATGGGCAACAGTGGGAATCAGCCCAATCAGCATCATCCCTAGCATTGCTATCACAAATGGCAGGCGCGAAGCCATTTTTGTGGTTTGAATAACCGCTGCGGCCAAGGAAAGTGGAATCATACCTACCACACCGCTCAAGCCTGACAGAAAATGGGATACCCCTGTAAAAATACCACCGCGATTGTACTGCTTTTCAGTAGGCACTGTATCTGTCGCTTTTCCCATGACCGACAAACTCGTCATGAGGTTTGTCAACAGAACGAATCCTGTCAGCATACTCGTTAATACAACGCCCCAATCCCAACGTGGAGGTCCCCAAAAGAAAATAGAAGGCCATGAAAGCAATTGTTCAGTAGGTCGAACTGGTTCTGTCCATCCAAGAAGCGCGTACACGATCCAGCCTCCAACCATGCCAAACAAAACGGCAAAACTGGAGAATCGCTTCGTCCGCATAATGAAGACAACAAGGGCTACAATCCCTATGGACACAAGTGCTACTCCCGGCTGTACCTCTTTTGAATGCTGAAAACCAATACCAAGCATGCCCGTGAGAATGTTACTACACAAAGAAACAGCAAGCAAAATCATATACGTACCTGAAACCAACGGCGTAAACCACTTCTGTAATTTGCCAATCCAGCCTAATAAGCCAAAAATGAAAAAGAGTAGACCAGCTAATATCATACCTACTTGAAAGGATTGACCAATTTCTTGTGGATGAAGACCCATGCTCGTTCCGAGCTGAGCCAAAATGATAAAGATCCCCCACCATAGTCCAGCCGGACCTTCAATCATCGGATAGCGGTGTCCAATCCATACTTGCAGTAGTGACGCGAGTCCGATGTAAAACATGGTCTGCTGCATCAGCTTTCCAATTTCATCAGCCTGCAAGCCGTACATATCTCCAATCATTAATGGTACCGCCACACTGCTGGAAACAGTTACGATCATCCATTGTAATACGGATAACGTCGTAATCCCCATTGGCGGCTTGTCTTGTAGCTTATAAAACACCTCAACCACCTCGACCTGTTACTTACACAAGTTGTCTATTTCCCCTCTAAACTATGCTCATATCAAAGCAGAAAAAAACCCCAATCATCAAGAAATCTTGACATTCAGGGTTAGCTTGTAAATGTATGGTGCCGGTGAAGGGACTTGAACCCCCACGGTTTCCCTCACGATTTTGAGTCGCGCGCGTCTGCCATTCCGCCACACCGGCAAATATTTTGGAGGAGGCACCCGGATTTGAACCGGGGGTGAGGGTTTTGCAGACCCGTGCCTTACCACTTGGCTATGCCTCCATGATATAAGGTAAAACAATTTGAGAAATGGAGCGGACGAAGGGTCTCGAACCCTCGACCTTCGCCTTGGCAAGGCGACGCTCTACCAATTGAGCTACGTCCGCATTTTAATGGCTGGGGTACTAGGATTTGAACCTAGGAATGACGGAGTCAAAGTCCGTTGCCTTACCGCTTGGCTATACCCCAATAAGTAATCCCCAACTATGAATTTATGGGGCGATCGATGGGACTTGAACCCACGAGTGCCGGAGCCACAATCCGGTGCGTTAACCCCTTCGCCACGACCGCCATGATTACTACTATTTTCTTGAAAAATGGCAGGGGCAGTAGGAATCGAACCCACACCAAAGGTTTTGGAGACCTTCGTTCTACCGTTAAACTATGCCCCTATAAAGGTGGCTCGGGACGGAATCGAACCGCCGACACGAGGATTTTCAGTCCTCTGCTCTACCGACTGAGCTACCGAGCCTTATATCCATGCTTTACGCGCCAATTTCATTTGATTAGAAATGGCGGAGCTGACGGGACTCGAACCCGCGACCTCCGGTGTGACAGACCGGCGTGAACTCCAACTTCACCACAGCTCCATATTTGGTTGCACCCACTGGGTACTCCGATCCTACTTGATCAAGAAAATTACTCGACGTGAGCAAGTAGAAAATTTGGTTGCGGGAGCAGGATTTGAACCTGCGACCTTCGGGTTATGAGCCCGACGAGCTACCGAGCTGCTCCATCCCGCGATAGTCAGGACGACTGAGTGTCAGTGTTACCACAGGACATGGCACTTTTAGCTGACCTTCCTTGCCCTTTGATATTAGTGGTGGAGGCTGACGGGATCGAACCGCCGACCCTCTGCTTGTAAGGCAGATGCTCTCCCAGCTGAGCTAAGCCTCCAAATCACCTACAAGTATGTAGGGATTTTTCTAGGTGACCCGTAGGGGATTCGAACCCCTGTATGACAGCGTGAAAGGCTGCTGTGTTAAACCGCTTCACCAACGGGCCAAGATGGCGGATGGAGTGGGATTTGAACCCACGAGACGGTTCGACACCGCCTACACGATTTCCAATCGTGCTCCTTCGGCCGCTCGGACATCCATCCATATGGCTCCTCGGGACGGACTCGAACCGCCGACCGATCGGTTAACAGCCGATTGCTCTACCAACTGAGCTACCGAGGAACGTTGAAGGATTTATTCCTTCAAAACTGAATACGCATGATTGCTAAGAGTGTGTGGATAAGTCCTCGACCGATTAGTATTCGTTAGCTCCACGCGTTACCGCGCTTCCACACCGAACCTATCAACCTCATCGTCTATGAGGGGTCTTACC